>DATNGJ010000001.1:0-33661 GCA_035605915.1 Usitatibacter sp.
CCGCTCCACTTCGGCAGCCAGAAGTACACCCCGCCCATGCTCGAGAAGAGCGCGCCCGACACGAGCACGTAGTGGAAGTGCGCCACGACGTAGTACGTATTGTGCAGCGTGATGTCCACGGGGGCGATGGCGAGCACGAGGCCCGAGAAGCCGCCGATCGTGAAGAGGCAGATGAAGCCGATCGCGAAGAGCATCGGCGTCTCGAACGTCATCGAGCCGCGCCACATGGTGGAGATCCAGTTGAAGATCTTCACTCCGGTGGGCACCGAGATGAGGATCGTCGCGTACATGAAGAACAGGTTCGCCGCGGCCGGCATGCCGACGGTGAACATGTGGTGGCCCCACACGATGAACGACAGGATCGCGATCGAGGCGGTCGCGTACACCATGGAGGCGTAGCCGAAGAGCGGCTTCCGCGCGAAGGCCGGGACGATCTGCGAGATGATCCCGAAGGCGGGCAGGATCATGATGTACACCTCGGGGTGCCCGAAGAACCAGAACACGTGCAGGAACATCGTGGGATCGCCGCCGCCCGCGGCGCTGAAGAAGCTGGTGCCGAAGTGGCGGTCGAAGAGGAGCATCGTGATCGCGCCCGCGAGCACCGGCATCACCGCGATCAGCAGGTACGCCGTGATGAGCCACGTCCACACGAACATCGGCATCTTCATGAGCGTCATGCCCGGCGCGCGCATGTTGAGGATGGTCGTGATGATGTTGATCGAGCCCATGATCGACGACGCGCCCATCATGTGGATCGCGAGGATCGTCATGTCCATCGAGATGCCCTGCTGCACCGAGAGCGGCGGATAGAGCGTCCAGCCCGAGGCGATCGCTCCGCCCGGCACGAGGAAGCCGGAGAGCAGCAGCAGCGAGGCGGGCACCAGCAGCCAGAAGCTCCAGTTGTTGAGGCGCGGGAACGCCATGTCGGCCGCGCCCACCTGCATCGGGACCAGCCAGTTCGCGAGCCCGACGAACCCCGGCATGATCGCGCCGAAGATCATGACCAGGCCGTGGATGGTGGTGAGCGAGTTGAAGAACTCGGGATTGAAGAGCTGCAGGCCGGGCTCGAAGAGCTCGGCGCGGATGAGCATCGCCATCGTGCCGCCGGCGAAGAACATGATGCCGGAGAACACCAGGTACATCGTGCCGATGTCCTTGTGGTTGGTCGCGTAGAGCCACCGCGTGATGCCGTGGGGCGGCCCGTGGTGCTCGTGGGCTTCGCCGTGGGGGTGGTCGTGAGCGTGCGCGACTGTGCTCATGGTGGCTCCGGTTTCCTCGTGGATGCGATGGGTTTACTTCGCCTTGCGGGCGGCGGCGACCTCGGACGGCTGGACCTCGCCTCCGTGGTTGCCCCAGCTGTTGCGTTCGAACGTGATGACGCCGGCGACCTGCTCGTCGGTGAGGTGCGCCCAGGACGCCATGGGAGTGCCGGCGATGCCGTGCAGCACGATGTCCACCTGCTCCTTGGCCGGGCCCTCGACGATCTTGCCGTCCTTGAAGAAGCCGCGATCGGCGAGCGGCTTGGTGAGCGCCGCCGGCGCGGCGAAAGGCTTGCCGGCCGCGATCGGCGGGAAGGTGCCGGCGAGTCCCTCGCCATTGGCCTGGTGGCAGGCGGCGCAGTTCGCGGTGTAGACCTTTTCGCCGGCGGCCTTCAGGTCGGCGAGGCTCATCTTCCCGGCCGGCGCTTTGTTGCCGCCGCCGGCGCCGCTCGCCGGCGCGTTGCCGGCCGATTGCCCCGCGGCGGCTTCCGCGGGTGCTGCCCCGCTCGGCGCGGCGGGCGGCGGCGGCATCTTCGCCTTCTCTTCCTTGATCCAAGCCGCGAACTGCTCCGGCGTGCGCGCGTCCACCACGATCGGCATGAACGCGTGCTCCTTGCCGCAGATCTGGCTGCACTGGCCGCGATAGATGCCGGGCTTGTCGATCTCGAACCAGGAATCCTTGATGAAGCCGGGGATGCCGTACTGGTGCACGGCGAGCTGCGGCACGTAGAAGCCGTGGATCACGTCGTTCGACGTGATGAGCAGGCGCACCTTCTTGCCCGTGGGCACCACGAGGGGCTTGTCCACCTCGAGGAGGTAATGGTCGTTCTTCGGCGCGCCCTTGCCGTCGTAGTTGTCGATCTGGTCGCGCGGCGTGGCGAGGTTCGAGAAGAAGTGCACGCCGTCCTGCAGGTAGTCGTAGCCCCAGCGCCACTGGTACGCCGTCACCTTCACGGTGAGGTCGGCGCCCGACGGATCCTTCATCGCGAGCATCGTCTTCGTCGCGGGATACGCCATGCCGATCAGCACGAGGAACGGGATGATGGTCCAGATCACCTCGATGGTCGTGTTCTCGTGGAACTGCGCGGCCTGCGCGCCCTTGCTGCGGCGATGGCGGAAGATCGACCAGAACATCGCGCCGAACACGATCACGAAGATCGCGATGCACACGTACATGATGCCCCAGTGCAGGTCGTACGCTTCCTGCGCCATCGGCGAGGCGGGCGGCAGGATGTCCACGTCGTAGGAGGCGGACGCCGCGAGGCAAACGGGAAGCGTCGCCGCGAGGGCGGCGAAGGCGCGGAGGTGTTTCAGATGCATGGCCAGACCTTTGTTGTCCGAATTTCTCTAGTTGGCGGTGACGGCGATGCGACCACGCAGCCTCGCGGCGAGCGCACGCCTTCCCTCGTCCGACAGCAGCCTCCCCAGCGGCTCCGACCGGCCCCGGTACGCGAGGCGCAGCGTGCAGCGCATGCCGCTGTCGCGCACGACCACCTTCGCCCACGGCCGGTGCGCGACGAACCGGGTCGTCCTGCTCGCGCGGCGCGCCTCGACGCGAACCTCGTTCTCGTCGATCTCGAGCCGCTCGAAGTCCTCGTCGTGGATCTGCACCACGCGGAACGCGACGGCGACGAGCAGCACCTCGAGCCCGGCGAAGGGCATCACGGGCCACGCGCCGATCAGCGCCGCGCCCGCCGCGATGCACAACATCGTCGCGGCGATGGTTCCGATCACCAGGCGCCGACCCAGCGGTGCGAGCGAGCGATTGGGGACCGAAACGTGGACGTACGGCGCGGAATCCGCAGGAAGAGCCATCGGAGAAGCCGCTTGAAACCGGCCCATTTTAGCCGAGCGTGCGTCGGCGCGCAAAGAAAGCCCGAAAGCGCTACTCCTCGGGCTCCGGCTTTTCTTCATCGCCCGCGTCCTCGTCGCCCGGCTTGCCCGGAATGCGATAGGACTCCGAAGCCCACGCGCCGAGGTCGACGGTGCGGCATCGCTCGGAGCAGAACGGCCGCCAGGGATTCCACGGCTCGAACACGCTTTTCGCGCCGCAGGCGGGACAGGGAACGGTGCGCGGCGCGCCCGCCTTCGGCGAGCCGGCGCCGCCTTCGCGGCTCATCGCGTCACAGGTTGCAGAATGCGAGCTCGAACGGGACGTCCTGCTCGTACACGCGGCTCTTCTGCACGCCTTCGGGCAGGAGGAAGCGCACGTTCAGGGCGTACTTGTTGGCGCTGATCTCCGGAACGCACGGAAGTTCATCGGAGAGGGTCAAGCGCAGCATCTGCGCCGGCTTCTCCGCGGGTGTCTGCTGGTAGACGCCCTGGAACGCCATGAGCGAAACGGTGCGCCCGCTCTCGCGCAGCACGCGCAGCACGATCGCGAGCGCCGCGTGGACCGGCAGCAGCGGCCTGAGCCATGCGGAGAGGTCCTCGCGGCGGCGCGCCGCCGGATGGTGCAGCCAGTAGTGGTACGAGGGCAGGTCGAACTCGCTGGTGCCGCCCGGGATGCCGGCGCGCTGCTTGATCGCCATCAGCCATTCGTTCTCGCGCAGGCTCTGGCCGGTCTTTCCGGAGGTCGCGTGCAGGTTGGCGAACGCGGAGTCGATCTCCGCGAGCACCGACTCGAGCTTCTCCTCGGAGATCGCCGGGTTGTTGCGCAGCGCCTCGAGGAAGGTGCGCTGGCGGTCGAGCTCCTGCAGCAGGTCGCTCTTGAGGTCCGCGCGGCTCGCCACCTCGACGATCTCGAAGGCGCCGGTGAGGCAGGCGTGGTGGTCGTGGGGCGTCTCGCGCGCGAGGAAGTACGCGACCCGCTCGTACAGATCCTCGAGGCGCAGCAGCGTTCGCACCCTTTCGTTGAGGGGATATTCGTACGTGATCACGGACCCCGCCTAGGCTTGGGCGCGATTGTGGGGCAATGCGGGAGCATTGACAAATCTAGCGCGCTCGAACGGACGCGTAGCGCGCATGCAGCGCGTCGCATTGCGTTTCGAGCGCCTCGAGCGTCGCGCCGTTCCATACGACGTCGTCGGCCGCCTGCAGGCGGCGCCAGCGCGGCCACTGCGCGCGCATCACGGCGCGCACCTCCTCGGGCGAGAGCCCGGGGCGGCGCGCGGCGCGCTCCACCTGCAGCGGCTCGGGGCAATCCACGACGAGGCTGCGATCGACGCGATCGACGTATCCGCGCGTCTCGAAGAGCAGCGGCACGACGATGACGGCATAGGGCCCGCAGGCCGCGGCGAGCTCGCGGTCGGCCTCGGCCCGGATCGCCGGGTGCAGGATCGACTCGAGCTTCTCGCGCGCGGCCGGATCCGCGAAGGCGAGCGAGCGCATCGCGGCCCGATCGAGGCCGCCATCGGGCGCGATGGCGCGATCGCCGAACGCGGCACGCACGGCCGGCAGCGCCGCGCCGCCCGGCGCGGTGAGGCGGCGCGAGATCACGTCGGTGTCCACCACGCTCGCGCCGAGCAGCGCGAGCCGCGAGGAAACCGCGGACTTGCCGGAGCCGATGCCCCCGGTGAGCCCGACGGTGAAGGTCATCCGGGAAATCGCCCGAGCCAGGCGACGACCGCGGCGCGTCCCCAGAGCAACGCCACGATTCCGCCGAGCGCGAGGTACGGCCCGAACGGGATGCGCGTATCGGCGCCCTTGCGCGAGAGCCACAGCGAGAGCGAGCCGAGGATCGCCCCGAGTCCCGCGGCGACCACGATCGCGACGGGCAGCACCTGCCATCCGGTCCACGCGCCGATCGCGGCGAGCAGCTTGAAGTCGCCGTAGCCCATGCCTTCCTTCTTCGCGAGCAGGCGGAATGCCCAGTAGACGAGCCACAGGACCAGGTAGCCGGCCGCGGCGCCCATCACCGCCGAGCGCAGGTCCGTGAAGAGCCCGAACGCGTTCGCGATGAGGCCCAGCCACAGCAGCGGGAGCGTGATGTCGTCGGGCAGGAGCTGCGTGTCGAGGTCGATGAACGTGAGCGCGAGGAGCGCCCATCCGTACACCAGCGCGAGGGCGAGCGCCGCGGAATAGCCGAGCCGCCAGGCGAGGAGCATCGCGAGCAGGCCCGCGGCGAGCTCGACGGCCGGATAGCGCACGCTGATCGGCGCGCGGCAGGAGGCGCAGCGACCGCGCAGCGCGAGCCAGCTCACCACGGGGATGTTCTGCAGGGCGGTGATCTGCGCGCCGCACGACGGGCAGCGCGAGCGCGGCGTCACCAGGTTGAACGCCTCGACGGGCGCCGGCTCCCGCCCGTCGAGCGCCGCGCATTCGGCGCGCCACTGCGCCTCCATCATGCGCGGCAGCCGGTGGATCACCACGTTGAGGAACGAGCCCACGCACAGCCCCACCACGGCGACCGTCGCGAGGAGCCATGCGGGCGATTCCTGGAGCAGCGCGAGGACGTCCATGGGTATGGGGCCGGAAAACGAAGGCGCGGGGATCGCTCCCCGCGCCCGTGGCGTTGCGCTCCGACCGCCGCGAACGCGCTAGACCGCCTCCCCCATCTTGAAGATGGGCAGGTACATGGCGACCACGATGCTGCCGATCAGGCCGCCCAGGATCACCATGATCATCGGCTCCATCAGCGAGGAGAGCGACTCGACCGCCTCGTCCACTTCCTGCTCGAAGAAATCGGCCACCTTGCCGAGCATCTGGTCGAGCGAGCCGGATTCCTCGCCGATCGCGGTCATCTGCAGCACCATGCTCGGGAACACGCCCGAGTTGGTCATCGCGGTCGTGAGGCCGGTACCGGTCGACACTTCGTTCTGCACCTTCTTGGTCGCCTCGTAGTACACGTAGTTGCCCGCGGCGCCCGCCACCGAATCGAGCGACTCCACGAGCGGCACGCCCGCGGCGAACATCGTCGAGAGGGTGCGGCACCAGCGCGCGATGGCCGCCTTGCGGATCACCTCGCCGAACACCGGCAGCCGCAGGAACAGGCGGTCCATGAAGCGCTGCATCGTCTTCGAGCGCTTCCACGAGTAGAAGAAGCCCCAGACGCCGCCGACGATCACGGCCGCGAGCCACCACCAGTTCGCGACGAAGAAATCCGATATCGCGATCACCACCAGTGTAGGACCGGGCAGGTCCGCGCCGAAGCTCTTGAACAGGTCCTTGAACACCGGGATCACGAAGATCATGATCACCGCGGTCACGATCAGGGCCACCACGATCACCGCGATCGGATAGAAGAGCGCGCTCTTGATCTTGCCCTTGATCGCGACGATCTTTTCCTTGTACGTGGCGAGCCGGTCCAGCAGGGTGTCGAGGATGCCCGCCTGCTCGCCCGCGCCGACCAGGTTGCAGAAGAGCGCGTCGAAGTACAACGGGTGCTTGCGGAACGCCTGCGAGAGCGAGGAGCCGGTCTCGACGTCGGTCTTGACGTCGAGGAGCAGCTTGCCCACGGAGGGGTTGGCGTGGCCGCGGGCGACGATCTCGAAGGCCTGCAGCAGCGGGACGCCCGCCTTCATCATGACGGCGAGCTGGCGCGTGAAGATCGTGATGTCCTTCTCGGTGATCTTCCTGCCGCCGCGCTGCGACACCTTCTTGACGTTGGTGACCTGGATGCCCTGCCGGCGCAGCTGCGCGAGCACGACGTGCTCGCCGCCGGCGCGCACCTCGCCGCGGATCACCTTGCCGGCCTTGTCCTTGCCGGTCCAGGCGTAGTTGTAGAGCTTGACGTCCTTGCCGGTGTCCGGCTTCTTGGCGATCACTGCCATGGCTGATTCTCCCTACTCGTTGGTCACGGCCTCGATCTCCTCGAGCGACGTGAGGCCTCTCTTCACCTTGAGCAGTCCCGATTGCCGCAGGTCGCGGATGTCTTCGCGCCGGGCCTGGTCCGCGAGGTCGATGGAGGTGCCGTTCTTCATGATGATGCGCTCCATCTCTTCGGAAATCGGCATCACCTGGTAGATGCCGAGCCGGCCCTTGTACCCGGTATTCTTGCACAGGTCGCAGCCGCCGGGACCGAAGGGCTGCCATGTGCCGTCCAGATCTTCCTCGCTGAATCCCGCCCGCCGCAATGCCTCTTCCGGAATGTCCTCGGGCTTCTTGCACGAGCAGAGCTTGCGAGCGAGGCGCTGGGCGGTGATGAGGATCACGCTCGAGGCGATGTTGAACGGCGCGATGCCCATGTTCATGAGGCGGGTGAGGGTCGTCGGCGCGTCGTTCGTGTGCAGCGTCGAGAGCACCATGTGGCCGGTCTGCGCCGCCTTGATCGCGATCTCGCCGGTCTCCAGGTCGCGGATCTCGCCCACCATGATGATGTCCGGGTCCTGGCGCAGGAAGGCCTTGAGCGCGGTGGCGAACGTGAGGCCCTGCTTGTCGTTCACGTTCACCTGGTTCACGCCCGGCAGGTTGATCTCCGCCGGGTCCTCCGCCGTCGAGATGTTGATCCCGGGCTTGTTGAGGATGTTGAGGCACGTGTAGAGCGAGACGGTCTTGCCCGAGCCGGTGGGGCCGGTCACGAGCACCATGCCGTAGGGGCGCTGGACCGCGGCGAGCAGGTGCTCCTTCTGGTCCGGATCGTAGCCCAGCGCGTCGATCCCGAGCGTCGCGCTCGACGGATCGAGGATGCGCATCACGATCTTCTCGCCGAAGAGCGTGGGCAGCGTCGAGACGCGGAAGTCGATCGCGCGCGTCTTGGAGAGCGTCATCTTCATGCGCCCGTCCTGCGGCACGCGCTTCTCCGAGATGTCGAGCCGGGAGACCACCTTGATCCGCGAGGCGATCTTCTCCTTGATCGCGAGCGGCGGCTGGGCGACGTCGTAGAGGATGCCGTCGGTGCGGTAGCGGATGCGGTAGAACTTCTCGTAGGGCTCGAAGTGGATGTCGGAGGCGCCGCCGTTGATCGCGTCGAGCAGGATCTTCTGCACATACTTCACGACCGGCGCGTCGTCGATGTCCTCGGTGACGACCTCGGGCTGCGCGTCGCCGTCGCTCACCTCGATGCCGGAGAGGTCCACGTCCTCGGTGGCCGTCTCCAGCGCCTTGGTCGAGGACTCGTGCAGCTTGCGCACGATGGTCGCGAGCTTGTCGTCCTCGACCACCACCGGCTCCATCGTCATGCCGGTGGCGAACTTCACCTCCTGCAGCACCTGCTCGTTCGACGGATCCGACATCGCGACGAACACCCGGTTGCCGCGCTTGCCGAGCGCCACCACGCGGTGGCTCGTGACGATCTTGCTGTCGATGAGGTTGACCGGAAGCTGGTCCAGGTCGACCGCGTTCAGGTCGAGCAGCGGATACCCGAAGGTCTGCGCGGCGAAGAGCGACACCTCCTTCGCGGAGAGCCGTTTCGACGAGACCAGCTGCTGCACGAACGGCACGCCCGCGCGGTTCGCCTCCGACTGGATGGCAGCCGCATCGGCCTGCGGCAGGCGGCCTTGCTGGACGAGCGCGCGCCCGAGGGCGCTGAAATGGGACGGCTGGGCAGCCATTGAAGTATTCGTTAAAAATCAGTGCGATAATGCGCCTTGTTCGTTCTCTTTGTAAAGTTTCGTCCGATCATACCCGGAACTGGCGCCCGCGCGCCATGGCAAAGTCCACAGAGGGCCCGCTGCTATAATTTTTGGCTCACCATGCCCCTCCACGTCCTCGGCCTCAACCACCGCAGCGCCCCACTGGAAGTGCGGGAGAAGCTCGCCTTCGCGCCGGAGCTGCAGGCCGAGGCACTGGCGCGGCTCGCCGCCCAGCCCGGCGTGTCGGAGGCGGTGCTGGTCTCGACCTGCAACCGGACCGAGGTGTACTGCAGCGCCGAGGACGAGTCGCCGGTGCGCGCCTGGCTCGAGCGCGAGGCCGAGAAATCGGGCATCGCCATCGCCTCGCATCTCTATTCGCACCGCGATTCCGAAGCCGTGCGCCATGCCTTCCGCGTCGCCGCCGGCCTCGACTCGATGGTGCTCGGCGAGCCGCAGATCCTCGGCCAGGTGAAGCAATCGGTGCGCACGGCCGAGAGCGCGGGCACGATCGGCAGCCATCTCTCGCGCCTCTTCCAGACCACGTTCTCGGTCGCGAAGCAGGTGCGCACGGAAACCGCGCTCGGCGCGCAGTCGATCTCGATGGCCTCGGCGGCGCTCAAGCTCGCGCAGAACGTCTTCGGCGACCTCTCGCGCACCCGCCTGCTCCTCATCGGAGCCGGCGAGATGGTCGAGCTCGCCGCGACCTACTTCGTCGCCCAGCGACCGCAGTCGATCGTCGTGGCGAACCGCACGGTCGCGCGCGGCGAGGAGTTCGCGGAGCGCTTCGGCGGCCAGGCGGTCGCGCTCGTGGAGCTTCCCGCCCGCATCGCCGAGTTCGACATCGTGGTGACGGCCACCGCTTCCTCGCTCCCCATCCTCGGCAAGGGCCTCATCGAGGGCGCGCTCAAGGCGCGCAAGCGCCGCCCGATGTTCATCGTCGACTTCGCGGTGCCGCGCGACGTCGAGACCGAGGTTGCCGAGCTCGCGGACGTGTTCCTCTATTCGATCGACGACCTCGGCAAGATCGTCCAGCAGGGGACCGAGGCCCGCAAGTCCGCCGTGACGCAGGCCGAAGCGATCGTCGACCGGCACGTGGCGGCATTCCGCGAATGGCAGGGCGCGCGCGCCGCGGTGCCGGCGATCGTGGAGCTGCGCCGGCGCGCCGAGGAATACCGCGAGATCGAGCTCGCGAAGGCGAAGGCGCGGCTCGCGAAGGGCGAGGATCCCGCGGCGGTGCTGGAATCGCTCGCCAAGGGGCTCGCCAACAAGTTCATGCACCATCCCACCCAGGCGCTCTCGCACGCCTCCGAGGGCGAGCGCGAAGCCCTCGCGAACGCGGTGCGCGTCCTCTTCCCGGAAGCCGAAGGGGACCACCCCGCGAACGAGCAATGAAGGAGTCCATCGCCGGCCGGCTCGCGAGCCTCGAATCGCGGCTGAAGGAGATCGACGCGAGGCTTTCCGACCCGGCGGTGGTCGAGGACATCGACGATTTCCGCAAGCTCTCGCAGGAGCGCGCCGAGATCTTCCCCGTGGTCGAGGCCTTCGTCGCGTATCGCAACGCCGCGCAGGACCTGGACGCCGCGCAGGAAATGGCGCGGGACCCGGCGATGCGCGAGTTCGCCGAGGAGGAGATCGGCGCCGCGCGCGCGAAGCTCGCCGAGCTGGAGCTCGACCTCGAGCGCATGCTCGTCCCACGCGATCCCAACGACGAGAAGAACCTCTTCCTCGAGATCCGCGCCGGCACCGGCGGCGACGAGAGCGCGCTCTTCGCCGGCGACCTCTTCCGCATGTACTCGCGCTTCGCCGAGCGCCATCGCTGGCAGGTGGAGGTGGTGTCGGAAAGCGCCGGCGAGGCGGGCGGCTACAAGGAAATCATCGCCCGCATCGTGGGCCAGGGCGCGTACTCCCGGCTCAAGTTCGAGTCGGGCGGCCATCGCGTGCAGCGCGTGCCCGCGACCGAGACGCAGGGCCGCATCCACACCTCCGCGGCGACCGTGGCCGTGATGCCCGAGGCGGACGACGTCTCCGACGTGCAGATCAATCCCTCGGAGGTGCGCGTGGACACCTTCCGTGCGAGCGGCGCCGGCGGACAGCACGTGAACAAGACCGATTCGGCGGTGCGCCTCACGCACCTTCCGACGGGCATCGTGGTCGAGTGCCAGGACGCGAGGAGCCAGCACAAGAACCGCGAGCAGGCCTGGCGCGTGCTCGCCGCGCGCATCAAGGACCGCCAGGCGCGCGAGCAGCAGGCGAAGGAGGCCTCCGAGAGGAAGAGCCTCGTCGGTACGGGCGATCGCTCCGACCGCATCCGCACCTACAACTTCCCGCAGGGACGCGTGACCGACCACCGCATCAACCTCACGCTGCACAAGATCGACTCGATCATGGACGGCGACCTCGAGGAGATCACCTCCGCGCTCGCGCGCGAGCACCAGGCCGAGCAGCTCGCGACCCTCGCGCGGAGCGCGTGATGCACACGGTCAAGGCCGCGCTCGAGGATGCGCTCGCGGCGATCGACCGCGTCGACGCGCAGGTGCTGATGGCGCACGTGCTCGAGGTGAACCGCGCGTGGGTCGCCGCGAATCCCATGCACGTGCTCACCGAGACGCAGGACGCCCGCATGGACATGCTGGTCGCGCTGCGCGCGCTCGGCCAGCCGGTCGCCTACCTCGTGGGCACGCGCGAGTTCTACGGGCGCGATTTCGAGGTCGGACCGTCGGTGCTGATCCCGCGGCCCGAGACCGAGACGCTGGTCGAAGCGGCGCTCGGGCAGGTCGACGGGCTCTCGAGTGATCGCGATTGCCGCGGCGCCTCGCCGCGCATGCTCCAGGCGCGGGCCGGCAATCCATCCGTCCTCGACCTCGGCACGGGCAGCGGCGCCATCGCCGTGACGCTCGCCTGCGAGCGGCCGGCGCTTCGCGTCGTCGCGACCGATGCGAGCGCGGAGGCGCTCGAGGTGGCGGGCAGGAACGCGCGCACGCATCGGTGCGAGGAGCGCATCGAGCTGGTCGGCGGCTCCTGGTACGACGCCGTGCCGGGGCGCCTTTTCGACCTCATCGTCGCGAATCCGCCCTACGTCGCGGCCGGCGATGCGCACCTCGCCCAGGGCGACCTGCGCTTCGAGCCCGGCCGCGCACTGAGCGATGGCAGCCCCGACGGGCTCGACTCGATCCGCGAGATCGTGGCGCACGCGAAGGAGCATCTCGTGCCTGGCGGCGCGCTGCTCTTCGAGCATGGCTACGACCAGGCGGAAGCGGCCGCGCGGCTGCTCGGGGCGGCGGGGTTCGAGGACCTGGTGTCGATCCGCGACCTCGCCGGCATCGCACGCGTGGCGGGCGGCCGCCAAGGCTAAAATAGCGGGAGCAGGAAATCCGTGTTGGAGCGGACGCGGCAGGCGCGCCGCTCAACACTCCAGCACGGAGCGCGACGAACGACCGTGTTGGAGCGGACGCGGCAGGCGCGCCGCTCGACACTCCAGCATGGAGCACAACGGTAGGCCGAAGGCAAACTTAAGGAGTGCAGCAATGAGTGTTCAAGACCGAATCCGCGAGCAGGTCGCCGGGCACCCGGTGGTGCTCTACATGAAGGGCTCGCCGCAGATGCCGATGTGCGGCTTCTCGGCGACCGCCACGCAGATCCTCAAGATGTGCGGCGCGGAAAGCGTGTACACCGTCGACGTCCTGCAGGATCCGGAGATCCGCCAGGGCATCAAGGAATTCGCCAACTGGCCCACCATCCCGCAGCTCTACGTGAACGGCGAGTTCGTCGGCGGCTGCGACATCATGCGCGAGATGTACCAGTCGGGCGAGCTGCAGAAGCTGCTGCAAGGCACGACGCCCTGATGCGCCGCACGCGCGGCCCCGCGAAGCCGCGCGTGACGTCCGGTTCCGGGATGGCGATGGGGCCGGGCGATGCGATGCGGCTGCGGAGCCTCGTGCGCCGCGCCGCCGCCCTCGTCGCGATCATCCTGGTAAGCGCCGCGGCCCGCGCCGAAACCCTCGTCGTGTTCGCGGCGGCGAGCCTGCACGAAGCGCTCGACGCCGCCGTGAAGCCGTGGGAGGCGGCCTCCGGCAACCGCGTTTCGGTCTCCTACGCGGCGAGCAATGCGCTCGCGCGCCAGATCGAGGCGGGCGCTCCGGCCTCGATCTTCATCAGCGCCGACCGCGCGTGGGCGGACTACGTGGAAAAGCGCGGTCTCGCGAAGGCGGGAACGCGCCGCGACCTCCTCGGCAACGACCTCGTGCTGATCGCGCCGGCCGCCTCGACGACGCGCGTCGCGATCGCGCCCGGCTTCGACCTCGCCGCCGCGCTCGGCGGCGGCCGCCTCGCCCTCGCCGATCCGGCGTCGGTCCCCGCGGGCATCTACGCGAAGGCGGCGCTCGTGTCGCTTCACGCCTGGGACGCGGTCAGGAATCGCATCGCACCGGCGGAGAACGTGCGCGCGGCCCTCGCCCTCGTCTCGCGCGGCGAGGCGCCGCTCGGCATCGTCTATCGCACCGACGCGATCGCGGACAAGGGCGTGCGCGTGGTGGCGACCTTTCCCGCGGCGAGCCATCCGCCGGTGGTCTATCCGCTGGTGGAGCTCGAGGGCGCGGACGCCGCGGCCGATTCCCTCGCCAAAGCGCTCGCCTCCCCGCAGACCAAGCGCATATGGGAGCATTACGGATTCCGCGCGATTCCGTGAGGCGATGCCCACCCGCGAAGAGCTCGATGTCGTCCTGCTGAGCCTCAAGGTCGCCGCGTGGGGTGTCGCGGCGAGCCTTCCGATCGCCGTCGCGACGGCTTTCGTGCTCGCGCGCAAGCGCTTTCCCGGCAAGATGCTCTTCGATGCCGCGGTGCACCTGCCCCTCGTGCTGCCGCCGGTCGTCGTGGGTTTCGCGCTCCTCGTGCTCTTCGGCCGCCACGGCCCGCTCGGGCGGCTGCTCGCGCCGCTCGGCATCGTGTTCGCGTTCCGCTGGACCGGCGCCGCGCTCGCCGCCGCGGTGATGGGATTTCCGCTGATGGTGCGCGCGATCCGGCTCGCCATCGACGCGGTGGACGCGCGCCTCGAGCTCGCGGCGCGCACGCTCGGCGCGAGCCGCATGCGCGTCTTCTTCACCGTGACGCTGCCGCTCGCATGGCCGGGGCTCGTCACCGGCGCGCTCCTCGCCTTCGCCCGCTCGCTGGGCGAGTTCGGCGCCACCATCACGTTCGTCTCCAACATCCCGGGCGAGACGCGCACGCTGCCCTTGGCGATCTACACCTTCACGCAGTCGCCGGGCGAGGATGCGCAGGCGCTGCGGCTGTCGATCCTTTCCGTGTGCCTCTCGCTCGCCGCCCTCGCCGCGTCGGAGTGGCTGGCGCGCCGGCCCCCGACCGCCCGCCGCGATGCTTGAGGTCGACATCGCGCTTCGCCGCGACGATTTCCGCCTCGAGGCGAGGTTCGCGGCCGACGCCCCGATCGTGGCGCTCTTCGGGCGCTCGGGCGCGGGCAAGAGCACCATCGTCGAGGCGATCGCGGGCCTCGTGCGCCCGCAGTCGGGCCGCATCGCGGTCGGCGGGCGCGTGCTCTTCGATTCGGCACGCGGCATCGACCTCGCGCCCGAAGCGCGCCGCGTGGGCTGCGTGTTCCAGGACGCGCTGCTCTTCCCGCACATGTCGGTGCGCGCGAACCTCGCGTACGGCGAGAAGCTCATCGCGCCCGCGGAGCGTTTCGTCGACCGCGGCCGCGTGATCGAGCTCCTCGGCCTGGGCGCGCTCCTCGAACGGCGCCCCGCGACGCTCTCCGGCGGGGAGAAGCAGCGCGTCGCGCTCGGGCGCACGCTCCTCGCGAGCCCGCGCCTGCTCCTCCTCGACGAGCCGCTCGCCGCGCTCGACGCCGCGCGCAAGGCCGAGATCCTCGGCTATATCGAGCTGTTGCGCGACGAGTTCCGGCTGCCCACCGTGTACGTGAGCCATGCGATCGAGGAAGTGACGCGGCTCGCCGACCACCTCGTGCTGGTGAGCGATGGGCGCACGATCGCGGAAGGCGACGTGGCGCAGCTCCTCTCGCGCCCCGACCTGCAGCCGCCGACCGAGCGCTTCGAGGCGGGCGCGGTGATCGAGGCGCGCGTCGCGAGGCACGACGAGCGCTACGGCCTCACGACGCTCGCCTTCGAGGGCGGCGAGCTCGTCGTGGCGAACCTCGACGCGCTGCCGGGCGAGCCGGTGCGCGCGCGCATCCGCTCGCGCGACGTGGCGCTCGCGCTCGACCGGCCGCGCGCGGCGAGCTTCCAGAACGTGCTCGAGGCGAGCGTCGAATCGGTGGGCGGCGAGTTCGGCGCGATCGTGGACGTGCAGCTGCGCGTGGGAGCCACCCCGCTCGTCGCGCGCATCACGCGCGAATCGGCCGAGCGCCTCGGCCTCGCGCCCGGCGTGAAGGTCCATGCGCTGGTGAAGGCGATCGCGATCGACCGGCGCAGCGTCGGCTACGCCTGATCGTTCCAGGTCACCTCGCCCGCGTTGGCGAGGTCGTATCCCGAGAGCGACTCGGCGTGCGCGGCGAAGCGGCGCGAGCGCGCGAAGCGCCATAGCGACTGCAGCGGCGGATCGAACCAGCGCCGGCGCGACACGGCGAGGTCGAGGCGCTCGACGGCCACGGCGACGAAGTCGAGGTTGAAGAGACGGGCCGCGGCGCGCGCGCCGAAGCCCGCGTCCGCCTCGCCCGCGGCGATGGCCGAGGCGAGGTCGCTCTCGGTCGAGGCCGTATGTCCGGCCGCATGCAGCGCGGAGAGCCTGGTGCCCTCGCGTGCGAGCAGGCGCTCGAGGAGCTCGCGGCTGCCGCTTCCCTCCTGGCGCATCAGCACGCGCACGCCGCGCCGCGCGAGGTGCGTTACCGCGTGCAGCTTCCTCGGGTTGCCGCGCGCGACGAGCAGCCCCTGCTCGCGCCGCGCCCACTCGACCAGCGCCACGTCGCGGCCCTTGAGGCGCTCCTCGGCCGCCTCGCGGTTGAAGTCGGCGAGGTCGCGATGCGGAAGATGCAGCAGCGCGGCGCTCGCCTCGCCCGCGGCGAGGCGCTCGAGCCCGTCGCGGCTGCCGTGGGTGAGGAGCGCGAGGCCGCAGCGCGACTCGCGCACCGCCCACTCGAGCAGCGGGTCGTGGCTGCCGGCGATGGTTGGCGGCGCGGCGTCGCGCGGCATCGCGCCGGCCGAACGCGCGGCGAGCCAGCGCTCCACCTGCGGCGTCGCGAAAAGGATCTTCGCCCCGGCGCGCGTGTGCGGGATTTCGTTGCGGGCGACCAGGTCGTAGACCTTGCGCTCCTTGAGGCGCAGCCATTGCGCGAGCTCGCGCACGTTGAGGAGCGCGGCCTCGCTGGGTTGCCGGGAATCGCGGGGCATGCGCCATTGTACGGTCGCCGCGCCGCGGTTTGCATATTTTCCAGCATATTGCAGAAATTCCGCGCGCCCGATATTCTTGCAAGCTTGGGACGCGCGGCCGGTTGCGCGCCGCGTCAGCGACCCACGAACCCCGCATGGAGAGAACAATGACCCGGTATGCGCACGCCCGCCGCCGCATCTTCCCGTTTTGCGCGCTCGCGCTCGTCCTCGCGGGCATGCCGCCTGCGGCGGCGGCGCCGACCGCGACGCTCACGATCTTCGCCGCCGGGACGCTCGCCGCGCCGTTCCGGGCGATCGACGACGCGTTCATGCGCGAGCATCCGGAGGTGAAGATCGAGGCCCAGTTCGGCGGCAGCGTGAAGATGGTGAAGCAGGTGACCGAGCTGCACCGCCAGGCCGACGTGGTCGCGGTGGCCGACTACAGCGTCATTCCCAAGTACTTCTTCGGGAGGAACGGCGGCAAGGCCTACTCCGATTGGTACGCCGGATTCGCGACCAACGCCGTGACGTTCGTCTACACGCCCCGCAGCCGCTTCGCCGATCGCATCGGCGCGAAGAACTGGTACCAGCTCCTGTCGCAGCCTGGGGTGGAGATCGGACGCTCGAATCCCGACACGGATCCGTCCGGCTACCAGACGGTGCAGATGCTCTCGCTCGCGGAGCGTTACTACCGCGAGCCCGGGCTCGCCGAAAGGATCCTCGCCAATGCGCCGAAGACCAACATGCGCGACACGGAGACCGAGCTCATCGCGGCGCTCCAGTCCGGGCAGATCGACTACCTCGCGATCTACCGCTCGGACGCGCGCCAGCACAAGTTCCGTTATCTCGAGCTGCCGCCGCAGATCGACCTGGGCGACGCGAAGTACTCCGGCTTCTATTCGCAAGGCGTCGCGCACACCGCGAACGGCACGCTCACCGGCAAGCCCATCGTCTACGCGGTGACGATCCCGTTCGACGCGCCGCAGCGCGAATGGGCGGTGAAATACGTGCAATTCCTGCTCGGCCCGAAGGGGCGCGCGGTGATCGAGGCGAAAGGCTTCGGCGCACCCGCGCGAGCGATGGCGAGCGACGCCGCGAAGATGCCCGCCGAGTTGCGCTCGATGGTCGTGCCCTGGCCGAAATCTCCGTGAGCGCCGGCATCATCGCCGCTCCGCGTGCCGCGCAGCCTCCGCGCGGTCTCGCGCTCGCGTTCGCATTCGCGGCCGCGCTGCTGCTGGTATTCATCGTGCTGCCGCTCGCGAACCTCTACGCGTCGCAGAGCGGGGCCGCCCTCGCGCGCGTGGCCGCCATGGCCGAGGTGCGCAGCGCGATCGGGCTGAGCCTCGCCGCGGCGCTCGCGACCACGGCGTGCGCGGCGCTGCTCGCCATTCCGCTCGCCTACCTGCTCGCCCGCAGCGCGTTTCCCGGCAAGCCCGTGGTCGAGGCGATCGTGGACCTGCCGCTCGCCGTGCCGCATACGGTGGTGGGCATCGCGCTCCTCTTCGTCTTCGGACGCACCGGAATCGTGGGCGCTCCGCTGGAGCAGTGGACGGGGATCAAGTTCTGGGGCACCGCGGCCGGGATCGTCGTCGCGATGCTCTACGTGAGCGTGCCCTACGCCGTGAACGCCGCGCGCGTGGGCCTGGAGGGTGTCGACGACCGGCTCGAGAAGGTCGCCCGCACGTTGGGCGCCGGACGCTGGGCGGTGTTCTTCCGCATCACGCTGCCGCTCGCCTCGCGCGGCATCCTCACCGGCCTCGCGCTCACCTTCGCGCGCTCGGTGAGCGAGTTCGGGGCCGTCATCGTGCTCACGTACTACCCGATGACCGCGCCGGTGAAGATCTACGACCTGTTCCTGCAGTCGGGCCTCGGCGACTCCTCGGCCATGGCGGCGCTCTTCCTCGCGATCACGCTCTCGCTCTTCATCGCGTCGCGCTACCTGTTCCGCGAGCGGCGCGAGCCCGGACCCACGCCGGCCCGATGACGGTGCGCGCGCGATGACCGCGCATCGGCTGGCGGTCGAGCGTCTCTCGCTGCGTGTGGGCGCTTTCGCGCTGAGCGGCATCACGTTCACGGTCGCGGCCGGCGAAGTCCTGGTGATCCTCGGGCCGAGCGGCGCGGGCAAGACGCTGCTGCTCGAGACCATCGCCGGCTTCAACCGTCCCGATGGCGGCCGCATCTCGATCGACGGCGAGGACGTGACCGCGGCGCCGCCCGAGGCGCGCCGCATCGGCTTCATGGTCCAGGACTACGCGCTATTCCCGCACCTCACGGTCGCGCAGAACGTCGCGTTCGGGCGGCGCTTCGGCGCCGCGAGCGCGGATGCCGGGACGGTCGAGGCGCTGCTCGAGAGGCTCGGCGTGAAGCACCTCGCGGACCGGGAGCCCAAGCACCTGAGCGGCGGCGAGAAGCAGCGGGTGGCGCTCGCCCGCGCGCTCGCCGCCTCGTCGCGGCTGCTGCTCTTCGACGAGCCGCTCGCCGCGCTCGATGCGCACAGCCGCGGCCAGCTGCGCCGCGACCTCAAGGACTTCCTGCGGCGCGCATCGGTCCCCGCCGTGTACGTCACGCACGACCAGTCCGAGGCGCTCGCGCTCGCCGATACGATTGCCGTGATGCGCGAAGGATCGCTGGCCCAGGTCGGGACGCCCTCGGCGATCTTCAACACGCCGGCCGATGCCGCGGTCGCCGAGTTCGTCGGCGTGGAAACCGTGATCGAAGGCAAGGTCGTCGCCGTGGCCGACGGCGTCGCGCGCATCGACGTGGGCGGCCGGATCGTGCATGCGGCAGGCATCGTGACGCCCTCCCTCGGCGCGTCCGTGCTCGCATGCATCCGGCCCGAGGATGTCGCGCTCGCGGCGTCGCCTCAATCCCGCTCCAGCGTACGCAACCAGTTTCCCGCGCGCGTCATCGCGACCGAGCCCGCCGGCCCGCTCTTCAAGATCACGCTCGACTGCGGCTTTCCCCTGGTCGCCTACGTGTCGAAGCAGTCGTATCTCGAGCTCGACCTCGCGAACCGCGGCGAAGCGGTCGCGAGCGTCAAGGCGACCGCCGTCCATCTCATCGCCCGCTGAGCGCTCGGGCCGAACGAAGCCGATCGGCCCTTTTCTCTAGAATGGGCTTCATGCGGCCCTCCATGATCCTCGCGCGGCATCGTTTCGGCGGGTGGCTCGCGGCGGCATGCGCGGTGCTCGCGCTGCTGGTGCTCTGGAGCCTCGCCGCGGGCCGCTTCCCCGTGAGCCTCGTCGATGTGCTGCGCGCGCTGTGGTCCAAGGTGACCGGCGCTTCGAGCGGCCTTGCCGAGAACGTGGATGCGGTCGTGCTGCAGGTGCGCGCGCCGCGCATCGGCGCTGCGCTCGCGGTGGGCGCATCGCTCTCGGCAGCGGGCGCCGCCTACCAGAGCCTGTTCAAGAACCCGCTCGTCTCTCCCGACATCCTCGGCGTGGCGGCGGGCTGCGCGCTCGGTGCGGGCATCGCGGTGCTCGGGTCGCTTCCCATCGCCGCGATCCAGGCGCTCGCGTTCGCGGGCGGCCTCGTCGCGGTGGGCCTCGTCGTGTTGATCGGCTCCTGGGTTGGCGGACGCGATCCGCTCCTCACCCTGGTGCTCACCGGAGTCGTGGTGGGCTCGCTTTTCGGGGCCGGCATCGCGCTCGTGAAGTACGTCGCCGATCCGTACAACCAGCTGCCCGCGATCACCTTCTGGCTGCTCGGAAGCTTCTCCGGCGTGCTGCCCGCGGACCTCGCCGGCGCGCTCCTGCCGATCGCCGTGGGCATCGTGCCGCTCGCGTTGCTGCGCTGGCGCGTCGATGCACTGTCGCTTCCCGAGGACGAAGCGCGCTCGCTCGGGCTTCCGGTCGCGTGGCTGCGCTTCATCGTGATCGTCTGCGCGACGCTCGCCACCGCGGGTTCCGTCGCGCTCGCCGGCACCATCGGCTGGGTCGGCCTCGTGATCCCGCACGCCGCGCGACTGCTCGCCGGCGCGGCGTTCGCGCGCGTGCTGCCGCTCTCGATCGTGCTCGGCGCGGCGTTCATGCTCGTGGTCGACACGCTCTGCCGCACGGCCTTTCCCATCGAGATTCCGCCGGGTGTGGCGACGGCCTTCGTGGGCACGCCGGTCTTCATCGCGCTCCTCGCGTTCTCGTTCCGGAGGTCCGCATGACGCTCGCGGCGCACGGCCTCGCCGTCGGCTTCCGCGGCCGCGTCGTCGGGCGCGCGATCGAGCTTGCGATCGCGGCGGGCGAGGTGGTCTGCATCCTCGGTCCCAACGGGAGCGGCAAGACGACGCTCCTGCGCACGCTGCTGGGGCTGCTCGCGCCGCTCGAGGGCACGGTGATGGTAGACGATCGCGCGCTCGGCGAGTGGCCCGTGCGCGAGCGTGCGCGGCGCCTCGCGTACGTTCCACAGGCCGCCGAGAGCTATTTCGACTTCAGCGTGCTCGAGATGGTGGAGATGGGACGCAGCGCGCATCGGGGCGTTTTCGCGCGGCCCGGGGCGCGCGACCTCGCGCGATCCCTCGGCGCGCTCGAGCGCCTCGGCATCGCGACGCTCGCCGATCGCCCGATCCATGCCGTGAGCGGCGGCGAACGCCAGCTCACCCTCATCGCGCGCGCGCTCGCCACCGAGGCGACGCACATCCTCATGGACGAGCCGGCGGCGAACCTCGACTTCGGGAACCAGTCGCGCGTGCTGGACGAGATCGCGCGGCTGCGCGATTCCGGCGCCGCGGTGGTCTTCTCCACGCACCATCCCGACCATGCGCTCGCGATCGCCGACCGCGTGGTGATGATCCGCGACGGGAGCACCATGGCCGCGGGCGCCACCGCGCAAGTCGTCAATTCGGAAAATCTTTCGGCGCTTTACGGGCGCCGGGTGGAGGTGGCTTTGGTAGCATCCGGCCAAGGAACTCCTCGGCTCGCGTGCTTTCCCAGCACCGGCCGCACGACGTGAGGGAGGGAGATGGCCGCACGAACCCGCCATGCGAAGAAGGCCGGCCTGGAGGAGCCGACGCTCGAGCCACGTCCGCCGCAGCCCCGGTTCGCGCGTCCGAGCCACCTGGGGCTGCGTCCGTCGGAATACGCGAAGCTCGCGCGCCTGGACACGCCGCACAAGATCCAGGCCTTCCTCAACGCGATCCCCATCAACCACGAGGTCGGCGGCGAGACGGTGCTCTCGGTGCGCGAGGTGTTGCGGCAGCGGCGCGCGCATTGCATCGAGGGCGCGATGGTCGCCGCGTGCGCGTTGTGGGTCCACGGCGAGCCGCCGCTCGTGATGCACCTCGACTGCGACATCAGCGACTACCCGCACGTGATCGCCCTCTTCCGCCGCTCGGGCGCGTGGGGCGCGATCTCGAAGACCAACGGCGCGCCGCTGCGCTACCGCGATCCCATCTACCGGTCGCTGCGCGAGCTCGCGCTCTCCTATTTCCACGAGTACTCGAACAAGCGCGGCCACAAGACGCTGCGCAGCTACTCGCTGCCGTTCGACCTGAGGCGCATCGATCCGCGCGAATGGGTCACCGCCACCGATTCGTGCTGGTCCACGCACGACCGCCTCGTGGAAGTGCGCCACTATCCGCTCATCTCCAGGCGGCAGGAGCGCCTGCTCGTGAAGCGCGACAAGTTCGAGCGCAAGGCCGCGAAGATCGTCGAATACCCCAAGCCCGCCTGAAAAGCGGTCAGGCGGGAGCGAGCTCCGCGAAGCGGCGCGGCGGCGCCGGGTTCGCGGGCAGCTCCGCGAGGCGCAGGTGCCACCAGCCCACGTCGCGCCATCGTCCCATCTTGAAGCCCACGCCGCGATAGACGCACAGGGGCTCGAATCCCGCCGATTCGTGCAGCGCGACGCTCGCCGCGTTGGGCAGCGTGATGCCGCCGTACGCGTTGAAGAATCCCTGGCGGCGCACGAGACCGAGGAGCTCGCGATAGAGCGCGCCGCCGATGCCGCGCCGATGGAAATCGCGCTGCACGTACGCGGAGACGTCGGCGGACCATTGGTAGGCGAGGCGCTCCTTGTGGCGGCTCGCGTAGGCGTAGCCGGCCACGCGGCCCTCCTCCACCCAGACGAGCCACGGGAACCAGGGCAGGATCGATTCGATGCGCCGCGCCATCTCGTCGACGCTCGGCGGCTCCATCTCGAACGAGACCACGGTGTCGCGCACGTATGGCGCGTAGATCGCCTGGATCTCGCGCGCGTCCTCGCGGCGCACGAGGCGGATGCGGGGATCGACGGGAAGCATCGCTGGACCCTTCACGCAAAGCGGTAGCGCGCTTCCAGCAGCAAGCGTGCCGCGGCGGCGCAAGCGCCAAGGCCTTGTCGCGCAAGGAAAGTCTGCGCGCACAACGCCGCGCTTTCGCACTCGATCCGTGCGCGCCTCGCTCCAGCGCACCAAGGCCGTGCCAGCCGACGGCGAGGCGCGCCGCTATCGCGATCGAGGACCGGCCACCTCCAACTCGACGATCTCCGCCTCCACCTTGGGATCGCGGATCGAGAGCCGCCCGATGCTTACCGGCAACCGGAACCGCCGCGGTCCCGCGCTTCCCGGATTGACGAACAGCACCGCGTCCTTCTCGACGATGCGCGCGATGTGCGAATGTCCCGAGACCACCACGCGCGTCTCGTCCGGAATCTCTGCGAGCGCCTTCACGTCGTGCACGATGTGGATGCGTACGCCGCCGATCTCGATCGTGCGTTCCTCGGGAATCGCCTTCGCCCACGACCCGGTGTCGTTGTTGCCGCGGATCGCGCTGAGCGGCGCGATGCGCTCGAGCGCTTCGAGGATCGCACGATCGCCGATGTCGCCGGCATGGATCACGTGGTCGCTCCCGGCGAGCGCCGCGAGCGCCTCGGGACGCAGCAGCCCGTGGGTGTCGGAGATCAGTCCGACGACGAGGCCGCGCACGCGCAGGCCGCCCTCGCGCGAAACCGCCTGCGCCGGCTCATTTCGCCTCCCGTCCCATCGCGTAGAACTCGTCGTTGGGCCGCATCGACGTGAGGTTCGCCATGCGGTTGGAGAGCGCGAAGAAGGCCGCGATCGCGCCGATGTCCCACGCGTCCTCCTCGCTGAAGCCGTGGCGCTCGAGCGCGTCGAAATCCGCCTCGCCGATCGCCTGCGCCTCGCGCGACACCTTCATCGCGAAATCGAGCATCGCCTTCTGGCGCGGCGTGATGTCGGCCTTGCGGTAGTTGGTCGCGACCTGGTCCGCGATGAGCGGGTTCTTCGCGCGGATGCGAAGGATCGCGCCGTGTGCGACCACGCAGTAGAGGCACTGGTTGGCGCCCGAGGTGGCGACCACGATCATCTCGCGCTCGGCCTTGGTGAGCGCGCCCGGCTTTTCCATGAGCGCGTCGTGATAGGCGAAGAACGCGCGGAACTCGTCGGGCCGGTGCGCGAGCGCGAGGAACACGTTGGGGATGAAGCCCGCCTTCTCCTGCACGGCGAGGATGCGCGCGCGCAGGTCCTCCGGCAGTTGCGAGATCTCGGGGACCGGATAGCGGCTGATGGGAGCGGTCGTCTTTTCGGTCACGGCGCATCCTTCGGGGTCGGGTCGAGCATGGTACCGCGAGCCTCACTCCAGCCAACGGAGCGCCACGAGGACGAGCACGCCGAGCCACGGAAGCAGCAGCATCGCCGCGGTGAGGCTCACCAGGACGCGGGCGACGCGGCGCGCGCGAACGGAGGCGCGGCGCAATAGCGCCGCCGCCCAGATGGCGCCGAGGCCCGCGACCACGAGCGTCACGAGATAGGCGCCCATTCCGGCGACGCCCACGAACATGAGGTCCGAGAGGTCGAACTCGCCGACCTCGACGCGGAAGACGGAGCGCACGAGGAGGCCCAGCCAGGCGAGCATCGGCAGGATGCCGAACACCATCACCGCGTTGGCCGCCGCGACGCCGCGGCCGTTCGTCGCCGCCATCGGACCCTCTAGCCGGGCGGATACTCCGCGGTGATCTCGCGAAGGAAGGCGCGCGTCGTCTCCACCTCGCGCGCTTCCTCCGGCGTGAGCTCGCGGAAGCGGATCCATTCGATGCGCCCGCCGCGATAGGCCTCGCCCGCGGCGATGCGCGCGGATTGCGCGTCGGCGTACGACTCGCCGATCACGGTGCTCCACTCGTCGTTGCAATGCATGAGGAAGACGCCGGCCTCCACGAGGTTCTCCGCGATGACGAGTCGCGACACGGCTTCGGAGCCGATCGCGACGCCGTCGACGATGCCGTGTGCCTCCTCGTCGAGGATCGCGTACTCGAGCGCACGGGCGCCGTCGAGGAGGATCGGGGGTTCGGTCATGAAAGGACTTCCTGCCCCTCGGCGGTTCGGGGAGAGGGTCGCTTCATTCTACCTGCACCCTCGGAACGTGCCGTTGTACACCGCGCAGCCGCGGCAGATCTCCGGCGGGTCGTCCGGGGCGACCCGCTCGCGGAAGGCGTGGTAGTCGGCGCCGTTCCGGACGCGCATCACGCCCTCCTTCGCCATGTCGCCGAAGTGGAAGCAGTCGGGAGTCGCGACCATGCAGCACGGCATCGACTCGCCGGAGTAGGTCACATACGCGCGCCGCCATGGCCAGTCGCCGGCGGCTTTCCCTTCACGCCGCGCCCACCCCCGCCGCGATACGCACGGGACACATGCGGCACTCGAGGTTGCACTGGCCGACCGGTTCGAACTGCGTTCCTTCCCTCTGGACCCGCAACGCGATTCGGCCGTTCGGCCGATAGGCCCACCGGCTCACCGCCAATCCCGCGCTTTGCGCGCTCTTGCTTACTCGCCTTCCCAGTAATCGACCTGGTTCCCTTCCCGGCCGATGAAGCGGAACTGCGCCGGCTTCTCGCCCGGCGCAGGGGGAAATTCCGCGAGCACGCCGAATTTTCCCGAATCCGGATAGTCCGCGATCTCCGGCGACAGCTTCGTGCTCACCGCGAGGTAGCGCAGCTCCTCGTTGCCGGTGTTCACGATCTGGTGGGCGGTCTCCTTGCCGCCCGGCGGGCACGCGATGATGTCGCCCTTGCGGACCGGATGCGTCTCGCTTCCGATGCGCACCTCGCCGCTTCCCTCGAGGATGAAGAACATCTCCTCGTTCACGCGGTGATTGTGGAAAGGAAACGCCCGCTTGCCGGGCGGAACCGCGGTGATGTTGTAGCCAAGCTTCTGCGCGCCGACGCGCGGGCCGATGAACGCCATCCGCGCGTCGAACTTCTCGGCCGCGGCTCCCTTCGCGGCGAACGCGGCGGGACGCGGTTGCAGCACGGCATCGGCGATGTTGAGGATCGGCTTCGTCATCGGGAGGTCCTTTCGATCGAAGGCGTTGCTGGCTTTCGGCCGCGCACGGCAAGCAGCAACATCGCGAATACCGCCGCCGGGAGCCACACCCACACGAGCTCGGAGCCGAGCACTTCGATCCCGCGCTGCGAGAGGAAACGCTGCACCGAGAGCGGCGAGACCTCGATCGGGCGCCAGGGCGCGAAGAAGCGCTGGTCGGTGAACGGCCACCAGAGCGCGATGCCGTTGCCGCCGTCGGTGAAGCTGTCGAGCAATCCGTGCGAGGCGCCGCACGCCGCGACGAACAGGAAGGCGAAGGACTTCTTCACGCGCAGCCGTGCCGAGCACAGCGCCGCGACCGCGCCCATGGCGAGCGAGAACGCGATCGAATGCGTGGCGCCGCGATGGCCGAACTGCGAGCCGTACGCGACGCCGAACCGGAATCCGATGACGTCGAGATCGGGAATGACCGAGGCGGCCATGCCGGCGAGAAGGAGCGGGCGCGCAATCGCGCGCGGGCCGAGCCCGGCGCGCAATGCGAGCGGGACGGCGATGTGCGAGAAGATCGTCGGCATCGTTAGTGCCCGGGATGGAACGCGTAGCCGGTGCGCTTCGGCCTCAGCCACTCGAGGAAGGACGCCGGATGCACCTCCGAGATTTTCAGCGTCGGCCGCGCGTTGAGGCTCGCGTAGGGGCCGTTGCGCCAGTCGTCGGCCGCGAGCGCGAGCGCGCGCTCGCCCGCCTGCTTGCGATCGGCGGCGTTCACCACGCGCGCGACGAAGAAGCCGCGCACGGTCTGCCCAGGAACGCCGGCGAAATCGCCCGGCACCTCGATTCCCGAGCCTTCGATCATGATGCGGAAGCGGGGCATCTCTACCTCAGGCAGTCTTGTTTTCGGTGCCCTCGCCGGGCGTGACGAAGAGCATGCGCGTCTCGACGCAGATGCGCGCCGTGTGCCAGGTGCCGCGCGGAACGATCACGTAGTCGCCCGGCTTTGCGAGATGCGCGACGCGTTTGCCGCCCTTTTCGTCGAGCACCATCTGCGCTTCGCCGGAGAGGAGCACCACCAGCTCGTCGCCCTTCGGATGTACTTCCCAGCTCGGCCAGCGCTCGCGGAACTCGTGCATCGCGACCAGCACGTGGCCCTTGAACCCGCCGAAGCGCTCATCGATCTCCTGGTAAATCGTGGGCGTCACGAGAACGGGCGTGATGGCGAGCGAGGGCGCGAGAACGGCGAAGGTTTCGGAGAGATTCGGCATGGTCAACTCCCGGCGAGCGGAATTCGATAGCGCTGCACGATCTCCCCACGCGACTCGATGAGCTCCTCGGATACCAATACCGCGCCGTTGGCGAGCATGGTGCGCACCGAGGCGGCGTTCGATTTCGCGCAGGTGAGCCACGCCTCCGAGAGCCCGAGGCCGCGAGCGCGTTCGAGTGTAAGCCGGAGCAGCTCGCGCGCAAACCCCCGGCCGCGCGCGCTGGGCCGCACGCTGTAGCCGATGTTTCCGCCATTGCGCCGCAGCGCCTCGGTCAGGCGGTGGCGCACGTTCGACACGCCGACGACCTCGCCCTCGCGCACGAGCCAGAAGGTGGAATGTGGCACGAACCCTTCCGGGATTCCCTCGCCGCGCGAGCATGCGGCTAGCTTTTCCAGGAACGCATCGAAGGGCTCGGCGGCGAAACCGAGCGTGAAGGGGACCATGCTCTCCTTCCGCTCGACGAATTCGCGCACCAGTGCACGGTAGGAATCGACGTGCTCGGAGGTTGGCGCCACGAGCCGACTCCCGCTCACCAGGATGCGCACCGGCTCTTCACACCTTCTCGTAATGGAGCACGGTCGGGAACGGATCGTAGAAGTGGTGCAGGAGACCCCGCCATTCCTGGTACCGCGGCGACTTTCGGAATCCGTCCTCGTGATCGGCGACGCTCGCCCAGCGCACGAGGAGCAGGTAGTGACCCTCGCGTTCGAGGCAGCGCTGCAGCTCGTGCGAGCGGTAGCCGGGCATCGAGGCGATGATCGACTGCGCGATGCCGAACGCCTTCTCGAAGGCCTGCGATTGTCCGGGCTTCACCTGCAGCGGCGCGGCTTCGAGGATCACGTCATCGTTCTCCGATCGGCGCCGGCCAAATCACCGGATCGCGCGGTCGCGTCAGCGCTTGGCGAGGTACACATGCATCGCGCGTTCGCCGTGCACATGGCGCACGCATTCGTAACCGAGCGCGGCGAGGTCGATGTCGCGGAAGAGGTTCTCGCCGCGGCCCATCAGGACGGGGCGCACCGCGAGATGCAGCTCGTCCACGAGGCGTGCCTTCAGGAACTGTCGGATCGTCCCCGCGCCGCCGCCCAGGCGTACGTCGCGCCCGTTCGCGGCGGCCTTCGCCTGCTCGAGCGCGGCGTGGATGCCTTCGGTCACGAAGCGGAACTCGGTGCCCCCCTTCATCTTCAACGGCGCGCGCGCATGGTGGGTCAGGACGAACACCGGCACGTGGTATGGCGGCTCCTCGCCCCACCAGCCGCGCCAGCTCTCGTCGGGCCACGGCCCGCGCACGGGGCCGAACATGTTGCGCCCGAGGATCCACGCGCCGAGGTTCTCGAAGCCCTTGCCCGCGATCTCGTTGTCGACGCCCTCTTCGCCAGCGCCCTGCCCGTGCATGTTGCGCCACATCTTCGTGTGGAAGAACCAGTCCACCAGCTCGGTTCCACGGACTCCGAGTGGATTCTGCAGGTCCTGGTCCGGACCGGCGCCGTATCCGTCGATGGAGACGGCGAAGCTCATCACTTTCAGTTTGGACATCGCGCAATCATCCTTCCCTGGTCCAGCCGCCCTCGCCGGTTCTCGTATCCGCGTGGAGCGCGAACGTGTCCCCGCACACCTCGCAGCGAAAACGATAGCGCACCGTATTCGGCAGCGCACCGCTCGCGAGCGAAGAATCGAGCGCTTCCTCGGCGGCTTGCGAAAGCGCTTCCCGGTGGATTCGACTCAGCACTCCGCGATCCGTCTCCTCGGCCGCCAGGCGCACGGCGTGGACCAGATCGTCCATCGAGCGGAAGGCGTGGGTCGAGAGCTCGCGGCATTCCTCGCAAGGCATCGCTACTCGCGCGCGCTCCGCACGTCGAGCTTCGGCAGCGGGACGAACTCCACCTTGCCGGGCCCCTGGACGATCAGGAACTGGCAGTCCTCGCTGGAGGCATTCACCGTCGTGTGAGGCGTCTTCCGCGGAACGAGGTAGCGCTCGAGCGCGCGCAGGGTGGTGGTCCGGTCCGGATTCACCTCACGAACCTCCAGCTCGCCGCGAAGGCAGATCACGTAGTCGTCGGTTTCGGGATGGAGATGCCAGGGGACGCATTCTCCCGCAGCGAGCGTCTGGTCGATCACCCGCATGTCGGCGGACTCCATCACGATCCGGCTCGCCTTGATGTCGTAGCGCGGATGCGCGGTCGCTTTCGTCCCGGTCGATGCCATGCGTTGCTCCTCTTCAGGCAGCCGTGTGCCGACCCTGCTGGCGGCGCACCGTGCGCAAGACGTAGAAGAACGCCGCGGCGCTCGCGAGCGCCCAGACGGCCGCGAACCACGCGATCCTCTTCAACAGCTCGTCCGTAAGGCGATTGAGGCGTGTCATGGTGGTGTGCTGCGCGTCGTAGCCGGAGGCGATGTCGGTGCACACCGCCTTCAGCACTTCGCACGATGTCGTCGCCTGCACGCGAGCCGCGAAATCGGTGGTCCTGGGTCCGGCCGACTGCTGCACCGGGAGCGCCGCCGCGAACCACGCCATCGTCAGCGCGATCGCGAGGAGCAAGAGCGAGAGGATGCCCATCGCCAGGCAGACGGCTTTCACTCCGGACATCGGTCGGTCAGGGCTGGTTCCGCGCGGGATGGAGCGGGACCAGCTTCGGCCGATCGCGATCGACGGTGAAAGGACCGCCGATCAGCCGGGGCCGCACGTTGCGCAGCGCGACTTCCGCACGATACCGCGTATCGCCGAGGACGAACGACAACTCGGCCTTCGGCGGGTCGCTCGTCTTGAGGAGGTAGCCGTAGCGCGCGTTGTCCGCGTCGAACGATGCCTTCATCCACTTCGCGACCTGCTCCGGCGGCTGATCGC
The DNA here is from genome assembly GCA_035605915.1 of Usitatibacter sp. Classification (GTDB taxonomy): domain Bacteria; phylum Pseudomonadota; class Gammaproteobacteria; order Burkholderiales; family Usitatibacteraceae; genus Usitatibacter. The sequence continues at coordinate 29,393 of DATNGJ010000001.1, forward strand.
CGGCTTGCCGCAGGATCTTCTCGATCTTCCCATAGAGCGCGGGCGACTCGGCGGCCATCCGGTCGAGCACGCGCGGGTCGTTGAGATCGACGCTCTTCAGCACGTGCGATCCGGTTGCGCTGCCGATGGAGCCCATGCAAAGCATGCAAGCAAAGACGACGGCTTTCATTGGCGTCTCCTCGATGCGAGGCCGATCCGGCCATCATGCCACGCTCGATGTCTCATGTCTCCTTATGCGATGTGCTCCATGTCTGCGGGCATTTCCACCCACGGATGCATGCGCTCCTCGTAGACCGAGACCTTCGGGGCCGGGAATGCCGGGTCGGCGAATACGCCTACGGGTATCGCCACGAATTCGGCATGGCCTTCGACGGTGTAGTAGACGGTGACACCGCAGGTCGGACAGAACCTGAAAGTGGCTCTCGTGCCTTCGTCCCCGACGCGGACGTACTCGACGCTTCGGCCCACGATGGTGACCGCTTCGCTCGGGAAGCGGGCCTGGGCCGCGAAGACGCTCCCGGTACGTCGCTGGCACGCCAGGCAATGGCACACCGAAACGCGAACGGGATCCTGCTCGGTTCTCGCTTGCAGTTGCCCGCAGCTGCAGGATGCCAACCGGGATGTCATGGGCCTCCGATGCCTCAACGTCGCCCGAGCTCTTCGGCGAGCCCGATGAGAATTCCTTCGGGGCCGCGGATGTAGGAGAGCCGATACGCATCTTCATACCGAACCAATTCGCCCACCAGCGTCGCGCCACGTTTCCGAAGTCGAGCGAGCGTATCGTCGATGTCCTCCACGGTGAACATGACGCGTAGATAGCCGAGAGCGTTCACCGGTGAGGTGCGATGATCGGCGACCACGGGGGGTGCCAGGAAACGGGAGATCTCGAGCCGGCTGTGCCCGTCCGGGGTACGCATCATGGCAATCTCGACATCAGGCGCCCTTGGTGCCAACGTTGCTAGCCGTCACTCCTGTCTGCATTTCATGAAGGCGAGCTGCGACCCAGTGGCGCCGGCTTCGCGATTGGTTCCCTGTACCGACGGCGCGTGCAGCTGGAGGTACGTGATGTCACCGCGCCACACCTGGTCGGGCCCCGTCACCTCGCGCAGGCGCCTCACGTCCGCTCCAACGCGTTGTTAGCCATCAAATGACTGCCCACGGACGACGGCGCTCAAATTCCGCGCGAATTTCTTGTGAGCGGCCGGCACGATGCTGGCGACGCGCATCATTTCCCCTGCGCGCCGCCGCGGCCCACGCTCTTTCCCGGTCCGCTCGACCGCGTTGTTAGACGTCGTTCTTTCACCAATTTCAATTGCACCGTGTATCCAAGCGCCTTGGCGTACTTCTGCAGGGTGGCTATGGAAGGGGAGTGCTTGGGCTCGGCCGATTCCAATCTCGCCACCGCCGATTGCGTAGTTCCGATGCGCTCGGCCACCTCGGCTTGAGTCAGCCCTGCCTCGGCACGGGCTTTCAGAACTTCGTCGAGAAAGGCGAACTCTTCCGCAGATGCGTCGTAGGCTGCTTTGACGCCCGGGCGCGAGAGCGCGCGTCGCTTGAACTGCTTGAGGCTGCTGGTCATGTCACTTCCCTCATTCGGCGCCGCGCTATCTCGAGCTCCTTGGGCGGTGTCTTTTCCGACTTCTTCAAGAACTGATGAAGAATGACGATGCGGCGGTCCACGCAATTCCCTCTGCGGCTGTAATCCGGAGTTCGAATAAACCGCCACCCATTGCACGGGTATGCGGCATTCCCAGGTCCGGCCCGAACACCTCCATTCGCTCGGCATATCGGATGAACCGGGCGACGAAACCAGGCGCGAGGGCGAGGATCTCCGCCTCGACACGGTTGCTAAAGAAGGTGACGGACCAGGCCACGACGCGTTATAGCGTATCCGCTATGTTAGCCGAAGCCACCGAACGACGTCTAACGACCGAATTGAGCGGCCGGCCACGATGCCGGTGCCGCGGCCAGACGCGGCCCACCATGCCTCACGGTCCGCTCCAATGCGTTGTTAGGTGTCATTCAGAGCTGATATTTCGTGATGTCGAGCGCATCGTGGAACACCCCGAGAATATCCACGTTTCCATCTCCCTTGACCAGATAGGCAATGCGGTAATGCCCGTACAGGAGAATGCGGACGTTGCGGCTCGAATGCAGGTAACGATGACCTAGCTCGGGATATTGCGCCAGTGCTTGCGCGCGCTCGAATATGCCCTCGACCGTTCGATTCGCTGCATCGGGATTATCCGCAGCGATGTACTCGAAGATGTCCTCGAGCCAGCGGAGGGCTTCGTTTGTCCAGGCTATCTGCGCCATGATCGAATGCGCCGCCCCATTTCTTCGTTCGAAATGGTGCGCCGCGCATCCGAGTCCGCGAGGCCGCGTTGAATCATGACGTGGAAAGCCAGCTCTCGCACGATCTCGTCGGGCGAGGCGTCATCAGGCTGGCTTTCGATGAGGCGGGTTAGATCTTCCTTTGGCGTGGACATTTTCACACCTCGGCGCTATGCCTATCGTGCCACAAGCGATCGACCTTGGGGAATGACATCTAACGATCGAGTTGAGCGGCCAGGCACAGCGCTGATTCCGCGCCGCCGAGCACGCAATCCATCGCGAGGACAGCGCGGCCACGGTGCTTACCGGTCCACTCCAACGCGTTGTTAGATGGCAGCCCGGATTGCGCGCCGAATTGGCTGGGGAAGCTCAATTGGCTTGAAGTAGTTCGCCGGGAAGAGGTAGTCCTCGCCCGATTCGTCGATGATTCGAAGAAGCTTGCGCTTCTCCGCCTCTCGGTCGGCCTGGACGCGATACAGCTTGAGCTGCTCGAGCGACGCCTCGTATCCCTTGTTGCGCAGGCAAATGACGAATCTGGTCGGGTTCGAGGCCATCTGATTAGTCGATGAATCGCTTGATCTTCATTTCGCGACGGCCGATGCCCGTCGCCTCGTACCAGTGTACCTCAGCACGACGAACGGCCCTATCGGGAAGCCGGACCTGGGCAAACCCTTTCCGCTTCCGCCACCGCCCGCGACCATAGATCTTCCGCAACCGCGCCAACTCTCGAATACCCGAACCTGAGGCGAATGTCTCGACGTGAGTAATTTCGCCGACAAGCTCGAAATACACGATTGGATGCCTATGTCACCACGATGGCTCGATTGGCTGCCATCTAACGACCGAGTTGAGCGGCCAACCATTGCCGCCGTTGCGCCCTGGCGAGCGCGCAATCCATTGCGAGCACAGGGCGCCCACGGTGATTCATGTCCGCTCCAACGAGTTGTTAGGCGTCATTGTCACCCGCAACCCTGCCTCGACTCGCCCCAACAGGCATTGCGCTTGAACTCCGGCGACCGACATGATCAGTGATTCTGGGAGCGTGCACTCGCGAAACTGTTGAGCCGGGCCGAACTGCGCCCGCGTCAGATCCACGGTCGTTGCATCGGGAAGACGGTTCCAGGCATGGTGTTCTTTCGGCACTTTGGAGGGAAGCACCTCGGCATGCACGATCTCACCTCCGAATATGGCGCGAATGACATAAGCAGTCGACCAGCATTGGCCGGACTCGGGAATTTCGGGGCTCCATGACGATGGATCCCACGCCGTCTCATGGGACCACGACGCACGGATGATGCGCTCCACGACCGGCAGCTGCGTCAATTCGAGATCTGTTTCCACGCAATGACGCCTAACGACCGAGTTGAGCGGCCGGCCACGATACCCATGCCGCGGCCAGACGCGGCCCACCATGCCTCACGGCCCGCTCCGACGCGTTGTTAGCGGTCATGCGCGCCCACATTGTGTGAAATACACGAACTCCGGGTCCCCCTCATCCAGGTTATCGATGGTTCCACTTCGCGCGAATCCCGCCCGAGCGAACAGCGCCTGTGCCGCAACGTTTGAGGCGTTCGCCGACGTAAACAATTTTCGCGACGTGCACCGATACCGCGCCTCGGACAATAGGCGAAGACCGACACCATTTCTCCGATGCGCTGCCGCCACAACGATGACGGGTATGAACCCGAAGCCGAAGAATACGTAATTCAGCACGACGTAGCCCAGAGCATCGTGATCTGATTCGGCGATCAAACATTCTCCCGCCGCCAAAGCATCGGCGATTGCCGAAACTCGATCGAAGTGCGAGGCGGCGTATTCATCGATTTGCACCAAAGACCGATGATCGGATGGCATTCCAACTCGCACGGTGATCGCAACGTCGCTTTGCATGACCGCTAACGACCGAGTTGAGCGGCCGGCCACGATGCCGATGCC
>DATNGJ010000002.1:0-7471 GCA_035605915.1 Usitatibacter sp.
GACATCACCCTCCAGGCGGCCTTCTCCGACGGGCAAAGCGTCGCGCCGGTCACGGTGAAGGTTCTCGCCGGCGCCACTCACTGCTGAGCCCTTTGGCCGCACGATCCCGGCCCTACCGGGGGTCGTCGGGAAAGACTTGCGCCGAAGTGAAAGTTGGGCTTTAATAACCCGCCGTAACCCGCTAATTTTCAAGAAATTCGAAATGCGGGCCCAAAACAAAGGGGAACGACCGTGAAATTGCCCTCGCTGAACTCCCTCGCTGGCGGCGTGCTCGCCGTACTCTCGGCCTTGGTATTGACTTCCTGCGGTGGCGGCGGCGCCGCCGGCAACCCGTCGCAACCCGGTGGAGCAGACCTTCAGATCCTGCCCACGGAATCGACGGTTTACGCGGGCGTTCCGTTCTCCTTCGACATCTCCGGCGGCATTCCGCCGTTCGCGCTCAGCGTGAGCGAGCCCAACGTGCTGCCGGTGCCGAGCTCGCTCGACGGCCGCAGCTTTACCGTCGTCGCGCCCAATCCCGGCGTCATCGATCCCGGCCTGGCGGCGGGTGCCTTGCCGATCCGGACCGTGAGCCTCGTCGTGCGCTCCGGCAACGGCCTCTCGGCGACCGCCACGGTGCACGTCGGCCAGAACTTCCTCACCGGATACGGCGCCACGTTCACTCCGAGCGCTTGCCCCGGCGCGGCGCAGCCGCCCGCGGGCACCACCGGCAACGTGGCGTGCTCCGGAGGCGACACCGCGGTGCGCTTCGCGGCGGTCACCAACGGCACGCTGCACGGGAACGAGCAGTTCAACCTCACGATCCTGCGCGGCGCGGCGATCCTGGTCGATCCGTCGACCGGCGCGAATGGCAGCACGATCTCGGTCGTGAGCGACCACACCGGCACGGTGACGGCCATCATCCGCGCGACCGCCAACCAACCCACGCAACTCGGCGTGCTGCGCATCCAGGAGGCGTCCACGGGCGTGTACTTCGACACCGTGTTCGTGATCCAGGGCGGCAGCGCCGGCGCGACGATCACCGCCCTGCCCGATACGTTCACGTTCACCGGCGCCACCACCGCGGATTGCGGCACCGGCAGCGGCACCGTGCAAGTCTTCGGCGGCGTGCCTCCGTACACGGCCACCAGCTCCAACACCTCGCTCGTCATCGTGAGCCCGCAGAGCAGCAGCTCGCAGCCGGGCGTGTTCACGGTCACCGCGAACAACCCGGGACTGTGCGGCACGGCGACGATCGTCTTCACCGATGCCACCGGTGCGCACACGACCGCGACGGTGAACACAGCCGTGGGTACCGCCACGCCGGTGCTGCCGATCCAGATCGCGCCGAACCCGGTGACGGTCGGTTGCGCGCAGACGGTTTCCGCCTCGATCGCCGGCGGCTCGGCCGGCACGGGTGGCGGATTCAGCGCCAGCACGACCGACCCGAATCTCACGATCAGCATCACCGGCTCGACGATCAGCGTCTCGCGCGCGGGACCGGCCGGTCCGGGCACCGGCGGCACCAAGGCGTCGACGGTCACGATCACGGACGGCACCTCGTTCGCGACGCTCACCGTCAACAACCCGACGACCTGTCCGTAATCGCCGCATAGGACGACCGCAGGCGGGCATCTCGAAAGGGATGCCCGCTTCGCTTTCCACGCCATGACGCTGCAGGGACCGATCGTGGTGACGGGCGCCGGGGGATTCGTCGGCCGCGCGCTGGTCGCTCGCCTCGGCAATGCCCACCAGGCGCTCCATCTCGCCGCCGCGGATTGGCGCGAGCGAATCGATGCGATGCGCCTCTCCGATGCGACGGTGTTCCATCTCGCGGCGCGCGTGCACGCCCGGGGCGACGACGAGGCCGCCTTCATGCGCGACAACCGCGACAAGACCGCGGCCCTCGCGCAGGCGGCATCGCGATGCGGCGCGCGGCGCCTGGTCTTCGTGAGCTCCTCGAAGGCCATGGGGGACGAGACTCGCGATGCGCCGTTCACGCTCGACGATCCGCCGCGGCCGGTCGATGCGTACGGACGGTCCAAGCTCGCCGCCGAGCGGGCGCTCGCCGAAGTCGCGGCATCGTCGCGGCTCGCGTATGCGATCGTTCGAGCGCCGCTCGTGCTCGGTGCGCGTGCGCAGGGAAACCTCGCATCGCTCCTGCGCGCGTGCGATTCTCCGTGGCCGTTGCCGTTCGGCGCGCTGCGCAACCGCCGCAGCTTCGTCCACGTGGACGACCTCGCGCGACTGCTCGTGCTTTGCGCCGCCAATCCCGCGGCGAACGGATGCACCTTCCTCGCGGCGAATCGGGAGCCCTTTTCCACGCGCGAGCTGGTCGCACGCATGCGCGAAGCGCTTCGCCGGCCGACACGCCTCGTCGACGTGCCTCGCGCGTGGCTCGAGCGTGCCGGTGCCATGCTCGGGCATTCGGAAGCCGCGCGCAGCCTCACGCGATCGCTCGAGCTCGATCCCGCGGTGGCGGAGCGCGAGCTCGGCTGGCGCGCCGAGCGCGACCTGCGCGCCGCCGTCGCGGAAATGGTCGCGGCCTATCGCGAGGAACGCGCGACGTGACGCCCATGTGGCTCGTGCTCGCGGCGCCGGCGATCATCACGTGGCTCGCGATCGCGCTGCTGCTGCGCTCGCCGCTCGCGCGCCGCCTCGTCGATCGGCCGAACGAGAGGTCGCTGCACGCGGCTCCCACGCCGCGCGTGGGCGGCCTCGCGGTCCTCGCCGGCGCTTTGCCGGTCGCCGCCTGGACGAGCGGCGCGCAGCTCGCGACGCCGCTCGCCTGCGCGGTGGTTCTCGCGCTGGTCTCGCTGGCGGACGATTACCGCAGCCTTCCGGTCGCCGTGCGCCTCGCGGCGCATCTCGCCGCCGCAGGCGTCGTCGCCGTTGAACTCGGTGGCGGCGCGGCAATCACAGTGCTCGTCGCGCTCGCCATCGCCTGGATGACGAACCTCTTCAACTTCATGGATGGAGCCGATGGGCTCGCGGGCGGCATGGCGATGATCGGATTTTCCGCATACGCGGTCGCAGCGGGCCTCGCGGGCGCGCCCGCGGTCGCGGCGGCGAGCCTCGCGATCGCATCGGCCGCGGCCGGTTTCCTCGCGTACAACTTCCCGCCCGCACGCGTGTTCCTCGGAGACGTCGGCTCGATTCCGCTCGGATTCCTCGCCGGCGCGCTGGGCTGCGCGGGGTTCGCGGCGGGCGCCTGGCCGGCGTGGTTTCCGCTGCTGGTCTTCTCGCCCTTCATCGTCGATGCGTCGGCCACATTGCTGCGCCGCATCGTGCGCGGCGAGCGCTTCTGGCGCGCGCATCGCAGCCATTACTACCAGCGGCTGGTGCTTTCCGGCTGGACGCAGGGCAAGCTCGCGCTCGCCGCGTACGGCGTGATGCTCGCCTCCGCCGGCGCGGCGCTCCTCGGGCGCGCGGCGGGGCTCATGTTGCAATGCGCTATAATTCTCGGCGCGGCGGCTTGCTACGCGGTCCTGCTCGTCGTGATCGATCGCCACCTGCGCCCGCGCGGCGCTTCCTAGATCGGTGGTCTCGTCCATGCAATCGATCCATTTCGACGCACGAGCCTTCGCTGCCGCGCTGCACGATGCCGCGGCGCTCGTGCTCGCCTGCGTCGGGGCCACGCTGCTGCTCGAGAACGGCACGTCGGCGGACACCTCGCGCGACCTGGTCGCGGTGTTCGTCGCGGCGATCCCGATCCAGATCGCGATCAACTTCCTGTTCGGCATCTACCAGGGCATCTGGCGCTACACGAGCCTGCCCGACATCCAGCGCATCATCTTCGCGGTCGTCGCCGGCACGGTGTGCATCTCGATCGCGCTGCACGGCACCGGCGTCGACCCGGCGTTCACCTATCGCGAGTACATCCTCTATCCGGTGTTCCTCGTCGCGGCGATGTCCACCAGCCGCATGGCCTACCGCTCGTTCAAGGAATGGGCGCTTTACGGGCGCGGCGAGCAGGGCGCGCCGGTCATCGTGATGGGCGCGGGAGACGCGGCGGTCGGACTGGTGAAGGACCTCTCGCGCAGCCACGAGTGGCGCGTCGTGGGCTTCCTGGACGACGACGAGAAGAAGCGCGGGCGGCTGCTGCACGGCGTGCGCGTGCTCGGCGGGCTCGACGACCTTGCGCGCTTCGCGCAGCGCCTGAAGCTGCGCCACGCCATCATCGCGATGCCCTCGGTGCCGTATGCCGTGCGCCGGCGCGTGGTCGAGGTGTGCAAGCGCGCGAACGTGACGATCATGACGGTGCCGACGCTCAACGACCTGCCCGGCGGAAAGGGCGCCGCGGCGCGCATCCGCAAGGTGGCGGTCGAGGACCTCATGAAGCGCGACCCGGTGATGCTCGACGATGCCGGATTGCATGACCTCCTCACCGGGCAGGTCGTCATGGTGACCGGCGCGGGCGGCTCGATCGGCTCCGAGCTCTGCCGCCAGATCGCGGTCTACCAGCCGGCGGTCCTCGTGCTCTACGATCTGAGCGAGTACGCGATGTACAAGATCGACGAGCAGCTGCGCGAGCAGTTTCCGGAGCTCGCCGTGGAGAGCGTGATCGGCGACATCAAGAACGCGCGCCGCGTGAACCAGGTGATGCACCAGTTCTCGCCCTCGATCGTGTTCCACGCGGCCGCCTACAAGCACGTGCCGCTGATGGAGGAGGCGAACGCCTGGGAGGCGGTGCAGAACAACGTCTTGGGCACGTACGTCCTCGCCCGCGCCGCGATCGAGCACGCGGTGAAGAAGCTGGTGTTCGTCTCCACCGACAAGGCGGTGAATCCCACCAACGTGATGGGCGCCACCAAGCGGCTCGCCGAGATGGTGTGCCAGGGCCTGCAGGCGACGAGCGCCACGCGCTTCGAGATGGTCCGCTTCGGCAACGTCCTCGGAAGCGCGGGCAGCGTGATCCCGAAGTTCCAGGAGCAGATCGATCGCGGCGGCCCGGTCACCGTGACGCATCCTGAGATGGTGCGTTATTTCATGTCGATTCCCGAGGCCGCGCAGCTCGTGCTGCAGGCCGGCTGCATGGGCCTGGGCGGCGAGGTCTTCGTGATGGACATGGGCGAGCCCGTGAAGATCGTGGACCTCGCGCGCGACATGATCCGCCTGTCCGATCTTTCCGAGAGCGACATTCGCATCGTTTATACCGGGCTGCGGCCGGGCGAGAAGCTGTTCGAGGAGCTGCTCGCCGACGACGAGCACACGCGCGCCACGCCGCACCCGAAGCTGCGCATCGCCAAGGCGCGCGAGGTGGATCCCGACTGGCTCGAAGGCCTCCACGGGTGGCTGCGGCAGGACCGCATTCCGAGCGATTCGGAAGTGCGCCGCGACCTCAAGCGCTGGGTTCCGGAATACCAGTCGCAGGTGCGGCCGCGGCTCGCGAGCGTGCCCGCGGCGCGCAGCGGCACGGCGGGCAGCTAGCCCGGGCGCGAGCGGCTTCGCGCGAGTCCCAGCAGCATCGCGTTGAGCGCCCAGAACACGAGCGCGTTCTGCCGGTGCATGAAATCGTCGGTCAGGTTCTTCACCACGAAGCCCGCGATGAGCGCGAGCCCCATCGTGCCGAGGGGTGCTGAGTCCACGTCGCGCAGCATCGCCGCGTAGCGCCGCGCGAGGGCGAGCAGCAACGCGAGGAACACCGCGAGGCCGAGCAGGCCGACCTCGAGCGCGACGTCGATGAACATGTCGTGCGCGTGGCGGATCTCCGGATGGTTCACATTCTTCGGAGTCAACGCGGAGAAGGTCGAGGCGAGGATTTCGCGCCCGAAGCCATGGCCCAGCCACGGCGCTTCGCGCAGCTTCTCCCAGCCCGCCTCCCAGAGCTTCGGGCGCAGGTCGTGCTCGAGGCCCGCGGGGACGCCGGTATCGTGCAGGAGGTTGCGCTGGTAGCGCTCGGCGACCGAGGCCGCGAAAGCGACGGCGAAAGCGAGCGCCGCGATCACGACGAGGCGGCGAAGCGAGGCTGCGCGCTCGCGCGGCGTCGTCGGTAGCCATGCCCAGGTCGCGATTCCCACCAGGAGCTCAGCCCCGAACGCGATCCAGACGATGCGGTTGCCGGTGTACCACGCCGCCGCGAGGACGAAGCACAGCGCTGCGGCAAGCGCGCGCCGGTGGTGGCCGCGCCCCCATGGCGGCGGCCAGTCGAGCGCGAAGAGGAGCGGCAGCATCAGCACGAGGTGCGTCGAGTACGGGCCGGCACCGGCGTCCACTTCGTGCTGCTCGAGCGCGATCGGCCCGAAGTCCTGCAGCAGGCGCCCGGCGAACGCGAGGACCGCGCCCGCCATCGCGAAGGCCCACCACTTGCGCCACAGCGCGCGATCGCCCGCGGCGGCCAGGAAGAACACGACGAACGCGAGCGCGCCGTAGCCCAGCTCGGGCTTGAGCTCTCCGGCGGTGTACGCGGGATCGACGCTCCATGCGAGCGACGCGAGGCAGATCGCGATCCAGGCCGCGCCGAGGCTCGCCACTTCGCGCGGCAGGCGGGGGACGAGGGCGAGCGAGCCGCGCCCACGGATTGCGAGCGCGATCGCGCAGAGCGTGAGGCACGCCGCGCGCCAGCCGGCGCTGCTCGCGAACGGCGCGAGGAAGAGGAAGCCGCACGACCCGAACGCGAGGATCCGCTCGGCGGTGACGCTCAAGCGGGAATCGATCTGCAGCTCGCGCGGGATGGCCAAGGCTCCGTATAGCGGCCGGACGGAGCCCGATTATCGCCCAGGACGATTTGAAGGGGTTCGCGGGACCAGGCCCGCCCGCGGCTTTGCGCGCGGCCCTCGGGGCCGGTCTCCTTGCGCCGGGCTGTCGGGGCAGCCGATGCGCGACTCTGGGACGACAAGCCCGACTGTGCACCGAGGGCGTGCGCGAAATAAACGCATACGTCGGGTTGTTCGCCGTGCAACCACGCGCGCGGTGAATCGGCAGCCGTCTGCCGGATGCCTCGCAAGGAGAGCCGCCATGCGCACTTCCCCCGTTCCGCACGCGTTGCTGGTTGCCGCACTGTGGTGCGCCGCGCCCTGCTTCGGGCAGACGGTGGCCGCGACGGTCGCCGCGGGGTCCGGTCCCAGTGCCGTCGCAGTGAACCCGGCCACCAACAAGATCTACGTGGTGAACGCCGGCGGCAACGTCACGGTGATCGACGGTTCGACCAACGCCACGTCGACCGTGGCGGCGGGGACCGACCCCGCTGCCATCGCGGTGAACCCGGCCACCAACAAGATCTATGTGACGAACTTCAACAGCAACGACGTCACCGTGATCGACGGGTCGGACAACACCACGTCGACTGTCGCCGTGGGGACCCGGCCCGCTCCCCTCGCGGTGAACCCGGTGACCAATAAGATCTACGTCGCGAACGGAAGCAGCAACAACGTCACCGTGATCGACGGTTCGAACAACACCACGTCGACTGTCGCGGTGGGGACCGGTCCTTCGGCCGTCGCGGTGAACCCCGTCACCAACAAGATATACGTTGCGAACGACAGCAGCGGCA
>DATNGJ010000003.1:0-31541 GCA_035605915.1 Usitatibacter sp.
GGCCGGCGCTATCGCGGCCGCTTCGGCGAGGCGCACGCGACGGTCACGGTCACCGCGATCAAGTATCGCGAGGACGAGGCGAGCGGCGCGCACCTCGCCGCGCGCACGCTGCGCGCGGGCGAGAACGGCGTGGTGAACCTCTCCACCGATCCGCCGGTGCGCTTCGCCCCGTATGCCGCGGATGCGGCGCTCGGCGCTTTCACCATCGTGGGCGAGGCCGGCGAGATGCTCGGCGAGGGGCACATCGATTTCGCGCTGCGCCGCAGCGCCAACCTTCCGTGGCAGGCGCTCGAGGTGCACAAGGAAGCGCGCGCGGCGCTCAAGCGCCAGAGGCCGGCGTGCATCTGGCTCACCGGGCTCCCCGGCTCGGGCAAGTCGACCATCGCCAACGCGCTCGAGAAGCGGCTGCACGCCGAAGCCCGCCATACCTATCTTCTCGACGGGGACAACGTGCGCCATGGCTTGAGCCGCGACCTCGGCTTCACCGAGGCGGATCGCGCGGAGAACGTGCGCCGCGTGGCCGAAGTGGCGCGGCTCATGGTCGACGCGGGGCTCATCGTGATCGTGTCGTTCATCTCGCCGTTTCGCGCCGAGCGCCGCTTCGCACGCGCTCTCTTCGCCGACGGCGAGTTCGTCGAGGTGTTCGTCGACACGCCGCTCGCGGAATGCGAGCGGCGCGATCCGAAGGGGCTCTACGCCAAGGCGCGACGCGGCGGCCTCGCCAATTTCACCGGCATCGACAGCCCCTACGAGCCGCCCGAGGCGGCGGAGCTGCGCCTCGATACCTTGCGGCTCTCGCCCGCTCGATCCGTCGACGCGATCCTCGATCGGCTCGGCTGAGGCGCGCTACCACTCGAGCGTCGCGACCAGCGGCAGGTGATCGGAGGCGGCGCGCGCGGTGCGGCTGCGATGCGCGCGCACCTCGCGCAGCAGCGAGCCCGGATGCGCCCACAGGCGGTCGAGCGCGAGCAGCGGCGCCCACGCGGGGAACGTGCGGCGCGGCGGCGTCTCGAGGAAATGCGCGTGCAGCCACTTGAGCGGCCGTCCCCAGAGCCACCATTCGTTGAGGTCGCCGGCGAGCACCGCGCGGTCCCCCGGACGCTCGGTGAAGAGCGGCAGCAGCCGCTGCACCTGGTAGCGGCGCTCGGCGGGACGCAATCCCAGGTGCGTCGCGACCATGCGGACGAGCTCGCCGCCGCAATCGATGTCGGCGGCGATCGCGTTGCGCGGCTCGCACCGCTCCCAGGTGAGGTCGAGCTGCTCGACGTGCCGGATCGGGCAGCGCGCGAGGAGCCCGTTGCCGTAGTGGCCGTCCGCGCGCATCAGCGTCATGCCCCACACCGCGTTGAGGCCCGTCTCCTTCGCGAGCCAGGCGAGCATGTCGATGCCGGCGGCGCGCGATTCCACCTCCTGCAAGGCGATCACGTCGGCGTCGATCTCGCGCAGCACGTCGAGGATCCGCTTCTCGGAGAAGCGGCCGTCGCGGCCGATGCCGCAATGGATGTTGTAGGTCGCGACCTTCAACCGCGGCATGGCGCTCAGGGCTCGCCCGTCGTCTCCCGGTCGAGGCGCCGGAGCCACCGCTGCCCGAGGTAGACGACCGTGACGAGCAAGACGACGGCGGTCGCGATGAGCCAGCCGTTGATCTGGGCGGGCGCGACGAGGAGCCGGGAGATCTGCTCGCTCAGCACCGTCGCGGCGAGCATGCCGGGAACGATTCCGACCAGCGAGCCGAGCACGAAGTCGCGCAGCCGGATCCGCATCGCGCCCATCACCAGGTTCACGACCACGAAAGGCGCGATCGGGATCATGCGCACGATCGCCACCGCGAGCGCTCCGCGATGGTAGAGCGCCGCGCTCATGCGATTCAGGCGCGGTCCCGCGAGCCGGCGCACGGTGTCGCGCCGCACGAGGCGTCCCGGCGTGTAGCTCACCACCGCGGCGAGGATCATCCCGCACATGCCGTAGAGAAAGCCGCGCCACGGCCCGAACGCGATCACCGAGATCATCGTGATGAACCAGCGCGGGAACATCGCGTAGCTCGCCGGCGTGTAGGCGATCACGACGAGGAGCGGCGCCCATGCGTAGCGCGAGAACTCCGCGCCCCAGCGCACCACGTTCGCGCGCGTGACGAGATCGGCGAGCGGCGTGTAGGTCCACGCGAGCGCGAGGGCGGCGAAGAGGACGCACAGCCCCGCGAGGAGCCGACGCCCCGGCATGATGGGGGCCGAGGTGTCCGGCGCGAACTCGCGCACGATCGCTTCGAGCGGCAGCGGCTTCTCGAGGTCGGCGACCGCGACGAGGTTCAACTGCGCCTCGGGAATCTCCGGCGCCTCGAGCACCTCGATGCGCCGTGCGTTCCTGGGCAGCGCCGCGATCGCCGCGGACATCGAGCCCTCGCGCGCGATCGCCGCGCCGAGCGCCGCGGGCTCGGTGCCCATGTGCTCCGCGATGAGAGAATCGCGGAAGCCGCGGATCGCCTGGCGCAGGCGCGCCTCGCCGCGCGCCTCGAAGGTGACGTCGCACTCCGAGTCCATCCCCATCGAGCGGTTGCTGAGGTTCGCGGATCCCACGCGCAGCCATTCGTCGTCCACGATCATGAGCTTCGAATGCAGGTCGATGCACGCGTCCTGCGCGAGCCCCTCGACGTGCGGATAGTAGACGTGGAAGCGCCCGTGCGGATCGGCCGCGCGCAGCTCGCGCACCAGGCGCACGCGCAGCGCCTGCATGGTGAGCTCCTCGAGCCAGCCGTGGCTGAGGAGGCGCGTGAGCACGACGATCTCCGGCCCGTCGGGCTTCGCGAGGCTCGCCTTCAGCGCATCGGCGATCGACTGCGAGGTGAAGTACTGGTTCTCGACGTAGATGTAGTCGCGCGCGACGCCGATCATGTCGAGGTACAGCCGCTCGACCTCGCGCACCGCGTCGCGAATGCCCGAGGGCGGCGCGGTGCAGGCGACCGCCGCATCGACGTCGCGCATGCGCACCGCGACCTCCGGCGGCCATCCGTCGCCCGGCACTTCGATCGGATGGAGCGCCTCGCCGGTCGCGGCTTCCCAGCGTGCACGCGCGATGCTCGAGATCGCGCGCGCCGCTTCGTCGTCGACGAGCGCCATCATGTCGTGCATCGGCGGATAGGGCTCGCCGAGGAACGTGCGGCGGCGATCGTCGGGCGCGTGCGCGTTGCCGTCCCAGCGCTTCGAGGTGAGGTCGAGCCCGCCCGCGAAGGCGACGCGGTCGTCGACCACCACGAGCTTCTGGTGGTGCGAGCCCGCCATCGGATGCGTGTCGTCGTAGCGGATGTCGACGCGCCGGTGCGGCTTCCACGTGATGCCGTAGATGGGCGGGATCTCGCGGCCCTTGCCGAAGATCATCGGGTAATCCCAATCGAGGATGCGCACGTGCAGCTCGGGCTTGCGGCGCGCGAGGTCGTTCAGCCACTCGCCGAGCGTGAGTTGCGGCTCGCCGTCGGCGCCGTAGGTGAGCACCGTGCGGCTGTCGAAATCCCAGCCGACGATGAGGATCGAGCGCTCGGCGCGCGCGGTCGCATGCACGAAGGCGCTGAAATAGCGCTCGCCGTCGACGAGGATCGCCGCGCGCCGCGCCTTCGCGACCTGCGAGCAGTTCTCCCCCGGGCGGAAAATCGTTCCGGACTTGTCCACGTCAGGCGGACAATCCGCCGAGCGAACTAGTTCAACTGCTCGTTCATGTAGCGCAGCCGGTCGGCGACGCCGCGTAACATGGCCATCGCAAACGCCGGCTGCGCGCTCACCGCGGCGAGGAGCGACGGCCGGTCAACCTGCAGCAGCTCGCACTCGGTCTGCGTGGTGGCGCTGGCGTTGCGCGGCGCCTGGTCCACGAGCGCCATCTCGCCGAAGATCCCGCCGGGCTGCACGACCTCCACCGGTACGCCGCGGATCGAGATCGCGACGCGCCCCGACTTCACGACGTACATGAAGGCGCCGGTCTGGCCCTCGCGCATGACGACCGTCTCCTGCCAATGGCGGACGGTCGCCGCGCGCGGCAGCGCGTGCTCGAATTGCGCGAGCGTGGCGGCATCGAAGACGCTCGCCTCGCGCACGGCGGCGCCGCCCGGCGGTTTCCTGCTGGCGAGGCGCGCGGAGAGGAAGCGCAGGCGGTCGAACATCACGCTCATCAGCATGAGCGCGAACTCCGGCGAGCGCGCGAATGCGGCCTGCAGCTCGCCGCGATCGAGCGAGATCGCGCTCGCATCGGTCTTCGCGGTCGCCGTCGCGCTCCTCGGCCGCTCGCTCACGACCGCCATCTCGCCGAACACCTCGCCGGGCTTCACCGTGTCGAGCGGCTTCCCGCGATGGGTGAGGGCGACCTCGCCCTCGACGACGTAGTACATGCGCGCGATGCTGCGGCTTCCGAAGAGCCCGCCCTTCGCCTTGTCTTCCTCGGTGAAGAGCGCCTGTCCGGCGGCGAACCGCTCCGGCTTGCCGGCGGAACGGAACAGCTGCTCGGCCACCTTCGCGTCGTAATAGCGGCTCTGCGCCGGCTTGAAGGGGGCCGATGGAGCGGAGACTTCGGCGGGCGTAGCGGGTTGCGCGGGCTGCGGCTTGGTGAAGTCGAAATCGTCGGTCATGCGGCGTTGCGGAGGAGGCGTCCATTAGAATGCGCAATTGTCGCACTCCCCGGACGGGCCTGTAGCTCAGGTGGTTAGAGCAGGGGACTCATAATCCCTTGGTCCCTGGTTCGAATCCAGGCGGGCCCACCAATAATCGCAGGTGCATTCCGGCCACATGGGGGACGGTTTATACCGGAGACATAGGTAACACTGCCGCCTCGAACGGGTTCTTCGCCGGCTCGAGGCGGCATGTCTCATCGTCGAAGAATCCCAGATCGTAATGCATGAAACATCGAACCGTGCCGTGGCGGCGACCACCGCTGCACGTTTCGAAACGCGTTCAAGCGGTGGCCGAGAAACGAAGCGCCATAGGCCAATGATAGGTCCCCGCATGAAGCCCTGGCGCCAGGAAAATCCGGAAGGCGACCGTGATCGGGCGCCGAGTCATCTTCGGCGCATCCACCTGTAACGGTTCGCCTGGCGTGTCCCACTCTAGTGTGCGACCTTCGAACCGCGCCACGACACGCGTTATGAGCGCCGGATCGAACCCCAGGGACATCGCAAAGCCAGCGTAGCTGTTCGAGGTGAGCAAAAGAGAGGTTCCGCCGTCGACGTCGACATATCCCTTGGAGACGTCGGCTTCGGTGATCGAAAAATCCTTCGGCTCGAGGAGGCTCTCGACGCGCACGGTCGGGGCGATTACGAGGCGGAAATCGACATAGGCGTGGACACGCGAAGTAGCCGATCCGCTCTGCGCTCGCACAACCGGGGGCATGAACATCAGAACGGCGGCAACGACTCCCAGGACGCGCCGTGCGAGCAGTAACTTGCTGGACCTCTTCATCCCGTGGTCTCCACTTTCCGGCGCGAGCAGCGCGTGGCGACATGTTCCCTTGCCCTACCGGCCAGGACCATCAGGGATTCCCCTATGGATACGCTCGAAATCCCCGGAGAGGCGCCTGTCGGTCCGGAATGCCTCGCGTGAGTAGGGAAAAATCCCGGCCGGCATCGGGAATTCCCTGATGGGCTCCGCGGTATGCCTGAATCAAGATTCAGCCATCGATCGGCAAGGGGGTCACTCGATGGACGTCAAGACTTGCACGCAATCAATTTCGCGGCCGATTCGCCCCGCATCCCTTCTCGCGCGGGCCATGGCCAGTGATCGACCGCAGGATCGGCTTGATCTTTGCGATCGAGCTGCGCTGATCCGGCGGCTAACCCGGGTCGCGGATGCGAATCAAGGGCGATACCGCGCAGCTCTCACCGTGCTCGAGATCACGAATTTGGCCGAAATCGAGGCGCTTACAGGACGCTCCGGCGCGCAGCATGCAGAGGACGTACTAGGGCAGCGGTTGCTTGCTGCCGCTTCCTCCGACGAGCTCGCTGCCCGTCTCCATCGCAATCGCTTCTGCGTAGTCATTCCGCGTTGCGGTGAAGAAGCACTCGAGTTTGCAAATCATTTGATCGCGACGATGGCGCAGCCCATTCTCTTCGACAAGACGCTGATATACGTCTCCATCGACGCGGTCGTACAGGACTTTCCGCTTGCCAACCTCCATATCGCCCAACCGGCCTCATCCATCCATGGACGTCGGCATGGCTTCGACACCGCACTGGCGGAATCCAATGGCCACTACTGATTCCGTGGTCCAGCAAGCAACCGCGCGACGGAGCCGCGTGAGCCGCTCCTCGGTTTCCGCCATCATGGGTCTGCTGCTCTGCATGGCATTGAGTGCCACGAGCGGCCCGGCCGCCGCCGAGCGCAATCTCTCGGCTCAGCGTCCGGCCACGGCAAACGCGAAGGCCGCGCGCGACAAGCAGCTGCGGTTGAATGAATCCTTGGCGACCGTGATCCGGCTCGACGGCCTCGACTCGGCGACGATCGGCGCTGTGCGAGCTGAGAACGCAAAAGGAGGCCTGCGCGCGTTGAAGCTCGGAATGGTGATCGACGTTACGTCAGTCGGTACGTCGCGAAGCGATGCACTCCAATGGCATTCGGTGGCAGGTGGTCGCGCCGCTTCCTGGCGCGTTTCCTCCGAAGGCGCGCAGGCGCTGCGCATCGAGCTCTCGGTGGAGCGCGCACCCGCGGGCGCGCAAGTACGATTCGCGCCAGCGTTCGATGCGAAGCGCGGTCGCGACGCGCGGCTTCCCCGGTCGGGCGTGCTCTGGAGCCCAGTGGTCGAAGGCGATGCGGCGATTGTCGAGCTCTTCATCCCGGATGGCGCCGCGCCCGCCGCGGTCTCGGTCGCGATCGCGAGCGTCGCCCACCACGTCGTCGATCCATTGGCACCGCAGCGTGGGAGCGTGGCGAAATCCGCAGGCGCGCCGACGTGCGAGGTGGATCTGGCTTGTGTTGCCGGCCGGGACGCCGCGTTGATGCACGCGGGGGCTGCCGTTTCGCGCATCACGTACATAAGCGCCGGCTATGTATGGGCGTGCACCGGAACGCTGCTCAATCCGGCCGATGGATCGTTCACCCCGTATTACTACACCGCCGCGCATTGCATCCACGACCAGGCGGCGGCCAGCACCGCGGTGACTCTCTGGTTCGACGAGACGGCTTCGTGCGGGGGCGAGAGCGCACAGTCGCCGGTGCAGGTCGACGGCGGCGCACAGCTGCTCGTCGCCGATACGTCGCTCGACGGCGCGTTGCTGCAGCTCGCCAACGCGCCGCCGGACGGCGCCGTCTTTGCGGGCTGGGATTCGCTGCCCACCGATTCCGGGGCCGCGATCGTGGCGATCCACCACCCGCGCGGCGGGCTCAAGAAGGTGAGCGAGGGCACTTCGGCCGGCTATTCGGATGATCGCTTCATGGCCGCGACTTGGACAATGGGAATCACGGAAGGTGGAAGCAGCGGCTCGGCAATGTTCACCGCGATCGACTCGCCGCGGCGCGACTATCTGGTGCGCGGCACACTGGTCGGCGGTACGTCGGCGTGCACGGCAGCGGCACCTACATCGAGCGGCTTCGACGTGTATTCGCGTTTCGACCTCATGTGGCCGAAGCTTGCGCCCTATCTGGGTGCGAACCTGGCGGGCAGGAACTTCACCGGTATGTGGTGGAATGCGGAAGAGCCGGGCTGGGGCATCAACATCAACCATCAGCAAGGCGTCATCGTCGCAACGCTCTTTAGCTATTCCGATCAGGGCGATCCGCAATGGCTGATTGCATCTGCGCTTCATGAGCAGGCCGACGGCGATTTTACGGGCGAGCTCTTCCAGATGACCGGACCAAGGTTCGACGCCACGCCATGGACTCGCACGACCATGCGCACGGTCGGATCGATGCGCATCATCTTTTCGGGCTCCGGCGCGGCGCAGCTCGCATACACCGTCGACGGGAAGGCGGTCACCGAGGACATCTCGCCGATGCCTGTCGGTGACGGCGCCGCGCCGGTCTGCTCGTTCACGGACGGCAGCCGAGACGCCGAGACGAACTATCAGGACTTGTGGTGGGATGCATCGGAATCGGGGTGGGGGCTCGCCGTGGCGCACCAAGGCGATACGCTCTTTACAGCTCTATTCAGCTATGGAGACGACGGTCGCCCGATGTGGCTCGTCGGGTCGGACGTCCGGCGCCTGCCCGATGGCACCTATGCGGGAACGCTCTATCGCACGAACAGTCCCGGGTTCCACGCGAGCTCCGCGCCATCTGCATCGGCTATGGCGGCCGGAACCATCGCGCTGAGCTTCGCCAATGGCGATTCTGCGACGCTCACCTACTCGGTCGACGGCCGTCAGGTCCGCAAGCCCATCACGCGCTTCAGCGTGTCGCCGTCCGTGCCGGTCTGCCGCTAACCGTCTTTGTCCGGGTCGATCTCGATGAGGCCGTTGCGGATGGCAAACACGACGAGGCCGGGAACGTCGCGTATGTCGAGGCGGTCCATGATGACCGCGCGATGTGTTTCCACGGTCTTCACGCTGAGACCGAGCAAGTGCGCAATTTCCTTGGTGCTGTTGCCCTCCGCGATGAGCTGCAGGATCTCCCTTTGCCGCGCCGTGAGCGCCTCGAGCGCGGAACTGCGGATCTGTGCACCACCGGCAAGACCAGCGGTCAGGTGCCTGACCACCGAAGGGCTGAAGTACATCTCGCCGCGTACCACCGCGTTCAGCGCCGAGGCCAATTCCTGGCTTGCGGCGCCTTTCACGAGGTAGCCCACCGCCCCTGCACGAACGGAACGGTGTACGAAGTCCTCGGATTCGTGAGACGAAAGGATCACCACGCGCACGCCTGGCGCCTCAGCCACGATGTGCCTGGTGGCTTCGATCCCGTTCAAATCGCGCATGGAAATATCCATGAGGACCACGTCCGGTCTCACGGAGACCGCGGCCGCCAGTGCTTCGCGCCCGTTGAAGACCTCCCCCACGACGAGGGTTCCAGGGATTTTCTCGACCATCAGACGCAATCCGGCGGCGACGAGCTGGTGGTCGTCTGCGATGAGAACACGTATCGGATTCAATGCCCCGCCTTGCTCATGACATATGGTGCTGCGCTTTGACCAAAATATGGCGCCGCCACGGAAGCCCATTTACCGACACTGCGCGCAGCACATCAGCCGCTCCGAGCAATAGTCGCCGATTGCCTGGGTGCGATCAGTGGATCGACGCAACCGGTAAGGAGCTTACTGTGGCAGTTAACATGGCGCAATCCATATTAAAGTCGGTGCCGCGGTGTGCCGCATCGTAGTGTCGCGCCGAAATCCCTTGCGCCTCAGTTAACGTCGGTTGACGGGGCCGAGGCTAGAGGGCAAACTGCGCTCGCGTTATGGAATTGCAGCGCGTAAAAACGACCGAACAGCCAATGGCATCAGACGCGAAACTGAGCGAGCTACGCTTTCTGGCGGTTGAGGACCAGGGTTTTCAGCTTTGGATGATTGGCAAGTTGCTGGAAGATCTTGGTGCGCGGTATGTATTCTCCGCGGCAGACGGCGCAAGCGCCCTTCAGGTGATCGCGGAACGCGAGCCCCCGATCGATATCATCATCAGCGACATCGATATGCCGGGCATGGACGGCATGGAGTTTATGCGGCATTTGGCCGCCGCAAATTACTCTGCATCGGTCATTCTCGCGAGCGCGCTCGAGCGGCGCCTCCTCGGCGGAATCGAGAGCATGGCGCGCGCGTACAACCTCTGCGTGCTCGGCGTCATTCCGAAGCCGGTCACGGCAAAGAAGCTCGAAGCCATGATCGGCCGGCATGAAGCTCGACCGGCCCTTGCTCGTCCCGCAGCCACGTGGAATTTCAGTACGAGCGAGCTCGCAGAAGGCCTCAAACGTCGTGAATTCGTAGCGTATTTCCAGCCGAAGGTCGACCTGCTGACCGGGGCGGTGAAGGGCGCGGAGGCGCTCGCGCGCTGGAAGCATCCGCGCCTCGGGATCATCCGGCCCGATAGCTTCATCGGCTCCATGGAACAGGGCGGGATGATCGAAGAGTTGACGCTGCTCATGCTGCGGGAGGCGGTTACCAACTGCATCCGGTGGCGCGGTGCGTCCGTCGATGCGAGCGTGTCGATCAATGTCTCGGCCGTGTCGCTCAGCCGCATTGAATTCGGCAACGAGCTTTTCCGTGCCGTTGTGGACAGCGGCTTGGAGCCTTCGCGCGTCGTGATCGAGCTGACCGAGTCTGCGAGCGCCGCGGATGGCGGCGCTCTGCTCGAAAACCTGTCGCGCCTTCGCATGAAGGGATTTGGTCTTTCGATCGATGACTTTGGGACGGGTTATTCGTCGATGGAGCGCCTTGCAGGTGTCGCGTTTACCGAGCTCAAGATCGACCAGTCGTTCGTGCGACTTGCACTTACACATGAGCCAAGCAGGGCGATGCTTGAAACGAGCCTCGAGATGGCCAAGAAGCTGCACATGACGGCCGTGGCGGAGGGGATCGAGAGCCGCGTCGAATGGGCATTGATCCGGACGCTTGGGTGCGATCTTGCGCAGGGATACTTCATCCAAAGACCGGTCGATGGAGTGGAATTCTACGACTGGCTGAAAGCCCCCCGGCGCATCACGGCGTGAATTCCCGCACCGACATGGACCCTTGTCAGCGCGGTACGCATCATGCCGGATCTCGCGCGTTCGATTTGGCAAGCTGCAAAGCGGGGCGCTTGCCCATCTTCTTGGGAGCTTTGCTGCTTTTCACCGTGGCGGGGCGAGCCCGGGCGGCCGATCTGCCTTCGACGAGGGAGCTCTCGGAGCTAAGCCTCGAGCAACTCGCGAACCTCGAGATCACGTCGGTCTCCAAGAGACCCCAACGCCTTGCCGACGCGCCCGCTTCGGTTTTCGTGATCACGGCGGACGACATTCGACGCGCGGGTGCGACGACGCTGCCGGAGGCTCTTCGTCTCGCGCCTAACCTGCAGGTTTCTCAGGTAAGCGCGACCGGCTACGACATCCGTGCCCGGGGATTCAACAACACGTCGGCGAACAAGCTTCTCGTCCTCATCGACGGACGCTCCGTTTACTCGCCACTGTTCTCCGGCGTGTTCTGGGACGTGCAGGACGTCGTGCTTGAGGATGTGGATCGAATCGAGGTGATTAGCGGCCCGGGGGGAACGCTATGGGGGGTGAATGCGGTAAATGGCGTTATCAACGTGGTCACCCGTTCGGCCGCCGACACGCAAGGCGCACTCATTGCCGCGGGCGGTGGCAATCGGGAATTCCATGACGTTGCCCGATACGGCGGCTCGCTCGGTGCGAATGGACGCTACCGGGTCTATGGCACGTATTCCGACCTCGCGCATACCTCGACGGCAAGCGGAGGGCAGATCGAGGACGGCGCTTACAAATCGCAAGCAGGATTTCGCGCGGATTGGAAAGGCGCGACGCATGAGGCGATGATCCAAGGCAACGCTTACCACGGCTTGATTGGCCAACCCGAGCCGGGGTCGATATCGATCAGCGGTTTGAGTCTGGCTCTGGAGCCCATCCCGGTGTCGGGCGTCAATGCCACTGCACGATGGACGCGTCGTCTTGAGGGCGGATCGGAGTGGACCCTGCAGGCCTATCTGGATCGTACGGAGCGTACCG
Source organism: Usitatibacter sp. (assembly GCA_035605915.1). Classification (GTDB taxonomy): domain Bacteria; phylum Pseudomonadota; class Gammaproteobacteria; order Burkholderiales; family Usitatibacteraceae; genus Usitatibacter. Next base: position 11,610 of record DATNGJ010000003.1, read on the forward strand.
TTCGGCCGACTTTCGCCGACAAGCAGGACATCGCCGACGTGCAGTTCCAGCATGCCTTGCACTGGTCGTCGCATTCGCTGGTCTGGGGCGGCGAATACCGATACGGCGAGGACCGCGTCACGAACGGCGAGGTGTTCGCGTTCCTGCCGGCCAAGGTCGACCAGAGATGGGGCAGCGTGTTTGCGCAGGACGAGGCGACGCTGCGTCCGGATTTGCGGCTCATTGTGGGCGCGCGGGTGGAACATAACGACTACACGGGTAGCGAGTTTCTCCCCAACGCGAGGCTTGCATGGAAGCCCGGCCCCGGACATCTACTCTGGACTGCTGCTTCGCGCACCGTGCGAGCGCCCTCCCGTCTGGACCGCGATGCGTTTGTCCCCGCTCAGCCACCGTTTTTGCTCGCAGGCGGCCCCGATGTCAAATCGGAAGTCGCCAGGGTCTACGAGATCGGCTATCGCGGGCAGCCGTGGGACTCCGTGTCATATTCAATCACGGGCTATCACTCCGACTTCGATCACCTCCATACCCAAGAGATCGATCCTTCGCGCACGTTCCTCGTATTTTCGGGAAAGATGGAGGGTTCGTCCGATGGCGTGGAGATGTGGGCAAGCTGGCAGGTTGCACGTGCATGGCGGTTGATGGCTGGCTACACGGCGCAGCATGAGACTTTCCGTCTGGAGCCCGGCAGCAACGATGCGACAGCCGTTGCAACGGAGGGACGCGATCCGGCATATACATGGCTCGCACGGTCGTCGATGAACCTGACGCCTGGTTGCGACCTGGATTTGACGGTTCGCGGCGTGTCGCAGCTTTCCGATCCGGCCGTGGCGGGCTACGCGACCGCAGATGTGAGGATCGGCTGGCGTCCGAGCCGAAACGTTGAACTGTCCGTCGTCGGCCGAAATCTGGTGGGTGGCGGGCATGGCGAATTCACCAGCGAGACGACGCGCACCGAGATCGGGCGCAGCTACTACGTCGGCGTCCGATGGGATTTTGCCGGCCGCTGATTGCGATCATCGCATTGGCCGCCTGCATCGCGCAGGCGGCCGATGAATCCGCCGGCGCGCTACAGCAGCGCATCAAGGCAGCCTTCCTTTACAAGTTCGCGGCGTATGTGGAGTGGCCGGCGAGCGCATTTCCGCAGCCTGAAACTCCGCTCGTCATCGGCGTGGCCGGCGCCGAGCCGATTGCGCGGCAGCTTGATCAGGCCGTTGCTGCTGGACAAACGATGGGAGGAAGGCCCATGCGGGTGCACCGGATCGCTCTCGATGAAAGCCCGAACGATTGCTGCCAGATTCTCTTCATCGGCGCGGACAACGCGCACGGTCGCGCGGCGCAGCTGCTGGAAGAGACGCGCGGACGACCGGTACTGACGGTGACCGACCTGGATGAGCAGCCTCAGGGAAGCGTGATCAATTTCCTCGTCGCCGACAATCACGTGCGATTCGACATCTCGCGACCGGCGGCGGAGCGCAATGGATTGAAACTTCGAGCGCAGCTGCTCGCGGTTGCAAGGCAGGCGACCGGGCGATGAATGCGCAGATGGCTTCGAAGTCGGTGCGCCGCAAGCTCTTCGCGGGCGTCTTGATGACGAGCCTCGTTGCGCTGCTGATCTGCGGCGCGGGGCTCTTCGCCTATGATTTGCGTGCTTATCGCGACACGAGCGCCGTCGAGCTCGGGGTAGAGGCGGAGCTGGTAGGTCACGAGACGTCAGCCGCCCTCCAATTCGATGACCATGTTTCGGCGGCGCAAAACGTTGCATTCCTGAAGGCGCGCCCGAAGATCCGCGCGGCGGCCGTGTATACGGCCGGAGGATCGCTTTTTGCCAGCTATGCCCGCGAAGGCGTGCAACGCTCCGAGATACCGAGTGCGCCGGGAGCGGAGGGCGTCACCATTCACGGTGACACGATCGCAGTCTTCCGTCGCATCGTGATGGACAATGAGGTCATCGGCAGTATCTACCTTGCCGAAGACCTGAAAATGTACGACCGGATCTGGAGCTACACCGCTATCGTGCTCGCGGTGATCCTGATTGCGTTGCTTGTCTCCGCGATGCTTTCCACTTGGCTGCAAAGGAGCATCACGACGCCGATCATCGAAATATCGGCGCTAGCCCGCGATGTGGTCGAAAGACGCGACTATGCCGTGCGCGCCAAGCGGACGACACACGACGAGATCGGCACGCTGGTGGACGCGTTCAACGAGATGCTCTCGGAGATTCAACGGCGCACCGATGCACTGGTATCGTCGAATGCCGAGGTTCACCGGCTAAATAAGGATCTCGAGCGGCGCGTGCACGAGCGCACCGCGGAGCTCGAGGAATCGAACCTCCAGTTGAAGAGCGCCAACCTGGCGAAGTCGACATTCCTCTCCATGATGAGCCACGAGATCCGCACGCCGATGAACGGCGTTCTCGGCATGCTCGAGCTGCTCTCTCTTACCGACCTGGACGCGCAACAACGAACGACGCTCAATGTCGTGCAGGATTCCGGGCGCTCGCTGCTGCGGATCATCGACGACATCCTCGACTTTTCGAAGATCGAGGCCGGGAAGCTCGAAATCCGGCCGGAAGTCGCATCGATATCCCGGCTGATCGAGAGCGTCGTCGCGATCTATTCCGGCAACGCGAGCAGTAAGGCGCTCCTGCTGAAGTCCTATTGCGACCCGCGCATCAGCCCGGCCGTGCTGGTGGATCCGTTGCGGCTGCAGCAGATTCTCAACAATCTCGTGAGCAACGCGATCAAATTCACTTCCGAGGGGTTTGTCGAAGTCAAAGCGGAGCTGGTTGAGCGCATGGATGGAAGAGATGTCGTGCGGTTTTCGGTGGCGGACACTGGCATCGGCATTTCGGGCGAAGGTCGCGCTGCGCTCTTCCAGCCATTTTCGCAAGGCGGTCAGGAAATCACGCGCATGTTTGGCGGCACCGGCCTCGGGCTTTCGATCGGACAAAGGCTCACCACGATGATGGGCGGCACAATCGCCGTCACGAGCCAGCTGGGTGAGGGCACAACCGTCACACTGCTTCTGCCATTGCCGGTTGCGGATGCGAAATTGTTGCCATCGCCCGAGGGGCAAGTGGCAGCCGAGGCGATTGCCGACATTGTGCTCTCGCGGCGCAAGGCGCCGACGATGGAGGAAGCGCGAGCCGAGGGCACCCTCGTATTGATCGTCGACGATCACCCCGTCAACCGAATGCTGCTGAAGCGGCAGGTTACCGCGCTGGGCTATGCAAGCGACGAGGCTTCCGATGGTGCCGAGGGCTTCGAGAAGTGGCGCACCGGCCATTTCGGTTTGGTCATCACCGATTGCAATATGCCGGAGATGGATGGGTACGAGCTCGCGCGCGCGATTCGGTCTGCTGAGCGCGCGCGATCGGGGCGCGCCACAATCATCATCGCATGCACCGCAAATGCGTTGAAGGGCGAGGCTGAGAACTGTTTCGCCGCTGGCATGAACGACTACATCGCGAAGCCGGTGCAGCTGCCGAAGCTGCTTGAAAAGTTCAACATTTGGCTACCTATCCCATCAAATGCCGTCGAGCGAACGGTGTTGGCATCGGCATCGGTCGAATCGGCCGCGGACTCGCCGATCGAGGCGGCTGTGCTGGCGGAGGCTACCGGGGGCGACATAGCTCTGGAACGCGAGGTCCTGGCCGAATTCAAGCGCTTCAACGAAGAAGATACGGCTCGGCTCTTGGGGGCGCTGGATTTACGCGATCTCGATCAAGTGGCTCAGTCGGCGCACCGCATCAAAGGCGCGACTCGCACATTTGGCGCGATGAATTTGGGCGCGGTGTGTGAAAAGCTCGAACGGGCTGCGCGTGAGGGCGATTGGGCGGCCGTGTCCGCATGCCGCGAAGCATTCGATCTGGAGATCGCGCGGCTGAATCGCTATATCGATCGAACTCTGAACACGGTGCGGACGCCACAGTGACTGAAGGGCGGGCACGGCGCCGGCCATGGTTCTCCGCGAGCCGCGCAAAACGTCGCTCGACGGTCGCCGGCGGTATACGGAGAGCGCGTTAGGCGCAGGCGGATTCGGAATTCGACCGGCCGAGGGTTCCTTCCAAACGTACAGCACCAGCTTCCCGCTGCGATACACCGGCCGCAGGAGGGAGGCGAGCGGGGTTGCCAAAAACTCGTGGCGCCGTGAATCGGCCACCACGATCGCCTCGTCCTGGGCTGGGCGCGAGGCGAGGAACTGCGCGAGGCTCGGGAAGCGCGCGGCATCGGGCGCGAGGTGGATGCCGTACTCGAGCTCGTTGCTGTTCGGATCGATGATGCCGACCCGACGGCCGAGGTAGAACGGCAGCGCGGACATCGCTTCGTAGTCGCGATAGAGGAAGACGCGATCGAGGCCGCGCGCGTCGATCTCGCCAGCCATGCGCCGCCCGGAGAACGTGGACTCGTTCGCCTTCACGTAATCGGAGAGCAACGCGGCGAACGGGATCGCGACCGCGGCGCTCATCATCATCGCGGCGAGCGGCCGGCGCGCGAAGACCAGCATGAGCGAGGCGGAGGCGAGGAGCAGCGCCGCCTGCACGAGCATGGCAGCGCCCGGCGGCCACTGCGCCGGTGCCGCCAGCCGCGCGCCCGCGATCCCTGCCGCGCCGAAAATCGCGATCCACGTGAGCGGCACCGCCGCGAGCGCGAGGCCGTGTCCGATGCGCTCGATCTTGCGCGCAAGGAGGAGCGCCGCACCGGGCAGCGTCACCACCATGTAGTAGTTCGCCTTCGCGCTCGAGAGCGAGAAGAACAGCAGCGGGACGAGGAAGGCGAGCCACAGGAAACGGCGCGTCGCCGGGTCGTCGTCGACGTTGCGGGCGGGCGCGAGGGCGAGCATCGACCACGGCAGCATCGAGGCGAAGATGCGCGGCAGGTAGTACCAGATCGGCCCGTGGTAGTAATCGTGCGGCTCGCGCAGGTCGAGGAAGCGCAGGAAGTGCTCGTTCACGAAGTAGAACCAGCCGAAGGTGGGCTCGGCGCGCCATGCGAGCACGTGCCAGGGAACCGCGATCGCCGCGAAGAGCGCGATCGCCGCCGGGTCGAAGAGACGGCGCAGGCGCTCGCGCCGCGTTTCGAGCGGAGCCGCGAGCGCGAGGGCGAGGCCGATGGAGCCGACGAACACGATCGCCACGAGTCCCTTGGTGAGCACGGCCGCCGCGAGGGCCGCGGCCGCGAGGAGCATCCATCGGCGTCCCGCATCGCGCACCAGCGCTTCGTACATCGCCACCAGCGCCCAGGTGTAGAACCCGGTGAAGAGCCCGTCGAACATGAGCATGCGGCCCATGCCGAGGAAAAGCGGCGAGGCCGCGGCGATGCACACGGCGAGCATCGCGGTGCGCTCGCCCCATTCGCGCCAGGCGAACCAAGCGATCGCAAGGAACGACAACACCAAGCCGAGGACCGGCACCGCGCGCGTGGAGAGCTCGCTCACGCCGAACACCGAATAGGAGAGCGCCGTGAGCCAATAGAGCATCGGCGGCTTCTCGAGATAGGGAACGCCGTCGAGCGTCGGGACGGTCCACGAATGAGACGCGAGCATCTCGCGTGCGACCGCCGCGTAGAGGCCCTCGTTGTCGTCCTGCAGCGGGTGGTCCATGCCGACCGCGAGCACCAGCGCGACGCCGCAGGCGAGGGCGATGAGCGCGCTCCAGCGCGGCCATGCGGAGGGGACATAGCGCCGAAGCGGGAACGGAGCGGCGAGGACGGCGGGCAGGCCGCGGGCTGCGAGCTCGGTCGGTTTTCGGGCCATCGGCGTTCCGTGCGCGTACGCGTGCGTGCGATGGACCGCCGCGCCGCGCGGACGTTCGGAAACGGCCGATGGACTGCGCGCTAGCTGATCGGAAGCTTGCGAGCGGTGAAAGGCTCGCGCAAGTTCACGGCCGCGCGCACATCACCGCGCCCTCGACCGCCCAGCCCTGCGCGGCCATCGCGCGCATGGTGGAGTCGCTGGTGCTGAAGCGGTGGTTGGAGTCGTTGCGCGGGAAGCCGTTGTTGTATGCGCGCTGCACCTGCAGGTAGCCGGCGGGACAGGCGCCGTTCGAATCCACCGGCCGGATGTGGAAGCCGATGCCCTCGTAGAACCAGCCGCCGTTGCGCTTCACGGTCTCGCACTCGCCCGGCTCCGCGGTGAAGAAGTGCGAGTTCGGGCCGCCGGCGGGCACGCCGTAGAAGCGGCACACCGGAACCGCGCCGAGCGACGCATCGGACGGCGGCGTGAGCCAGGCCTTGAACGCCTGGTTCGTGAGCTCCCATCCGGGGCCCGCGGCGCCATTCTCGATCGCCTGGATCTCGTCCGGTCCCGCCGCCATGAAGTAATGGTCGAGGATGGTGTTGTGGAACTCGAGCACGTCGGTGTCGCCGTCGGCGTTGCCCTGCGGCACGGGCACGTCGAGGATCATGTGGTCCGTCCTCCCGCCCACCACGTCGTCCATCTTGATGAAGCGCGCCATCGCCGTGGGGTCGAGCGGATTGGGCACGTACGCGTCGAGGAAGGTGAGGGTCCATGTGAAAAGGTCGGCCGCGTCCTCGGGCCGCAGCTCGTGCTGGCCGTCCACGTACTCGACCTGGAAGCGCGCGGACTGGAACTGGTCGATCGCCTCGTTCGCCATGCCGAGCGGTGCGGTGGTGTCGGCCGTGCCGGAGATGCCGAGGAACGGGCGGTTCACGCCCTTCGCGCCGCTCTGGCCCGCGCAGAACGCCGGCAGGAACGAGTAGCCCGCGAACGGCACGTAGCCCACGGCCGCCTTGATGCGCGGGTCGTGCACCGGATCGCTGCAGTCCAGGTTGGTGCTCGACGTGATCTTCGCGCCGAGGAGGAGCGCCATGGCCTCGCCGCCCAGGCTCGCGCCGAAGCCGACGATGCGGTCGGCGTCGATGTTCCTGTTGTAGCCCGGATCCGCGAGGAGCGCATCGAGCATCACCTTGAGCGACAGTGGCCGCATCAGCTCCATCTCGGTGACACGGTCGAAGTTGTTGAGCAGGTAGAAGACGTCGCTGAGGTCCTGGATGCGCACGCGCGAGAAGCGCGGATCGCCGTGGAAGGGCGCCGCGACCATGAAGCCCTGCGCGGCAAGCTGCACCAGCGCCGTCACGTAGCCCGGGCTGATGGGGCTCCCGGTGAGCCCGTGCGAAAAGACGATCAAAGGCAGCCCCACAGGCACCGGCCCGGTAGCGAAGCAAGTCCCGGAGTATTGGCAGAGGTCGATCACCTTGGGCGCCGCGCCCGGCTGCGCCATGTGCGGGATGACGTCGCCGGTCTCGGGCAGCGGGTAATCCGGATCGGTGTTCGTGCTCGACGTCGGATAGCACACGATCGCCACGAACTTCACGTCGTCGCCGGCGTGTCCCGGATAGAGCGAGCGCTGGTCCGGCACCGCGGCCTCGTACGTGAACGCCGCCTCCGGATGCGCGAGGATCTCGTCGACGTAGTGGTCGACGCCGTTCACCGGCTGACCCTCCCAATAGTCCGAGGGATTCGCGCCCGGCACCATCTTCGAGGGATCCTGCTCGACGTTGGAGCACGCGACCGGGAAACGGCCGGCCGGGAGCGGGTTCACGATCGTGTCGTGGTTGAAGGCGAGGGCGCTCGCCGGCACCGCGAGGACGAGCGCCGCGGCGAGGCGGCGAAGCGCGCGGCGGAGCAAGGTAGAATCCATGCAACGATTATAGGTGTGGTGCCCGTCGAATGGACGACAGCGAAAAAACCCGCCGCATCCTCACCCGGTACAAGACCCTCGCGGTGGTCGGCCTCTCCGCGCAGTGGCACCGGCCGAGCTACTTCGCGGCGAAGTACATGCAGGAGCACGGCTACCGGGTGATTCCGGTGAACCCGGGCTACGCGGAGATCCTCGGCGAGAAGTGCTACAGGTCGCTGCGCGAGATCCCGGAGAAGGTGGACGTCGTGGACTGCTTCCGGAAAAGCGCGGAAATCCCGGCCATCGCCGAGGATGCCGTCGCGATCGGCGCCAAGGTGCTCTGGATGCAGCTCGGCGTGGAGAACGCGCAGGCGCGGGCGACGGCCGAGGCGGCGGGACTCGAGGTGGTGGAGAACCGCTGCGTGAAGATCGAGCACGGGCGCTTCTTCGGCGGGCTCGGCTGGGCGGGCGTCGACACGAAGGTGATCTCCGCGAAGCGCCCGGCGGCCTGAAGGGCGCGAAAGAAAGGGGGACGCATGGAACAGTGGCTCGTCTGGTTGGTCGTCGGCTTCGTGCTCGTGATCGCCGAGCTCGTGACCGGCACCTTCTATCTCCTCGTGATCGCGTTCGGCGCCTTCGTCGGCGCGCTCCTCGCCTGGCTCGGCGCGAACGAGCTGGTGCAGGCGGCGCTGGGCGGCGCCGTCGCGATCGCGGGCGCGCTCTTCGTCCACCACTGGCACAACCGCAACCGCGCGGCCGACAAGGGCTCGAACCTGCTCGACCGCGGGCAGCCGGTGGTGCTCGAGGGCTGGAGCAACGAGTCCGCGCGCATCGCGCGGGTGAAGTATCGCGGCGCGCTCTGGGACGCGCGGCTCGCGCGCCCGGAGGAGAATCCGCCGCCCGGCTCGACGCTGTACATCGAAGGTCAGGAGGGCAACACGCTGGTGGTCGCCTCGGCGCCGCCGGCGGGCTGAACGTCGCAGCGAACAACGCAACAACAAAAGGGAGACCGTCATGTTCTGGAAGACGCTGGTCGCGATCATCGTCACGATCGCGATGGCCTGGCTGAGCCACAGCACGGTGGCGACGGTCGCGACGTTCCTCGTCGCGATGCTCGTCGTGCTGGTGGCCGAGGGCGTGCGCATCGTGCCGCAGCAGAACGCGTGGGTGGTGGAGCGCCTCGGAAAGTTCCAGTCGGTGCTCGAGCCGGGCATGAACCTCATCGTGCCGTTCATCGATCGCATCGCCTACAAGCACTCGCTCAAGGAAGTGCCGCTCGACGTTCCGGAGCAGGTGTGCATCACCAAGGACAACACCCAGCTCGCTGTGGACGGCATCATCTATTTCCAGGTGGTCGACCCGCGGCTCGCGAGCTACGGCACCTCGAACTACGTGCTCGCGATCTCGCAGCTCGCGCAGACGGCGCTGCGCAGCGAGATCGGCAAGATGGAGCTCGACAAGACCTTCGAGAGCCGCGACGAGATCAACCACAAGGTGGTCTCCGTGCTCGACGAGGCTGGCCGCACGTGGGGCATCAAGGTGCTGCGCTACGAGCTGAAGAGCCTCACGCCGCCCGAATCGATCCTGCGGGCGATGCAGGCGCAGATCACGGCGGAGCGCGAGAAGCGCGCGGTGATCGCCACTTCGGAAGGCAAGCGCCAGCAGGAGATCAACATCGCCGACGGCCAGCGCCAGGCGGCGATCCTCGAGTCCGAAGGGCAGAAGCAGGCGCAGATCAACAAGGCCGCGGGCGAGGCCGGCGCGATCGAGCTGGTCGCGAACGCCACCGCGAACGCGGTGAAGGTGGTGGCCGCGGCGATGGAGGGTCCCGGCGGCATGAGCGCGGCGAACCTCAAGATCGCGGGCCAGTACATCGAGGCGTTCGGCAACCTCGCCAAGCAGGGCACCACGCTCATCGTGCCCTCCGACCTCTCCAACATCGCTACCCTGGTCTCCAGCGCCATGACCGTGCTCGACCGCACGAAGCTGGGCGAAGGCGCAAGCGCCGGGAAGTGACGCGAACGACAATCGGCGCTTTCAAAGCCTTTCTCCTGAATCACTTCTCAATGCCAGACCACGAATTCGGATTCGAGACGCTGTGCCTGCACGCGGGGCAGATTCCCGACGCGCAGACGGGCGCGCGCGCGCTGCCGCTCTACCAGACGACGTCGTACGTCTTCGACAGCGCCGACCACGCCGCGAGCCTCTTCAACCTGCAGACGTTCGGCAATGTCTATACGCGCCTCTCGAACCCGACCACCGCCGTCTTCGAGGAGCGCATGGCGGCGATCGAAGGCGGGCGCGCCTGCGTTGCCACCGCTTCCGGCCAGGCCGCCGAGATGGTCGCGTTCCTCAACATCCTGCAGGCCGGCGACCACGTGGTCTCGTCGGCGAAGGTGTACGGCGGCACGCACACGATGCTCTCGGTGAACTTCCCGAAGCTCGGCATCGAATCGACGCTGGTCGACCCCGACCAGCCGGAGAATTTCCGGCGCGCGCTCAAGCCCAACACCAAGGCGATCTTCTCCGAGACGCTCGGCAATCCCGCGATCAACGTGGTGGACCTCGCGGCCATCGCGGCGATCGCCCATGAAGCGGGCGTTCCTTTCATCGTCGACAACACCGCCGCCTCGCCCTACCTGTGCCAGCCGTTCGCCCACGGCGCGGACCTCGTGGTGCACTCCGCGACGAAATTCATCGGCGGCCACGGCACCTCGATGGGCGGCGTGGTGATCGAGAGCGGCAAGTTCCCGTGGGACAACGGCAAGTTCCCCTCGATGACCGAGCCCTCCGCGGGCTATCACGGCGTGCGCTTCTTCGAGACGTTCGGCGATTTCGGCTACACCATGAAGGCGCGCATGGAGATCCTGCGCGTGTTCGGCCCCGCGATCTCGCCGTTCAACGCCTGGCTATTGCTGCAGGGGCTGGAGACGCTTCCCGTGCGCATGGACCGGCACTGCGAGAACGCGATGCGCGTGGCGCAATTCCTCGAGGGCCATCCGAAGGTGGCGTGGGTGAGTTACCCGGGCCTCCCGGGCAACCGCTACCACGCGCTCGCGCGGCGCTATCTTCCGAAAGGTGCGGGGTCGCTGCTCTCGTTCGGCATCCGTGGCGGCTACGAGGCGGGCGTGAAATTCATCGAGGGGCTGCAGTTCGTGAGCCACCTCGCCAACATCGGCGACGCGAAGTCGCTCGTGATCCATCCCGCGTCGACCACGCATCGCCAGCTCTCCGAAGCGGACCAGGTGAAGGCGGGCGTTCCGCCGGACATGGTGCGGCTCTCGATCGGGCTGGAGAGCGTCGAGGACATCGTCTGGGACCTGGATCGCGCCCTCGCGGCCGCTTGACGCTTACTTGCAACCCTTCCGCTTGAGCTCCACGCGCCGGTTCCTGGCGCGGTTCTCATCGGTGTTGTTGGCGACCAGCGGCTGCGTATCGCCATATCCATGGGAAGAGAGCCGCGTGGTGGCAACCCCGCGCGAGACGAGCCACTGCACGACGGATGCGGCGCGCCCCTCCGAGAGCTTCATGTTGTAGTCCGGCTTGCCGACGCTGTCCGTGTGGCCGCCGATCTCGACCGCGAGCGCCGGCTCGTCCTTCATGAGCGCGAGCACCTGGTTCAGCGCGGGCTCCGAATCCGCACGCAGCGACGCCTTGTCGAAATCGAAATTGACGCCGTAGAGCGCCGCCTTGCACGACTTCTTCAGGTCGGCGCGCAACCCGCTGCCGGCATCGGCGACCCGCACGAGGTAATGGCGGTTCTCGAAGCCGAAGCCGGGAGTGCGCACCTCGGCCCAGATGTCGCGGCCGTTCCGCGTGTAGTGCGCGTCGACCTCGCCCACGCCGGCGAGCTGGCAGACGTGGTCCCAGCCCGCGTCGCGAAATGCGGCCTTGTAGCTTTCCTGCACGGCATACGCGGAGACGCCCGCCGGGGCCATGTATTCGCGTTCCGCGTACTGCGTCCCGAAAGCGTCCATCGGTGCTTTCATGTCGCACGCCGGATGAATCCGGATCGTGCCCCTCACGTCGTTCCTTCCCGCCGTCGGCCGGCTGCCCGGAATGGGCGAGACGTAGGGAATGTCCTCCTTCATGCCGAACGACTCCGGCTTCTCGCCGGGCTTGCCGAACGCGACCCTGAAGGGGTTGGAAGCCGTCTCCACGATCGAGACCGAGCAGCTGCCGTTCTGGATGTAGGTCGCGCTCTCGTCGGGTCCCTTCTGCAGCACGGTGCCGCCGCAGCAGGGGTCGCCGGCCTTGTGGAAACCCAGCGCCTCGAGCTTGGGCAGGATCGAGGCGAAGGTGCGCAGGCACGCCGCCTTGGCATCGGACGGGTGAGCGGGCGGTGCGATGTGGAAATTCCAGACCCGGCCGGCGATCGGCGTATAGCCGCCCTCATCCTTCGGAAGCTTGTTGCGCTTGTCGAGCGTGAGACCCCGATACAGGTCGTATTCCCGATAGCGCAGGTCCTGGGCCGCGTATCCCTCGGCCGCGGGAAACCACGAAGGCAGCGAAGGCTTCGCATCGGCGGCGAGTGCCGGCCATACGAAGAGCGCTGCGAGGGTGGCGGCGAGACTGCGCATGGTTCCTCCTTGCCGTTGTCGATGGGATGGGATTCAGCGCCGGCGCGTCCTCGGCGCCGTGGCCGCCTCGGCCTCGGCCGCCGCGGCCGCGAACATCGTCTCGTCGATCCACGCGGTGAAGGCGGAGATGCGCGTGTACACGTCCTCGTCGCCCACCTTCGGGATGGCGACGCCGCGCGGGCCCTGCGCGATGCCGGCGACGCTCAGGCGCCCCTTCGCTTCGAGATAGGCGGGAGCGCCTTCGTCGCCCGCGCCCGCCGCGCCCTGCAGGTCGGAGGCGTCGTCGGGGCCTTTCAGTCGGAGATAGAGCCGCGCGTCGGCGACGCGATCGACCGTGTTGATCGCGGCGCGCTTCACTCCGTCGCGCACGTCATGCGTGGTTCCGATGACGCCCGTCGCGCCGTGCCCCGCGATCACCACGGGCTTGCCCGCCTCGTCGCGTGCGCGATGCACCGCCGTGGGCTCGATCGTCGCGACGGGATCGACGAGGAGGATGAGCGCGATGTCGCCGTGGATGGAGGGCGGCGACAGGAACGTCGCGCGGATGTCGTGCTCGGAGCCGCCGACGCGAAACCGCGTCGCATGGCCTTCGCGCAGCGCCGTCGCGACGCTCGACGAGGTGAGGATCCAGCGCGGCGCGATGAGCACGCCCTCGCCATAGCCGCCGAGCGCGACCGCCGATGCGTAACGCGAGGCGAGCTCGCGGTACTCCGAATCGTCGCGATCGGCGCGCACGACGATCGCGGCGCAGGGCCATGCGGCGGCAAGGCACGCGGCGAGGATGGCGCTCGACGGAATCTTCACGCACGCGATTCTAGACGATGCCGCTCGCGCGTTTCGCCAAACCGGAGATGCTCTCGTGAGGCTCGCCTGGGTGCCGTGAGCGGTGCATCCGGCCCATTTGACGCCACCGGGCGCGGGGGCTACGATGGCCAGATTCAAACGAGCGTTTGAATTTTTCGCTCCCGGAGCCCCACACCCCATGGCCGCATCGCGTCCCGCACGCAAGAGCGTCGCGCTCGACGCGACTTCCGCGGACACCAAGTCCCGCATCCTGGATGCGGCCGAGGAGCTCTTCACCGCGCACGGCTTCGAGGCGACGAGCCTCAGGCAGCTCACCGCCGCCGCGGGCGTGAACCTCGCCGCGGTGAACTATCACTTCGGCTCCAAGGAGGAGCTCTTCCAGGCCGTGCTCACGCGCCGCCTCGATCCCATGAACCAGGAGCGCATCGAGCTCCTCGAGGCGCTCGAGCGCGAGGCGGGTACCAAGGCGCCGTCGTGCGAGAAGGTGCTCTTCGCGATGCTCATCCCGGCCCTCAAGCTCGCGCGCGACGAGAAGCGCGGGGGCAAGAACTTCCTGCGCGTGCTCGGCCGCGCGTACGCGGATCCGGCGCCCTTCATCCGCCGCTTCCTGCACGAGCAGTACGCCGAGATGATCGCGCGCTACAAGGAGGCGTTCCTGCGCGCGCTGCCGCACCTCACGCGCCACGAGCTCACGTGGCGCCTGCATTTCGTGATGGGCGCGCTGTCCTATTCGCTCGCGAGCACCGATGCGCTGAAGCAGTTCGCGCAGGTCACGCAAGCGGACAACGACGAGCTCATGCTGCAGCGCCTCGCGCCGTTCCTCGTCGCCGGGCTCAAGGCGCCGGCATTGGTGGACTCACGCAAGCTCGAGCTGGTCTCGGGCTCCTAGGGAGGTTTCCATGATCGCCACATTGATCGCGCTCGGCTGCGTCGCCGCCGCATGGGCGCTCGCGTACCACCGCGCGAGCGGCCTCGCCTGGTCGATCGCGTTCGCGCTCGGCGTCGCGGCGCTGCAGGCCTTCTCCGCGACGCCCGCCTGGCTGGTCGGCGCGCTCTGGGGGCTCGTCGCGGTGTTCGCGGCGTTCTCGGTCGTGAAGCCGCTGCGCCGCGCCGTGGTCACCGGCCCGATCTTCGGCCTCTACAAGCGCATCCTGCCGCAGGTCTCGCAGACCGAGCAGGAGGCGCTCGACGCGGGCAGCGTCTGGTGGGACGCCGACCTCTTCACCGGCAAGCCCGACTGGAAGAAGCTCTTCGGCTATCCGGAAGCGAAGCTCTCCGACGAGGAGCGCGCGTTCCTGGACGGTCCCGTGGAGGAGCTCTGCGGCATGCTGGACGAGTGGGACATCACCCACAACCGCATGGACCTTCCGCCGGAGGTGTGGAAGTTCATCCGCGACCAGGGCTTCCTCGGCATCATCATCCCGAAGTCGTACGGCGGGCTGGGGTTCTCGGCCTACGCGCACTCCGAGATCGTCACCAAGATCTCCACGCGCAGCGGCACGGCCGCGGTGACGGTCATGGTGCCCAACTCGCTCGGCCCCGCGGAGCTCCTCATCCACTACGGCACCGACGCGCAGAAGGACCACTACCTGCCGCGGCTCGCGAAGGGCCTCGAGATCCCCTGCTTCGCGCTCACCAATCCGGAAGCCGGATCCGATGCGGGATCGATCCCGGACTTCGGCATCGTGGGCAAGGGCACGCACGAAGGCCGCGAGGTGCTCGGCATCCGGCTCACCTGGGAGAAGCGCTACATCACGCTGGGGCCCGTGGCGACGATCCTCGGCCTCGCGTTCAAGCTCTTCGACCCGGAACGGCTCCTCGGCGGCGAGGAGGAGCTCGGCATCACGCTCGCCCTCGTGCCCACCGCGCACAAGGGGGTGCACATCGGCCGGCGGCACATCCCGCTGAACAGCGCCTTCATGAACGGCCCGACGCACGGCAAGGACGTGTTCATCCCGATGGACTGGGTGATCGGGGGCTCCTCGCAGGTCGGACGCGGCTGGCGCATGCTGGTCGAATGCCTCGCGGCCGGGCGCTCGATCTCGCTGCCGTCGATGTCGATGGCGGCGGGCAAGATCGGCAGCCGGGCCACCGGCGCGTACGCGCGCGTGCGATCGCAATTCCGGACGCCGATCGGGAAGTTCGAGGGCGTGCAGGAGCCGCTCGCCCGGATCGGCGGCAACACCTACCTCATGGACGCGACGCGCCGCCTCACCATGGCGGCTCTCGACATGGGCGAGAAGCCCTCGGTCATCTCGGCGATCTGCAAGTACCACATGACCGAGCGCATGCGCACGATCCTCGTCGACGCGATGGACATCCACGGCGGCAAGGGCATCTGCCTCGGCCCGAACAACTATCTCGGCCGTGCATGGGAGACGGTGCCCATCGCGATCACCGTGGAAGGCGCGAACATCCTCACGCGCTCGATGATCATCTTCGGCCAGGGCGCGATCCGCTGCCATCCGTTCGTGCTGAAGGAGATCGACGCGGCCGGCAAGAACGACCTCGCCGCGTTCGATCGCGCGCTGTGGGGCCACATGGCGTTCACGGTGTCGAACGGGGCGCGCGCGCTCTGGCTGGGACTCACCGGCGGCAAGGGGATCGCGGTGCCGGGCCCGCGCGAGACCCGGCGCTACCTGCAGCTCATGACGCGCTTCTCGGCGGTCTTCGCGCTCCTCTCCGATGCCTCGATGTTCGTGATCGGCGGCAGCCTCAAGAGGAAGGAGATGATCTCCGCGCGCCTGGGCGACATCCTCTCGCTCCTCTACATGGCCTCGGCCACCGTGAAGCGCTTCCGCGACGAGGGCTGCCAGAAGGAGGACCTGCCGCTCCTCACCTGGGCGATCCACGACAGCTTCTTCAAGCTGCAGGTGGCGATGGACGGGGTGCTCGAGAACTTCCCCAACCGCTTCGTCGCCGCGTGGCTGCGCATGCTCGCGTTCCCGAAGGGCCTCACGCTCGACGCGCCGCAGGACAAGTGGGCGACGCGCGTGGCCGAGATCCTCATCACGCCCGGCGCGGCGCGCGATCGCCTCACGGCGGGCGCCTACGTCCCGCGGCGCGAGGACGACGTGATCGGCCGCCTCGACCTCGCCATGGAAGCGACCATCGCCGCCGACCCGATCGAGGCGAAGATGCGGCGCGCGGCGAAGGACGGGAAGCTCGCGCAGCGCACGCTCGCCGAGCGGCGCGCCGCCGCGCTCGCGGGCGGCATCATCACGCAGGCCGAGCTCGACCACCTCGACTACACCGACCGCCTGCGCCGCGAGGTCATCCGCGTGGACGACTTCGAGCATGACCTCGCGCGCGGCGCAAAACCGGGAGACGCCTCATGGCAGGAGCCGCGCAGGAAGGCCGCCGTCGAGTCCATGTAGTCGACGGCGCGCGCACGCCGTTCCTCAAGGCGAGGACCGGTCCCGGCCCGTTCTCCGGATCCGACCTCGCGGTGAGCGCGGGGCGCCCGTTGCTGCTGCGCCAGCCGTTCGAGCCCGGCGAGCTGGACGAGGTGATCGTCGGCGCGGCGCTGCCTTCGGCCGACGAGGCGAACATCGCGCGCGTCGTATCGCTGCGCCTGGGCTGCGGCGAGAAGGTACCGGCCTGGACCGTGATGAGGAACTGCGCTTCCGGATTGCAGGCGCTCGACTCGGCCGCGGTGAACATCCTCGCGGGCCGCTCGGAGCTGGTGCTCGCCGGCGGCACCGACGCGATGAGCCACGCGCCGCTCCTCTTCGGCCCCGCGATGGTGACGTGGCTCGCGCAGTGGTACGCCGCGAAAAGCGTGGGACAGAAGGCGGGGCTCGCCGCGCGCTTCCGGCTCTCGTACCTCGCGCCGGTGGTCGCGATCCTGCGCGGCCTCACCGACCCGGTGGTGAAGATCTCCATGGGTTCCACCGCCGAGATCGTGGCGAAGCGCTTCGGCATCACGCGCGCGATGATGGACGAGTACGCGGTGGAATCGCATCGCCGCCTCGCCTTCGCGCAGGACAACGGGCACCTCGACGAGATCGTGCCGATGTACGGGCCGGATGGCACGGTGTACGGCGCGGACGACGGCCTGCGTCGCGACTCGAGCGTCGAGAAGCTCGCGAAGCTCAAGCCCGTGTTCGATCGCAACTACGGCAACGTCACCGCGGGCAACAGCTCGCACGTGACCGACGGTGCGGCGATGCTCGTGCTCGCCTCCGAAGAAGCGGTGGAGAAGCACGGCTTGAATTCCCTCGGGCGCATCGTCGATACGCACTGGGGTGCGCTCGATCCGGCCGAGATGGGCCTGGGCCCGGTGCATGCGATCACGCCCCTGCTGGTGCGCCACGGCTACACCTGGGACGACATCGATGCCGTGGAGGTGAACGAAGCGTTCGCCGCGCAGGTGCTCGGCTGCCTCGCCGCGTGGGAGAGCGACGAGTACTGCCGCGAGCATTTCGGCCTCGACCATGCCTTCGGCCGCCTCGATCGCGCGAAGCTCAACGTGGACGGCGGAGCGATCGCGCTGGGGCACCCGATCGGCGCATCCGGCGCGCGCGTGCTGCTCCACGTGCTCAAGGTGCTCGAGCGCACCGGCGGCCGGCGCGGCGTGGCGTCGCTCTGCATCGGCGGCGGGCAGGGCGGCGCGATGCTGGTCGAGCGCGTCCCATGATCGTCGTTCCCGTGTAGACCGGAACCCATCCATGTCGCAAGGATTCCTCTCGCGCTTCTCCTTCGGCGCCCGCGGCATGCGGCGGCTCTTCAACTGGTGGCCGCCGTTCCGCGCGGCGGGCATTCGCGTGCGCGAGCTTTCGCCCGATTTCCGCTCCGCGACGGTGGAGCTGCGCATGCGGCTCTTCAATCGCAACTACGTCGGCACGCACTTCGGCGGCTCGCTCTTCGCGATGACCGATCCGTTCTTCATGATCCTCATGATGAAGAACCTGGGTCCGGAGTACATCGTGTGGGACAAGCAGGGAACGGTGCGCTTCCTGAAGCCCGCGCGCGGGACGGTCACGGCGCGCTTCGTGCTGCCCGAGGCGCGCATCGACGAGGCGCGGGCCGCTACCGCCGCCGGCGAGAAGTTCGAGCCGACCTTCCGCGTGGACATCGTGGACGCCGCGGGCGTGACGGTTGCCGACGTGGAGAAGACGCTCTACATCCGCAAGCGCGGGAGCGCGCCATGAGGACGAGATGGAGCTGAAGCACTGGAAGCTCACGGTCGACGCCGACAACCTCGCCTGGCTCGCGTTCGACCGCGCGGGCGAGGGCACCAACACGATCTCGAGCGAGGTGCTGCGCGAGCTCGGCCAGCTCGTCGACCATCTCGGCGCCATGCCGCCGAAAGGGCTCGCGATCCTCTCGGCGAAGGACAACGGCTTCGCCGCCGGCGCCGACATCGACGAGTTCACGTCGATCGCGAGCGTCGAGGAGGCGGTCGCCTTCATGCGCCTGGGCAACGAGGTGTTCGACAAGGTGGCCGCGCTCGCCTTCCCGACGGTCGCGCTGATCCATGGTTTCTGCATGGGCGGCGGCCTGGAGCTCGCGCTCGCATGCCGTTATCGCGTGGCCGACGACGGCCCGAAGACCCGCATGGCGCTGCCCGAGGTGATGATCGGCATCACGCCGGGATGGGGCGGCATGCGCCGGCTTCCCGCGCTGCTCGGCGCGGCCGCGGCGCTGGACCTCATGCTCACCGGGCGCGGGGTGGACGGACGCCGCGCGAGGAAGCTGGGCCTGGTCGATGCCGTCACGCCGCGCCGGCACTTCGAGAATGCCGCGCGCCAGATCCTCACGAGCCCGCCGCCCCCGCACCACCCGGCGCTCATGGCCGCGGCGACCAACTGGCCCGGAGTGCGCTCGCTGGTGGCGCGCATGTCGGCGAAGCAGGTCGCCCGGCGCGTGCGGCGCGACCAGTATCCGGCGCCCTACGCGATCATCGACGTGTGGAAGGACTACGGCGGCGACCCGCGCAACGTCCCCGATTCGCATCCCGGCTCCACCGCGAGCCTCTTCGCGCATCCCACCACCAGGAACCTGGTGCGGATCTTCAGGCTGCAGGAGCGATTGAAGGGCTTCGGGAAACTGGATCCCGGCCTTCGCCGGGAAGACGCGAGGCATCTCCAAGTCATCGGCGCGGGCGCCATGGGCGGCGACATCGCCGCATGGGCGGCGCTCCGGGGCGTGTCCGTCACGCTGCAGGACCTGGCGCCCGAGCGCATCGCGCCGGCCGTGAAGCGCGCGGCCGAGCTGTACGCCAGGCGCTTGCGGCAGCCGCACCTCGTGCAGGCGGCGCTGGACCGGCTGATCCCCGACGTCGCGGGCAACGGCATCGCGCGCGCCGACATCGTGATCGAGGCCATCGTCGAGAACGCCGAGGTGAAGCGCAAGCTCTTCGCCCAGGTCGAGCCGCGCATGAAGCCGGGCGGCATACTCGCCACGAACACGTCGAGCATCCCGCTGCAGGAGCTGGTTTCCGTGCTGACGGATCCCGGGCGCCTGGTGGGGCTGCACTTCTTCAATCCGGTCGCGCAGATGATGCTGGTGGAGATCGTGCGCGGGCCGCAGACGTCCGAAGCCACCATGCAGGCGGGCCAGTCGTTCGCGCGCCAGATCGACAAGCTGCCGCTGCCGTGCAAGTCCGCGCCGGGCTTCCTCGTGAACCGCGTGCTCTCGCCCTATCTCGCCGAGGCGATGCTGATGGTGGACGAGGGCATCGCGCCGGAGACGCTCGATGCGGCGATGAAGGACTTCGGCATGCCCATGGGGCCCATCGAGCTCGCCGACATGGTGGGGCTCGACATCGGCTGGGCCGTGGGCCAGGAGCTCGCGAAGCCCGGCTATCCGATCCCGAAGCAGCTCCAGCAGCGGGTCGAGGCGAAGCAGTTCGGCAAGAAGACCGGGCAGGGCTTCTACACGTGGGTCAAGGGCAAGCCGCGCAAG
>DATNGJ010000004.1:0-29046 GCA_035605915.1 Usitatibacter sp.
GGAGCGCGTCCCTCGGCCCGATCCTCGTGCAAGGGCGTGGGAGCACGTTGCGGTTGCGGCGCGGGCTTGGCGATCTGCAACCCGACCATGGGCGCGATGGGGGTGTCGTCTTCGAAGCTCAACACTGGCGGTCTCCTTCCATGCCTGGCGCTACTCGTGCGCCACTTTTTGTTGATGGATTCCCGCCTGCGCGGGAACGACGTGCCGGATCAGTACTCCGCCGTTGCGGCGGCGTTGGTGCGGCTCACGAGGCCTGGAGGCAGCGACTCGCGGCGGGCGGCGCCCGCCTTCCAGTGCAGGACCTGCAGGTTCTCGGGCTCCGTGGATCCGCCGAGCGCCGAGGAGACGATGCAGTCGAGCTCCCATCCGAACGGCGAATGGCGGTTGCCGAAATCGGCGTAGCGCACCAGGTTGCCGAGCACGTCCTTGCGGAACTCCCACGAGTTCGATTGCCCGGAGACCGGACTCGTCCGCGCCCATGCGGCCCTCTTGGCATCTTCGAGCATGCTCATGTGGCTTTGCAGTCGCATTGGGCACCTCCCTGATTTCGCCTCGAACTGGAGAGGAAGCTTGCTACAAGGGGGGCGGGCGGTCAAGGGCCCGGCCACAAGATGTTGGGCTCGCGGGGGGCAATTCGGGATACAGGTTGTGGATGAATTGTGGATAACCCTGTGGACGGGCAGGGTATGGAAAGGCGGCATTCGAAGGCCGCCGTCTCCCCGGCCCTGACTCGAGGGAGCGGGAGAACCTCGCCAAATGAAAAAGGGCCCGCAAGGGCCCGAGGAGTGGCGTTGGCGCCGAGGTCCCGCGATTAGGCGGGTTGTTGTTATTCGCTGTTATCGGTCGATGCAGGTGCGTGAGGCGGCGCGCCGATCGAGCGGCGCCTCAATGCCGCAGCTCCGGCGGCTCGTCGATATCGGGCTGGGTCGGGCCGGGGGCCGCGATGCCGCGGGTGGACTGGCCGTCCACTTCCTCGGCATACGCCGTCATGCCCGCCGCGAAGATCGTCACTTCCAACCAGTGGGGCACCTGCTCCATTCGCTGTCCCTTCGCGCCGATACGCGCACCGAAATGTGGCTCGACTGTAAGCATCGAGAAAGTCAGGCCTTCGTTTCGCGCATGGTCCGTTCGGCACTAGCCCGCGCGGAGCGCAACGCCGGTGGAATAGGCGGTGTCTCACCTCCATGATCCAGCCCCAGATCACCTACCGGGGGATGGACCCCTCGCCCGCCATGGATTCGCGCATCCTCGAATACGCGGCGAAGCTCGAGGAGTTCCATCCGAAGATCACCATGTGCCATGTCATCGTGGACATGCGCGACCGCAAGAAGAGCAAGGGCAACCACTTCGAGGTGCGCATCGACGCGCACGTGCCGGGCGCCGAGGTCGTCGCGAGCCAGCAGGAGCACGAGGATCCGTACGTCGCGATGCACCAGGCGTTCGAGGTGATGTACCGCCAGCTCGAGCAGGACATCCGCAGGAAGCGCGGCCACGTGAAGCACCACGACGACGACGAACGCGGAGACAACGCAGCGCCATGACAGCCAACCGAGACAATCGCGCGAGCGTCCCGTACTCGCCGAAACGCGATGCGGGCTACCGTAGCGCGAACGACGAAGACGATCCGTACCGCGCGGCGGCGAAGCCGCCCGAGCCCACCGAGTGTCCCGAGTGCCACGCGGTCTTCACCGACGGCCGCTGGACCTGGGACCGTCCGCCCGAGGAGGCGCACTCGCAACTGTGCCCCGCGTGCCAGCGCATCCACGATCATTTCCCCGCGGGCTACGTCGACATCAAGGGCGAGTTCTTCGCCGAGCATCGCGGCGAGATCCTGCACATGGTCGAGAACAAGGAGAAGGCGGAGAAGGAGCGCCGGCCGCTCCAGCGCATCATGGCGATCGAGGACACGCGTGAAGGCGTGCAGGTCACGACCACCGACTCGCATCTCGCGCGCGGCATCGCGGAGGAGCTCCATGCCGCGTACAAGGGCGACCTGAAGCTGCGCTATTCGCGCGACGAGAACCTGGTGCGCGCGATCTGGAAACGGTGATCGGCGTCGTCTGACGGCGACGTGTGGCGAATATCGACACTTCGTAGGCCGCTTCCTACAGACTTCCCTGGAACCCTGCGCGCTAAATGGGGATCAAGCTAGCGAGTTAGCGCTCGCCGATTCGCGCAAGGGGATTCAGTTGGTCGATATCTGGCTGCAGAAAATTCGGGCGGCACGCAGCGAGCCCGAGCTCGTCGCATTGTGCAGGGAATACCTCGCAGGGTGGTACCACGGAGACCTCGCGCAGATCGCGGAGGAATGCCGGCCCACGCGCGTTCGCGACGTGGAAGACATCGTGTACTGGAACGACCGCCTCGCGGAATGCTTCTGCGAACGCGCGGCCCTCGCGGAGAAGCCGGACCGGCACCGCGAGATGCTCGCCTTCTTCACGGAAGCGACCCGGCGCGTGAACACGCTGCCGGGCGCCAAGCCTGCCTCTCCCGTGGGAGAGGACGGGGCGAGGGCCACGAAGTAGCGGACCCTCTCCCGGTCGACCTCACTTCCCGCACACTCCCTGCCCCAGCATCTGGGGCACCACCAGCACGCGGCCTTTCTCGGTCACGTGGAAGCGGCGGCGGTCCTCGTCCAGGTTCACGCCGATCATGATGCCCTCGGGAATGCGGCAGCGCTTGTCGATCACCGCGTTCTTCACCACCGCCTGCGGGCCGATCACGCAGTCGGGAAGGATCACCGAATCCTCGACGTGGCATTGGTCGAGGAGATGCACGTTGTTCGAGAGGAGCGAGCGCTTCACCACCGAGCCGCTCACGATGCAGCCGCCCGAGATGATGGAATCCACCGCGTAGCCGCGGCGCTCGTCCTCGTCGAACACGAACTTCGCCGGCGGCACCTGCTCCTGCGTGGTGTAGATCGGCCACGCGGTGTCGTACAGGTTGAGCTCCGGCACCACCTTGCAAAGATCCAGGTTCGCCTCGTAGTACGCGTCCACGGTGCCGACGTCGCGCCAGTAGGGAGCGCCGTTGGTCATGTTCACGCAGCTGCGGTTGAAGTCGTGCGCGTGCACGATGACGCCGTCGCGCACCAGGCGCGGGATCACGTTCTTGCCGAAGTCGTGGCAGGAATCCGCGTCCGAGGCGTCGATGAGGAGCTGCTCGTAGAGGAACGCCGCGTCGAAGATGTAGATGCCCATGCTCGCGAGCACGCGATCGGGCCGGCCCGGCATGGTGAAGGGCACCGCGGGCTTCTCCTGGAAGGCGGTCACGTGCCAGTTGGAATCGACCCGCATGACGCCGAAGCTCGAGGCTTCCTCGGTGGGCATCGGATTGCACGCGACCGTCACCTTCGCGCCGCTCGCGAGGTGGTCCTCGATCATCGTGCGGTAATCCATCTTGTAGACGTGGTCGCCCGCGAGGACCAGCACCAGCTTCGGATCCTGGCGATGCAGGATGTCGAGGTTCTGGTACACGGCATCCGCCGTGCCCTGGTACCAGTCGTCGTTGATGCGCTGCTGCGCGGGCAGCACCTCGATGAACTCGTCGAAGCGCGTGTCGAGGAAGTTCCAGCCGCGCTGGATGTGGCGGATGAGGCTATGCGCCTTGTACTGCGTGCAGACGTCGATGCGGCGGATGCCCGAGTTGATGCAGTTGGATAGCGCGAAATCGATGATGCGGAACTTGCCGCCGAAGGCGACCGAAGGCTTCGCGCGCCAGTCGGTGAGCTGCTTCAACCGAGTGCCGCGACCCCCCGCGAGCACCATCGCGACGGTGCTCTTGATCGCGAGCGCGGTCAGGCGGGCGTCGTTGGTGCGAGTTGCGACGCGCGGCTTGGCACGAACGCGTTCCTCGAGAACAGTCACTGTAGTTTCCCCCTCTGTCGTTTCGTCAGAGCCGCGGTAGCTCGCGGCGCGGACAGAGATGACAACACGTTACGCGCATTGGTTCGATGCGACCAGCGCCGGCAAACTTTTCCATGGCGAGTCGTCATCCGAAACGCCAACCGCCCCTCTCGCGGCACGCGAAATGCTTGCGGCGCCCGCGCGTCAGCGCCCGGAGGACGGGCCGGCGTCACCGCTCCTGCGCCAGGCGCGCCGCGCCCAGCACGCCGACGCGCTCCGAGATCACGGCACGCACGGGGATGCGCATCATGAGCGCCGAGTGCGGCGCCTTGGCGCAGAAGGCCTCGCGAAAGCGCGGCGAGGAAAGCCGCGGCAGGATCTTCGCGACGATCCCGCCGGTGAGATACACGCCGCCGCGCGCCATCGCCGCGAGCGCGTGGTCGCCGGCGACGTTGCCCAGGCATTCGCAGAAGAGGTCGAGCGCGGCGGAGCACAGCGCATCGGAGCCGTCGAGCGCGCTTTGCGTGATCCGCTCCGGGAGCGGCGACTGCAGGTTCACGGTGTGCGCCCCGGTTCCTTGAAGATACTGATAGATGTTCGCGAGCCCCGGCCCGGAGAGCACCATCTCGGCGGAGGCGCGGCCGAAGGTGGTGAAGAGCGAGCGCCACAGCTCCCCCTGCTCGAGCGTGGCCGGTGCGAAGCCCGCGTGGCCGCCCTCGCCCGCCACCTCGTGCAGCTTTCCGTCGACGTTCACGAGATACGAGACGCCGAGTCCGGTGCCGACGCCCATCACCACGCGCGGCTCGGTGTCGATGCCGCGCGCGGGCTGCAGCGTGACGCACTCCTTCGCGGAGATCCACGGGATGCCGTGCGCGCAGGCGACGAGGTCGTTCACCACGCACACGCGCGGCAGGTGGAAGCGGCTCGCGATCGCGTCGCCGTCCACCACCCAGGGGCGGTTCGTCATCTTCACGCGGTTGCCGGTGGCGGGACCCGCGACGCCGAAGCCCGCGGCGGTGATGCGGTAGCCGGCGTTGGGACGCGCGCCCTTCCACTCCTCGAAGAACGCCTCGAGGATCGCGGAAAAGTTTGCCGCGCCCTCGGTCGCATATCGCTTCGAGAGCATGGGCTCCCATTTGCCCGTGCGCGAATCGCCGACTTCGAGCAGAATCTTCGTGGCTCCGACGTCTCCCGCCAGGATCACCCTTGCCTCCCTCGCATCCGCTGCACTCCTCGCCGAGCGTACTCTTCGCGACCCCCGAATGCGCCCCGCTGGTGAAGACCGGCGGCCTGGGCGACGTGAGCGGCGCGCTGCCGCCCGCGCTCGCCGCCCTCGGCCTCGACGTGCGCGTGCTCCTGCCCGGCTACTCCCCGGTGCTGCAGCAGCTTTCCGGCGCGCGCGCGCTCGCCGAGCTCGAAGTCCTCGGGCGCCGGACGCGCGTATTGGAATCGAAACTCGCCGAAGGCGTTCCCTTGCTGGTGCTCGATTGTCCGGCCCTCTACGACCGCGGCGGCGGACCCTACCAGGCCGACGACGGCGACGACTGGGACGACAACGCGCTGCGCTTCGGCGTGCTCTCGCGCGCGGCGGCGCTGCTCGCGAGCGGCGACTCGCCGATCGAATGGCGTCCCGAGGTCGTGCATTGCCACGACTGGCCCACCGCGATCGCGCCGTTGTACCTGGGCTGCGGTGACGCGCGCCGCGCGAAGAGCGTGCTCACGATCCACAACCTCGCGTTCCAGGGGCTCTTTCCGTACGGCGACCTCGACGGCCTGGGCATTCCCGACCCGGCGCGCGGCCTCGAGGGCATGGAATTCCACGGCCGCGCCTCGTTCCTCAAGGCGGGCATCGTCTACGCGGATGCGGTGACCACGGTGAGCCCGACCTACGCGCGCGAGATCCAGACGCCGGAGCTCGGCTTCGGGCTCGAGGGGGTTCTTCGGATGCGCGCGGACTCGTTGCACGGCGTCCTCAACGGGATCGACGCGAAGGTGTGGAATCCGCAGGCCGATCCGCACCTCGCGAGCCCCTACGGCGTGCTCACGCTCGAGCGCAAGGTCGCGAACAAGCGGCTCCTCAAGAAGCGCCTCGGTCTCGGCGGGCCCGACGACCGGCTGCTCCTCGGATGCGTGAGCCGCATCACGCACCAGAAGGGCATCGACGTCATCGCGGCGGCGATCCCGCGGCTCGTGGCGATGGGCGTGCAGCTCGCGCTCGTCGGCACCGGCGATCGCGAGATGAGCGCGGCGCTCAAGGCCGCGCAGGCGCGGCACCCGGGCGAGGTCGCGCTCTTCATCGGCTTCGACGAGGCGCTCGCGCACCTCGTGGAAGCGGGCGCCGACGCGTTCCTCATGCCCTCGCGCTTCGAGCCGTGCGGCATGAACCAGATGTACAGCCAGCGCTACGGCACGCCGCCGATCGCGAACGCGACCGGGGGACTGGTCGACACCGTCGTCGACGACAGCCACGGGCCGAACGGCGCGACGGGCTTCCTGCTGCGCGAGCCCACGGTGGACCAGCTCGTGAAGGGCGTCGAGCGCGCGCTCGCCGCGTACCGCGATCCGCCGCATTGGAAGAAGCTGCAGTTGAACGGCATGACGCGCGACTTCGGCTGGGAGCCGGCGGCGCGCGCCTATCGCGCGATCTACGAGGGCCTCAGATCCACTTCATGAGTCCCATCTGGAAGCGATGGGCGAGCGCCGCGTGGTACGGGTATGCGCGGATGCGGTACTCGAGCCTTCCGCAAAGATCGGGCGCGAGGTCGATCGCGTAGCGCTGCTCGCCGGAAGCTTCCTTGCCGCCTTCCGGGTGCAGCGTGTAGCTCTCGGGCGGATGGCGCAGGCGCAGCTCCCGGAGCGAGTCGCCGATGAGGAGCTCCACCGCCACGTCCTGCGGCTCCAGGCCGTCGAGCTGCACCACCACGGAGAAGCGCACCTTCTGGCCGAACTGCGTGTGGCTTCCCGGGAGCTCTCCCGCGTGGAGCGAGACCTTCGGCCAGGCTTCGCGCACGCGCCGCTTCCACTGCGCGAGCTCGCGCGCGAGCTGGAAGCCGTTCTCGTCGAAGCGGTGGTGGCGCTGCGAGGCCGGGATATAGAAGTTCGAGAGATACTCGCCCACCATCCGCTCGCTGTTGAACTGCGGCAGTAGCGTCATGATGGAGCGCTTCGCCATCTTCACCCATTCCGGCGAGAAGCCCATCGCGCCGCGGTCGTAGTAGAGCGGGATCACGCGGTCCTGCAGGATCTCGTAGAGCGAGCGGCTCTCCTCCTGCGCGCGGCGCTGGTCGTCGAGCTTCTCGGAGGCGGGCTTGATCGCCCAGCCGTTGTCGCCGCGGTAGCCCTCGCCCCACCAGCCGTCGAGCACCGAGAGGTTGATGACGCCGTTGAAGCCGGCCTTCATGCCCGAGGTGCCCGAGGCCTCCATCGGGAAGATCGGATTGTTGAGCCACACGTCCACGCCGGAGACCAGGCGCCGTGCGAGCCGCAGGTCGTAGCCCTCGACGAACAGGATGCGCCCCTCGAAATCGCGCATCCACGAGACCTCGTTCACGCGGCGGATCATCGCGCGGCCGGGCTCGTCGGCCGGGTGCGCCTTGCCGGCGAAGATGAACACCACCGGGCGATCGGCGTCGGCGACGATGTCGCGCAGCCATTCGAGCCGCTCGAAGAGGAGCGTCGCACGCTTGTACGTCGCGAAGCGCCGCGCGAAGCCGATGGTGAGCACGTTCGGGTTCGCCGGATCGCAGAACTTGAGCAGGCGGTCGACGTGCGCCTCGCTCCCCTGGTTGCGGAAGTGCTGCTCGCGCACGCGCTCCTGCACCAGCGTGAGCATCCTCGCCTTGAGGTGCTGGCGGATGCTCCAGAAGATGTGGTCGGGAAGGTCGGCGATGCGCTCGAGCGCGCCCGGCTCCGGCAGGTGCCGGCTCCAGCCGCTGCCGAGGAAGCGGTCGAAGGTGTCTACCCACTCCGGCGCGAGGAAGCTCGGGAAGTGCACGCCGTTGGTGATGTAGGTGACCGGGTTCTCCTGCTCGGGCACCTCGGGCCACAGCTCGCCGAGGATGAGCGCCGAGACGTCGCCGTGGATGCGGCTCACGCCGTTCACGTAGCGCGCGCCGCGCGCCGCGAGCGCGGTCATGTTGAAGTCGCCGTTGCGTGGCGTCCTGCCGAGCGCGAGGAGCTGGTCCGCCTCCACGTGCAGCTCGCGCAGGAAGCGCGAGAAGTAGCGCACCACGATGTCGGGGGCGAAGTGGTCGTGCCCCGCCGCGACCGCCGTGTGCGTGGTGAAGATGGTGTTGGCGGCGACCGCCTCCATCGCGGTGGGAAGGTCGACGCCGGCTTCCTTCATGAGCCCGCGCACGCGCTCGAGCACGAGGAAGGCGGCGTGGCCCTCGTTGATGTGCCAGGTGGTCGGCTGGATGCCGAGCGCGCGCAGCGCCCGCACGCCGCCCACGCCGAGCACGATCTCCTGCTGGATGCGCGTGGTGCGATCGCCGCCGTAGAGCCGGTGCGCGGTGGCGCGGTCCTCCGGGCGGTTGCTCTCGAGGTCGGTGTCGAGGAGGTAGAGCGTGACGCGGCCGACGCGCGCGAGCCACAGCTTCACGTCCACGTCGTGGTCGCCGAACTCCACCGTCACCTGCAGGGGCTTGCCGTCGCGCACGACGGGCGTGATCGGCAGCGTGCCGAAATCGTTGTCCGAGTACGCCGCGTGCTGGTTGCCCTCGTTGTCGATCGCCTGCGTGAAGTAGCCCTGGCGGTAGAGCAGCCCCACGGCGATGAACGGCAGGCCCATGTCGCTCGCGGTCTTGCAGTGGTCGCCCGCGAGGATGCCGAGGCCGCCGGAATAGATCGGCAGGCTCTCGTGGAATCCGAACTCCGCGCAGAAGTAGGCGACCAGGTCGCCTTCCTTCATCGCCACCGCCGCTTCGCTCGCGGGCCGGCGGCCGTGGTACGCGTCGTACGTGGCGAGCGTGCGGTCGAAATCGTGCAGGAACACCGGGTCCTGAGCCGCTTCGCGCAAGCGCCGCTCGTCCACCGCCTTGAGCAGCGCCTTCGGGTTGTGGCCGACGGCGTCCCACAGGACCGGGTCGAGGCGCGCGAAGAGCGAGCGCGTCGTGCGGTCCCAGCTGAACCAGAGGTTGTTCGCGAGCTCTTCGAGGCGCGCGAGCTCCTGCGGCAGGCGCGGCGTGACTTCGAGGGGGAATGCGGTCCCGGGCATGGCTTGTTGTGGTTTCTCCCGAAATGGCTGAGAGCGGCCGCGCCGCCCGAAAGTTCTGGCGCGCGCGGTCTGCAGGGAAGAACGGCTTGGCAGGATAACACTGCGCGCACTGCCGACCTTCCGGTCGCGCGCGATGCGGCGGCGTGGAAAGCGCGGTTTACGTCAAGCGCAAGCGGACGCTCGCGCGATTGCGATCAGCGGCCGGCGCCGCGCGCTCCTTCGCCTCGCGCTCCTTCGCGCGGCCCCTCTTCGCGGCCCTGCGCCTCCGGCGCACGTGCGGGCGGCATCGGCCGCGCGAGCGGCTGCGCGGGTTGCGGCATCGGGTGCACCACCGGCGCAAGCGGATGCACGATCTGCGGCGCCTGCGGCGCGGGTTGCGCCGGACGCTGGAAGCGCGGCACGAGGTGCACGCCCTGCTGCGGCACGCGCGCACCCTGCGGCACGGCAGGCCGCGCGAGCGGCTGCTGCTGCGGGGCGACGAGCTGCTGGCGCTGCTCGAACTGCGGAGCGGCCGGCGGCCGCGCGATCCGCGGCATGCCCTGCGGCGGGCGCGCGAGCGGCTGGCGTTGCGCTTGCGAGCGCGGCTGCGGGCGTTCGATCGGGAAGAATCCGGCGCCCTGTCCCTGCGACGGCGTGCTCGCCGCGCGCGGCGCGCGAATCGAGGTGCGCGGCGCACGCGGCGTGGTGGCGCTGGCGAACTCCGCGCGCGCGACCGGATTGTGGAACTGCACGCCGCGGCGATGGCTCGGATCCCAGCGCCACTGGTGGTCGCGGCTGTCTCGATGGTGCTCGTGCGTGTAGAACGGATGGTGCTCGAACACGCGCAGGTGGTGGCGGCGCCAGTCGAAGTCGCCGAAGAAGAAATCGACGCCGACCGGGATGCCGACCGTGAACGCGAATGCGGAACCGCCGAGGTAATAGCCCGGCCACGGCGCCCAGTACACCGGCGGATAGGACGGCCACCACCACGTGCCGTACACCTGGCGCGGATCGTAGTAGGGCACGTACATCGTGTCCGGCGACGGAGAATCGATGGCGATGTCGGTTCCCTCGCGCGAGACGACCATCTGGTCGTTGGTGGCGAGGTTGTCGGCCTGCATGGCGGCGCTGCGCAGGCGCTGCACCGAGGCCATCACGCCGTCCTGCTGCGCGAGGAACGCCTCGCCGAGGTTCTGCGTCCAGTCGAGGTTCTGGTCCATCTGCGCGAGCACGTCCGGGAACGCGACGAGCGACTTGACGCTGGGGTCCCAATCCATGGAATCGACCGCCGAGACGGCGTCGTCGCCCTGGAGCCCCGGATTCGCCCGCGACCAGCGCGCGGCCTGCACCACCTCCAGCGGATAGGTGGAGGCCATCAGCACCTGGGAGAGCAGCTCGTCCGGATAGAGCGCGATGGGCGCGAGCATCTGGTCGAGCTCCGGCTGCGAGTAGGCCTGCTCCGCGGGCGCCGCGGAAACGTCGTAGGCGGTGGCATCGTAAGTGGGCGCTTCGGCCGCGTCATCGGATTGGGCGACGGCCCAGGGAGCCGCGGCGAGCGCGACGGCGAGGACGGCGAGACGGCGGGCCAGGATCTTCACAGGACCTTTCTCCTTGTCGAATCCGCTCATGCTATCCCCCTAACGCGCGAGGCGGCTCGGCGACGGACAAGGGAATGCGTCAAATTGTGTCCGGCGCGGCCTGGCGTCGCTGCGCCCGCCGCTCGTCGAAGCGCTCGAGCGACTCGAAGATGCCTTCGCACAGGAGCGCCACCTCGCGCCCCGCCGCGGTCGCCTCGATGCGCCCGCCGCGCGTGACGACGACGGGCTCGCCCACGGTCTCGGAAAGCTTGCGCAGCATGCCCGAGACGGTGGGCTGCGCGAGGCACAGCTCGCGCGCGGCGCGCGTGACGCCGCCCAGGCGCAGGCACGCCTCGAAGGCGATCAGCTGCGGCAGCAACCCGTGGCGGAAATACGGACGGAAACGCGGTCGGCTCATGGCTCGCTCCAATGGCTCGTCAGCTCAAAGGTCTCGCTAACGAACCGGGCGAGCGCCCGATCTGCCGGCCGATCCGGGGCCCGAAAGCCCGTCATGACGAAGCGGCCGCTAAAGCTACTCCCCTTTGAAGGGAATAAGGCCCGCGCAACGCGGGCACGCGCTTCATTTTTGCACAGGCGCGGCGCCCTGCGCAACGGCCGCTGCGCGAAGGCATCGCGAAACGCGATGGCCGCCATCGCGAGTCCCGATGCCGCCGCCCGGCCGGGCACGCACCATGGAGCGATGGACGCGATCCTCTCCTTCCTCGGCTCCTTCGCCTCGATCGTCGTGATCAACCTGATGCTCTCGGGGGACAACGCGATCGTGATCGCGCTCGCCGCGCGCAATCTTCCCGCGCGCTTGCAGCGGCGCGCGATCGTCTTCGGCACCGTGGGCGCGGTGGTCGTGCGCTGCGCCATGACGCTCGCGGTCGTGTGGCTGCTCGCGATCCCGGGCCTCCTTTTCGCGGGCGGCGTGGCGCTCGCCTGGATCGGCTACAAACTGCTGCTGCCCGAGGAGGACGCGGGCGCCGGGCACGACGCGAAGCCGCGCGGCATCTGGGCCGCGGTGCGCACCATCGTCATCGCCGACATGGTGATGGGCGGCGACAACGTGCTCGGCGTCGCGGGCGCGGCGCACGGCAGCTATGCGCTCGTGGTGCTCGGGCTCGCGACCAGCGTGCCGATCGTCGTGTGGGGCTCGACGTGGCTGCTGAAATGGGTCGAGCGCCATCCCTCGATCGTCTACGTCGGCGCCGCGGTGCTGCTGTGGACCGCGGCCAAGATGATCACCGACGAGCCGCTCGCCGAGGACGTCCTCGCGCGCTGGCCGCTCACGGTGCCGCTCTACGTGGTGCTGGTGTGCGGCGTGCTGCTCGCCGGGTTCGTGCGCAACCACCGTCACCTGGAGTCGCGCATCCACGCGCGGCTCGCGCAGCTCGCCGCGCGCAGCGCGGCCGATCCCTCCGCATCCGGCAAGGAAAAGACCATGGACAACGTCCTCGTGCCCATCAGCGACTTCGCGACCTCGTACGAAGCCTTGCCGCGCGTCGCCGCGGCGTTCCGGCGCAATCCCGAGCTCACCATCCACCTCCTCAACGTGCGGCGGCCGCTTTCCGGACGCGTCGTGCGCCTGGTGCGCCGGTCGCTGCGCCAGGATTACTACCGCGAGAAGGGCGCGATCGCCCTCGCACCGGCGCGCGAATGGCTCGACCGCCGCCAGATCCCGTACCAGGCGCACGTGCTGGTGGGCGATGCCGCGGAGGTGATCGCCGAGGAGGCGAAGCGGCTGCGCTGCGAGCGCATCGTGATGGGCACCGCGCGCAGGGGCTCGATCACGCGCTTCCTCGAGCTCGCCACGACCGAGCGCGTGCTCGGCCGCACCGACGTGCCGGTGGAGCTGGTGGTGGGCGATTCGATTCCCGCGGTGGAGCGCTACGGCCGGCTCGCCGCGATGGCGATCGCCGTGGGCGCGATCGTCACGATGATCGCGGAGATGTGAGGGTCTTCTCCACGAGACGAGGAGCGTTGGGAGCCCGAAGCGCTCGTACGGGGTGAGTGACGAACATACCGCGCCGCGAGTATAACGCGTGCATGCAGCGCTCCAGACGCCACTTGCTGATGGCCCCGGCCTTGCTGATGCTGCCGCGGGTCGCTTCCGCGCGCGCGGGCTCGACCGATGCCATCGAGATCGACACGGCGGGCGTGGATCGCCTGCTTCGCTGGGCCGCGCAGCCTTCGGCCGACGATCCGCCGGAATGGAAGGGCCTCGAGCCCTATCGCCTCGCGAAGCTGCAGGCGAAGTGGTCCGGCATTCCGGATCCCGACCTCGAGGCGGAGAGGCTTTTCGAGCGCGTCCGCGCCCTCAAGGCCGATCGGTCGAAGAGGCCGCCCCTGCAGGCGACCGCCGCCTTCGTCGCGCAGATCCGCAACGGCGCGGCCGCCTTTCCGCGCCATGCAGCGGCCGTGCTCGAACGCTATCTCCCCGCGGAAACGCCGATCGAGGGCAAGATCGTGCTCGCGCTCTTCCTGCCGAACTATGCGTTCGCGTGGGACCGCACGATCGTCGTGAGCGTGACCCATCCGTTCTGGAGGCACGATGCGTCGCGCTTCTTCAACCTGATGATCCACGAGCTTTTCCATATCGGGTTCATCCGATACCAGCAAGGGTCGTCGCCCGCGGGTGCGCGCGACGCCGCCGAGCTGCGCCGCGATTTCCTGTGGACGGTGCAGAACGAAGGGATGGCGACCTACGTCGCGTACACGGATCGTCCGCGCCGGCCCGCCCTCGACGACTACGCGATGATCGACGATCCAGCGCTCGTCGGCGCCAAGTTCGAGGCGTGCCGGCGGCTGCTCGCCGATCTCGCGAGCGGCACCTCGAAGGACTTGCCGATTCTCAAGCAGCGCGTGCTCGCGGCCGGCATCACCGAGCGGATCCCGTACGTGGTCGGCGCAGTCATGGCGAAGCAGATAGAAGCCGTGCGCGGCCGGCCCACGCTGGTGGATACGATCCGCCAGGGCCCCGAGGCTTTCTTCCGGATCTACGGCGAATTGCCCGGCGCGCTCCACCCAGCCGGATAGTGCCCCCGTCGACAAGCGCGAAGTAGCCCTGCTGAAGCGGCCGCGGTCGAGAGCGGGATCGCGCTGCACGCCGCGAGCCTCGCCGCCGGCGCGACCGGCGCAAGGCCGGCCGGCCGGCGGCACGCCCGCCGCGCGTTCACGCTACTGGCAAGCCTCGCATTCGGGATTGTCGATCGAGCAGAACTTCGCTTCCTCGGCCGCCCCGTCGCCCGCCGCGCCCATCGCCGCCATGCCGCCCATCGCCGGCACCGCGTTCAGCTCGCCGCCCTTGCCGGTGGACTTCTCCGCGGAAGTGGCCGCGAGCGTGCGCAGGTAGTACGTGGTCTTCAACCCGCGAATCCAGGCGAGCTTGTAGCACTCGTCGAGCTTCTTGCCCGAGGCGCCCGCCATGTAGATGTTGAGCGACTGCGCCTGGTCGATCCACTTCTGGCGCCGCGATCCCGCTTCCACCAGCCACTTCGGCTCGACCTCGAACGCGGTCGCGTAGAGCGAGCGCAGCTCCTGCGGGATGCGGTCGACCTTCCCGATCGAGCCGTCGAAGTGCTTGAGGTCGTTCACCATCACCGCGTCCCAGAAGCCCATCTTCTTGAGCTCGCGCACCATGAACTCGTTCACCACGGTGAACTCGCCCGAGAGGTTCGACTTCACGAAGAGGTTCTGGTAGTTGGGCTCGATCGAGGCCGAGACGCCGATGATGTTGGAGATGGTGGCGGTCGGTGCGATCGCGATGCAGTTGGAGTTGCGCATGCCGTGCTGCTGGATGCGCTTGCGCAGCGCCCCCCAATCCATCGTCTCCGACAGATCCACGTCGACGTACCCGCCGCGCTCCGCGGAGAGGAGCTTCAGCGAATCCTGCGGCAGGATGCCGCGGTCCCACAGGGAGCCGGCGTAGCTCGAATAGCGGCCGCGCTCCTGGGAGAGCTCGGTGGAAGCCCAGTAGGCGTAGTAGCACACCGCTTCCATGGACTTGTCGGCGAAATCGACCGCCGCCTCGCTCGCGTACGGGATGCGCAGCTCCTGCAGGCAATCCTGGAAGCCCATGATGCCCAGGCCCACCGGGCGATGGCGCATGTTGGAATCGCGCGCCTTCTTCACCGCGTAGTAGTTGATGTCGATCACGTTGTCGAGCATCCGCATCGCGGTCGCGATGGTGCGCTTCAACTTGTCGTGGTCGAGGCGCCCGTTGCGGATGTGCGCGAGGAGGTTCACGGAGCCGAGGTTGCAGACCGCGATTTCGTGCGCGTTGGTGTTCAGCGTGATCTCGGTGTTCCTGGTGATGAAGCCGTTCACCGTCCACGCGTGCGTGTCGGAATCGACCGTGAGGCAGTAGGCGTCCTCGTTGGGCAGGTCGGTGAGGCCGGTGAAGGTGGCATGGAGCTTCTGCTCGTGGCCTTCCTTCTTCAGGTTCTCGAGATAGCGCTGTGCGGCCTCCGACTTGCGCGATGCGGCGAGGTGCGTCACTTCCTCGGCGATCCGGCACCCCTTGATCGACGTGATGAGCAGGCGATAAAGCGGTTGGCTCCAGTACTCCTTCCTGCCGCCCTTGCCGTCGGGCATCGGATGCAGCTCGTGGCCGCGCATCACGTTGATCGAGCTCTTCACGCCGAAGTTCGCCCAGAGGACCTGCAGCTCCTCGATGAACTTGCGGTCGACCGACGCGAGACAGAGGGTGGTCACCTCCCCGCTCGAGACGATGTTGCCGTCCGCTTGATACAGGCCGCGCAGGTACGAGCCCGCCGTTTCGCGATCGCCTTCCCATACGAGGCGCGGCACGCGGGTCTTGTTCTCCTTCGTGAAGCCGTGCAGCTCGAAGAGCCGGCGTAGCGGCGCGGACGAAAGCCGCGCCTTGCCCGCCTTCCAATCCACGGCGAATTCCGGCGTATTCGTGGAGCTGGTCGTGAGCACCGTGTTGCCTTCGAGGAGGAAGTGCACATCCTGCGTCGTCTTGGCGAGGAGGTCGAACTCCTGCTCCCAGATGTCGACGTGGACATTGCCCTTGCCGAACGTGCCGTCGCCCGCGACGAGGCCCATCAGGTACGAGAGCTCCGGCATGTGGTCGGCACCCCAGAGGCCTTCGAGCTGCTGGATGAGGAGCTTGTCGCCCTTCGCGAGGTGCTGCGCTTCCACCCAGCCGCGATCCTTCACCCACACCTTGTGGTCCGGCGTCACCTTGTGCGAGTAGCCCTCTTCCGTCTCGATGCGCACCATCGGCGCGTTCGGGCGCGGCAGCAGCATCTCGGAGGCGTCGTACACGCCGTCGAGGCCCACCACCCTGTTCTTCCCGCCCAGCCGATAGAGCTCGCCGATCGTGAGGAGCCCGCGGTCGGTCACGACACGCTGGTCCGCGGCGATGCAGCAAAGGTTGGAGCTGTGCACCACGCCCACGTGCTGCTGCGGCGAGCGGACGTTGCACGCGTCCTTGAACGTGATCCACGGATGCCCGGTCTCGAAGAGCATCGTGAGCATCTTGCGCCACAGGCTCTGCGCCGGGATCTTCTTGAAGAGCTTGAGCTCGCCGCGCGCGGCCTTGCGCTCGTACTCGGTGTACGCGTCCTCGAAGGCCTTGCCGAACTTGTCGTGCAGGTCCGGGCAATCCGAGGGCGAGAAGAGCGTCCACTCGCCGCCTTCCATCACCCGCTTCATGAAGAGGTCCGGGATCCAGTTGGCGGTGTTCATGTCGTGCGTGCGGCGCCGGTCGTCGCCGGTGTTCTTGCGCAGCTCCAGGAACTCCTCGATGTCGAGGTGCCAGGTCTCGAGGTAGCAGCAGACCGCGCCCTTGCGCTTGCCGCCGTTGTGCGCGAGGCCTCCGGTCGTCATGTACGACTCGTCGCCTTCGACCTTGAGGTCGTAGACGAAGGGCTTGGGCGAGATGTCCTGCACATCCGTCACGCGCGAAAAGAGCTTGCCTTCGATCTCGAGCCAGTTGCGCTTGGCAATCGGCTTGCAGTCCACCAGCGCCGCGATCTCGGGCACCGCCGGAATGCGAAGGTCGTAGGCCCTTGTCGTACCTTCGAAGCGCGTTTTCGACCCATCCGCGCGAACCGCGTCACGGGCATTCGCGCGCTCGCGATACTGGCCGGCGGTGGGCACGCCCATGCGCAGCAGCTGGTAGCGCAGCCCATCGACGAGCGGCCTGGAAGTGTTCGTGAAGTAAATCTCCTTGCCGCGCGAGACGCCGCCATCGGTCTCCAGCAGGCCGCGGATCAGCGCTGCCGTGTGCGGCCTGGGCAGATGGGCGAAGCGGCGCGCAATGCGCTTGCAGCCCGCCTCGTCGTAGATGTCCTCGTAGCCGAAGGGCATGGTGGCCTCGCCGGCGCCGACGATGCGGCCAGTGGTCGCATCCCGGACAACG
This sequence comes from Usitatibacter sp., assembly GCA_035605915.1. GTDB lineage: Bacteria > Pseudomonadota > Gammaproteobacteria > Burkholderiales > Usitatibacteraceae > Usitatibacter. Next base: position 17,008 of record DATNGJ010000004.1, read on the forward strand.
CCGCGTCCAAACGCCCAATGGACCTGCGCATAGGTCTCGCCGCGCGCGCTCTGCCAGAAATGGATTCCGCGCTCTTCCAGGTAAGACCGAACGAATGCCAGGTGTTCGTCCCTCGAAGGATTCCCGCTCACGCCCCATTGCATGCCGTCCTTCGACAAATGGCCATCGCCGAGCAGGATGCCGTACATGCGCGCATCGTCCTCGGAAAGCCCGGCCACATGCACGACTTCCGTGGGAACGACCTGCGCGACGTAGTCGCCGCGGCGCAGCTCGCCCGCTTCCACCCAGTCGGCCCTGACCTTGCCCTTGGCGAGCCATTCCCGCGTGCGATGGTTGGCCTGCTCCATCGGCACGCCGCGGATGGCATAAAACGGGTGTCCCGCCGTCACCAGCAGCGGGTCGATCGCATGCCTCACCCGGATCGCCACCATGCGATCGGTCTGGTTATATGCGAAGCGGCGCTCGACCTCGCGGTAAGCGCCGGATTTGCCGAGCACGAGGTCGCCCGGCTTCACGTCCTTGATCTCCTTCAATCCCCCGGCTGTGTAGACGCCCGTGGACGGCGCGAAGCATTGATTGACCGCGACGGCAGTGTCGGATACGACCTTGAGGAAAGGGACCACCCCTTGCGATTTCCCGTTGGTCCCCTTGATGTAGGAGCCCAGCGCACGCACTTGCGTCCAGTCATTTCCGAGTCCTCCTGCGAACTTCGATAGGAGCGCGTTCTCCTTGATCGCCTCGTAGATGCCGTCGAGGTCGTCAGGGACCGTCGTGAGGTAGCACGACGACAACTGGGAGCGCATGGTTCCCGAGTTGAAAAGGGTCGGCGTCGACGACATGAAATCGAACGTCGAGAGCACGTTGTAGAACTCGACCGCGCGCTCTTCGCGGTTGAGCTCGTTGATGGCGAGCCCCATCGCGACGCGCATGAAGAACGCCTGCGGCAGCTCGATGCGGCGCTCGTGGATGTGCAGGAAGTAGCGGTCGTAGAGCGTCTGCAGGCCGAGGTAGTTGAACTGCAGGTCGCGCATCGGCTTCAACGCCGCGCCCAGCCGCGCGAGGTCGAAGGAGGAGACGAGGCGCTCGTCGAGGAGCTGCGCCTTCACGCCCTGCTGGATGAACTGCGGGAAGTACTCGGCGTAGCGCGTGGCCATCTCGCCCTGCGTCACCTCCTCGCCCAGCACCTCGCGGCGGATGGTGTGCAGCAGCAGCCGCGCGGTGACGTAGGTGTAGTCGGGATCCTGCTCGATCAGCATGCGCGCGGCGAGGATGGCGCACTTGTGCACCTCCTCGAGCGGCACGCCGTCGTAGAGGTCGCGCAGGGTCGCCTCGAGGATCCTCCTCGGCTCGACCTCCGCGCCCTCGTGCAGGTGCTCGCACGCGCTCGCGATGAGCGCCTCGAGCTTCGCGACGTCGAGCGGCTGCTTCGCGCCGCCCACGCTCACCTGGATGACGGGCTTTTGCGACTGCGCCTCGTCCTGCACGCGCCGCGCCGCCCGCTCGCGCGCGCGCTCGTCGCGATAGAGCACGTAGCTGCGCGCGACCTGGTGCTCGCCCGAACGCATCAGCGCGAGCTCCACCTGGTCCTGCACGTCCTCGATGTGGAACGTGCCGCCGGCGGGCTGGCGGCGCATCAGCGCGGCGACCACCGATTGCGTGAGCGACTGCACCTTGTCGCGCACGCCGGCGCTCGCGGCGGCGGTGTTGCCCGACACGGCGAGGAAGGCCTTGGTCATCGCGACCGCGATCTTGTCCGGCTCGAAGGCGACCACCGCGCCGTTGCGGCGGATGATCTTGTAATCCGCGTATCGGTCCTGCGGCGTGGCGCCTTCCTCTCCGAGGATGGGATTGGCGAGGGGGGCCGCGGGATGGATGTCGGATGACAAGCGCATGGGGTCTTCTCCTTTTTTCCGTTTTCGTGGGCTCGGCGGCGCCGATGCACTGATTCTTTGCGACAGGCTTCTGGGACCTGCTAACCGCCGGATTTGCGTGGACAAGCGAGGAACCGCCCCCCGCTTTCGAACAGCTTATCCACATGCCTTCCCACAACATGTAGTGCCGTGAGGAGGGTATGGCCACAAACTCTAGCGAGGGAAAAACGCAGGCGCAAGGGGGCGCGCCGAACTATTTTTTCGCGTTCCGATTCAGGAGCTTGGCAAGCGGGCGTGCCCACGAAATGGGCAGTAAGGAATACGCGGCGAAAAGGCCTCGGCGAAACAGCGGCTTGGATCGGGATGCGCGGGGGCGGTCAGGCGAGCGCTCTGCGCAGCCGTTCCCAGTCGAACCAGGGGCCCGGATCGGTCTTGCGTCCGGGCGCGATGTCGCTGTGGCCGGCGAGGTCGAGCGCGCCGTAGCGCGCGCGCAGCGCACGCAGGAGCGCCGCGAGCGTCTCGTATTGCGGCTCGGCATAGGGCACGTCGTCCGCCCCCTCGAGCTCGATGCCGATCGAAAAATCGTTGCAGCGCTCGCGCTCCTTCCAGCGCGACGCTCCCGCGTGCCACGCACGCATCGCACACGGCACATATTGAAGGAGCGTTCCGTCGCGGCGGATCACGAAGTGCGAGGACACGCGCATGGGCGCCACGTCGCGGAAGGACGGGTGCGCTGCGGGATCGAGCCGGCCGAGGAAGAGATCGTCGATGTACGGCCCGCCGAAATCCCCGGGCGGCAGCGAGATGCCGTGGATCACGACGAGCGAGATGCGCTCGCCGGGAGGACGCTCGTCGAAGTGGGGCGAGCAACGCGCAGCCGCTTCGGGGCATAGGCCGTTCGCGTCGATGTGCAAGGCCGTGGGCGTCATCTGCCTGGTGGTGTCGAGCGGCCGCCTGCGGTCCGCTCCGGCACCGTTCCCGCTCAGTCGATCCCGAGGCGATCGAGCCGATAGCGCAGCGACCGGAACGTGATGCCCAGGAGCTTCGCTGCCGCCGTCTTGTTGAAGCGGGTCGCCTCCAGCGCCTTCGTGATCGCCTCGCGCTCCACCTGGTCGAGGAAGTCGTGCAGCGGCAGCCCGCGCGTGCCGAGCGAGCCGTCGAGCGGCACGACCTTGTCGCGCGAGGTCGCCTGCGTGAGGTAGAGGTCGCTCTCGTGGATGGTGTTGTCGGTGCAGAGCGCCATCGCACGCTCGAGGATGTTCTCGAGCTCGCGCACGTTGCCGGGGAAGTCGTAGCGCCGCAGCGCGAGCATCGCCTCCTCGGAGATGATCGGCGCGGGGTTCGCGCTCTGCCGCGCGAGCCGCTCCACCACCTCGCGCACCATGAGCGTGATGTCCTCGGGAATTTCCCGCAGGCTCGGCATCTTGAGCTCGATCACGTTGAGGCGGTAGAAGAGGTCCTGGCGGAACTGGCCCGCCTCCACCTGCTGCGCGAGGCTCCTGTGGGTGGCGGAGATGATGCGCACGTCGATCGGCTCCTCGTGCGTGTCGCCCACGCGCCGCACCTTCTTCTCCTGGATCACGCGCAGGAGCTTCACCTGCATCGCGAGCGGCAGGTCGCCCACCTCGTCCAGGAAGAGCGTGCCCTTCTGCGCCGCCTGGAGATAGCCGATCTTGTCGCTGTCCGCGCCCGTGAACGCGCCCTTCTTGTAGCCGAAGAACTCGCTCTCCATCAGGTTCTCGGGGATCGCGCCGCAGTTCACCGCGACGAAGGGCTCGCTCGCGCGGGACGATCCCATGTGGATGAGGCGCGCGGCGACTTCCTTGCCGCTGCCCGATTCGCCGGTGATGTAGACCGGCGCCTGCGAGCGCGCGAGCTTCGCGATCATCTCGCGCGCGCGCTGGATCGCGGGCGACTCGCCGAGCAGCCGCGGCGTCCCGGGCGGCGCGGTCTCGCCGATCGAGGCGCGGCGCGCCTGCACCGGGCGCGGCAGCTTGAGCGCGCTCATCACGAGCGGGCGCAGCTGCTCGAGCTTGATGGGCTTGGGCAGGTAGTCGAACGCGCCCGCCTTCAGCGCATCGACCGCGTTCTGCGTCGAGCCGAACGCGGTGATGACCGCGACCGGCGTGTTGCCGTGGTTCTCGGCGATGTGCTGCAGCACCTGCAGCCCGTCGCCGTCGGGCAGCCGCATGTCGGTGAGGCACAGGTCGTACGGGCGCGACTTGAGCGCCGCCATCGCCTCCTCCAGGCTCGAGGCGCTGTCGGCATCCACGCCCATCCGCGAGAGCGTGAGCACGAGCAGCTCGCGGATGTCCGCCTCGTCGTCGACGATCAGTACGGCCTTGCGGTTCATCAGGCGCCTTTCACGGTGATGCGGAAGTGGCCTCCGCCGGAATCGTCCACGTACTCGATGCGCGCGGCGTTACCTTCGCACAGCTCGCGCGCGATGTAGAGGCCGAGGCCGGTGCCCTGCGCCTCGGTGGTGAAGAAGGGCTCGAAGAGGTGCGTCTGCGCCTCCTTCGAGATGCCCGGCCCGTCGTCGATCACGTCGAGCGCGACGCGTCCCGGCGCGGGCGCCGCGGAAACGGCGAGGCGCACCGAACCGGGCTGCTGGCGGCCGTGGCGCCAGGCGTTGCGCACCAGGTTCCACAGTACCTGGTCGAGGTGCTGGCGGTCGAACCAGATGCGGCTCGTCGTGCGCACCTGCACGTCGATCGCCTGCGCCGGCACCTTCTCCACGATGCCGAACTCCTGGGCGAACTGCGCGAGGTAGGGGGCCGGATCGATCGCCTCGGGCTGCGCGCGGTCGCGCCGGTTGAGGTAGAGCACCTCCTGCACGATGCGGTCGAGCCGCGAGACGTTGCCGCGGATGATGTCGAGCAGGCGCTTGCCGCCGAAGCCCACCGCGCCGTCCTCCTCGAGGAGCTGCGCCGCGTGCCCGATCGAGGAGAGCGGGTTGCGGATCTCGTGCGCGATCGAGGCGGTGAGGCGGCCGAGCGCGACCAGCTTCATCTGCTGCGCCTGCTGGCGCATGCGGCCCACGTCCTCGACGAAGATCACGGCGGCCGAGGGCTGGCCCGCGCCGATGGGGACGAAATGCACCTGCAGCTCGCCCGCGGAGCGCGGGCCGCGCAGCTGCATGAACGTGGTCTCCGATCCGTGCCGCCAGCTTTCGAGGAGCCGCGCGATCTCCGGCGCGTACTCGCCGATCGAGGTCCGCCGCCCGGACGGCAGCGGCCCGAGCAGCTGGGTCGCGCGCGGATTGCTCTGGCGGATGCGTCCCTCGCCGTCGACCACCACGATGCCGTCCTGCATGTCGCGGATCACGAGCTCGTTGATCTGCGACATGTTGGCGAGGTCGATCTTGCGCTCCTCGGCGATCTGCTCGCTGGTGCGCGCGTATTGCGCGAGCGTGGAGGCGAGCCCGGCGGTCGCGAAGAACGCGAGGCTGGTGAGCCCCGCCTGCAGGAAATCCTGCGCCACCGCGTCGAAGCGCCACACCTCGAGCGCCTGGCCGCCGAGGAGCGCGAGGGAAGCGAACGCGGCGTGGAAGAACGCGAGGCGCCCGCGCGTGATGAGGCCCGCGGCGGCGAGCGAGACCAGCAGCATGATGCCCAGGCCGCTCTTCACGCCGCCGCTGCCGTACATGAGGATCACCATCGCCGCGACGTCGGCCACCACGCCGGCGGTCACCTGCAGCGTGAGGTTCGGCTCGTGCATGCGCGCCGGCACGAGGAGCGCCAGCGCGACCAGGCCGTAAAGAAGCGTGGTCGGCACCACCACCTCGGGCGTCGTCGCGCCGAGGAGGAAGAAGTGGTTGAAGTAGCGGAACGCGACGCCGATGAGCCCCGCGAGCACCACGCGGTAGGCGCAGAAGACGAGGAGCGTGTTCCAGGTCGCCGCGTCGGCCGCGACGATGAACGGCATCGACCGCCCGAAGCGCGGCCCGGCCCGCACGGCGGCGGTGTCCGGCGCGGAGCTCACGCGGAGCGGCAGCGCGGATTGTCGCGGCAGACGGGGCGCCCGCCTTCGTCGCGCGCTTCGCTGCGCGGCAGGTGCACGCCGCAGCGCGCGCACTGCACCATGTCCTCGCCGCGCGGGCCGCGGCTCGCCGGCTCGGAGGACGGGCGTTGCGTGACGCGCATCGAGCCGCGCCAGAGCAGCCAGATCGCGATGCCGATGAGGATGAAGAAGAGGATGCGTCCCAAGACCGATGTTTCTCCCTTCCGAAATCTTACCCAAAAAAGGGGTCAGACCCCATTTTGCCCCGGCGAACCACATCCTTCTTTGCAGCCTTTGGAAAAGGGGTCTGACCCCTTTTTGCTAGCGGGGGAGGGAGACTTCGAAGCGCACGCCGCCGTCGGCGCGGTTCACCGCGCGCACGGTTCCGCGATGGTGCTCGGCGACGATGCGCACGATGTAGAGGCCGAGGCCGAGGTGCGCGCGCTCCTGCGGCGCCATGGCGCGCTCCGCGGCGCCGCGCACCGAGACCATGGAATCGAAGAGGCTCTGCACCATCGCCTCGGGAAGCGGCGGCCCGTCGTTCTCCACCGCGAGGATGGCGCGCGCGGGCGGCGCCTCCAGCGAGACGCGCACCGCCGAGCCCGCCGGGGCGAAGTCGTTCGCGTTCTCGGCGAGCTTGTCGAGGAGCTGGGCGAACGCGTCGGGCACGCCTTCGAGCGGCACCGCGCCTTCCGGCAGCGCCAGCTCGAAACGGCGCGCGGGGTAGGCGGCGCGATAGCCTTCGACGCAGCCGCGCACGACTTCGGCGAGGTCGAAGCGCTCGACCTCGGCGCTTTCCAGCAGCCGCTCGAGCCGCGTCGCCTCGGAGAGCCGCGAGATGAGCCGCCCCAGCCGCCGCACGCCCTCGAGCGCGCGATCGACGTAGATCCGCGCCTTCCCGGAGAGCGGCTCCTCGCCGAGGTTGTCGAGCGAGGAGCGCACCACCGCGACCGGCGTGCGCAGCTCGTGCGAGAGGCGCCCGGCCATCGCCTCGAGGTAGGCGTTGTAGTCGCGAAGGCGCGCGAGCATGGAGGCGGTGGTGCGGCTGAGGTCGCCGATCTCGTCGCGCGCGCGGGTCGGCGTGATCGCGCCGCGCACGCGGCCCTGCGCGTCGATCGCGGCTTCCGCCTCGGCGTGCAGGCGCCGGATGCGGGCCGCGAGCCTTCCGGCGAACGCGAGCATCACGGCGAGCGCGGCCGCGACCACCACGAGCGTCACCGCGAGCAGCTTCTCCAGCGCATCCTGGCGCAGGATCTGGATCGCACCGGTGGTCTCCTCGACCACCACCGCGCCCACGATGTCGTCGCCGAGGAAGATGGGCTGCGCGGCCGAGAGGATCGCGACGTCACGGTCGCGCGTCGCGCGCCACTGCGTCGAGCTCACGCCGATGAGCGCGCGGTCGATCTGGCTTCGCACCGGCAGCGCCTCGTCGCCCACGGGGTAGCTCGGCGCCGGCACGACCAGCGCGGCGACGGGCTTCAACCAGTTCACGAGCGTGCGCGCCGCGGCCGGATCGGCGAGGCTTCCCGAGAGCCCGCGCACGCGAGAGCGCGAATCCACCACCCACACGCGCTCCCCCGCGCGTCCCATGATCGCGAGGAAGCGCTCGATCTCGTCGGAGGGAACGTAGGCGTTGCCCAGGCTCGCGGCGGCGTCGGTGTCGGCGGCGGCGAAGAGCGCGACGATGCGGCGGCGCTCCTCGCCCTCCGGGTCGTCGAACGCGCCGCGCTCGAAGAGCGTGGGCCGGTCCGAGAGCGCCGCGGCCACCGCGCGGGCGGTCGCGCCGATCGCCTTCTCCTGCGAAGCGCGCAGGAACGATTCCATGCTCGCGATGAAGTGCGCGGCGAGCACCGGCAGCGCGAGCAGCGCCATCGCCGCGAGCGCCAGGCGGAAGCGGATGCCGTGGACGAAGCCCGCGCGCAAGCCGGCGGATCTCAGAAGGTGAGGTGCAGCGTGACCGAGCCGAAGTTCGCGCCGGTCCGCTGTCCGACGAACTCGCGCGTCTCGTGGATGAGCGCGAGGGTCGCCTGCGCGCCGCGGCCGGCCCATGCGACACCGCCGAGGAAGCGCTGCACGACGTGGCGCCTCTGCGGCGTCTCCAACGGAAGGTCCGGCGCGAAGTCGAGCAGGTGGTTCCACGCGACCGCGCGCACGCTCGCCCCGAGGAAGGTGGTCCACGAGCCGCCGTCGCCCGCGGCGATCGGGGGTGTGGCCGCGAAGCGCAGCGCCGGCGTCTCGAGCATGCGCGACGCCTCTCCGCGCCCGAGGCGAAGCTCCACTCCCGCGTGCGCGAACGCGACCTGGCTCCCCAGCACGACGCCGTAGTGGCCGTTGAAGTACGGGCTTTCGTCGCGCGCGGCTGTCAGGGTGTGCGTCTGCGACCACACGAGCGCGGCATCGACGCGATCCGATCGCTGGTGCGACCAGTCCTCGTGCGGCGCGGCGATGAATCGGTGCACGAGCTGCTGCGCCTGCTCGCCCAGCGCGCTCGGCCCGGTCACGCCGAGGTCCAGCTCGAGCGTGCGCCAGTCGCCCGGGACGCGATCGTGGCGCGCGAAGGTCGCGAGCAGCCGCGCCGCGTTGGGCCGGTCGACCGCGTCGTGGCGCTTCGCCTCCGGCGTGTAGATCTCCTGCAGCACGCCGAGCTCCAGCTCATGGTCGCCGCGCGCGAGCACATCGGCGACGCGCACGCCGCTCGTGTACCAGCGGTCCGTGTCGAAGAAGGCGTCGTTGTCGACCTGGACGTACGGCCCGGGCTCGCCCGCCCACGCCGCGAGGGCCGCGCAGGCCGCGAGCGCCGCGGCCGCGGTCCTCACTCCCCTTCCTGCCATCGATAGCCCATTCCGTACACCGTCTCGATCGCCGCGAAGGCCGGGTCCACCGCGAGGAACTTCTTGCGGATGCGCTTCACGTGCGAGGTGATGGTGCCGTCGTCCACCACCATCTCCGCGTCGCGCATGAGCTGGTCGCGGTCCTTCACGTGCCCGGGGTGGCGCGCGAGCGAATGCACCATCCAGAACTCCGTGACGGTGAGCGGGATCGGCTTCGCGCGCCACGAGGCGGCCATGCGCTGCGCGTCGAGCGCGAGCGGGCCGCGGTGCAGCACCTCGCCGGCGGCCGGCGCCTGGTCGGCGGCATCGACGCGGCGGAAAAGCGCCGCGATCCGCGCGAGGAGGTGCGGCAGGCTCACGTCCTTGGTGAGGTAGTCGTCGGCGCCGAGCCGCAGTCCCGAGACGATGTCGAAATCGGAGTCGCGCGCCGAGAGGAAGATGATCGGCAGCCGGCGGCTCGCGCCGCGCAGCTCGCGGCACAGCTCGAAGCCGCCGTCGATGTCGGCGCCCAGCCCGATGTCGATGATCGCGAGCTCGGGCAGGCGCGCGGCAAGCGCACGCGAGGCGCTCGCGCGGTCGCCGAACGCGACCACCTCGTAGCCCGCGCGCGAGAGCGCGTCGACGTAGTTCTGGCGGATGGTGGAATCGTCCTCGACGAGCGCGATGCGGCGGGCCATCCGCGGATTATAGGGGACGTACCCCGTTTTCCTTTAGGCGGAACCGCCTCTGTTCCGCCTAAGGGAAAACGGGGTACGTCCCCGATTCCGCGGCGCCATTTTTCTGACACAAATCTTCGCCACATCGCCCTTGCCGTTGCCTCGCGCTTCCCCCGCCGCCGAGCGAAATGGCGCCATCGCGTCGAACAAGAAAGGGAACGGCGATGGAGCGGGGCAAGGCGGGGGAGTTCATCGTGTTGGGCGTGCGCGCGGTGCTCGGCGGCATCGTGGTCGCGCTCGCCCTGGGGTTCGCGGCGATCGTGCTCGCCTCGAATGCGCAGGCGGCAGGCACGGTCGCGCCGGCCGATGCGCGCGCGGGGGAGCTTCTCCTCACGACCGGCACGCCCGGCGAGTACACCGTGGCGCCCACCGTGGAGACCGAGGTCGCGATCACCGTGAGCGGCGTGGCGGCGCGCACGCGGGTCACGCAATCGTTCCACAACCCCGGAGCCGAGTTCGTCGAAGGCGTCTACGTGTTCCCGCTGCCCGACAAGGCCGCCGTCGACCACCTCGAGATGCAAATCGGCAATCGCGTGATCGTGGGCGAGATCCAGGAGAAGGATGCGGCGCGCAAGAGCTACGAGCAGGCGAAGTCCGCGGGCCGCAAGGCCGCCCTCGTGGAGCAGCAGCGCCCCAACCTCTTCACCAACTCGGTGGCGCAGATCGGCCCCGACGAGATGGTGCGCATCACGATCGAGTACCAGCAGACGCTCGGCTACGAGAACGGCGTCTACCGCCTGCGCTTCCCGCTCGCGATCACGCCGCGCTACGTGCCGATGAAGGCGCCGGTCGAGGCGCTTCCCGAGGAGCGGAAGGCGCTGGAAGCCTCCGACGCGCCCCTCGTGCAGCCCGCGTTCGAGAGCGCAGGCCCCACCGACCTCGTGAATCCGGTCGACATCGCGGTCTCGATCGATGCGGGCGTGCCGTTGGGCGCCGTGTCGAGCTCGTATCACGACGTGCGCATCGACCGCCCGGACACCGGGCACGCCCTGGTCTCGCTCGCGAAGGACCAGGAAGAGGCGGACCACGATTTCGAGCTCACCTGGTCGCTCGCGCCCGCCGCGGCGCCGCAGGCCGCGCTCTTCACCGAGCCGGTGGCCGGACGCGACTACGCGCTCCTCATGGTCGTGCCGCCCACGCCCGATGCCGCGCAGAAGGCGGCATTCCAGGCGGTGCCGCGCGAGATGGTGCTCGTGATCGACACCTCGGGCTCGATGCAGGGCGCCTCGATCGCGCAGGCGAAGGCGGCGGTGGACGAGGCGCTCGACCGCCTCGACGAGCGCGATCGCTTCAACATCGTCGAGTTCAACTCGATCCTGCGCCCGATGTGGCCGCAGGCGCTCCCGGCGACGAGCACGAACGTGCGGAGCGCACGCGACTGGGTCGCGAAGTTGAAGGCCGAGGGCGGCACCGAGATGGCGCCCGCGCTCACGTTCGCGCTGGACGGGTCCGACACGCCCGGGTACCTGCGCCAGGTGGTGTTCATGACCGACGGCGGCGTGGAAAACGAGGATGCGCTCTTCAGGCTCATCGCGCAGCGGCTCGGAAGCTCGCGCCTCTTCACGGTCGGCATCGGGTCCGCGCCGAACACGCATTTCATGACGAAGGCCGCGCGGTTCGGGCGCGGCACGTTCACCTACGTCGGCGACGTGCGCGAGGTGCACGAGAAGATGGCCGGCCTCTTCGCGAAGATCGAGTCGCCGGTGCTGCAGGACGTGCAGGTGCGCTGGGCCGACGGCTCGCCGGTGGAGACGTTCCCGGAGCGCGTGCCCGACCTCTATCTCGGCGAGCCGGTGATGCTCTGCGCCGCCGCCGCGAGCTTCGCGGGCACGGTGATCGTCTCCGGAACGCTCGGCACCCGACCCTGGAGCGTGGCGCTCACGCCGTCCTCCTCGCCCACGGCGAGCGGCGTGGGCGCCCTCTGGGCCAGGGCGAAGATCGCGGCCCTGATGGACGCGATGCGCCAGGGCGGCGACGCGGAGAAGCTGCGCACGCAAGTGGTCGCCGTCGCGCTCGAGCATCACCTGGTGAGCGCGTACACGAGCCTCGTCGCGGTGGACGAGACGCCGACCGGGCCCGCGACGGGCACGCTCAGGACGGCGCTCGTGCACGCGGCGCTCCCGAGGGGATCGGGCGGCGGTGCGATTCCGCAGACGGACACCAGCGCGACGCTGCAGCTCCTGCTCGGGCTCCTCGCGCTCGCCGCCGCGGCGATCGTCGCGCTGATCGGGCGTAGCGCGATGCAGCCGAGGGCGGCATGAGGCGCGCCACGCTCCTCCTCGCGGCCTCGCTCGCGCTCTTCGGCATGACCGAGGTCGGCGCCGCGGCGTGGATCCACGCGAAGGGTTACGTCGCGCAGCGGCTCATCGCGTCGGCCTGGTCGCATGCGAGCGACGGACGCCCGCCGCGCCGTCCCTGGCCGTGGGCGGACCTGCGCCCGGTCGCACGCCTCACGGTTCCCGCGCGCCACATCGAGCTCTACGTGTTGGACGACGCGAGCCGCCGCTCGCTCGCCTTCGGCCCGGGACTGGTCGCGGGAACGGCGCCGCCCGCGAGCGGCGGCAACACCGTGATCGTCGCCCATCGCGACACGCATTTCGCGTTCCTGAAGCGCCTCGC
>DATNGJ010000005.1:0-7021 GCA_035605915.1 Usitatibacter sp.
CGCCATCCGCCTCGGCATGAAGGTGGTGGGCTACGACCCGGAGATCACCGTGGACAACGCGTGGCGGCTGCCCGCCTCTGTGAAGCGCGCCGCCTCCATCGACGAGGTGCTGAAGGGCTCGGACTTCGTGACGCTGCACGTGCCGCTCAACGCGAGGACCCGCCACCTCATCGGCCGCGAGCGCCTGCATCACGCGCGCCGCGGGCTCGTGCTGCTCAACTTCTCGCGCGACGCGGTGGTCGACGAGGAGGCGGTGCTCGCCTCGATCGCGGAAAAGCGCCTGCACGCCTACCTGTGCGATTTTCCGAGCCCGCGACTGCAGGGCGAGCCGCGCGTGGTGGCCCTTCCGCACCTGGGCGCCTCCACCGAGGAGGCCGAGGAGAACTGCGCGCTCATGGTGGTCGACCAGCTGCGCGACTTCCTCGAGGAGGGCGCGATCGCGAACGCGGTGAATTTCCCGAGCGTGGAGATGGCGCGCGAATCGCCGCATCGCATCGCGATCGCGAACGCCAACGTGCCCAACATGGTGGGACAGATTTCGACTACGATGGCGCAGGCCGGCCTCAACATCCACAACATGGTGAACAAATCGAAGGGCGAGATGGCGTACACGCTGGTCGACCTCGACAGCGCCGCCGCGCCCGAGGTCGTCGCGCGCATCGCCCGCATCCCCGGCGTCCTGTCCGTGCGCGCCGTCCCGCCGCTCGAGCGTCCCGCGCCATGAGCGGCGCTCCGTCCTCCGCGCCGGGCGCCGCCGGCGAGCTCGAGCGCCTGCGCGAGGAGATCGACCGCCTCGACGATCGCATCCTCGACGCGCTCAACGAACGCGCCAAGTACGCGCGGCGCATCGGCACGCTCAAGGTCGGACAGGCGTACCGCCCGGAGCGCGAGGCGCAGGTGCTGCGGCGCATCAAGGAACGCAACCCCGGCCCGCTCTCGTCCGAGACGGTGGCGCTCCTCTTCCGCGAGATCATGTCGGCGTGCCTCGCGCTCGAGCGCCCCATCACCGTGGCCTACCTCGGCCCGCGCGGCACGTTCAGCGAGCGCGCGGCGTTGAAGCACTTCGGCCTCGCCGCCGACGCCGTGCCGGTCGCCTCCATCGACGAGGTGTTCCGCGAGGTGGAGTCGGGCGCCGGCGACTTCGGCATCGTGCCGGTGGAGAACTCCACCGAGGGCGCGGTGGGCCGCTCGCTCGACCTCATGCCGCAGAGCACGCTCAAGGTGTGCGGCGAGGTGATCGTGCGCATCCACCACAACCTCATGGCGAAGGTGGCGCCGAAGGACTTCGGCGAGATCCGCCGCGTGTTCTCGCATGGGCAGTCGCTCGCGCAGTGCCACGAGTGGCTGAACCTGAACCTCCCCAAGGCAGAGCGCATCGCCGTCGCGAGCAACGCGGAGGCGGCGCGGCGCGCGGCCGAAGAGGCCGGCTCCGCGGCGGTGGCGGGCGACATGGCGGCCGAGCACTACCACCTCGCCATCCTCGCGGCCAACATCGAGGACGAGCCCAACAACACCACGCGCTTCCTGATCCTCGGCGATTACGCGCCCGGGGCCACGGGACGCGACAAGACCTCGCTCGTGCTCTCGGCGAGGAACCGCGCCGGCGCCGTGTACGAGATGCTCACGCCGTTCGCGCAGCGCGGCGTCTCCATGACCAAGTTCGAGTCGCGGCCCTCGCGCGTCGCGCTGTGGGAATACCTCTTCTTCGTCGACATCGAAGGGCACCGCGAGGATCCGAACGTCGCCGCGGCGCTCGAGGAGGTGGCGCGCATCGCCGGCTTCCTCAAGGTGCTCGGCTCCTATCCCATGGCGGTGGTCTGAGCACCGCCGCAAAGAGACGAAAGATGGACGTGACCGAGAAGCAACCGAGCCTCGCCGAGCTGGCGCCCGCGTACGTTCGGGCGATCTCGCCCTACATCCCGGGAAAATCGATCCCTGAGACGGCGCGCGAGCTGGGCCTCGACGTGGACGACATCCTCAAGATGGCGTCGAACGAGAGCCCGCTGGGCGCTTCGCCCAGGGTGATCGAAGCGCTCCAGGCCGAGCTCGCACAGGTCCACTACTATCCCGACCGCTTCGACCTCACCACCGCGCTTGCGCGCAAGCTCGACGTCGCGCCCGAGTCGCTCGTGATCGGCAACGGCTCGAACGACGTGCTGGAGCTCGCCGCGCGCACCTTCCTCACCACGGCCGATTCCGCGATCTACTCGCAGTACGGCTTCCTCGTCTACCCGCTCGTGGTGCAGGCGGTGGGGGCGCGCGGCATCGAGGTGCCGGCGCGCGATTACGGCACCGACCTCCAGGCGATGGCGGGAGCGCTGCGGCCCGATACGAAGATGGTCTTCGTCGCCAATCCCAACAACCCCACCGGCACTTTCAACGCCTGGGAGGACGTGCGCCGGTTCGTCGAGCGCGTTCCGCGCCGCGTCCTGGTCGTGCTCGACGAGGCGTACGGCGAGTACCTGCCCGACGCATTGCGCTCGCCGACCCTCGGGTGGGTCGCCGAATTTCCCAACGTGATCGTCGCGCGCACGCTCTCCAAGGCGTACGGGCTCGCGGGACTGCGGCTCGGATTCGCGGTCGCGCATCCCGAGCTCGCCGAGCTCATGAACCGCGTGCGCCAGCCGTTCAACGTGAACCACCTCGCCACCGTTGCCGCGTGCGCGGCGCTCGCCGACGACGCGTTCGTCGAGAAGTGCCGCGCGGTGAACGCGCGGGGCCTCGAGCAGCTCGCCGCCGGTTTCGACCGGCTGGGCCTCGAGTACATCGCGCCGCACGGCAACTTCGTCACGGTGCGCGTGAAGGATGCGCCGCGCATCTACCAATCGCTGCTGCGCCAGGGCGTGATCGTGCGCCCGGTGGCCAATTACGGCATGCCCGGGCACCTGCGGGTGACCGTGGGCCTCCCCGAGCAGAACGCGCGCTTCCTCGAGGCGCTCGAGCGCGCGCTCGCCGGAAACTAGGCGCATGCGCAAGCTCGGCACGCTCGCGGTGATCGGCGTCGGCCTGGTCGGCGGATCGCTCGCGATGGCGCTGCGCCGCGCGGCGGTGGCGGCGACCCTCGTGGGCTACGACCGCGACGGCGAGGCGCTCGAGCGCGCGGCGGCGCTCGGCGTGATCGACCGCGCCGCCGATTCGGTGTCCGAGGCGGCGAAGGGCGCGGACCTCGTCGTGGTCGCGGTTCCGGTGCGCGCGATCGGCGCGGTGCTGCACGACGTCTCGCTCGCGCTCGATCCGGCCGCGGTCGTGACCGACGTGGGAAGCACCAAGGGCGAGGTGGTGCGCATCGCGGCGCAGGAGCTGCGGGAGCGCGCCTCGCGCTTCGTTCCCGGCCATCCGATCGCCGGGCGCGAGGCGAGCGGGGTCGAGGCGGCGGTTCCCGATCTCTTCCGCTCCGCGCGCGTGGTGCTCACGCCCGGCGCCTCCACCGACGCGGATGCGGTCGAGCTGGTGAAGGCCTGCTGGGAGGCCGCGGGCGCGCGCGTCGCCACCATGGACGCCGAGCGCCACGACCGCATCTTCGCCGCCGTGAGCCACCTGCCGCACGTGCTCTCCTTCGCGCTCGTCTCCGAGATCGCCGCGCGCGAGGATGCGGCCGACCTCCTCGGCTTCGCCGCCGGCGGCTTCCGCGACTTCACGCGCATCGCGGCGAGCTCGCCCGAGATGTGGCGCGACATCGCGCTGCAGAACCGCGCCGCGCTCCTCGAGGAGCTGGATCGCTACGCCGCGCGCCTCGCCGTGTTCCGCGAGCTCGTGGACCGCGGCGACGGCCCGGGCCTCGAGCGGCTGATGACCGAAGCGCGCAGCGCGCGCCACGCCTGGGGCGCGGGACACCGTCGCAGCGCCTCGAGCGAGTAGGCCGTGCAATCCCTGGATCTCGCGCACGCAACGCGCGCCGCGGGCGAGCTGCGGCTGCCGGGCTCGAAGAGCATCTCCAACCGCACGCTGCTGCTCGCCGCGCTCGCCGAGGGGACGACGGAGCTGCGCGCGTTGCTCGATTCCGACGACACGCGCGTGATGCGCGATGCGCTCGCGACGCTCGGGGTGCCCGTCGAGACGCTCGGCAATGTCGAGCACGTGCGCGTCCACGGCCTGGGCGGCGCGCGTGGATTCCCGGTGAAGCGCGCCGAGCTTTTCCTCGGCAACGCGGGCACCGCGTTCCGCCCGCTTACCGCGGTGCTCGCGCTCGCCGACGGCGACTATGCGCTCTCGGGTGTGGCGCGCATGCACGAGCGCCCGATCGGCGACCTCGTCTCGGCCCTTGCGCAGGCCGGCGCGCACATCCAATGGCGCGGCAATCCGGGCTTCCCGCCGCTCGCCATCGCGCCGCGCGGCGCGCGCGGCGCCGCGAAGGTGCGCGTTCGCGGCGATGTGTCGAGCCAGTTCCTCTCCGCGCTCGCCATCGCGCTCGCCTGGAGCGGCGAAGGGGCGCGCATCGAGGTGCAGGGCGAGCTCATCTCCAAGCCCTATGTCGATCTCACCCTCGGCCTCATGAAGCGCTTCGGCGTGGAGGTCGCGCGCGAGGGCTGGAGAGCGTTCGAGATCCCGCACGGCAGCCGCTACCGCTCGCCGGGCACGCTCGACGTCGAGGGCGACGCATCGTCGGCCTCGTATTTCCTCGCCGCGGCGGCGCTGGGCGGCGGCCCGGTGCGCGTGCACGGCGTGGGCCGCGGCAGCCTGCAGGGCGACGTGGGGTTCGCCCGCGTGCTCGAGGCGATGGGCGTCGCGATCACGATGGCCGAAGACTCGATCCAGGCGCGGCGCGGCGCACGCGCGCCTTCCGGCGCGATGGCTCCGCTCGCCGCCTTCGACCTCGACATGAACCTCATTCCCGATGCCGCGATGACCGCCGCGGTCCTCGCGCTCTTCGCCGACGGGCCCTCGCGCATCCGCAACATCGCGAGCTGGCGCGTGAAGGAGACCGACCGCATCGCGGCGATGGCGGCGGAGCTGCGCAAGTTCGGCGCGCAGGTCGAGGAGGGCGCGGACTTCCTCGCCGTCGTTCCGCCGCCGCGGTTCCTCGAGCCGGGCGAACGCGGCGAGCGCGTCGCGGTCGAGACCTACGACGACCATCGCATGGCGATGTGCTTCTCCCTCGCGGCCTTCGGCCCGCGCCCGGTGCGCATCCTCGATCCGGGCTGCGTCGCGAAGACCTTCCCCGGCTACTTCGACGCCTACCGCTCGATCGTTTCCTGAAGGCCATGGCCGACTCCCGCAACGACGCTCCCGTGATCGCCATCGACGGTCCCTCGGCGAGCGGCAAGGGCACGGTCGCCGCGCGCGTGGCGCAAGCGCTCGGCTTCCATTACCTCGACAGCGGCGCGCTCTATCGCCTCGCCACGCTCGCCGCGATCGAGGCGGCGGTGGATCTCGACGACGAGGCGGGCCTCGCGCGGACGGCGCGGGCGATGGACGCGCGTTTCGAGGACGGGACGACGTTCCTCCGCGGGCGCGACGTCACCGAGGCGCTGCGCACGGAAGAGGTGAGCGCGGCCACCTCGCGCGTGGCGGCGCGGCCCGCCGTCCGCACCGCGCTCCTCGACCGGCAGAGGGCGTTCCGCAAGGCGCCGGGGCTCGTCGCCGAGGGTCGCGACATGGGGGCGATCGTCTTCCCGGATGCGGCGCTCAAGGTGTTCCTCACCGCGAGCATCGAGACGCGCGCCGAGCGAAGATATAAGCAGTTGATGGAAAAGGGAATGTATGCCAAAATGTCGGACGTCGTGGAGGAGCTCGGGCGCCGCGACGAGCGCGATCGATCGCGCCCCGTGGCGCCGCTAAGGCATTATCCCGACGCGCTTTTTCTCGATACCAGCGGGCTTTCGGTCGACGCGGCAGTGGACCGGGTGCTCGCGTGGTGGCGCGAAGGGCCGTCCCGGCCCGGCCGGGATACCGCAGTGGGGCGGTAAATCCCCTTGGTTGTCAGGGGCTTGGCGTGGCGGCCGGCTCCTGGCGTCGATCAACAACGGCCGCGAGGCCGTCCACCCGAAAGCCAGTGTTCATGCAGCCTCAAACCGCAACCCCAACCCCCGCAACCGAGAACTTCGCCGCGCTCTTCGAGGAGAGCCTTTCGCGCCAGGAAATGCGCGTCGGCGAGGTGATCACCGCCGAGGTCGTCTCCGTGGACCCCAACGTGGTGATCGTCAACGCGGGACTGAAGTCGGAAAGCACCATCTCCACGGAAGAATTCAAGAACGATCGCGGCGAAGTCGAGGTGAAGATCGGCGACTTCGTGTCGGTCGCCATCGAGGCGCTCGAGGACGGCTTCGGCGCCACCAAGCTCTCGCGCGAGAAGGCGAAGAAGCTCGCCGCCTGGGCCGAGCTCGACGATGCGCTCGCCAACGGCAAGATCATCAAGGGCGTCGTGTCCGGCAAGGTGAAGGGCGGCCTCACCGTCATGGTGAACGGCATCCGCGCGTTCCTGCCCGGCTCGCTCGTCGACCTGCGGCCGGTGAAGGACACCTCGCACCTCGAGGGCAAGGAGCTCGAGTTCAAGGTGATCAAGCTCGACCGCAAGAGGAACAACGTCGTCGTGTCGCGCCGCGCCGTGATGGAGGAGACCGCCGGCGTCGAGCGCCAGGCGCTGCTCGAGACGCTCAAGGAAGGCGCGGTCGTGAAGGGCGTGGTGAAGAACATCACCGACTACGGCGCGTTCGTGGACCTGGGCGGCATCGACGGGCTGCTGCACATCACCGACCTCGCCTGGCGCCGCGTGAAGCATCCGACCGAGGTGCTCTCCGTGGGCGACGAGGTGACGGCCAAGATCCTCAAGTTCGACGCGGAGAAGAACCGCGTTTCGCTGGGCCTGAAGCAGCTCGGCGAGGATCCGTGGATCGGCATCTCGCGCCGCTACCCGCAGGGCACGCGCCTCTTCGGCAAGGTCACCAACATCACCGACTACGGCGCGTTCGTCGAGATCGAGAGCGGCATCGAGGGCCTGGTGCACGTCTCCGAGATGGACTGGACCAACAAGAACGTGCATCCCGCGAAGGTGGTGTCGCTCGGCGACGAGGTCGAGGTGATG
>DATNGJ010000006.1:0-11267 GCA_035605915.1 Usitatibacter sp.
CAGGGCTTCGCGAACCACGCGCTCGCCACGGTGCACATCGACAACCTGCGCGGCGACAATGCGCACCACCAGTGCGAGACCGTGTTCAAGGCGTTCGCGCGCGCGGTGCGCATGGCGGTCGAGGCCGATCCGCGCGCCGCCGGATCGATTCCTTCCACGAAGGGAACGCTCTAGCGTCCTTCGCGCGAGCCTCGACGCCCCACCATGGCCCAACGCATCTCGATCGTCGACTACGGCATGGGCAACCTGCGCTCGGTGCAGAAGGCGCTCGCGCACGTCGCGCCCGATGCGAACGTCGAGATCACCGCGGAACCCGATGCCATCCGCCGCGCCGACCGCGTGGTCTTTCCGGGCCAGGGTGCGATGCCCGATTGCATGCGCTGCCTCGGCGAGAGCGGGCTGGGGGAGGCGGTGCGCGAGGCGGCGTGCGCGAAGCCGTTCCTCGGCCTGTGCATCGGCCAGCAGATGCTCTTCGAGAGGAGCGCCGAGGGTGACACGCCGGGGCTCTCGCTCCTTCCGGGGCGGGTGCTCGGCTTCGACAACACGCCCGAGCGGCGCGCGGCGGGCTACAAGGTGCCGCACATGGGGTGGAACGAGGTGTGGCAGGTCCAGCCGCATGCGCTGTGGCGCGGCATTTCCGACGGCGCCCGCTTCTACTTCGTGCACAGCTATTACTGCGAGCCGGCGCTGCCGTCCCTCGCCGCCGCGACCACCCGCTACCCCGACGCCTTTACCTCGGCCATCGCGCGCGATAATATTTTCGCGACGCAATTCCATCCCGAGAAGAGCAGCGCGGCGGGGCTCACGCTACTCGGCAACTTCGCCACCTGGAATCCCTGAGGTTGCGCTCCGCGCATCCATGCTCATCATCCCCGCGATCGACCTGAAGGATGGCCAATGCGTGCGCCTCGAGCAGGGCCGCATGGACAAGGCCACCGTTTTCTCGGGCGAGCCCGGCGCGACGGCCGCGCAATGGGCCGCCAAGGGCGCCAAGCGCCTGCACGTCGTGGACCTGAACGGCGCCATCGCCGGCAAGCCGGTGAACGAGTCGGCCGTGAAGGCGATCGTCGCCGCGGTGGACTCGGACGTGCCGATCCAGCTGGGCGGCGGCATCCGCGACCTCGAGACCATCGAGCGCTACCTCGACGACGGCGTGTCCTACGTGATCATCGGCACCGCCGCGGTGAAGAATCCGGGGTTCCTCCACGAGGCGTGCGACGCGTTTCCCGGCCACATCATCGTCGGGCTCGACGCGAAGGACGGCAAGGTCGCGACCGACGGCTGGTCGCGCCTCACCAAGCACGACGTGATCGACCTCGCCAGGCGCTTCCAGGACTACGGCGTGGAGGCGGTGATCTACACCGACATCGGCCGCGACGGCATGATGACCGGCGTGAACATCGAAGCGACGGTGCGCCTCGCGCAGGCGCTCACGGTGCCGGTCATCGCGAGCGGCGGCCTCACGCAGCTCGACGACATCCGCAAGCTGTGCGCGGTGGAGTCGGAAGGCATCACCGGCTGCATCGCGGGACGTGCGCTCTACGAGGGCCGGCTCGATTTCGCCGAAGCGCTGAAGGTGGCGGCGGGCGAATCCTGACGCGATTCGTGCCGTCCTGATCGCGAAGCGCCGGCAGGCCTGGAAAAAACTTTGCTCGCCAAGCGCATCATCCCGTGCCTCGACGTGCACGCCGGCCGCG
Source organism: Usitatibacter sp. (assembly GCA_035605915.1). GTDB lineage: Bacteria > Pseudomonadota > Gammaproteobacteria > Burkholderiales > Usitatibacteraceae > Usitatibacter. The sequence continues at coordinate 1,698 of DATNGJ010000006.1, forward strand.
TCGTGAAGGGCGTCAACTTCGTGCAGCTGCGCGACGCCGGAGACCCGGTCGAGATCGCGCGCCGCTACGACGAGGCGGGCGCCGACGAGCTCACCTTCCTCGACATCACCGCCTCGAGCGAAGCGCGCGACACCATCGTGGGCGTGATCGAGCGCGTCGCCGACCAGGTGTTCATCCCGCTCACCGTGGGCGGCGGCGTGCGCTCGGTGGAGGACGTGCGCAAGATCCTCAACGCCGGCGCGGACAAGGTGAGCATCAACACGGCGGCGGTGGAGAACCCCGTGCTGGTGGAGCAGGCGGCGCGCCGCTTCGGCTCGCAGGCGATCGTGGTCGCGATCGACGCGCGCTCCGCCGGGCCCGGCCGCTGGGAGGTGTACACGCACGGCGGGCGCAAGGCGCGCGGCCTCGATGCCGTAGAATGGGCGCGCGAGATGGCGGCCCGCGGCGCCGGCGAGATCCTGCTCACCAGCATGGATCGCGACGGCACGAAGAGCGGGTTCGACCTCGGGCTCACGCGCGCCGTGTCGGAGGCGGTGCCGGTGCCCGTGATCGCGAGCGGCGGCGTGGGAACCCTCGAGCACCTCGCGCTCGGCATCGAGCAGGGGCGCGCGGACGCGGTGCTCGCCGCCTCGGTGTTCCATTTCGGGGAGATCACCGTCGCGCAGGCGAAGCGGTTCCTCGCCGCGCGCGGCATCGAGATGCGCCTGTGAACGCGGAAGCCTGGCTCGAGGAAGTGGCGTGGAACGCCGACGGGCTCGTGCCCGCCGTCGCGCAGGACGCCGCGTCCGGCGAGGTGCTGATGGTGGCGTGGATGAATCGCGAGTCGCTCGCGCGCACCGTGGCCTGCGGCGAGGCGACGTACTGGTCGCGCTCGAGGAAGGCGCTGTGGCGCAAGGGCGAGACCTCGGGGCACGTGCAGAAGGTGCTCGAGGTGCGCATCGACTGCGACGCGGACGTGGTGCTGCTGAGCGTCGAATCGGCGGGCGGCGTCGCGTGCCATACCGGCCGCCGGCGCTGCTTCTTCCGCGTGCTCGAGGCGGACGGTCGCGAGCGGCGCTGGAGCGTCACCGACCCGGTGCTCGAGGAGCCGACCTCCCATGGCTGACCGGAGCATCCTCGAGCGCCTCGAGGCGGCGATCGCCGCGCGCCGCGGCGCCGATCCCTCGTCGTCGTACGTGGCGTCGCTCCACGCGAAGGGGCTCGACGCGATCCTCAGGAAGGTGGGCGAGGAAGCGACCGAGGCGGTGATCGCGGCGAAGGGCGAAGACGCCGGGGCGATCGTGCACGAGACCGCCGACCTCTGGTTCCATTGCCTGGTGATGCTCGGCTGGCACGGCATCCCGCTCGCCGCCGTGCTCGCGGAGCTCGAGCGGCGCGAGGGCCGCTCCGGCATCGACGAGAAGGATTCGCGCGCGAAAGGGTAGAGCGATGGCCACCGTGAAGGACTGCGTGTTCTGCAAGATCGTGCGCGGCGAGATTGCCTGCCGCAAGGTGTACGAGGACGACGACATGCTCGCCTTCCACGACATCGCGCCGCAGGCGCCGGTGCACTTCATGATCGTCCCGAAGGATCATGTCGACTCGCTCGCCGTGGTCGGCCCGGAGCACGAGCGCGTGCTCGGCCGCATGTTCGCGATGGCGGGGCGCCTCGCACGCGAGCAGGGCTCGCCCGAAGGTTTCCGCACCATCGTGAACACCGGGCGGATCGGACGCCAGGACGTGTATCATTTGCATATACACATCCTCGGCGGTCCCCAGCCCTTCGGCCGCATGATGCCGCTCCCGGGCTCGTGAGCCGGGCCGCCCGCTTCACCAGGAGATTTCGATGGGTTCCTTCAGCATCTGGCATTGGTTGATCGTGCTCGTGATCGTGCTGCTCATCTTCGGCACCAAGAAGCTTCGCAACATCGGCGAGGACCTCGGCGGAGCCGTGAAGGGCTTCAAGCAGGGCATGCGCGACGAAAACGCGCCGCCGCCGTCGAAGCCGCCGGGCGAGATCACCTCGCAGGGCACCACGATCGAGGGCGAGGTCAAGGAAAAGCAGAAGGGCTGAAGCCTCCGCATACCGCCCGGTCGAAGGGACCGGCCCTTCGAGTCCTGCCCGCCCGCTTCCATGTTCGACGTCGGCTTCTCCGAGATGCTCGTGATCGCGATCGTCGCGCTCGTCGTGATCGGTCCCGAGCGCCTGCCGAAGGTCGCGCGCACCGCGGGCGTCCTGTTCGGCCGCCTGCAACGCTACGTCGCCCAGGTGAAGGCCGACATCAATCGCGAGATGGAAGCGGCCGACCTCGGCAAGGTGAAGAGCGAGTTCGAGGAGGCGGCACGCACGCTCAAGACCGACCTCGAGGCGCAGGCGGCCGACGCCCAGCGCGAGATCCGCGACGTGCAGGCCTCGATCGACCGCGAGTTGCAGGATGCGTCGACGGCAATGCAATCGACGGCCGATGCGGCCTCCGCGCCGCCCACGCCGGCCGCGCCCGAGCCGCCGTCGCCGCAGCTCGAGCTCGGCATCGAGGAGCCGCCCGCGCAAGCGCCGGCCGGCTCCGTTCCGGCGAAGCCCGCCTGATGCCCGCGCCCCGCCCATGACGGACGAGGCCCAGGAAACCTTCCTCTCGCACCTCATCGAGCTGCGCCAGCGCCTGGTGCGCGCGCTGCTCGCGATCGGCATCGCGGCGATCCCGATGCTGTACTTCAGCTCCGAGCTCTACGACCTGCTCGCGATGCCGCTCATCCACAGCCTGCCGCAGGGCTCGAAGATGATCGCGACCGGCGTCATCACGCCGTTCCTCATCCCGATGAAGATCGCCTTCATGGCGGCGCTGCTGGTGGCGTTGCCCTACGTGCTCTACCAGGTGTGGGCGTTCGTCGCGCCGGGGCTCTACGCGCACGAGAAGCGGCTCGCGCTTCCGCTGGTGGTGAGCGGCACGGTCCTGTTCCTCGTGGGGATGGCGTTCTGCTACTTCATCGTCTTCAGGCGCGTGTTCGCGTTCATCGCGCACTTCGCGCCGAAGAGCATCTCGGTCGCGCCGGACATCGAGGCCTATTTCAACTTCGTGCTCGGGATGTTCCTCGCCTTCGGGCTCGCCTTCGAGGTGCCGGTCGTGGTGGTCGTGCTGGTGCTCGCCGGGCTGGTCTCCGTGCAGCAGCTGCGCGAATGGCGCGGCTACGTGATCGTCCTCATCTTCATCGTGGCCGCCGTGGTGACGCCGCCCGACGTCGTGTCGCAGGTCTCGCTCGCGCTGCCCATGTGCCTGCTCTACGAGGCGGGGATCCTGTTCGCGCAGTTCGCGTCGAAGCGGCGCAAGGATGGGGCGCTCGCGGCGAGCGCCCGGGAGGAAGGCGGCTAGTCCTCGTCGGTGCGCGGGCGCGGCTTCCTCTTGCCCACCACCACGTCGAGCTGCAGCTCGCGGTTCTGGCGCAGCACCCGCAGGGGCACCACTTTCCCGGGCGCGAGCTCGGCGATCGCATTGAGCGTCGTGCTCGAGTCCGGCATGCCCTTGCCGTTCACCGCGAGGATCACGTCGCCCAGCCGGACGCCGCTCTTCTCGGCCGGGCTGCCGCGCTCGATCGCGCCCACCATCGGCCCGTGCGTGGTCTTGAGGCCGACCGACTCGGCGAGCTCCGGGGTGATGTCCTCCACCTCGATCCCGAGCCAGCCGCGCGTGACGGTCCCGGTCTCGATGATCTGCTCCATGATGCGCTTGGCGAGCCCCACCGGAATCGCGAAGCCGATACCCTGGTAGCCGCCGGAGCGCGAGAAGATCAGCGTGTTGATGCCGATGAGGTTGCCGCTCGCGTCCACCAGCGCGCCGCCGGAGTTGCCCGGGTTGATCGCGGCGTCGGTCTGGATGAAGCTGCCGAACGGGTTGGCGGTGATCTCGCGTCCCACGGCGCTCACGATGCCCATCGTCACCGTCTGCCCGACGCTGAACGGATCGCCGATCGCGAGCACGATGTCGCCCACCTTCGCCTGCTCCGAGTGGCCGAACGTGATCGGCGTGAGGCCCCCGGCGGGAACGCGTACCACCGCGAGGTCGGTCTCGGGATCGCTCCCGACGATCTTCCCGGCGAGCGTGCGGCCGTCGTGCAGGGTGACCTGGATGTCCGACACGCCGTCCACCACGTGGTCGTTGGTGAGGATGTAGCCCTCGCGGCTCACGACGACGCCGGAGCCGAGCGAAAGCTGCGTCTCCGGCGGAAGGTTGAAGCGGTCGCCGAAGAAGCGCTGGAACGCGGGGTCGTCGAGCAGCGGATTGCGGCGGCGCACCTGCTTCGTCGCGGAGATGTTCACCACCGAGGGAATCGCCTTGCGCGCGGCGTCGCTGAACGAGTAGACGCTCGCCGCCGGAAGGCCGCCGACGGGCACGGGCGTCGCCGCCGCGCCGGGCGCGCTCTCGTGCACCTCGACGACCTGGCGGCGCCAGGCCATCCACTCGGGTTTCACCAGGCTCACGACGAAGATCACCGCGAGCGTGGCGGTGACGGCCTGGGCGAAGACGAGCCAGAGCTTGCGCATTGCGGTGGCGGATGCAGGGGCGGAAAACCCCGTATTGTAGCGGCCGGCCCGGGGCTACTTCGAGCGCAGCGCGTCGCGGATCTCGCGCAGCAGGACCACCTGCTCGGGCGGTGCGGCCGGCGGCTGCTCGTCGTGGCGGCGCAGGCGGTTGATGGCCCGCACCATGAGGAACACGATGAGCGCGAGGATCACGAAGTTGAGCGCCACGTTCACGAAGTTGCCCCAGGCGACCACCGGAATGCCCGCCTTCTTCACGGCATCCAGCGTGTGCGGCACGCCCTCGGGGATGCGCGCGAGCGGCAGGAAATATTCGTGGAAGGCGAGCCCGCCGGTGAAGCGGCCCACGATCGGCATGACGATGTCGTTCACCAGCGAATCGACGATCTTGCCGAACGCGCCGCCGATGATGACGCCGACGGCGAGGTCCACGACGCTGCCGCGGACCGCGAATTCCCGGAATTCGGAAGCGAAGCTCATCGTTTTTCCCCGTGCGAAAGAGGCAATCTAGGGGCGCCGGCGAGCCGCGTCAACGCGTTCGCCGCGCCGCGGGCTTCAAGAACGGGGGGCAAATCCGCTAAAATGCCGAATTAGCCGTCCGTCCCGCCCTTTTTCCTCCCTTCTTCCTTCCGCAATGACCGCCATCGTCACCGACCGCGTCGATGAAAAGAGACGCCGCATCCTGATCATTGCCACCTCGGCCGCGGGCGCCGTGGTGGGCGTGGGAGTCGCGGGCCCGTTCGTCGCGAGCTGGTTCCCGAGCGCCAAGGCGCTCGCCGCCGGAGCGCCGGTCGAGGGCGACTTCTCCAAGATCGAGCCCGGCCAGCAGGTCACCATCGCATGGCGCGGCAAGCCCGTGTGGCTGCTGCACCGGACCAAGGACATGCTCGACCGGCTGCCGGCCAACGCGCCGGCGCTCACGGATCCCAAGTGCGAGATCCCGCAGCAGCCGAAATACATCAAGGCGCCCGCGCGCTCGGAGAAGCCGGAATACTTCGTGTGCGTCGGCGTGTGCACGCATCTGGGCTGCACGCCGAACCTCAAGGAGCAGGTCGCGGCTGCCGAGATGGGGCCCGCCTGGCCGGGCGGCTACTACTGTCCCTGCCACGGCTCACGCTTCGACCTCGCGGGGCGCGTGTTCAAGGGCTCGCCCGCGCCGAAAAACCTCGTGATACCTCCGTACCACTTCAAGACCGACACGATCGTGGTGGTCGGCGAAGACCCGAAAGGAGCATAGGCCGATGGCCGCGACCGAGAAGACCCCCGTCACCGGGGCCGGGCCGTTCAACGGCATCCTCACCTGGATCGACCAGCGCTTCCCGCTGATGGCGCTCTGGAAGGAGCACCTCTCGGAGTACTACGCGCCGAAGAACTTCAACTTCTGGTACTACTTCGGCTCGCTCGCGCTGCTGGTGCTCGTGATCCAGATCGTCTCGGGCATCTTCCTCACGATGAACTACAAGCCCGACGCGCACGAGGCCTTCGCCTCGGTCGAGTACATCATGCGCGACGTGCCGGGCGGCTGGGTGATCCGCTACATCCATTCGACGGGCGCCTCTTTCTTCTTCATCACGGTGTACCTGCACATGGTGCGCGGCCTCATCTACGGCTCCTACCGCCGGCCGCGGGAGCTCCTCTGGATCTTCGGCGTGGTGATCTACCTCGCGCTCATGGGCGAGGCCTTCTTCGGCTACCTGCTTCCCTGGGGCCAGATGTCCTACTGGGGCGCGCAGGTGATCGTGAACCTGTTCGGCACCATCCCCTTCATCGGCGAGCCGCTCGCGATCTGGATCCGCGGCGACTACAACGTCTCCGACGCGACGCTCAACCGCTTCTTCGCCCTGCACGTGGCGGCGCTGCCGCTCGTGCTGCTGGGCCTCGTCGCGGCGCACATCATGGCGCTGCACGAGGTGGGCTCGAACAACCCGGACGGCATCGAGATCAAGAAGAACCTCGACCCGCGCACCGGCACGCCGGTGGACGGCATCCCGTTCCACCCGTACTACACGGTGAAGGACCTCTTCGGGGCGTCCATCTTCCTCATCGTGTTCGCGGCCGTCGTGTTCTTCCTGCCGGAGATGGGGGGCTTCTTCCTGGAGGCCAACAACTTCATCCCCGCGGACCCGCTCAAGACGCCGCTCGAGATCGCGCCGGTCTGGTACTTCACCCCGTACTACGCGATGCTGCGCGCCGTCCCGCCGATGTTCAACTCGCAGTTCCCGGGCGTGCTGGTGATGGGCTGCGCGGTGCTCATCTACTTCGCGCTTCCCTGGCTCGACCGGGGCCGCGTGAAGTCGATCCGCTACCGCGGTCCGCGCTGGAAGGTCGCGTTCGCCGCGTTCGCCGTGAGCTTCTGCATCCTCGCCTACTTCGGCGTGCACCCGACCAACGTCTGGGGCGCGTTCCCGAAGGAGTGGCCGGTCGTCGGCGGCGACTACGTCGCCGTGTGGTTCGCGCGGGTGCTCACCATCGTCTACTTCTTCTTCTTCCTCGGCATGCCTTGGTACACCGCGCGCGACCGCGCACAGGAGAAGCCGGAGCCGCAAAGGGTGACCTGGTGATGAACAAGATCCTCGCTCTGCTCCTCGTGGTGCTCGCGCCGGCGTTCGCCGCGGCGCAGGAAGAGGCCGTCCGCCTCGATCATGCGCCGGTCGACCTCGGCAACAAGGCCTCGCTCCAGCACGGCGCGGCCATCTTCATCAACCGCTGCCTCAACTGCCACACGGCTTCGTTGATGCGCTACCAGCGGCTGAAGGACCTCGACCTCACCGAGGACGAGATCAAGAAGAACCTGCTCTTCACCACGGACAAGATCGGCGACACCATGTCGCCGCCGGTGGACCCGAAGATCTCCAAGGCCGCCTTCGGCGTGGTGCCGCCGGACCTGTCGCTCGTCGCCCGCTCACGGAGCGCCGACTGGCTCTACACCTACCTGCGCAGCTTCTACCGCGATCCCAAGGCGACCTCCGGGTGGAACAACGTCGTGTTCCCCAACGTCGCCATGCCGAACGTGCTCTACGAGGAGCAGGGCATGCAGGCGCTCCAGGTCAGCGAGAAGATGAACGACATCACCGGCGACAAGGTGGAGACGCGCAAGCTCGTGATCGAGAAGCCGGGCACGCTGACGCCGGTCGAGTACGACCGCTACGTGGGCGACCTCGTGAACTACCTCGTGTACATGTCCGAGCCCGCCCAGGCGGAGCGCAAGCTCTGGGGAATCGTGGTGCTGTTCGTCCTCGCCGGGTTCGCGTTCTTCGCGTTCCTGCTCAAGAGGGAGTTCTGGAAGGACGTCCGCTAGCCGGACCGCGACCGCGCCGTCGCGAAAGGGGATGAAGAAGCCATGATGACGCTTTATTCGGGGATCACCGATCCCTTCAGCCACCGCTGCCGGATCGTGCTCTACGAGAAGGGCATGGATTTCGAGATCATCGACGTGGACCTCATGAACAAGCCCGAGGACCTCGCGGTGATGAACCCGTACAACCGCACGCCCGTGCTGGTCGAGCGCGACCTCGTGCTCTACGAGTCGAACATCATCAACGAGTACATCGACGAGCGCTTCCCGCACCCGCAGCTCATGCCGGCGGACCCGGTGATGCGGGCGCGCGCGCGGCTCTTCCTGTTCCGCTTCGAGCAGGAGCTCTTCAACCACGTGCAGACGCTCGAGTCGGGCACCCAGAAGGCGCAGGACAAGGCGCGGCTCTACATCCGCGAGAACCTGATCCAGATCGCGCCCATCTTCGTGAAGCAGAAATACATGCTGGGCGAGGAGTTCTCGATGCTGGACGTCGCCATCGCCCCGCTCCTCTGGCGCCTGGACCACTACCAGATCCAGCTGAACAAGCAGTCGGCCCCCCTCCTCAAGTACGCCGAACGGCTCTTCTCCCGCCAGGCCTTCATCGATTCGATGACCGCCTCCGAGAAAGCGATGCGCCGGTAGGTTAAGCTTGTGGCCATGGCCGAGGTCTCCACCAAGCCCTACTTCATCCGCGCGATCTACGAGTGGTGCTCCGACTGCGGGTACACCCCGTACCTCAGCGTGCGCGTGGACGAGCGCACCCGGGTGCCGATGGAATACGTGAAGAACGGCGAGATCGTGCTCAACGTGAGCCTCAACGCGACGCGCAACCTCACCGTGAACAACGAGCTGATCCAGTTCTCGGCGCGCTTCAACGGCGTCTCGCGCGAGGTGAGCATCCCGGTCGACCGCGTGCAGGGCATCTTCGCGCGCGAGAACGGCCAGGGCGCTTTCTTCACCGTGGAGGCGCCCGCGGCCCTCGCGGCCGCGCCCTCGCTGCCGGTGCCGGCCGCCACGGCCGAGGCCGATGCGGAGCCGCCGAAGCCCACCGGAACCAACGGCAACGGCAAGACACGGCTCAAGCTGGTCAAGTAAGCGCTAGCTCCAGCAGCAGGTTCTCGCATCGCATGGCGTCGCCGGCCGGCATAGCTCAGCTGGTAGAGCAACCGCCTTGTAAGCGGTAGGTCCTCCGTTCGATTCGGAGTGCCGGCACCCCCGAAAGTGGCCCTTTGCGCTTGTTCCAACAGCGGGAATCGGGCATAATTGAAGGCTTTCCCGGAGGGGTGCCCGAGTGGTTAAAGGGGGCAGACTGTAAATCTGTTGGCCTTGCGCCTACGTTGGTTCGAATCCAACCTCCTCCACCAACGGTTCCGGTTCAACAAGGCAACGCAAAGCGGCGCGGGGGCTTCGCGGCGGGTGTAGCTCAATGGTAGAGCAGAAGCCTTCCAAGCTTACGACGAGGGTTCGATTCCCTTCACCCGCTCCAGGTACGGCTTCGCCCATGTAGCTCAGTGGTAGAGCACTCCCTTGGTAAGGGAGAGGTCATGCGTTCAATCCGCATCATGGGCACCAGGCATCAGCGTCACAGGCACTCAACACCAACGTTCTCCAGGACGGCACACCATGGCAAAGGGCAAGTTCGAGCGTACGAAACCTCACGTGAACGTGGGCACGATCGGTCACGTGGACCACGGCAAGACCACGCTGACGGCGGCGATCACGACGGTGCTGTCGAAGAAGTTCGGGGGCGAGGCGAAGG
>DATNGJ010000007.1:0-70377 GCA_035605915.1 Usitatibacter sp.
GAGGGCGAAGGCGACGAGGCGAAGAAGCCCGCTCGTCGCGCGAAGAAGGAAGCCGCGGCCGCTTGAGCGGCCTCCACGCCCCCGAAGGCCGGCGCGCGCGCCGGCCTTCGCACGTCCGGGGCCTCGTCGCCGCCGCGGCGCTCGCCCTGCTCGCCGCGCCCGCCCTGCTCCATTTCGCCGGCAGCGAGGGCATCGCCGGCATCGGCGACGACAGCGTGAGCTACCTCACGCTCGCGCGAAGCCTCGCCGGACGCGCCGGCCCCTTCCTCCTTCCCTGGGTCGGCTTCTACTCGCACTTCCCGCCGCTTTTCCCGCTGGCGCTCGCCGCGACCGGCGGTGCGACCGACCTCGCCGTCGCCCACCACGTCGTCGCGGCATTCGCGGCGGCGGCGCTCTTCGTGCTGCAGCGCCAGGCGGCGCTGCGCCTGCGCTCGGAGGCGGCCGGCGTGGCGCTCGCCCTCGCGTTCCTTGTCACGCCCGACGCCTGGGTGAGCATCAAGGACATCCTGAGCGAGCCCGCGTACCTCTTCTTCTCGCTCCTCGCCCTGCACTTCCATGCGCGTCGCCTCGAAACGGACGAAGCCCGCCGGCGCGACTGGCTCGCGTTCGGCCTGCTGGTGGCGGCCGCCGTGCTCACGCGTGCGGCCGGTGTCGCCCTCGTCGTGGCGTTCCTCGCGTGGATCACGTCGCAGCGCATGCGACGCGGCCGGCCGCTCGCGGCGCCGCTGCTCCTCGCGCTGCTTCCGTCGATCGCGTTCGAGGCGCTGTGGATGCTGCTGCGGCCCGCCGGCGAGGGCGCCGGTTATGCGGGCCTCGGCGAGTCGATGGCGAGCGCATGGCTCAGCCATCCGGCGCTGTTGCTCGACGTCGGCGCGCGCTCGTTCTTCGCGGGCTGGATCGGGTCGTTCACGATCGACGCGGCGATTCCGCTGCCGGCGATCGTGGTGCTCGTGCTGCTCGGAATCGCGGCGATCGCCGGTGCGGTGCGCGCGGTGCTCGCCGGCCGGCTCGACGGCTGGTACGTGCTCGCCTTTCTTCCGCTCGCGTTCGCGTGGGTGTTCGGCGAGCAGGCCGCGCGCCGCCTGCTCTATCCGGTGCTGCCCCTGATGCTGCTCCACGCCGCGGAAGCCGTGCTCGCGCTCGCGCGGCCCGCGGGCCGGCGCGCCCGGTGGATCGCCTCGGCGGCGCTCGCGTTGCCCGCGGTGCTCTGCGTCCCCGCCCTCATCCTGGTGCAGCAACGGTCGACCGACCGCGAGCCGGTCCTCGCCTCCTCCGCGCGGACGCTTTCGGGAATCACCGACTACTACACGACCGTGAATGGCGCCCACGCACGGGCGCTCGCGGGCAAGCAGCTCGCGGTGCTCGCCGGGCTCGAGGCGCTCGATCGCGTGACGGCCCCCGGCTCGAAGGTGATGTGGATGCGCCCCGAGTACGTGGCGATGCTCGGCAGGCGCGAGGCCGTTCCTTACTACTACGACTGGGAGCCCGATCGCCTCGCGCGGGAGATCCGCGATTCCGGCACCGCCTACGTCATCGCCTCGCACGCCTTCAAGACCGACCTCCACAACCATACGGGCGATCCTTTCCGCACGCTGCGATCCATCGCCGGCTATGCGCGGCCGGTGTTCGCCGTGCCCAATCCGGCGACGGGTGGCGCCGAGTTCGTGCTGTACCAGGTGGATCGCGCCGCGTTGGCCCGCGTCGGGTACGAGCCCGGCGTTGCCTTGACTCCCCGGGCCCGACAGGCAAAATAGCCGCACCATGCGATCGGCCCACGCGGCGCGCTGGGGCCTCATCGCGATCCTCGCGGCGGTCGCGCCTCTCGCGTACCTCTTCACCGCATCGGACAAGCTCGCGAGCTTCGGCGACGACAGCGCGAGCTACCTCGTGCTCGCACACTACTTCCTCGGCGCCGCGGGCAATTCCCTCGCGGCGGCCTGGGCACCCTGGCACAGCCACTTCCCGCCCCTGCTGCCGTTGCTGCTCGCGCTGAGCGGCGGCGCGAACGACCTGCGCATCGGCCATGCGCTGGTGGCCGCGATGGGCGTGCTCGCGCTGCCGCTCGTCCATCGCTACGCCGCACGACAGCTCGATTCGACCCTCGGCGGATGGCTCGTGGCGGTGCTCTTCATGCTCACGCCCACCGCGTGGATCAGCCTGAAGGGCATCCTGAGCGAGCCGCTCTTCCTGCTGCTCGCCGTCGCGGCGCTCGCGTTCTTCGAGGCGCGCATCGCGGACGGTCGGGGAGCGATCGTGGACTACGTCGTGTTCGGGCTGCTGCTCGGCGGCGCGTTCCTCGCGCGCGTCCTCGGCTTCGCGCTGGTGCTCGCGTACGCGATCCATGTCGTGGTCGCCCTGGTGCGCGGGCGCGCGGCGCCGCGCGCGCGGATGCTGCTGCCGTTCGTGCCGTGGATCGTGCTCGCCGGACTGTGGTACGCGCTTCGTCCCGTCGTCCACACGCACGCCGATACGTACGCGAGCACCCTGCTGGGGCAAATCGGGGATTGGCGCACCCATCCGCTGCGCGAGCTGCATCGGGGGGGTGCCGTGTTCCTCGCCGGCTGGGTCGCCTCGTTCATGGCGGAGGGGAACGTCGCAGCGGCCCCGACGATCGTCCTCGCGCTGCTCGGCTGTCTCGCCCTGGCCGGAATGGCGCTGCGCATCGCGGCGAACCGGCTGGACGGCTGGTACGTGCTGATCTCGCTCGCCGTGATCTTCCCGTGGGTGTTCTCGCCGGACAACACGCGGCGCCTGCTCTACCCGCTGCTTCCCCCGCTCATGGTCTTCGCGGCCGGCTTCCTCGCGCACGCGGCGCGGCGCCTCGGCCTCGCCGCGCGGCGCCGCGTGCTCCTGTACGGCGCGTTCGCCGGGCTGCTCGCGGCGCTGACGCTGCCTGCCATGACGCTCCTCTTCGCGCGGTCGCGGGATCGCGAGCCGGTCATTCCGGGGTCCGGTTACACCTACCGCGACGTGACCGAGTACTACACCACGATCGACCTGGAGGAGGCGCGCAAGCGCGTGCGCGTCGTGGTCGCGACGCTCGCCGGCCTGGAGGCGATCGATCGCGTGACGCCGCCGGACGCGAAGGTGATGTGGATGCGCCCCGAGTACGTGGCGCTGCTCGGCCACCGGCGCGGCGTGCCGTTCCTCTACCGCTGGGACCGGCACACGCTCGCCGCGCGCATCCGCGCGTCGGGCGCGACGCACGTCGTGGTCTGCTGGATCTACAAGACCGACCTGCTCGGCGAGGAGGGCGACCCGCTCGTGGACACCGCGCCCTACGGCCGGCCGGTGCTGCGCCTGGGCGGCGGCGACGTCTTCACGCTGATGCGGGTCGATCGCGAATCGCTCGACCGGTATCTCGCGGCCGGCGCATGACGTCGGGAAGATTCGACCCCTGCGATGCCGGGGCTCAGCCGCGCAGCGCGCCGAACACGAAGAGGCGGCGCGAGAGATAGTTCCAGAAGAACACGGTGCCCGTGGCGAAGAGCTTCGCGAGGAGGAGGTCGAGCCGCGCGAGCTCCACCCCGACCCAGAGGATCGCGCCGTTCAGCACGAGGCCCACGGCGCTCACCACGTAGACCATCACGATCTCCCAGCGCCTTCCGAAGTTGCGCCCGCTGTGGAACACGTAGCGGATGCTGAGCACGTAGTTCACCAGGGTGGCGAGGAGGAACGTCGCGGCCGCCACGGGCTGGTAGGGAAAGCCGAGCTGGCGCGCGAACAGGGTGAAGAGGCCGATGTCGACGCAGGCCGCCACGCCGCCCACCACGAAGTAGCGGACGAAGCCGCGCCGCTCAGCGGAAAAGGTTGTACTTGAGGATGCAGTAGATCGCACGCAGCCCGTCCTTGTAGTTGATCTTCTTCCCCTCCGCGTAGGTTCGCCCGTAGTACGAGATGCCCACCTCGTAGATCCGGCAGCGGCGCCTGGCGAGCTTCGCGGTGATCTCGGGCTCGAAGCCGAAGCGCGCCTCCTCGATCTCGATCGACTGGATGAGCTCGCGGCGGAAAGCCTTGTAGCCCGTCTCCATGTCGGTGAGGTTCAGGTTGGTGAACATGTTGGAGAAGACCGTGAGGAGCCCGTTGCCCATGCGGTGCCAGAAGTAGAGCACGCGGTGCGGCGCCGCGCCCATGAAGCGGGAGCCGTACACCACGTCGGCGCGCCCGTCGACGATCGGCTGCAGCATGCGCCCGTACTCGTTGGGGTCGTACTCGAGGTCCGCGTCCTGCACGATCACCGCCTCCCCCGTCGCCGCGCCGAAGCCGGTGCGCAACGCGGCGCCCTTGCCGCGGTTCTCCGGGTGCAGCAGCAGGCGGTCCAGCTTCGCGCGGAGCTCGCCCTGCAGCAGCTCGCGCGTGCCGTCGGTCGAGAAATCGTCGACGACGATGATCTCCTTGTCGGGCCAGGGAGCGGCGCGGACCGCGTCGAGGATGCCCGCGATCGTCGCCTTTTCGTTGTAGCAGGGAATCACGATCGAAAGCTTCATGGTCTCGTCGCGCTCGCGAGCGCCTCCTTGTCCACCTGCAGCAGCACGGCGCCCAGGTGCTCGCCGTCCTTGCGCGCCCAGACGATCCGCGTGAAGGGCCGCGCGACGAGCGCAGGGTACAGCGGATCGCCATCGCGGCCCAGCGTGTCGCGCGGATGGAGCTCGGCGACGTAGATGTAGTCGGCATGCGTCCCCCGCGCCTGCGCCTCGAGATCGGAAAGGTCGCGCGGGCGCCGCAAGGGCACGCCGGTGCGTCCCGCGAGAAGCGCGATGTAGCCCGGCGTGTACCACATCACACGGGCCGATTCCGGCGTCGCCTCGCGAACCCGCGCCATGTCCGCGAGGACGGCGATCTCCCGGCGCGCCTCGTGCTCGGCCGCCGCGCGCGACGGGATGCGATAGAACTCCGCGATGTCGGTGATGCGATAGCCGGCGACCGGAACGTCGGGCGTACGGGCGCGCGGCAGCACGTAGAAGAGGAGCGCGGGAAGCCCGAGCGCGATCGGCACCAGGGCGGCATACGAGGCCCCGCGTGCGGCGCGCGCCTGGTCGAGGCCGGCGCAGAGCAACGCGCGCACCGCGCACAGGGCCTGCACGAGCAGCAGCGGTATCGCCGGGAATACGAGCCGGTACATCTGCCCGGGGAACGGCCAGAAGACCAGGATCAGCAGGAAGAGGACCACGTACAGGCCGTCGGCCGCGCCGCGCAGGGCGCGCCCGATCGCACCACCCAGGCCGAGCACGCCGACGAGCGCCGCGAGGAGGAACGTCGGACGCCACGGCTCGCCCCAATAGATGAGGAGCGACGAGAACCATGCGTCGGAGATGGCGCGCCCATTGTGCTCGGCCCATGCCCGCGCCCAGGCGAGCGGTTGCGCGAGCGCGCCCGCGAGCATCATCCGCGTGCTCTGGGCGTAGGAATCGCTCGCCATGGTGGGGCGCAACGCATACCACGCGAGCGCCGCCGCGACCGCGATGCCGGGTGCGATCCATGCGGAGCGCAATCGTGCCGGATCGCGTGCGCGCCAGGCGTGCAGCGCTTGCGCCGCCGCGACCGCCGCGACCAGCGCGATGCCGATGGTGCGCGTGAGGAGCGTGGCGGCGAGCAGCGCGCCGAGCGCGACCGGGGCGCGAAGCGCGACTCGCGGCTCGCGGGCCGCGCGCTCGTGCACGGCGAGCGCGCCGAGCGAGAGTGCGATGTAGGGGAACTCGCTGAGGATGCCGCGCGCGTTGAGCCACGAGCCCGGCAGGGCCGCGAACGCCGCCGCCGCGGCGAGCCCGATCGCCGCCGATCCGCTCGCGCGGCGGGCGTAGACGCCCAGCAGCAGGACGCTGGCGGCGAACGCCACGACGACCACCAGGTGCGCGATCCGCCAGTCGTAGGCGCCGACCGAAACGAGGACCGGGAAGAGCGGCGGGTAGGTCTCGAGCGCCGCGGCGGCCGCGACCGGCGCGCTCGCGGGATGCCACGGCGAGAACCACTGCGCCATCAGCAGGTAGCTCACGCTGTCGTCGTAGAGCGAGTCGATGCCGGGATGGACGAGGAAAGCCGCCGCGAAGGCGGCGACCAGGAGGGCGAGCACGGCGAGCGCGACCGCGGCGCGGCTCATCGTATGAGGATCACGCGATAGTCGTTCACGTTGGTCCGTGTCGGCCCGGTCACCACCAGGTCGCCGAGGCGCGAGAAGAAGGGGTAGGCGTCATTGTCGGCGAGCATCGCCTTGGGCGCCATTCCCGCATCGCGCGCGCGGGAGAGCGCGTCGGGTGTCGCGATCGCGCCGGCGTTGTCCTCGCTGCCGTCGATGCCGTCGGTGTCGCACGCGAGCGCCCAGGTGTCGGCGAGCCCGTCGAGCTCGATCGCGAGGGAGAGCAGGAACTCGCTGCAGCGCCCGCCGCGGCCCTTGCCGCGCAGCGTGACCGTCGTCTCTCCGCCGGAAATGAGCGCGACCGGCGGCTTCGCCGGCTGCCCGTGCACGCGCACCTCGCGCGCGAGCGCCGCATAGACCTTGGCGACCTCCGCCGCCTCGCCCGTGACGCTGTCGCCGAGCAGCACGGGCGCGACGCCCTGGGCGCGCATGAATCGCGCCGCGGCTTCGAGGCTCGCGTGGGCGGTGGCGACGAGGCGGCCCTCGACGCGCGCGAACGCCGCGTCGCCCGGCTTGGGCGTCTCCGCGACCGCGCCGCGCATCCCGCGCTGCAGATACGACTCCACGGTGGAAGGCGCGCGCACGCCACGGCGGCGCAGGATCTCGGCGGCGTCGGCGAAGGTGGTCGGATCCGGCGTGCAAGGGCCCGATGCGATGTGCGTCGGATCGTCGCCCGTCACGTCGGAGATCACCAGCGCGAGGACCGCGGCGCGCGTCGCCGCCGCGAGGCGCCCGCCCTGGATCGCGGAAAGGTGCTTCCTCACGGTGTTCATGTCCTGGATCGGCGCGCCGCTCGCGAGCAGCGATCGCGTCACCGCCTTGAGGTCGGCCATCGGCACTTCCGGGACCGGCAGCGCGAGGAGCGACGATCCGCCGCCCGAGACGAGCGCGAGGAGCAGGTCGTCGGGCGCGAGGCCGCGCGCGAGCGCGAGGATCTCGCGTGCCGCCGCTTCGCCCTGCTCGTCGGGAACCGGATGGCCCGCCTCGACCACGCGGATGCGCTTCGTGGGAAGGCC
Source organism: Usitatibacter sp. (assembly GCA_035605915.1). Lineage (GTDB taxonomy): Bacteria > Pseudomonadota > Gammaproteobacteria > Burkholderiales > Usitatibacteraceae > Usitatibacter. The sequence continues at coordinate 7,150 of DATNGJ010000007.1, forward strand.
ATGGCCGTAGCGCGTGATCACCACGCCTTCGAGCGGCGCCTCGGCCGGCCAGCGCGATTCCACCGCGACCGCCATCGCCGCGGCGGCCTTCCCGGCGCCCACGACGACGGTGCGGCCGCGCGGGGGCTGCGGAAGATGCGGCGGGACGATGCGCAGCGGATCGGCCGCCGCGAGGGCGGCCTGGAAGCTCCCGAGCAGCAGCTCGCGGGGCTCCATGTCAGCCGGAGGCGGCCTTGCGCCGCGGCGCGGGCTCGAGCACCGAGCGCAGGAATCGTCCCGTGAAGCTCTCCCTCGCCTGGCTCACCTGCTCGGGCGTGCCCTGCGCGATGATGCGTCCGCCGCCGTCGCCGCCCTCCGGCCCCAGGTCGATCACCCAGTCCGCGGTCTTGATCACGTCCAGGTTGTGCTCGATCACCACGACGGTGTTGCCGTGGTCGCGCAGGCGATGCAGCACCTTGAGCAGCAGGTCGATGTCGTGGAAGTGCAGGCCCGTGGTGGGCTCGTCCAGGATGAAGAGCGTGCGGCCGGTGTCGCGCTTCGAGAGCTCGAGCGAGAGCTTCACGCGCTGGGCCTCGCCGCCGGAGAGCGTGGTCGCGCTCTGCCCGAGCTTGATGTAGCCCAGGCCCACCTCGAGGAGCGTCGCGAGCTTCCTCGCGATCGCGGGCACCGAGGCGAAGAACGCGTGCGCCTGCTCGACCGTCATGTCGAGCACCTCGTGGATGGGTTTCCCCTTGTACAGGATCTCGAGCGTCTCGCGGTTGTAGCGCTTGCCGTGGCAAACGTCGCAGGGCACGTAGATGTCCGGCAGGAAGTGCATCTCGACCTTGATGAGGCCGTCGCCCTGGCACGCTTCGCAGCGCCCGCCCTTCACGTTGAACGAGAAGCGGCCCGGGCCGTAGCCGCGCGCGCGCGACTCGGGCACGCCGGCGAACAGGTCGCGGATCGGCGTGAAGAGGCCGGTGTAGGTCGCCGGATTGGAGCGCGGCGTGCGCCCGATCGGGCTCTGGTCGACGTTGATCACCTTGTCGAAATCGTCGAGGCCCTCGATCGCGTCGTGCTCGGCCGGCTCCGCCGTCGAGCCGTAGAGGTGGTGCGCGACCGCGTTGTAGAGCGTGTCGTTGATGAGGGTCGACTTGCCCGAGCCCGAGACCCCGGTGATCGCGACGAAGAGCCCGACGGGAATGTCGACCGTCACGTTCTTCAGGTTGTTGCCGCGCGCGCCGACGATACGCAGGTGCTTGCGCGCGTCCGGCTTGTGGCGGCGCACCGGCAGCGCGATCGACTTGCGCCCCGAAAGGTACTGGCCGGTGAGCGAGGCGGAGTTGCGCAGGATCTCCGCGGGCGCGCCGCTCGCGACGATCTCGCCGCCGTGCAGCCCGGCGCCCGGACCCATGTCGATCACGTGGTCGGCGGCGAGGATCGCCTCCTCGTCGTGCTCGACCACGATCACCGAGTTGCCCAGGTCGCGCAGGCTCTTCAGGGTCGCGATGAGGCGCTCGTTGTCGCGCTGGTGCAGGCCGATCGAGGGCTCGTCGAGCACGTACATCACGCCGGTGAGGCCCGAGCCGATCTGGCTCGCGAGCCGGATGCGCTGCGCCTCGCCGCCGGACAGCGTGTCGGCCGAGCGCGTGAGCGAGAGGTAGTCGAGGCCCACGTTGATCAGGAACTGCATGCGGTTCGCGATCTCGCGCACGATCTTCCCGGCGATCGCCTTGCGCGCGCCGGGGAGCTCCAGCTTCTCGAAGAAGGGCTGCGCCTGCGCGAGCGGGAGCGAGGAGAGCTCGTGGATGGTGCGGTCGGCGACCCGCACGTTCCTCGCCTCGACGCGCAGGCGCGTGCCGCCGCATTCCGGGCAGGCGCGCGTGTTGAGGTACTTCGCGAGCTCCTCCTTCACCGCGACCGACTCGGTCTCGCGATGGCGCCGCTCGAGGCTCGGGAGGATGCCCTCGAACGCGTGCTCCTTGATGGTGGGCCGCCCCTTCTCGCCCGGATAGCGGAACGCGATCTTCTCCTCGCCCGAGCCTTCCAGCACCACCTTCTGCGCGCGCTCCGGGAGCGACTCGAACGGCGCCTCCACGTCGAAGCCGTAGTGCTGCGCGAGCGAGGCGAGCATCGAGAAGTAGAACTGGTTGCGCCGGTCCCAGCCGCGGATCGCGCCGCCCGCGAGCGAGAGGTGCGGGAAGGCCACCACGCGCCGCGGGTCGAAGAACGTGATCTCGCCCAGCCCGTCGCAGCGCGGGCAGGCGCCCATCGGGTTGTTGAACGAGAAGAGGCGCGGCTCGAGCTCGGGGATCGAGTAGCTGCAGATCGGGCAGGCGAAGCGCGCCGAGAAGAGGTGCTCCTTGCCGCCATCCACCTCCACCGCGATGGCGCGACCGTCGGCGTGGCGCAGCGCCGTCTCGAACGACTCGGCGAGCCGCTGCTTGAGGCCGCCGGTGCGCGCGAGCTCCGCCTCGATCTTCACGCGGTCGATCACGATCTCGATGGTGTGCTTGCGGTTGCGGTCGAGCTTCGGCAGCTGGTCGATCTCGTGCACCTCGCCGTCGATGCGAAGCCGGACGAACCCCTGCGCGCGCAGCTCGTCGATGAGCTCGAGCTGCTCGCCCTTGCGGCCCACCACGAGGGGTGCCACGATCATCACGCGCGTCGCCTCGGGGAGCGCGAGCACGTGGTCGACCATCTGCGACACGCTCTGCGAGGCGAGCTTCACCTGGTGCTCGGGGCAGTAGGGGTCGCCCACGCGCGCGAAGAGGAGCCGCATGTAGTCGTGGATCTCGGTCACCGTCCCCACGGTGGAGCGCGGGTTGTGCGAGGTCGCCTTCTGCTCGATCGCGATGGCGGGGGAGAGGCCCTCGATCAGGTCCACGTCGGGCTTCTCCATGAGCTGCAGGAACTGGCGCGCGTACGCGGAGAGCGATTCGACGTAGCGGCGCTGGCCCTCGGCGTAGAGCGTGTCGAAAGCGAGGGACGACTTGCCCGAGCCGGAGAGGCCGGTGATGACGACGAGGCGGTTACGCGGAATATCGAGGCTGACGTTCCTCAGATTGTGCGTTCGCGCGCCTCGGATGCGGATCGTTTCCATGGAGCGATCTGCTAATATACCTGAGCCCTCTTTCCCGCTCCACGTCCCGAAAATCCGGTGGATTCCCCGGCCCGCATGAGTCCCAGCGAGCTGCGAGCGAGCCTTTCGCTCGCCTCGATCTTCGGGCTGCGCATGCTCGGCATGTTCATCATCCTGCCGGTCTTCACCCTCTGGGCGCAGTCGCAGCCAGGGTGGAACCTGGAGCTCGCCGGCATCGCGATCGGGGCCTACGGGCTCACCCAGGCGATCCTGCAGATCCCCATGGGGCGCCTTTCCGACCGATTGGGCAGGAAGCCCCTGCTCTACGTGGGGCTCGCCGCCATGGCCGCGGGAAGCTTCGTGTGCGCGTCGAGCGCCACCCCCGGCGGGATGATCGCCGGGCGCGTGCTGCAGGGCGTGGGCGCGATCTCGGGCGTGGCGATCGCCTTCGCCGCCGACCTCACCCGCGAGACCCAGCGCAGCAAGGCGATGGCGATCATCGGCTCGACGATCGGCGCGGCCTTCGCGGTGTCGTTCGTCGCCGCGCCCTCCCTCGCGCAATGGGTCGGCATCCACGGCATCTTCGCGATCACCGGTGGCCTCGCGATCGCGGCCATGGTCGTCGCCTGGGGCCTGGTGCCCGATGCGCCGCTCGCCAAGCGCTCTCCGGCGGCGCCCGCTTTCTCGGGGGTGCTGCGCCTGCCCGAGCTGCTGCGGCTCGACTTCGGCATCTTCACGCTGCACTCGGTGCTCATGGCGATGTTCGTGGTGACGCCCGTCGCGCTCGTCCGCGCCGGGCTTCCCGAGGCGCACCATTGGTGGGTCTACCTCGGTGCGATGGCGGCCGGGGTCGTGCTCATGCTGCCCGCCGTGGCGGCGCGCACGGTGCGGCGCGAGCGGCCGGTGTTCCTCGGCGCCGTCGCGGTTCTCGCCTGCGGCGTCGCGCTGCTCGCGGCCGGATTGGGGAGCATCGCGGCGATTGCGTTGGCGCTCGTCATCTTCTTCGCCGGGTTCAACGTTCTGGAAGCGAAGCTGCCGGCGCTCGTCTCGCGCGCGGCGCCGCGGGATGCGCGCGGGGCCGCCACGGGCGTGTATTCCAGCGTACAGTTCCTCGGCACGTTCTTCGGCTCGGCCGCGGGTGGGGCGATCGCCCAGCACTTCGGCTTCGTCGCGACGCTCGGCGCTTGCCTCGTGCTCCTGCTCGCGTGGCTCGGCGTCGCGTGGAACATGGGCGATTTCGTCCCCGCGGCCTCGAGCGTCGCCGGGCACTAGCAGGGCAACCCGCCTCCAGAAAGGGAGAAGTCATGGCATCGGTCAACAAGGTGATCCTCATCGGCAACCTCGGGCGCGACCCCGAGACGCGCTACATGCCCGACGGCGCGGCGATCACGAACATCTCGGTCGCGACCACCGAAGTGTGGAAGGACAAGAACGGCGAGAAGCAGGAGAAGACCGAGTGGCATCGCGTGGCCTTCTTCGGCAAGCTCGCCGAGATCGCGGGCGAATACCTCAAGAAGGGCAGCCAGGTCTACGTCGAGGGCCGGCTGCAGACGCGCGAGTGGGAGAAGGACGGAGTCAAGCGCTACAGCACCGAGATCGTCGCCAACGCCATGCAGATGCTCGGCTCGCGGCAGGGCATGGGCGGGGGCGCCCCACCGGATCGCGATGCCGACCGCGGCGAGGGCTCCTCGCGTCCCGCGGCGTCGAAGCCCGCGGCCGCCAAGACCGGCGGCAAGTTCGACGACTTCGAGGACGACATCCCCTTTTGAAAGCGGAGCACCTTCCCCATGTGCTCGACCGGGACCCTCTCCCAAGGGAGAGGGAGCGAACGCAGGAAGCGTTTTCGAGAATGCGAGCGTAAATAGATGAAGCGCATCGTCCTCTTCCTCGCCACCAACATCGCCGTGGGCGTGGTGCTGTCGATCGTGTTGTCGGTCCTCGGCGTGGGCCGCTATCTCGCCGGCAGCGGGCTCAACATCGGCGGCCTCGCGGTGTTCTCGGTGATCGTCGGCTTCGCCGGGTCGTTCATCTCGCTGCTGCTCAGCAAGACGACGGCGATGTGGACCACCGGCGCGCGCGTGATCGAAACGCCGCAGGGCGCGGACGAGCGCTGGATCGTCGACACCGTGCGCCGCCTCGCGGAAAAGGCCGGCGTCGCCATGCCCACGGTCGCCATCTACGAGGGCGCGCCCAACGCCTTCGCCACGGGTGCGTTCCGGGATTCCGCGCTGGTCGCGGTCTCGACCGGCCTCCTCCAGTCCATGACGCACGACGAGGTCGAGGCCGTGCTGGGCCACGAGCTTTCCCACGTCGCCAACGGCGACATGGTGACGCTCACGCTGATCCAGGGCACCGTGAATACGTTCGTCGTGTTCCTCTCCCGCGTCGTGGGCTACGTGGTCGACCGCGCGGTGTTCCGGACCGAGCGCGGGCTGGGCATGGGCTACTACGCGACGGTCATCGTGTGCCAGATCCTGTTCGGCGTCGCCGCGTCGATCATCGTCGCGTGGTTCTCGCGGCAGCGCGAGTTCCGCGCCGATGCGGGCTCCGCCACGCTGCTCGGCACGCCGCGCCAGATGATCGATGCGCTGCGCCGGCTGGGCGGCCTCGAGCACGGCGCGCTGCCGCAGGCGTTCCAGGCGCACGGCATCGCCGACGCGAGCGAAGGCTTCATGGCGCTTTTCGCGAGCCATCCGCCCATCGAGGCGCGCATCCAGGCCCTCGAGAACCGGCGCCCGTCGTAGCGGCGAGCGGCGGGGCGCGCCTTGCCGATCGCGCTCGTCGTCGCGGCGACCGTCCTCACCCATACCGCCTTCAACGGCGGCCGGCTCGCCATTTCCCTCACGGCGCTCGCGGCCGGCGCGACGCCCCTCACCGTCGGGCTGCTGCTCTCGCTCATCGCCGCGCTTCCCATGGTGCTCGCGGTGCACGTCGGGCGCCTGGTCGATCGCATCGGCGTGCGCCATCCGATCCTGTGCGGGGTCGCGCTCCTCGGCCTCTCGGTGTCGATCCCGGCGGCCTTCCCGGCGATGCCGGCGCTCTACGTCGCGGCCGCGGGCTCGGGAGTGGGGTTCATGCTGTTCTACATCTCCATCCAGCATGCGGTCGGCGAGGCGGCGAGCGAGGCGAAGCGGCGCGACGACTTCGGCTGGCTCTCGCTCGGCTTCTCGATCTCGAACTTCCTCGGCCCGACCGTCGCCGGGTTCACCATCGACGCCCTCGGACATCGCGCGGCGTTCGCGACCCTGGCGCTGTTCGCGCTCGCGAGCCTCGCGGTGCTCGTCACGCGCCGCGGCCGCTTGCGCCACTCGCCGCATCGGCCGCACGACGGCGCGGAGCGCAGCGCCTTGCAGCTGCTCGCGAACGCCGAGCTGCGCCGCGTGTTCGTGGTGACCGGGCTCCTCGCGAGCGCATGGGACCTGTTCACCTTCGCGGTGCCGGTGTACGGCAACTCGATCCATCTCGCCGCGTTCACCATCGGGCTCATCCTCGCGAGCTTCGCCGCCGCGACCTTCCTCGTGCGCCTCGCGCTGCCGTGGCTCTCGCGCCACCTGCGCGAGTGGACGCTCATCACGGCGACCTTCTGCATCGCGAGCGTCGCCTACGCGTGCTTCCCGATGGTGAGCACGGTGCCGCTCCTCGCCCTGATCTCGTTCCTGCTCGGGCTCGGGCTCGGCGCGACGCAGCCCTCGATCCTCGCGCTCATCTACGCGAAGGCTCCGCCGGGACGGGGCGCCGAGGCGGTGGGCCTGCGCTCGGTGGTGCTCGGCGCGAGCAGCACGTTCCTGCCGCTCGCCTTCGGCGGCGCCGGCGAAGCGGTCGGGATGCTGCCGGTGTTCTGGGCGATGGCCACCGCGCTCGCCGGGGGAGGGCTCCTCGCCAACCGCCGCCGCGCCGCCGGCCCCTCTTGAGGCGGGCGGCGGCCGCCCTCACTTTTCCCCCGGGGCTCGCGTGCGCGGCGTCCGATGACGCGCCGCACAAGTCGCGCAAGTGCCTCTGTTAAAATGCGATTTGCAGATTGGGAGAGACCATGCCGATTTACGAATACCGGTGCGAAAGCTGCGGCCACCAGCAGGAGTTCCTGCAGAAGGTGGCGGACGCGCCGCTCACCGTGTGCACCCAGTGCGGAAAGCCCAGCTTCTCGAAGATGCTGAGCGCGGCCGGCTTCCAGCTCAAGGGCAGCGGGTGGTACGCCACCGATTTCAAGAACAGCGGCGCCAAGGCGGCGGCGAAGACCACGACGACCGAGGCGCCCAAGGGCGACTCGAAGCCCGCGGAGGGGGACAAGAAGAAGGCCTCGGGCGGTTGCGGGGGCGGCGGCTGCGCGTGCCATTGACGCGCCGGTCCGTCCTGCCCGCTTGAGCGTCGCGAGAGCCGGTCTGCGATGAGCACGCTGCGCCGCTATTTCGTCGCCGGCCTCCTGGTCTGGATTCCGCTCGGCATCACGCTGTGGGTGCTCGACCTCATCGTCGGCGTGATGGACCAGTCGTTGCTGCTGCTTCCGGAGAGCTTGCGCAGCGAGGCCCTGTTCGGCTTCCATGTGCCGGGCCTGGGCATCATCCTCACCGCGGCCATCCTGCTCGTCACCGGAGCGCTCGCGGCGAACCTCTTCGGCCGCCGCGTCCTCGCGCTCGGTCATCGCCTGCTCTCGCACATCCCCATCGTCCGCTCGATCTACGGCGGCGTGAAGCAGATCAGCGACACGCTGTTCTCGCCGGAGGGCAAGGCCTTCCGCCGCGCGGTCCTGGTGCGCTTCCCGCATACGCAGGCCTGGACCGTCGCGCTCGTCACCGGCACGCCCGAGAACGAGGTCGCCGACATCCTCGGCCGCGAGCAGATCTCGGTCTTCGTTCCCACCACCCCGAACATCACCGCGGGATTCTTCCTCGTCGTCCCGCGCTCCGAGACGCATCCCCTCGAGATGACGGTCGACGATGCCCTCAAGTACATCATCTCGATGGGCGTCGCCGAGCCCCTGCATCGCTTCCCCAGGCCCGAGAGGAACCGCTCCGGGACCGACCCCAATCCGCTGCCGTCGCCGAGAACGTAGGCGACGGCCCGTCGAGACCAGCCAGGGCCGTCGTCCCCGTGACGACGGGGACCCATCGATGCCAGGACGAACGAATGGATTCCCGTCTGCACGGGAATGACGAAAGAATGCGAACCGACTACTGCGGCAACATCGACACCCGTTATCTCGGCCAGACCGTCACCGTCTTCGGATGGGCGCACCGCCGGCGCGACCACGGCGGCGTGATCTTCATCGACCTGCGCGACCGCGAGGGGCTGGTGCAGGTCGTGTGCGACCCCGACCGTCCCGAGACCTTCGCCGCGGCCGATCGCGTGCGCAGCGAATACGTGCTGCGCGTGAAGGGCCTCGTGCGCCGCCGTCCGGAAGGCACGACCAACCCGAACCTGAGGAGCGGCGAGGTGGAGGTGCTCGCGCACGAGCTCGAGATCCTCAATACGTCCGCCACGCCGCCGTTCACCATGGACGAGGAGCGGCTCTCGGAGGAGGTGCGGCTGAAATACCGCTACCTCGACCTGCGCCGCGAGCCGATGCAGAAGGCGCTGCGCATGCGCCACGCCGCGGCGCGCGCGGTGCGTGGCTACCTCGACGCCAACGGCTTCATCGAGGTCGAGACGCCGGTCCTCTACAAGTCGACGCCCGAGGGCGCGCGCGAATTCCTCGTGCCTTCGCGCATCCACGACGGGCAGTTCTACGCGCTGCCGCAATCGCCGCAGCTCTTCAAGCAGCTGCTGATGGTCGCGGGCTTCGACCGCTACTACCAGATCGTGAAGTGCTTCCGCGACGAGGACCTGCGCGCCGACCGCCAGCCCGAGTTCACGCAGATCGACATCGAGACCTCGTTCCTCGCCGAGCGCGAGATCCAGGACCTCATGGAAGGCCTGGTGCGCGACCTCTTCCGCAAGGTCCTCGACGTGGAGCTGGGAGAGTTCCCGCGCCTCACCCACGCCGAGGCGACGTCGAAGTACGGCAGCGACAAGCCGGACCTGCGCGTGACGCTCGAGCTCACCGAGCTCACGGACCTCGTGAAGGACGCCGGCTTCAAGGTGTTCAAGTCCGCCGCGGAGCTGCGCGACGGCCGCGTGGCGGCCCTGCGCGTGCCCGGCGGCAACGACCAGTTCACGCGCAAGGAGCTCGACGACCTCGCGCCCTTCGTCGCGATCTACGGCGCCAAGGGCCTCGCGTACATCCGCGTGAACGACCCGTCGAAGCCGAACGAGGAAGGGCTGCAGTCGCCGATCGTGAAGTTCCTGTCGCCGCAGATCCTCCAGGCGATCCTCGAGCGCACCGGTGCGCAGGCGGGCGACGTGATCTTCTTCGGCGCCGACAAGCGCAAGGTCGTGAACGACGCGCTCGGCGCGCTGCGCGCGAAGGTGGGCCACGAGAAGGGCCACTTCGTGCCCGGCTGGCGCCCCTGCTGGGTGGTCGACTTCCCGGCGTACGAGTACGACGAGGAAGCCGGCCGATGGGGCTCCGCGCACCATCCGTTCACCGCGCCCAAGGACGAGCACGTGGAGCTCATGGAGCGCGATCCCGGCAAGGTGCTCGCGAAGGCCTACGACGTCGCGCTCAACGGCTGGGAGATCGGCGGCGGCTCGGTGCGGATCCATCGCGCCGAGGTGCAGCAGAGGCAGTTCCGCGTGCTCGGCATCGGCGAGGCGGAGCAGCGCGAGAAGTTCGGCTTCCTGCTCGACGCGCTCGCCTACGGCGCGCCGCCGCACGGCGGCATCGCGTTCGGATTCGACCGCCTGACGGCGCTCATGTCGGGCGTGGAGCAGATCCGCGACGTGATCGCGTTCCCGAAGACGCAGCGCGGGCAGGACCTGATGGTGGAAGCGCCGAGTCCGGTGTCCGAGAAGCAGCTGCGGGATTTGCACATCCGCTTGAGGAATGCGCAAAAGGCATGATCCGCCGATAAACGCCGATGAACGCCGAGGGACAGCAACAATGCCGATCGCGCTGATCGCACATGGCGGGGCAGGAAACTGGCGGCCGGGCTCCGAGGGCGACGCGGTCGCGGGCATGAAGGCCGCGGTGGAGAAGGGCCGCGCGATCCTCGTCGCGGGCGGCTCCGCGCTCGACGCGGTCTGCGCCACGGTCGTCGCGCTCGAGGACAACCCGATCTTCAACGCGGGCACCGGCGCCGTGCTCAACTTCGACGGCTGCTGCGAGCTCGACGCGTGCGTGATGGAGAGCCGCCAGGCGCGCGCCGGAGCGGTGTGCGCGCTGCAGCGCGTGAAGAACCCGGTCCTCGTCGCGCGCAAGGTCATGGAGGAGACCGACCACGTGATGCTCGCGGGCGAGGGCGCGCAGCGCTTCGCGCGCGTGATGGGCTTCGGCGACCACGATCCGGTGACGCCGCAGCGCGCGGCGGACTGGCGCGAGAAGAAGTCGCACCTCGACCAGGTGCTCGGCAAGCACAGCCTCAGGATGCGCCGCTTCCTCGAGGACCATCCGGAGTACGCGGGCGGCACCGTGGGGGCGGCGGCCGTGGACGTGAACGGCGTGCTCGCCGCGGCCACCTCGACCGGCGGCGTCACGCTGAAGCTCGTGGGCCGCGTGGGCGACTCGCCGATTCCCGGCGCCGGCAACTACGCTTCTTCGTACGCCGCGGCCTCCGCCACCGGCACCGGCGAGTACGTCATGCGCTCGCTCGCCACGCGCGCGATCTCGGAAGCCGTGGAGCGCGGCGCGACGCTCGCGAAGGCGCTCGAGCAGGTGCTCGACCGCCTCGGCCGCGACTACGATGCCGACGTCGGCTTCGTCGCCGTGGACGCCTCGGGCAACGCCGCGGCGCGGCATCGCACGCGCGACATGCCGCACGCGTTCTTCACCGGCGAGGGCGAAGTGGTCGCGCGCATGCGCGCCCCATGACGCACAAGATCCCGGTCTCGACGATGGTCGTGATCTACACGCCGGCCCTCGAGGTGCTGCTCCTGGAACGGGCGGACCATCCCCGGTTCTGGCAGTCGGTGACCGGCAGCCAGGACGAGGGCGAGAGCCTCGCCGCGACCGCCGCGCGCGAGGTGATGGAGGAAACCGGCATCGATGCGCGCCGCTACGCGCTCGAGGACTGGAACTTGCAGAACGTCTACGAAATCTATCCGGTATGGCGCCACCGTTACGCGCCCGGGGTCACGCACAACACCGAGCACGTGTTCGGGCTGTGCGTGCCGGAGCGCCTGCCGGTGCGCGTCGAGCCGCGCGAGCACCTGGCGGCCGAATGGGTGCCGTGGCGCGAGGCCGCCGAGCGCGTGTTCTCCTGGAGCAACCGCAAGGCTATCCTCGCGCTCCCTGGAAGGAACGCCTGACATGCCCGCGTCGCGATCGCTCACCGTCGTTACCTACAACATCCACAAGGGACTCTCGCAGTTCAACCGGCGCCTCGTGCTGCACGAGATCCGCGATCGGCTGGGCTCCCTCGATGCCGACGTCGCGTTCCTCCAGGAGGTGCAGGGCCGGCACGAGAAGAACGCGCACCGCCACGTGACCTGGCCGGAGAAGTCCCAGCATGAATTCCTGTGCCGCGATGGCGGCCACAGCGTCTACGGCATGAACGCGGTGTACCAGGACGGCCACCACGGCAACGCGGTCGTGAGCCGCTACCCGATCTGCTGCTGGGACAACATCGACATCTCGCACCACCCGATCGAGAGCCGCGGGCTGCTGCACTGCGAGCTGCAGGTGGACGGCTGGAAGGAGACGCTGCACTGCATCAACGTGCACCTGGGCCTGTGGGCGAGGAGCCGCCGCTTCCAGCTCGAGTGGCTGGCCGACCGCATCCGCGCCGCGGTGCCCGCCGAGGGGCCGCTCATCGTCGCCGGCGACTTCAACGACTGGCAGAAGCGGGCGAGCGACTTCCTCGCCTGCGAGCTGGGGCTCGTCGAGGTGTTCGAGCATGAACAGGGACGGCTCGCGAGGAGCTATCCGGCGAAGCTCCCGATCCTCTCGCTCGACCGCATCTACGTGAGGGACCTGGAGATCCACGCGGCCGAGCGCCTGGTCGGGCCCACCTGGTCGCGGCTCTCCGACCACGTCGCGCTCGCCGCGCGCCTCTCCCGCTAAAAAGGGATCTGACCCCTTTCCTGGTCAGCGGTGGGTGCGGTTGGCGGCCGCGCCGCGGATGAGCGTGCCCACGCCCTCGCTCGTGAGCACTTCCAGCAGCAGCGCGTGCGACACACGGCCGTCGATGATGTGCGCGGTCTTCACGCCGTTCTTCACCGCGTCGAGCGCGCATTCCACCTTCGGGAGCATGCCGCCGGAGATGGTGCCGTCGTCGATCATCTCCTTCACGCGCTGCGCGGTGAGCCCGGTCACGACCTTGGCCTCCTTGTCGAGGACGCCGGTGGTGTTGGTGAGGAGGATCAGCTTCTCCGCCTGCAGCGTGATCGCGAGCTTGCCGGCGGCGATGTCGGCATTGATGTTGTAGGCGACACCGTTCTCGTCGCTGCCGATGGGGGCGATCACCGGGATGAAGTCGCGCGAGTCGAGGAGCTGGATGATCTCCGGGTCCACGCGCACCACCTCGCCCACCAGCCCCACGTCGATCTTCTTCTTCTTGTTCTCCTTGCTCGGGATCTTCATCTTGCGCGCGTGGATGAAGTGCCCATCCTTGCCGGTGAGCCCGACGGCTTTCCCGCCCGCCTTGTTGATGAGCGTGACGATCTCCTGGTTGATGAGGCCGCCCAGCACCATCTCCACGACGTCGAGCGTCTCCTCGTCGGTGACGCGCATGCCCTGGATGAACTCGCTCTGCTTGCCGAGCTTCTGCAGCAGCGCGCCGATCTGCGGTCCGGCGCCGTGCACCACCACCGGGTTCATGCCGATCAGCTTGAGGAGCACCACGTCCTCGGCGAAGTCCTCCTGCAGCGCCACGTCCGTCATCGCGTTGCCGCCGTACTTGATGACGATGGTGCGGTCGTAGAACCGCTGGATGTACGGCAAGGCCTCGACGAGGACCTCGGCCTTCTGCGAGGAGGAGAGCTTCGGCGGCATGGACCTGGAAGGAGGACGCGCGGTGCGAAAAGTGCCGGCTATTGTAGAGGGCCCCCCGCGAAACCAAAAGGCCCCGAAGGGCGATTGTCCGCCTTCGGGGCCTCGGGGTGTTGCAGGAAGTCGCCGCGGGCTTGCGGGAGGCTTGCGCTCGCGGTCAGTGCACTTCGACCTTGCGCGCCGTGGCGGGAGACTTCTTCGGCAGCGTGAGCTCGAGCACGCCGTCGGCGAGCTTCGCTTCCGCACGCGCCGCGTCGACCTCGAGCGGCAGCGCGAGGCGACGCTCGGCCTTGCCCGCGCCGCGCTCCACGTGCAGCCACTTCTCGCCGTCCTTCGTTTCGGGCGCGGCGGCGGGGTTCGCCGTGATCGCGACCTCGTTCGCCTCGACGTCGATCGACAGCGCATCCTTCGATACGCCGGGGAGCTCGGCGAGGACGAGATAGGCCTCGGGGGTCTCCTTCACGTCGACGCGAATGCGGCGAGGGGCGGGTGCGGCGGCCGGGCGCGCGAAGGCGGGGCGGAGGAATTCGTCGAGCAGGCCGTCGAGGGCGGCCAGGGGCTCGGTTCGCAACAGGACGTTCATCGTGTTCTCCATGAGAAAGGGGTCATTGCGCCAGATGGGGTCCGCGGGCGCGCTTTCAAGCGCGCGGTCGGCGCCGGTGCGGTACCATCGGCGAGCCAACCCGAAGGAGCGCCCATGAAGCCGTCGCGAGCCCTCATCGCTTCCGCCATCGCTTCCCTCGCCGCCGCGACGCTCGCGGCGAGCGCCCGTGCCGAGGATCCGGCTCCCCAGGAGAAGTGCTACGGCGTCGCCGCGGCCGGCCAGAACGATTGCGGCACGGCGCGCCATTCGTGCGCCGGCAAGGCGACGCGCGACCACGATCCGGCGGACTGGAAGATGGTGCCCAAGGGCACGTGCGAGAAGATGGGCGGCAAGCTCACCGAGCCGGGCGCGAAGTCCGCCAAGGGCAAGTAGCGCGATGGCGCGCGCCGCGCCCGGCGCCGGCATCGGGCTTCGCGCGCCGCACCACGAGGAGCTCGTCGCGCGCCGTCCACCGCTCGCGCTGGTCGAGGTCCACAGCGAGAACTTCTTCGCCGACGGCGGCGCGCCGCTCGCGGCGCTCGAGCGCGCCCGCGCGCTCTATCCGCTGAGCCTGCACGGCGTCGGCCTTTCGCTCGGCTCCGCCGATCCGCTCGACGAACGCCACCTCGCGCGCCTCGAGGCGCTGGTGCGCCGCTTCGAGCCGGCGCTCGTTTCCGAGCATTTGTCCTGGTCCTCGATCGACGGGCGCCACGCGAACCAGCTGCTGCCGCTGCCTTTCACGCGCGAGGCGGTCGAGCACGTCGCCGCGCGCATCGCGCACGTGCAGGAGCGCCTCGGCCGCCGCATCCTGGTGGAGAACGTCTCGACGTATCTCGAGTTCGACGAGGGCGCGATGCCGGAATGGGAGTTCGTCGCCGAAGTCGTGCGCCGCTCCGGCTGCGGCCTCCTCCTCGACGTGAGCAACGTGCACGTCAACGCGGTGAACCACGGCTTCGAGGCGTCCGGATACCTCGGCGCGATCGACCCGGCTCGCGTCGCCGAATACCATCTCGCCGGGCACGAGCGCTGGGAGCTGGGCCTCGTCGACACGCACTCGCGCCGCGTGGCGCCCGAGGTCTGGTCCCTCTTCCGCGCGGCGCTCGCGCGCATCGGTCCGCGCCCCACGGTGGTCGAATGGGACCTCGACATCCCCGCGCTCGACGTGCTGCTCGACGAGGCCTCGAAGGCGCACGCGCTGCTCTCCGCGGCGAGCGAGCCGGTGACCGCGTGAGCGCGCTCGCCCAGCTGCAGCGCGAGTTCGCGCGCGCGATCGAGGAGGAGGACGACGGCATCTCGCGCCGTGTGCGCGGCAGCGAGCGGGCGGCGCGCATCGCGTTCTACCGCGCGAGCGTGCGCGCGGAGCGGCGCGATGCGCTCGCCGCGACCTACCCGGTGGTGCGCCGGCTCGTCGGGGACGAGTTCTTCGGCGAGATGGCGCGGCGCTACGCGCGATCGCATCCGTCGCGCTCGGGCGACCTCGCGCTCTACGGCGATCGCTTCGCCGAGCTCCTCGCCGGCGACCGCGATGCGAGCGCGCTCGCCTATCTCGCCGACGTGGCGCGGCTGGAGTGGGCTTGCCACGAGTCGTTCCACGCCGCCGAGGCGCCCTCGCTCGATCCCGTGGCGCTCGCGGCGGTCGCACCGCAATCGCAGGGCGCGGTGCGCCTGCGGCTGCATCCGTGCGTGCGGCTCGTCGAATCGGAGCATCCCGTCGCGGCGATCCGGGAAGCCAACCAGCCCGGCCGCGACGGAACTGCGGAACGCGATGCCGGAACCGACCGCGTCCTCGTGCATCGCCGCGACGGTGCGGTGCGCGTGCGCCGCGTCTCGAACGCGGAATGGAACCTGCTGCGGGCGCTGCAGGAATGCCGCACGCTCGACGAGGCGGTGCGCTCGATGGGCGAGGAGGCGGAGCGAGAGCTGGGAGAAGCGCTCGCACGGCTCGTGCGCGAGGGAGCCATCGCCGGCTTCACGCTCGACACGGATTGCCGGTGAGGCGGGCGCGGATCGCGGCGACGCTCGCCGCGGCGGCGCTCGCGTGCGGCCTCGCGGCGCCGGCCACGCCCGCACCGCTCCCGCACCCGCCGTCGCCAATCGACGCGCTGCGCGTCGCCTCGCTCACCGAGCGTATCGTGAAGCTCCATGCGCAGGTCGCGCAGGGCATCCTCGCCGCGCGCGGCCGGCGCGCCCTCGGCGCGGCGATCCGCGAGCTCGATCGCGCCGTGCATGACCTCGGCACTCCGCCTCCTCCCTCGGAGCTGCACGAGCGCGTGGCGATCCTCGGGATCCTGGTCGGCCAGTATCGCGGTTGGGCGCTGCGCGATCCGGGCCGCGACGTCTCGCTCGCGCTGCAGGAACGCGCCGAGGAGATCGAGTGGGAAGCGCGCCGCATCGCCGCGTTGGTGCCGGCGAGGGCGGGATCGGAGCAGGCGCTCGCGACGAAGGCGGTCGAGGCCGGCGCCGAGGCGGAGCGCATCGCCCGGCTGCTGCTGTGGGAGCGCTGGCGCATCGCGCCGGCCGCCTCCGGCCACGAGCTCGCGAAGGCGAAGGCGGCGCTGCAGGGATCGCTCGCGGAGCTCGCCGCCGCGCCCCAGTCGGACGCGGCGAGCGAAGCCGAGCTGCAGGTGGCCGAGAACCAGGCGTCGTTCCTCTTCGCGGCTTCGTGGAGCGGCGAGGGCGGGCGCCGCTCGCTCGAGTACGCGGTGAAGGCGAGCGACAATGCCCGCGAGTCGCTCGACCGCCTTGCCGCGCTCTACGTCGAGGAGGCGGCGCGCTGAGGGGAAGCTACAGCACGTAGCGCGCGAGGTCCTCGCTTCCGGCGAGCCCCGCGAGCCGTGCGTCGACGTAGGCCGCGTCGATCACCAGGCGCTGCGTGTTGCGTCCCGAGTCGAACGACACCTCCTCGAGGAGCTTCTCCATCACCGTGTAGAGCCGGCGTGCGCCGATGTTCTCGGTGCGCTCGTTCACGGAGAAGGCGATCTCGGCGAGCCGACGTACGCCGTCGGCCGTGTACTCGAGCGCCACGCCTTCGGTGGAGAGCAGCGCCTGGTACTGGCGCGTGAGGCAGGCGTCGGTGGAGGTGAGGATGCGCTCGAAGTCGTCCACCGAGAGGCTCGCGAGCTCGACCCGGATGGGAAGCCTTCCCTGCAGCTCCGGGACGAGGTCCGAGGGCTTGGCGAGGTGGAAGGCGCCGCTCGCGATGAAGAGGATGTGGTCGGTGCGCACCATGCCGTACTTGGTCGTGACCGAGGTGCCCTCGACGAGCGGCAGCAGGTCGCGCTGCACGCCCTGGCGCGAGACGTCCGCCCCGTGCATCTCGCCGCGGCTCGCGATCTTGTCGATCTCGTCGATGAACACGATGCCGTCCTGCTCCACCGCGCGCACCGCCTTGAAGCGGATCTCCTCCTCGTTCACGAGCTTGAGCGCTTCCTCGTCGGTGATGAGGCGCAGCGCCTCGCGGATCGCGAGCGTGCGGCGCTTGCGCCGCGCGCCGCCCATGTTGGCGAACATGCCCTGGATCTGCTGCGTGAGCTCCTCCATGCCGGGCGGGGCGAGGATCTCCATGCTCGCGCCGGGCTGCGCCACGTCGACCTCGATCTCCTTGTCGTCGAGCTTGCCCTCGCGCAGCATCTTGCGGAAGCGCTGGCGCGTGGAGTTGGCGTCGCCCGCTTCCGCCCCCACGCCGGGAAGCAGCGCATCGAGCACGCGCTCCTCGGCGACGTCCTCGGCGCGCGTGCGCACCTTGTTCATGTCCTGCTCGCGCGTGGACTTCACCGCGATCTCCGCGAGGTCGCGGATGATCGAGTCGACGTCGCGCCCGACGTAGCCCACCTCGGTGAACTTGGTCGCCTCCACCTTGATGAACGGGGCGTTCGCGAGCCGCGCGAGCCGGCGCGCGATCTCCGTCTTGCCGACGCCGGTCGGCCCGATCATGAGGATGTTCTTGGGCGTGATCTCGGCGCGCAGCGGCTCGGCGACCTGGGCGCGCCGCCAGCGATTGCGCAGGGCGATCGCCACCGCGCGCTTCGCATCGGCCTGCCCGACGATGTACTTGTCGAGCTCGTGCACGATCTCCTGCGGGGTCATCATCCCCGGGGCCGGTGCGCTGCGCGCCGCCGTGGCGGGCGCTTCCAGGGGATCGTTCACAGCGTCTCGATGACGTGGTTCTGGTTGGTGTAGATGCAGAGGTCGCCGGCGATGGAGAGCGCGCGCGCGACGATCTCCGCGGGCTCGAGCGCGGTGTTGCCGAGGAGCGCCAGCGCCGCGGCCTGCGCGTAGCCGCCGCCGCTGCCGATCGCGAGCAGCCCCTGCTCGGGCTCGAGAACGTCGCCGTTGCCGGTGATCACGAGCGAGCTCTGCCGGTCGGCGATGGCGAGCATCGCTTCGAGCCGCCGCAGCATGCGGTCGGTGCGCCAGTCCTTGGCGAGCTCGACCGCGGAGCGCAGCAGGTTCCCCTGGTGCTTCTCGAGCTTCGCCTCGAAGCGCTCGAAGAGCGTGAAGGCGTCGGCGGTGGCGCCGGCGAATCCGGCGAGGATGCGGTCCTGGTAGAGGCGGCGCACCTTGCGCGCGGTGGCCTTCACCACGATGTTGCCGAGCGTCACCTGCCCGTCGCCGCCCATCGCGACGCGCTCGCCGCGGCGCACGGAAAGGATGGTCGTGCCGTGGAAAGGGACGGGGTCGTAGCTCATAAGGGGATTTGCGCTTCTCTTGGAGTCTGGCCTTGCGGCCATGACAGTCCGGCGATCAGGCGACGTCCACCTGAAAATCGCGCTTTTTCAAACGCGATTTTCAGGTGGATTTTCGCCGCACAAGTATGGCGTAGCGGTTGACACCCAGCGCTTCGAGAAGTGCCGCGTTGAGCTCGTTGAGTCCGGCGAGGATCACGCGCTTGCCGGCGAGCTGGATCGCCTTCACCGCGTCGAAGAAGGCCGACGTATAGCCGAAGTCCACGCGCAGGACCTTCGACAGGTCGATCGGGACCTCGGTGCGGCTCGCGGCGAACGCGTTGAGCTCCGCGATCTGGTTCGAGCTCGCCGCGGAGAGCACGCCCTTCAACGCGAACCCCACCTCGCCGTGCACGGACTCGGCTTCGGCCGCCGGCTTCTCCGGGGCGTTCGCCTTCGCCGCGACGGCGACCGGGTTCACGTAGGTTTCCCAGTTGGGCGGCGACACCTCGAAGGCGACCGCGTACTCGAGGCCGAGGTCTTCGAACTCCTGCCCCTTGCCCTGCAGGATCAGCAGCTCGAAGAGGAGCGCCCAGTACGGCTTCTGCTCGTCGGCCGATTTCTCGTTGAACGCCGCGCGCAGCACCTTCTCGAGCGAATCGAGGTGGTTGAACCACATCGGGAACTGCTGCTTGCGCAGCTTCGCGAGCGCCGCGGCGGCGAGCGTCGCTTCCTCGCCCGAGATCGAGACGACCCTGGAGACGTCGAGCCGCACGGTTCCCTGCGATTGCGCGAACGCGACGAACTTCTCGATCTCCCCGGCGAGATCGCCCTGCGCGTTGGGCTTCAGCGCGAAGAAGTCCTTGCGCTCGCGGCTCTGCGCGCTGCGCCGCGGGTCGTTCGCGGCGTCCGTGCTGTCGGCCCATGCGGGCGGCGACTGCTCGAACTTCACGGTGAAGAGCATCGAGAGCGCATCGAACTCGGCGCGGTTCTGCAGGGCCTGGTAGAGGTCGAAGAGCATCAACCAGGCCTGCTTGTTGTTGCGGCCCGCCGCGTCCTTGATCTCGGCGCGCAGCAGGCTCGCCGCGCCCTCCGGGTGGTTCGCGGCGTAGAGCACCGCGGCCTCCTGCGTCGCGGGCAGCGGCGCCGAATGGAAATCCTCCGAGCCGAGCCGTCCAACCGCGCGCGTGGGCGGCGGCCGGATGTTGCCCGTGTGCGATGTGCCGGGTGCGGATGTGGCCATATGCGCCGTCATGGGACCGATCCCGGCGGACGGTTTCACCGCCTTCACCGGGTTCTCGGGAAAGTATACCCTCCGCTACCGTGGCCGGGCACAAGCGCTCAGGCGACGCAGTAGGCGAGGCCTTCCTCGAAAAGGCGGCGGGGGAGCTTGCGGCCGATGAAGACCAACACGCTCTCGCGCGCCTCGCCGGGCGCCCAGGGCTTGCCCGGGGTGCCGCCCATCAGCATGTGCACGCCCTGGAAGATCATCCGGCGCGGCTCGCCCTGGACGTTCAGCACGCCCTTGTAGCGCAGCAGGTCCTCGCCGTAGTTCTGCACCATGAGCGAGAGGAAGGTCTCGATCTTCTCCATGTGGAGCGGCCGCGCGTCCTTCCACACGAACGAGGTCACCTCGTCGTCGTGCTCGTGATGGTCGCTCTCGAGGAACTCCGGATCCACCTCGAGGGCCGCGTTGAGGTTGAAGCCGCGGATGTCGAGGAGCTCCTTGATGTCGGCGTTGCCCATGTGCACCTTCTTCTGCGGCGCGCGCGGGTTCATCGCGCGCAGGCGCTTCATGAGCTCGTCCACCTTCGCCTCGTCCACGAGGTCGGTCTTGGAAAGCAGGATGCGGTCGGCGAATCCGACCTGGCGGCGGGCCTCGTCGTGCTCGTCCAGCTGCTTCGCCGCGTGCTTCGCATCCACCACGGTGACCACCGCGTCGAGCAGGTACTGGTCGTGGATCTTCTCGTCCATGAAGAAGGTCTGCGCGACCGGGCCGGGGTTGGCGAGGCCGGTGGTCTCGATGATCACGCGGTCGAACCGGAGCTCGCCGCGCTTCCTCTTCGCGCCGAGGTCGCCGAGGATGCGAACCAGGTCGCCGCGCACCGTGCAGCACAGGCAGCCGTTGTTCATCTCGACGATCTGCTCGTCCTTGTCCTCGACCAGGATCTCGTTGTCGACGCCTTCCGCGCCGAACTCGTTCTCGATCACGGCGATCTTCTCGCCGTGCTGCTCGGAAAGGATGCGGTTGAGGAGCGTGGTCTTCCCGGCGCCGAGGAAGCCGGTGAGGATGGTGACGGGAATGAGGTCCTGGTTCTCGACGGCGGGCATGGCTTACCTCGGTGGCGGATCGCGGAACGATTGCAAGATGGAGTCGACGGCCGATTCTTCAAGGTCGCGGCCGATGAAGACGAGCCGCGTGCGCCGGTCCTCGTCCGGCCACGCGGAAAGCCGGGCAGGAGGATACAGCGTGTGCTGCACGGCGTGCACGGCGATGGGACCGGTTTCGCCGCGCACGTTCGCGAGGCCCTTGAGGCGCAGGAGCCGCGCGCCGAGGAGCCCCGTGATGGTCTCCAGTGCCGTTTCGAGATCGTCGATCTCGAAGGGTTCCTCGCCCGACCAGGCGAAGGAGACGATCCGCGGGTCGTGGCGCGGCGCATCCGGCGCGCCGACGCGGCGATAGGCCCCGGCGTTGAGCCAGCCGCGCGGGTCGGCGATGCGGCCCTCGCCGCGATACAGGCCCGCCTCGAGCAGCAGCGCCGGATCGGGCGCCTCGCGCCCCTTCGCGAGGAGCGCGGCGCCGGGGTTCAGGCCGCGCAGGCGCTCCTCGAGCGCCGCCACCGCGGCGCGATCCGCGCGATCGAGCTTCGTGATCACGAGGCGATCGGCCATCGCCGCCTGCTTCAGCGCCTCGGGATGCGCGTCGAGCGTCGCCATGCCGTGCTCGGCATCCACCGTCGTCACCACGCCGGCGAGCGAGTAGCGCGTCGCGACCGCCGGCATCTCGATCAACGTCGCGAGGAGCGGCGCCGGATCGGCGAGCCCGGTGGTCTCGATCACCACGCGCCGGAACGGCGGCACCGCCCCGGAGGCGCGCTCGAAATAGAGCTCGCGCAGCGTGCCGAGGAGCTCCCCGGCGACCCGGCAGCAGATGCAGCCGCTCGGCAGCGTCACCACGTTCTCGCTCGCGGAGCGCACCAGCGCGTGGTCGATCGCGATCTCGCCCCATTCGTTCACGAGCACGGCCGTATCCGCGTAGCGCGGGTCGGCGAGCATCGCGTTGAGGAGCGTCGTCTTGCCGCTGCCGAGGAAGCCGGTGAGGACGGTCACCGGCGTGACGCCCCCGGCAAGGGCGCTCGAAGGCGGGCCCGCGGGCGGGGCGCTTGCGGGCACGGCTCAGCCCTTGCGGCGTCGCGCCCGCGGATGCGCCGCGTCGTACACCTTGGCGAGGTGCTGGAAGTCGAGGTGCGTGTAGACCTGGGTGGAGGCGATGCTCGCGTGGCCGAGCATCTCCTGCACCGCGCGCAGGTCGCCCGAGGACTGCAGCACGTGCGAGGCGAACGAATGGCGCAGCATGTGCGGATGCACGTCGACCTCGATTCCGGCGAGCGCCGCCCAGCGCTTGATGCGCCGCTGCACCTCGCGCGGCGCGACGCGTCTTCCCGTGCGGCCCACGAACATCGCGTTCTCGCCGGCCTTCGCGATCGTGGCGCGCACGCGGAGCCACGCCGCGATCGCCTGGAGCGCCGCGCGGCCCACCGGCACGATGCGCGTCTTGGAGCCCTTGCCCGTCACGCGCACCTCGCCTGCCTTCGCGTCGAGCGCGTCCACGTCGATGCCGGTGAGCTCCGAGACGCGCAGCCCCGAGGAGTAGGCGAGCTCGAAGAGCGCCCGGTCGCGTACGCCGAGCTCGCTTTCGTCCTCGATCGAGACCAGCCGCACCGCCTGGTCGGGCGAGAGCGCTTCGGGAAGCCGCCGCTCCGCCTTCGGCGCGCGCACGCCGGCGCACGGGTTGGAAGCCGCCTCGCGATGGCGCACGAGCCATTCGTAGAATCCGCGCCACGCCGAGAGCACGCGCGCGAGCGAGCGCGGCGCGAGCCCGCGGCCATGCAGCGCGGCGAGGAAGCGCCGGATGTCGTGGCCGGTGAGCGCGGCCGGATCGCGTTCGCCGGCGAGGGAGGCGAGCAGGCGCGCGTCGCGCCGGTAGGCGGCGAGCGTGTGGGTGGCGAGGCGGCGCCCGGTGCGCAACGTTTCGAGGTAGCGCGCGAGCGCGCCAGGCCTGCCCTCGGGTGCCTTAGCCGCGGGCGGGCTCACGAAGGGGCGTCACGAACCGCCACAGCGCGTGGCTCACGATGTCGCCGATGCGCGCGAGGTAGAGCGTGCCCATCTCCGGATAGAAGCGCTTCGGGTCCTCCGAGGCGAGCCCGATCGCGCCGAACGTCGCGCCTTCGTGGCGCAGCGGCACCATCGCGTAGGACTTGAGGTGCGCCGCCGCCTCGCCGAACCACGACTGGCTGTCGTACACCGGATGGTTGCCGCAATACGGCGCCGCGAGCTTCTCGACGAACTCGCGGATCTCCGCGGCGACCGGCGCGAACTCGCGCGTGTCCGCGTCGCCCTCCGCGACGTTCCACAGGCGCACCGCGACGTGCGGCACGGCGAAGTGGTCGAGGAGGTCGAGGTAGAGCGTGTCGAGCGCGGCGTCGAGGCCGTTCGACCCCATGAGGCGGCACGCGAGGCGGTGCACCTTCTCGCCCGCCGCGTCGTTCTCCTCGCCGAACTGGATCAGCTCGTGGAGCTTGTCCTCGAGGAGCTTCGCCTTCTCGCGCAGCGCGAGGAGCTGGCGCTCGCCGATGGAGACCGCGCGGCCGCCATGCGGGTGCGGGATCTGCAGGTTCATCAGCACGTCCACGTGGTTCTCGAAGAACCCCGGGTTCTGCCTCAGGAATTCCGCCACCTGTTCGGCCGTGAGCGTGGGCAATCCGGTTTCCTCTTGTCGTCTCATCGTCCCTGGAGCGCGATCTCGCCGTCGAAGACGCGCACCGCGTCGCCCGTCATCATAACGTTGGCGTCGTCGCGCGGCCAGCGGACGCGAAGCTCGCCGCCGCGCGCCTCGACCCGCACCTCGCGGTCGAGGAGCCCGCGGCGGATGCCCGCCACCAACGCCGCGCAGGCGCCGGTGCCGCAGGCGAGCGTCTCGCCCGCGCCGCGCTCCCAGACCCGCAGCCGGATGCGGTCGCGCGCGACGACCTGCATGTATCCTGCGTTGACGCGTTGCGGGAATGCCGCGTGGCGCTCGATCCTGGGCCCCTGCGTCGCCACCGGTGCGCGATCGACGTCGTCCACCACCTGCACCGCGTGCGGGTTGCCCATCGAGACGACGCTCACCTCGACCGCGGCGCCGTCCACCTCGATGCGATCGGTCACGTGCGCTTGCGTCGCGCCGGTGAACGGCACCTCGTGCGGCTGGAAGCGCGGCGGCCCCATGTCGACCGTGACCTCGCCCGAGCGCTCGACGCGCGGCGCGATCACGCCGGAGGCGGTCTCCACGCGGATCTCGCGCTTCTCGGTGAGGCCCTCGTCGAGCACGAAGCGCGCGAAGCAGCGTGCGCCGTTGCCGCATTGCTCGACCTCGCCGCCGTCGGCGTTGAAGATGCGGTAGCGGAAGTCGTTGCCCGGAGTGGTGGGCCGCTCGACCACCAGCAACTGGTCGCAGCCCACGCCGAAATGGCGGTCGGCGATGCGCCGCACGTCCTCGGGCGTGAGCGAGACGCGCTGGCGCACGCCGTCCAGCACGACGAAGTCGTTGCCCTGGCCCTGCATCTTGGCGAACTTGAGGCGCACGGCGCTATTTTCGCTTATAGGGCGAGGGTTCGCCCGGCGGCCGCGTCTTGAAGCGCTTGTGCGCCCAGAAGTACTGCTCGGGCATCTCGAGCACGCGCTCCTCGATGAACGCGTTCATGCGGCGCACGTCGGCCTCGAGGTCGCCGCTCGGATAGTCCTTCCATTCGGGATAGAACTGCACGACGTAGCCGTCGCCGACCTGCCGCGTCACCACCGGGATCACCGCGGCGCCGGTGAGCTTCGCGAGGCGCGGCAGCGTCGTGATCGTCGCCGCCTGCACGCCGAAGAACGGCACGAAGATCGAGTCGCGCTTGCCGAAATCCATGTCGGGCAGGAAGTAGAAGGCCTTGCCGCTCTTCACGACGCGGATCACGTTGCGCAGTCCCTCCTGCCGGCTCACCAGCACCGGCGTGCCGAAGCGGGTGCGCGCGCGCCAGAAGATCCTGTCCACCGCCGGATTCTTCTGCCGGCTGTAGACGCTCGCGGAGTCCGGAATCTCCCACGCCACGCGGATGCCGCCCATGTTGAGGCCGATGAAGTGCGGCGCGAGCGCGATCACCGGCCGGCCCTTCGCGGCGGTGAGGTTCTCCAGTCCCTCCACCCGGATCATGCGCTGCAGCTCCCTCTCGCTGCCCCACACCATGAGGCTCAGCTCGAGCGCGTTGCGTCCCAGCATGCGGAAATGCTTGCGGCCGAGCTCCCAGCGCTCGCGCTCGCTCATCCGCGGGAAGCAGAGCGCGAGGTTGATGCGCGTCACGCGGCCGCGGCCGAAGCGGTAGAGGATCGAGCCCAGGCCCGCGCCGAGCGCGGAGATCCAGGGCAGCGGCAGGAAGTGCACCAGCCACAGGACGAAGACGCCGAGCCGCGTGCCGAGCTTGCGAAGGAACGCCATGGAGCGCGATTCTACCGGCGCCGCTCAGGCCGGCCGCGCGATCATGAGCCACACGGCGGCGGCGAGCGCGGCGAACGCGGGCCAGCCCAGCGCGAGCCAGGCGTTCCACAGCCGGCGATACGCGGGCGGCAGCGGCGCCGCGTCGCGCACGCTCGCGCGGGCGAGGTCGCGCAATCGAAGCTGGATGAACACGACCGGGATCCAGCACGCGCCGGCGACGAGGTACAGCGCGAAAGCGGCGACGATCCATCGCGATCCGAGCGGATAACCGGCCGCCGCCGCGAGCGCGAATCCGGTGATCGGCTGCAGCAATCCGGCGGGCAGCGTGAAGGCGTAGTCGGCGACCACGGTGGAGTGCGCCGCCGCGGCGATGAGGCGCGCATCTGCCGTGCGATGGGCGAACCACAGGTGGAACGCGGTGCCCAGCCCGGTCCCGAACAGCACCATCGCGCCCAGCACGTGCAGCCACTTGAGGGCTACGTAGAGATCCACTTCAGCGCTCCTCCCCGATCGCGGCGAGGGCGGCGATCGCGGCGAGGATCGGGAGGTTCTTGAGCAACGGGCCGAGCGGGTCCGCCCACAACCCGGGCCACCCGAGCGTCCCCGCGATCGTATAGCCGATCACCACAGCGGCCTGCACGGCGCCCATGGCCCGCGCGCGCCATCCGGCGAGCACCAGCGCCGCGATGAGCAGGTCGGCGCACGAGGCGACGGCGAGAAGCGCACGGCCGATGCCGGCTCCAGCGCCGAGCGCCGCGCCGATGCGCGCGCCCCAGACATCGAGCGACGCGAGCCCGAGGAAGCCCGACGCGATCCACAGGGCGGCGAGCGTCGCGCGGAGCAGGGGACGCACGAAATAGAGCTGAGCGTGCCACCGGTCCTGCACGTGGCAGGGATGACGCGCGAGCGCGTCGCGCCAGCCGATCGCGCGGATTCCCGTCGCATCCACGAAGCGGTAGTAGTCGCCGGTGTTGCCGTGCTCGAGCTGCGCGAGCGAGGTCGAGTTGAGCGGGCCGCCGATCGCGTCGCCCAAGCGTGCGGCGATCGCGACGAGCGGACGCGGGATCGGCACGATGCGCGCCGGCGCGAAGCCCAGCCAGCGCCGGTAGTCGGCGAGGAGGTCGCGCAGCGCCACCCGGTCGGGCCCGACCGGATCGATCGTCCGGCGCACCAGCCGCTCGCCCTCGACCGCGAGCGCCACCACTTCGCACAGGTCGCGCACGTGGATCGGCTGGAAGGCCTGGTTTCCCGTGCCGGGCACCGGAACGATGCCGGGCAGCGCGGCGAGCGCACGGAAGAAGGCGGTGCCGCCGTAGGCGCCGCTCCCATGCACGAGGGAGGGCCGCAACACCACCCAGTCGAGCGCCGTCGCGCGCAACGCTTGTTCTCCGGCGAGCTTGGAAGCCGCGTACTCGGTGCCCGCACGCGGGTCCGCGCTGATCGCCGAGATCAGCACCACGCGCTTCACGCCGCATCGCTCGCAGGCGGCGAAGAGCGCGGCGGGGGCGAGCGCGTGGATCGCCCGGCTCGATTCGCCGCGGCGCGCCTGCAGGATGCCCGCGCAATTCACCACCGCGTCGATGTCGGCGAGGCGCGGCGCCCAGGCGTCGGGATCGAGGTCGCGCTCGAGGTCGCATTCGATCGCGGGCCCGGTCGCGAAAGGCGGCGGCCGCGATCCGCGCCGGACGGCCGCGACCACGCGGTGCCCGCGCGCTTCGAGGGCGGTGAAGAGCTCCCGGCCGATGAATCCCGTCGCGCCGAGGAGCAGGATGCGCATGGCCCTAGCGGGAAGCGCTCTGCGTTTCGCCCGACACCGGCGCCGGCGGCGCGCCCGCCGGGCGCTTGTAGCGGTTGTACGCCCACAGGTATTGCGCGGGACATTGGCGCACCAGCCGCTCGACCATCGCGTTCACGGTACGCGCCGCGAGGTGGCGGTTCGCCGGCAGCGGCTCCTCGAGCGGCGCGAGGTGCAGGCGATAACCGGCGCCGCCGGCGAGGCGCTCGGCATAGCAGAACACCACCGCCGCGCCGGTCGCTTCCTGCAGCCGCGCGACGAGCGTCATGGTGTACGCGGGCCGGCCGAAGAAATCGGCCCACTCGCCATCGCCCTGGCCGGGCACCTGGTCCGGGAGGACTATGCTGCAGCCGCCGCGCTTGAGGTGCTTGAGCACCATGCGCACCCCGGCCATCGTGGCGGGCGCGACGTTGGTGCCGTCGGGCGCGGCGCCGCGGTTGCGTCCCTCGCGCAGCAGCTGGTCGATCCAGAAGATCTTGTGCGGGCGGTACATCGCGAGGATCGGCAGGTGCGCCCACAGGTAGCGGCCGGCGATGTCGTAGGCGCCGAGGTGCGGCGTCACGAAGAGGATCGCGCGGTTCTCGGCGCGCAGGCGCTCGACGCACTCCCAGCCGACGCGCTCGCGCACCTCGGCGACGATCTCGCCCGGCCGGAACAACGCCCACGCGATCTCGGTCGCGCCCTTGCCGATCTCGGCCGCGTTGCCGCGCGCGATGCGGCGCACCTCGGAGGCCTCGCGCGCCACGCCGCTCGCGGTGAGGTTGTCCAGCAGGCGCCAGCGATAGCGCGGCGACACGAGGAACACCAGGCGCCCCAGGAACGCGCCCAGCGCATGGTTCGCGCGGAGGGGCAACCGGGCGAGCAGGCGGAAAAGCAGGTTCAAAGGTGGCGGACCGGCGATGCGGTCTTTGCTAAAATGTCCGGCTACTGCGACCGAGGGGCGATCCCGATGACCAAGGAATTCCTGTTCACGTCCGAGTCCGTTTCCGAAGGCCATCCCGACAAGGTGGCCGACCAGATCTCGGACTCCGTGCTCGACGCCATTCTAGCCCAGGACCCCACCGGCCGAGTCGCCGCGGAGACGCTCTGCAGCACCGGCCTCGTGGTGCTCGCGGGCGAGATCACGACGAGCGCGGACGTGAACTACAACCAGGTCGCGCGCGACACCATCAAGCGCATCGGCTACGACAACACCGAATACGGCATCGACTACCGCGGCTGCGCGGTGCTGGTCGCCTACGGCAAGCAGAGCCCGGACATCAAGCAGGGCGTGGACCATGCGCAGGACGACCCGCTCAACCAGGGCGCGGGCGACCAGGGCCTCATGTTCGGCTACGCCTGCGACGAGACGCCGGTGCTGATGCCCGCGCCGATCTACTACTCGCACCGCCTGGTCGAGCGCCAGGCGATGCTGCGCAAGGACGGCCGGCTGCCGTGGCTGCGTCCCGACGCGAAGAGCCAGGTGACCTTCAAGTACGTGGACGGCAAGCCCGCCGAGGTCGACACGGTGGTGCTCTCCACGCAGCACGCTCCGGAGATGTCCGACGGCGCGAAGATGAAGAAGGAAGCCATCGAGGCCGTGATCGAGATGATCATCAAGCCGGTGATCCCGAAGGAGTGGCTGCGCAACACCAAGTACCTCGTGAACCCGACCGGGCGCTTCGTGGTCGGCGGACCGATGGGCGACTGCGGCCTCACGGGCCGCAAGATCATCGTGGACACCTACGGCGGCGCGTGCCCGCACGGCGGCGGCGCGTTCTCCGGCAAGGACCCGTCCAAGGTCGACCGCTCCGCCGCCTACGCGGCGCGCTACGTGGCGAAGAACATCGTCGCCGCGGGCATCGCGCGCCAGTGCCAGATCCAGGTGAGCTACGCGATCGGCGTCGCGCGCCCGATCAACGTCACGGTGTACACCGAGGGCACCGGCGTCATCCCCGACGAGAAGATCGCGCAACTCGTGCAGGAGCACTTCGACCTGCGCCCGCGCGGCATCGTGCAGATGCTCGACCTCCTGCGCCCGATCTACGCGAAGACCGCGGCCTACGGCCACTTCGGGCGCGAGGAGCCGGAGTTCTCCTGGGAGGCGACGGACAAGGCGACGCTGCTGCGAGACGCTGCGGGCCTCAAGGGCGCGGCCAAGCCGCGCGCGACGGCCGCTGCCGACTGAGCGCTAGCCGAAGTTGCGCGCCACCACCGGGGCCACGGCGTTCAACGCCGCGGCCCTTTTCGCGATCGCCGCGAGCCTGGGCGTGCGCTTGGCGAACCACAGCACGCCGGGACGCCAGCGCGTCATCGCGGCGAGGTAGAGGTCGAGCGCGCTGCGGCGCGCGCCGAGGAACCACGGCTCGCCCGCGGCCGATTCGAGCTGCAGCCAGCACGCCTCGCGTTGCCGGTCGGTGCTCGCGCGCAATTGCTTCGCGCCCTCCTCGTTCGCGACCCATTTTCCTGGATCGTCGCCGTAGGTGAACGTGGGATAGATCGCCGCGACGAGGAACACGCTCCAGCGGTAGAACGCCGCGCGCGTGGCATCGCCCGGCGGCGGAACGAGGCGCGCGCCCGGCTCGAGGTCGTCGAGGTAATGCAGGATCGCGAGGCTCTCGGTGAGCACGCGGCCGTCGGGAAGGAGCAGCACCGGCACCTGGCCGAGCGGGTTCACGGAGAGCAGGCGCTCGCGCGTGGGGCTTCCTTCCGAGTAGTCGACCTCCTCGGTATCGAGCGGCACGCCGGCGAGCGCGAAGGCCGCTTCCACGATCGCGTTGCCGCAGCCCTTGCAGCCCAGTAGCAGGGGATTCTTCATGTCATGTCCATCGGTCACAAGGACCGCAACCGTAGCACGCGATGCGGACACGAGCCGTCCTAATTGCAGGCGTCGCGGGCTCGGCGAGCGAATCCCTGCCAGTGGGGAACGTGTGCGCTCATGAGCGCCTTGAACAGGCGACCATGATTTCGTACCCGGAGATGCAGCAGTTCATGAACGACAACATAGTCCTGGAAGCGCGCGTCCTCCCGCGTCAGGTCCCACGAAAGCGTGATGGTGCCTCGCACCGAACAAGAGCCCCACTTGCGGCGCATTTCCCGCACGTGCACGACCCTGGGATTGACCCGTAGTTTCACCGCCCATCGCAGGGCGCGTCGGCGCAGCTCTTGCGCCGGCGTGAGGTGCGATTTCACGTCTGTGTCGGGGCGACGAGAAGCGTCACGAGAAGCTCGACGACTTCTGCGCGTTGTTCGCCCGGAGGGCGAGCAGCGGCTTGTACAGTGCCGAACGCAATCGCCGTTGCTCGTCCATGTTGGCCCCGGCCATGGGAAACCGACCGGCCAATTCCTGGGCCTCGCGAGCTAGGCGCAGTGGCTCAATGCCAGCGGCCTTGAGGTCGGCGTTGTTCCTTGAGAATGCGCTCCGCCCGCTCCTTGAGCGGCTGCAGCACCGGCGCACCGGCCGGATCGTCGTCGATCTCCTTCTGCAGACCGCGCACGAGGTTGAAGACCTTGCCTGCATCGGATCCGTCGTCCTTCTTGAGCGAGTCAAGAGTCTTCACATCGAAGGTCACGCTCTTGGTGAGGTGGTCGAGGCCCGATTGCTGCGCGCTTTCCTCAATAAGCCGGCGTGTCTTGTGTGCGAGGTCCGCCACGAAGCCGACTTTCGTCGCGTATGCATTGCGGACTGCCGCGTAGAGGATCGCGAGATCCTTATATGCCTCGATGTAGTCGCGAAGCTCGGGCGAGGGCGAAAGGATCTCCCATAGCGCTTCGATGCCCTTGTATGTCTCGAAGAAAGTCTTGCGTGCATCCGGATCGAGGAACCGGCCGAACACCAGGCGCTCGAGCTTCTCGTCCGGCTGGCCTTCGCCCGCGGCGGCGAGGTAGTCCTTTTCAGCGTCGGCGATCTTGACGAAGAAGTCCTTGAGGAGGACGTCGAGATCCTCGATTGCTCCGCTCACGTCGGACGAGTCGAACTGGAGCGCCTTCTTCAGCTCGCGCAGCACGCCTACGAAATCGACCACCAGGCCGACGCCTTTCTGGATGCCCTCGGAATCCACGTAGGGACGGTTCACGCGTGCGATCGCCTGCAGCAGGACGTGGTCGCGCATTGGCTTGTCCAGATACATGCAGTACAGCAGCGGGGCGTCGTAGCCGGTGAGCAGCTTGTCCGTGACGATGAGGAGTTTGGGATTCTCGGTAGGCTTCTTGAAAAGGAGCCGGACCTGCTCCTCGCGCTCGGCGGAAAGTTGGAGTTTCTCCACCAGCGGACGGTCGATCGCATCGGCGGCATTCGCCGTGTAGATTGCCTCCGTCCATTCCGGCGGCAGGAGCTTGTCCAGCGCCTGCTTGTACTTGGCGCAAGCCTCGCGATTCACGGCAACGAGGAAAGCCTTGTAGCCCAGCGGCAGCACGTTCTCCTTCATGCCGCGCCACGAACGCCGCCACCCTCCTGACGCGGTCGTCAGCTGCCAGGAACGTACGCAGTCCGACGGCTCGATCGAGCACGCGGTTCAGCTCCTCGACATCGGTCATGCCTTCACTACCTGCAAGCTCGAAAAATGAGGCGTACTTCGCTTCGATACGGCTCATTTCTTGACGCGTATTACACCGGGATGTACAATACGGCTCAGCGTGTGATCCGTATTTAGACCCTACATGGCTCAAACGTACATCTGGCAACTCCAGGACTGGCCTCAATTCCGGTATGACGCCGAGGCTTGGGCTCGCCCATTGGCGGCCGCCCGGCTCGAGCAAGGCAAGGCGTTAGGCCACTTGCAACAAATCGGCCTGGCGGAAACCGTCGGTGTCGAAAGGCAAATATGGACCGAGGAGGCCATTGCGACGGCTGCTATCGAAGGAGAGAAGCTCGACCTAGAAACGGTCCGGAGCTCGGTGATGCGCAGACTGGGAGAGGAAGGCGCAGGGCAACGCGCCAACCGAAATGTCGACGGTCTGCTCGACGCGATGCAGGACGCTCTTCGGTCTTACAAGGAGGATCTCGACGACGATCGCCTGCATCGTTGGCAATCCGCGCTGTTTCCGGGCGGCACGTCCGGCATTACGAGGATCGCCGTTGGGCGCTACCGCGAGCACGACCAGCCGATGCAAATCGTGAGCGGCGCAGTCGGCCGGGAAAAGGTTCACTACGAAGCGCCGGCATCCACAGCGGTTCCGAAGGAAATGGAGCGCTTCCTGGCTCGATGGAATGAATCACGCTCGAAGCTCAAGGGCGGCGTCGACGGAATCATTCGTGCATCGATCGCGCACCTCTGGTTCGAAACAATCCACCCTTTTGAAGATGGAAACGGGCGGATTGGACGAGCGCTCATCGATATGGCGCTCGCTCAGGACGCTGATACGTCCCAACGCTACTGCAGCATGTCTCGACAGCTGCTCGCCAATCGCGATGCGTATTACGACGCCCTGAACGCGGCACAACGCGGTTCCATGGATGTGACGTCCTGGGTTCTATTCTTCATCGAGCAATTCAAGAGCGCGTGCATCGCTTCTCAGGATATCGTCCAGGCGGCATCGGAGAAGACGCGGTTCTGGTCGCGATTCAGCAACATCGAGTTGAACGAGCGACAGCGCAAGGCACTTCAACGCATGCTTGAGGCTGGCAAGGAAGGCTTCGAGGGCGGCATGAGCGCGGACAAGTACAGCCATCTGACAAGCGCGTCGAAGGCGACAGCGACTCGAGATTTGACCGAAATGGCAAGCGCGGGACTGCTAGTCCGCACCGGACAGCTGAAATCCACCCGCTACTGGATGAACATTCCCGGTTGGGCAGCCGGGCGCTAGCAGTACGGCGCTTGTTCTTCAAGATGAATCTGGCCGCGATTCGGGTAAAATGCGCGTTCCCCGAGGAGCGTTGCAACGGATCGCGAATCCGCCAGGCTCGGGGCATCTTCGCAACGGCGCTCGTTGATCCGTGATCCGCTCACGGGGGACGAGCCGCCGTCATTCCCCGCCGTGCCGGTCGCCCTTCGACGAACGAAGAAAGGGAAAGGCCATGAACGCCCGCACCAAACCCGAGAACTTCACCGACTACAAGGTCGCCGACCTCGCGCTCGCCGCCTGGGGCCGCAAGGAGATCGCGATCGCCGAGACCGAGATGCCCGGCCTCATGGCGATCCGCGAGGAATACGCGAAGAGCCAGCCGCTCAAGGGCGCGCGCATCAGCGGCTCGCTGCACATGACGATCCAGACCGCGGTGCTGATCGAGACGCTCGAAGCGCTCGGGGCCGAGATCCGCTGGGCCTCGTGCAACATCTTCTCGACCCAGGACCATGCGGCCGCGGCCATCGCCGCGACCGGCGTCCCGGTGTTCGCGTACAAGGGCGAATCGCTCGAGGAATACTGGGAGTTCACGCACCGCATCTTCGAGTGGGGCGGCGACAAGCACACCAACATGATCCTCGACGACGGCGGCGACGCGACGCTGCTGCTGCACCTGGGCGCCCGCGCCGAGCTGGACGAGGGCTGCATCTCGAGCCATTCGAGCGAGGAGGAGAAGGCGCTCTACGCCTCGATCCGCGCGCACCTCAAGCTCGATCCGAAGTGGTACTCGAAGCGCCTCGCCCAGCTGAAGGGCATCACCGAGGAGACCACCACCGGCGTGAAGCGCCTGTACCAGATGGCGAAGGAGGGCACGCTCAAGGTGCCCGCCATCAACGTGAACGACTCGGTCACCAAGAGCAAGTTCGACAACCTCTACGGCTGCCGCGAGTCGCTGGTGGACGGCATCAAGCGCGCGACCGACGTGATGGTCGCCGGCAAGGTCGCCGTCGTCTGCGGCTATGGCGACGTCGGCAAGGGCAGCGCCCAGGCGCTGCGCGCGCTCTCCGCGCAGGTGTGGGTGACCGAGATCGATCCCATCTGCGCGCTGCAGGCCTCCATGGAGGGCTACCGCGTGGTGACCATGGACTACGCCTGCGACAAGGCGGACATCTTCGTCACCGCCACGGGCAATTTCCACGTCATCACGCACGAGCACATGAAGCGCATGAAGGATCAGGCGATCGTGTGCAACATCGGCCACTTCGACAACGAGATCGAGGTCGCCGCGCTCAAGCAACACCAGTGGGAGAACATCAAGCCGCAGGTCGACCACGTGATCTTCCCCGACGGCAAGCGCATCATCCTGCTCGCCGAAGGCCGCCTCGTGAACCTGGGATGCGGCACCGGCCACCCGTCGTACGTGATGAGCTCGTCCTTCGCGAACCAGACGCTCGCCCAGATCGAGCTCTTCACGAATCCGGGCAAGTACCCGGTCGGCGTGTACGTGCTGCCCAAGCACCTCGACGAGAAGGTCGCGCGGCTGCAGCTCAGGAAGCTCGGCGCGATGCTCACGGAGCTGCGCGACGACCAGGCGCGCTACATCGGCGTCGACAAGCACGGGCCGTTCAAGTCGGATACGTATCGCTACTGATGAAAGCGGGAACGGTGTTGGAGCGGACGCTTCGCGCCGCTCGACACGCATGAGCATGGCCGAAACGCCGAAGCGCGAGTTCAGCTTCGAGCTCTTCCCGCCGAAGACGCCCGAAGGCATGGAGAAGCTGCGCGCGACGAGGAAGCAGCTCGCGCAGCTCGCGCCCACGTTCTTCTCCGTCACGTACGGCGCGGGCGGCTCCACGCGCGAGGGCACGCTCGCCACGGCGCTCGAGATCATCTCCGAGGGCCAGCACGCCGCGCCGCACATCTCCTGCGTCGCCTCCAGTCGCGAGGGCCTGCGCGAGGTGATCCGGGAATACCGCGCGCGCGGCATCCGCCACATCGTCGCGCTGCGCGGCGACCTTCCCTCCGGCCTCGCGGTGGCGGGCGAGCTGCGCTACGCCTCGGACCTCGTGCGCTTCATCCGCGAGGAGACGGGCGACTGGTTCCACGTCGAGGTCGCGGCGTATCCCGAGTACCATCCGCAGGCGCGCAAGCCCGAGCACGACCTCGCCGCTTTCCGGACCAAGGTCGAGGCGGGCGCGAACGGCGCGATCACCCAGTACTTCTACAACCCCGACGCGTACTTCCACTTCGTCGAGCACGCGCAGGCGGCGGGCATCGACATTCCGATCGTTCCCGGCGTCATGCCGATCAACAACTTCTCGCAGCTCGCGCGCTTCTCCGACGCGTGCGGCGCGGAGATCCCGCGCTGGATGCGGTTGAAGCTCGAGGGCTACGGCGACGACACCGCCTCCATCAAGGCCTTCGGGCTGGACGTGGTGACCGACCTGTGCGACCGCCTGCTCTCGGGCGGCGCGCCGGGTTTGCACTTCTACACGCTCAACCAGGCGGGCCCCACCTCGACCATCTGGCAGCGGCTGGGACTCTAGCGGATCCGCGCGCACTTGCCGCCGCCGCGGGCACGGGCAACAATCGCTGCGAGATCCACCCGTGACGGAGCCCGCGCCTTGAACACCACGGTCGAGCGACAACCGAGCGAGTCCTCCCCCGAGCGCGCCGCGCTCGCCGAGCGCATCCGGGCGCTTCCGCCGCGCGAAGCCGCGGCGCTCGTGGAGCGCGCCCTTCCCGAGGATGCGGTGCATGCGCTGCTGCAGGTGAATCCGGCGATCGTGCAGGGTATCCTCCGCGAGCTCGACTCGGGACCGCGGCGCTTCCTCGCCGCTTCCGCGCCGCCCGACGTCGCCGAGCAATGGAAGCGCAACATGCGCTATCCCGAAGGCAGCATCGGCCGGCTGATGGAGCCGCCCGTCGCCGTGTTCCATCCGTCGATGAGCGTGGGCGATGCGATCGAGGCGCTGCGCCCGGTCGTGCGCGAGGTACTGGTGACGTACGTCTACGTCGTGGACGATGCCGATCGACTGGTGGGTTTGGTCACCATGCGCGACCTCCTCTTCGGCGACCGCGCGGCACCGCTCTCCGGCGTGATGCTGCGCGAGCCGTTCGCGCTCGCTCCCGCGCTTACCATCGCCGAGGCGATGAAGCGCACGGTGAACCGGCACTTCCCGCAGTATCCGGTGGTCGACGCGGCGGGCGTCCTCATCGGGCTCGTGCGCGGGGCGGCGCTCTTCGAGCTCGAGGCCTTCGAGATCACGGCGCAGCCCGGCGCGATGGTGGGCGTGGAGAAGGAGGAGCGCATCGCCACGCCGCTCGTGCAGAGCTTCAAGTTCCGCAACCCCTGGCTCCTCATCAACCTCGTCACCGCGTTCGCGGCGGGCGGCGTGGTCGCGATCTTCCAGGGCACCGTCGACCGCCTCGTGATCCTCGCCACCTTCCTGCCCGTGGTCGCCGGGCAATCGGGCAACACCGGCTGCCAGGCGCTCGCGGTGATGGTGCGCGGCATCACGCTCGGCGACGTGAAGAAGGGCGGCGCGCGCTCGATCGTCTCCAAGGAAGCGCTGCTCGGCGTCGCCAACGGCGCGGTCACCGGGCTCCTGTGCGCGGCGGCGATGACGCTGCTCGCCTGGTTCGAGCATTCGACCCACGCGGTGATGCTCGGCGTCGTGGTGTTCATGGCGATGATGGGAAGCTGCGCGGTGAGCGGCGTCTCCGGCGCGCTGGTGCCGCTGGTGCTGCGCCGCCTGGGCGCCGATCCGGCCACCGCCTCGAGCATCATCGTGACCACCGCGACGGACGTCTCGAGCATGGGGCTGCTCCTCGCGCTCGCCACGGCGCTGGTGCGCTGAGCCGACGCCGCGCGTATCATTGCGCGCCATGCGCTACCGCGCCCTCGCCATCCTGCTCCTCGCCGCGCTCGCCTGGGTCGCCCGGGCCGACGAGCAGGCCTTCACGAATCGCGCGACCGACCTCAAGGAGCGCGCCGCGCCCGATTCGGCGACGCTCGCCTCGCTGCCCGACAACACCTCGGTGAAGGTGATCGCGCGGGGCGGCGGATGGACGCACGTCGAGGCGGCCGGGAAATCCGGGTGGGTGAACGTGTTCCACCTGCGCTTCCCCGCCACGGTGGAAGGCTCCTCCTCGTCGGGCTCGGGTCTCGCGAGCCTGGGCTCCGCCCTCGGCTTCGGCGCGCGCACCGACCAGGCGCGCCTCGCCACCACGGGCATCCGCGGCCTCTCGACCGAAGACGTGAAGAACGCGAACCCGGATCCCGAGGCGCTCGCGCGCATGCAGTCGTATCGCGCCGACAAGCCCGCCGCGCAGCGCTTCGCGCGGGAGGCGAAGCTCGCCGAGGCGCACGTCGACGATCCCACGAAGGCAGGCGCGAAATGAAGAAGCTCCTTCTCGCGGGCCTCCTCGCGCTCGCGGTCCCCGGCGCGCAGGCGATCGACTTCGGCTCGATCCTCAACAAGGCGATCGACACCGGCCGCCAGCTGCAGGACGCGAACCACGAGTTCACGCAGGACGAGGAGATCGCGCTCGGCGACGGGCTCGCGGCGGGCTTCCTCGGCGCGGCGCCTTTGCGCAAGGACGCGGAGCTGCAGCGCTACGTGAACCGCGTCGGCAAGTGGCTCGCCCTGCACTCCGCGCGCGCGGACCTGCCGTGGACCTTCGGCGTGGTGGATACGGAGACGGTGAACGCGTTCGCGATGCCCGGCGGCACCGTCCTCATCACGTACGGCCTCGTGCGGCGGCTCAACAGCGAATCGGAGCTCGCCGGCGCGCTCGCCCACGAGATCGCGCACGTCGTGAAGAAGCACCAGCTGCAGGCGATCCAGAGCGACAAGAACTCCCAGGCCTGGGCGGAGCTCGGCAAGGGACTCGCGAGCGATGCGATCGCGCGCCGCGGCAACGATCCGGTCGGCCTCAAGAACTGGGGCGCGAACGCGGGCGTGGAGCTCCTCAAGAACGGCGTCTTCCTGCGCCCGCTCGATCGCTCGATGGAGTACGAGGCCGACAAGCTGGGCGTGGTGATCGCCGCGCGCAGCGGCTACGACCCGTACGGCCTCGTCGCGGTGCTCGAGATGCTCGCGCAGACGAAGAGCGACGGCTCGGGGCTCTCGGTGCTCGACACGCACCCCGCGCCCGCCGATCGCCTCGCGGAGCTGGAGCCGTTCATGCCGGCGGTCGAGCGCGAGGTCTCGCACCCGCAGCAGGTGGAGGCGCGCTTCCGCAAGATCGTCGGCGCGCCTTAGCTCGCATTGTCGTCATTCCTGCGTCGGCGGGAATCCCGCGTGCGGGATCCCCGACCACTCGGGGATGACGATCAGGCCGCGGCGATCTTCTTCGCGCGCTGCGCCTCCTGCGCGTGCAGCGTGGCGTACGCCTGGTGCGCCGCCGCCTCGGCCTCGCCCACCTTGATCGGCACGCCCATGTCCATCAGGATGGAGCCCAGCGCCGAGAGGCACAGCATGACGTTGTCGGCGCGGCACGAGTAGCCCATGAGGCCGATGCGCCACACCTTGCCCTTGAGGGGGCCGAGGCCCGCGCCGATCTCCACGTTGAACTCGTGCAGCAGCGATTTCCTCACCGCCTCCTCGTCCACGCCCGCCGGGCAGAGCACCGCGTTCATCTGCGGAAGCTGGTACTTCTCCTCGACGAGGAAGCGCAGCCCCATCGCCTGCAGTCCCGCCTTGAGCGCGATGTGGTGCCGCCGGTGGCGCGCCCAGCAGTTCTCCAGGCCTTCTTCCTTGATGAGGAGCAGCGCCTCGTGCAGGCCGAAGAGCGAGTTGGTCGGCGCGGTGTGGTGGTAGGTGCGCGTCGTGTTGCCCCAGTAGCCGAGCAGCAGGTTCATGTCCATGAACCAGCTCTTGATCTTGTCCTTGCGCTTCTGCACGTGCTCCACGACGCGCGGCGAGAAGGAGACGGGCGAGAGGCCCGGCGTGCACGACAGGCACTTCTGGCTCGCCGAGTAGATCGCGTCGATCTTCCATTCGTCCACCAGCACCGCGGAGCCGCCGAGCGAGGTCACCGCATCGACGATCACGAGCGCGTCGTGCTTATGCGCGGTCTGCGTGAGCGCCTTCACGTCCGACTCGCAGCCCGTGGAGGTCTCGGCCTGCACGAAGGCGAGCAGGCGCGCTTCGGGATGCTTGCGGAACGCGTCCTCGACCTTCTGCGGGTCGACGGGCTTGCCCCACTCGTCGTCCACGGCGATGGCGTTGCCGCCGCAACGCTCCACGTTCTCGATCATGCGGCCGCCGAAGACGCCGTTGCGCGCGACGATGACCGTGTCGCCGGGCGCGACCATGTTCACGAAGCAGTACTCCATGCCGACGGAGCCGGGGCCCGAGGCCGGGAAGGTGAGCGCGTTGTCGGTCTGGTAGACGTAGCGCAGCAGCGCCTTCAGCTCCTCCATCATCTCGACGAAGACCGGGTCGAGGTAGCCGATCGCCGGCTGGCTCATCGTCGTGAGCACGCGCGGGTGGATCTCCGTGGGCCCGGGGCCCATGAGCGTGCGCTGCGGCGGGTGGAAGGAGTGGATCTTCTTCGTGGCGGGAAATTGCTTGATGGCCATGGGATGTCCTGGGGCGGTGCGCCTACCGCGATGCGCCGGCGGAGCCCGGGGCGCGGGAGGCGAAATGGATCGGCTGGGGCTTGGATTCGTCCGCGGCCTCGATGTTTGCGAAGTCGAAGAGCGAGCGGTCGAGCAGGTGCGACGGCGCG
The DNA here is from genome assembly GCA_035605915.1 of Usitatibacter sp. Taxonomy (GTDB): domain Bacteria; phylum Pseudomonadota; class Gammaproteobacteria; order Burkholderiales; family Usitatibacteraceae; genus Usitatibacter. The sequence continues at coordinate 46,511 of DATNGJ010000007.1, forward strand.
ACGTTGGTGAGCGCGCCGAAAATGGATTCGAGCCTTCCGGGATGGCGCCGTTCCCACTCGCGCAGCATCGCCTTCACCTGCTTGCGCTGGAGCAGGTCCTGCGAGCCGCACAGGTCGCACGGGATGATGGGAAAGGCGCGCAGCTGCGCGTAGGCCTCGAGGTCGCTCTCCTCCGCGTAGGCGAGCGGGCGGATCACGACGTGCTTCCCGTCGTCCGACACGAGCTTCGGCGGCATCGCCTTCAACGTCCCGCCGTGGAAGAGGTTGAGGAAGAAGGTCTCGAGGATGTCGCCGCGGTGGTGGCCGAGGGCGATCCGCGTCGCGCCGATCTCGTCCGCCACGCGGTAGAGCACGCCGCGTCGCAGCCTCGAGCACAGGCCGCACAGGGTCTTGCCTTCCGGGATCACGCGCTTCACCACGCTGTAGGTGTCCTGCACCTCGATGTGGAACGGCACTCCGCGCGTGCGCAGGTACTCGGGCAGCACGTGCTCGGGGAATCCGGGATGGCGCTGGTCGAGGTTCACCGCGACGACCTCGAACGGCACCGGCGACTTCTCGCGCAGGCGCAGCAGGATGTCGAGCAGCGCATGGCTGTCCTTGCCGCCCGACAGGCACACCATCACCTTGTCGCCCGAGCCGATCATGTCGTAGTCGGCGATCGCCTGGCCCACCAGCCGGCGCAGGCGCTTCGCGAGCTTCGCCGATTCGAAATCGGCCTTGCGCGGATCGCGGGCGATCGGGGACGGGCACTCGCTCACGGTTTTGCCTGGTTCAGGGTCTGTCCCCGGTGTTGGTGGACCATGATCGCGATCACAAGTGGAGGCCGCGCCCGCCATCCACGGCGAGGATCTGGCCGGTCACGAAGGGGGCGTCGAAGAGGAAGTATTTTACCGCGCCGGCGATGTCCTCCGGATTCCCGGTGTGCGCGAGGGGCGTCTGGCTGGTGATGCGCTCGCGCTCCGCGGCGTCGAAATGACGGCCGTCGTCGGGCCACAGGATCGCGCCGGGCGAGACGCCGTTCACGCGTACCCGCGGCGCGAGCTCGACCGCGAGCGCGCGCGTGAGCCCGGCGAGGCCGGCCTTCGCGACCGAATACACGGCGAAATCGCGCAGCGGACGCTCGGCATGGATGTCGACGACGTTCACGATGGCGCCGTGCGACTCGCGCAGCCTCTCCGCCGCGGCCTGGGCGAGGAAGAGCGGGGCGGCGAGGTTGGTGCCGATGAGGTCGGCCCACTCGCGCTCGCCGATCGCGCCGAAGGGCGTCGCGTAGAACGACGAGGCGTTGTTCACGAGGCCGTCGAGGCGGCCGAAGGCGTCGGCGGCGCCCTCGACGAGGCGCGCGAGACCGGGAATGTCGAGGAGGTCCCCCTGCACGGCCGCGCACGAGCCGGCGCGCGCGGCGTTGAGCTCGGCGCAAAGCGCCTCGGCCTCCGCGCGCGAGCGGTGATAGTGCAGGACGACGCGCGCGCCGGCTTCGTGCAGGCGGCGCGCGACGACCGCGCCGATGCGGCGGGCTGCGCCGGTCACGAGGACCGCTCGATCCTGCATGCTATATTCGGACCGCGATACGAGAAGAACGAAAGCGAAGTGTAGCCCAAGGCTCCACGATGACGCTCACCGCCGATCCGGTCCTGCCCGCGCCCACCACCGAAGCCGCCGCGCACTCGCGGCTCGTCGGCGAGTACATCGCGAGCGAGATCCTCGACGCCGGCGGCTGGATCCCGTTCACGCGCTACATGGAGCTCGCGCTCTACGCGCCCGGGCTCGGCTATTACGCCGCGGGGTCGCGCAAGTTCGGTGCGGAAGGCGATTTCGTCACCGCGCCCGAAATCTCGCCCATGTTCGCGCGCTGCCTCTCGCTGCAGGCGCGCCAGGTGCTCCAGGCGGTGGGCGGCGACATCCTGGAGATCGGACCCGGATCCGGCGTACTCGCCGCCGACCTCTTCCAGGAGCTCAAGGCCCTCGGCGCGGCGCCGAAGAACTACTTCCTGCTCGAGGTGAGCCCGGACCTGCGCGAGCGCCAGCACGCGCTCCTCGGCGAGCGCCACCCGCAGGACCTCGGTCGCTTCACCTGGCTCGATTCGCTCCCGATGCAGTTTCGCGGCCTCATCGTCGCGAACGAGGTGCTCGACGTGGTGCCGTTCGCGCTCGTGCGCCGTGACCAGGGCGAGCTCTTCGAGCGCGGCGTGATCCTCGCCGATGCGGGCTTCGCCTGGGAGGACCAGCGGCTCGGCGAGGGCGAGCTGCGCCGCCGCGCCGCCGCGGTGTTCCCGCCCGGCGACTACGACTACCTCTCCGAATTCGGCCTCGCCGCGGAGGGCCTGGTGCGCACGGTGGGCAAGCTCCTCGAGGCGGGCGTCGCGCTCTTCGTCGACTACGGCTTCCCGCAGCGCGAGTACTACCATCCGCAGCGCTCGACGGGGACGCTGCGCTGCCATTATCGGCATCGCTTCCACGGCGACCCGTTCTTCCTTCCCGGGCTGCAGGACATCACCGCGCACGTCGACTTCACCGCGATGGCGCGCGCGGGCGAGCAGGGCGGCGCCGACGTGGACGGATTCACCACGCAGGCGCATTTCCTCATTTCGTGCGGGCTCGCCGTGCTGGTCGCGGAGGGCGATCCGGAGGCCACGCTCTCGCGGCTCAAGAAGACCAGCGCCATCCACCGGCTCATCGACCCCTCCGAGATGGGCGAGCTCTTCAAGGTGCTCGCGCTCGCGAAGGGCGTGAACGCGCCGCTGCTCGGGTTCCAGTCCGCTCGGCCGCTGCAGCTCTGACTCTCTGCTTCCTATCGGGAGCCAAGGCGTTTATCGGCGGATTCAAAGCCTTTTTGTGCGACTTCAATCTCGATGCCTATGCCTCGCGCTTCGGGATCGCGAGCCCGCGTTGCACCGCCGGGCGCTGCACGAACGCGTCCAACGCACGCTTCACGTTCGTGAACCGGTCGAACTCCACCAGCTCGCCCGCGCCGTAGAAGCCGACGAGGTTGCGCACCCACGGAAAGGTCGCGATGTCGGCGATGGTGTACTCGCCGCCCATGATCCAGGCGCGGCCTTCGAGGCGTTTCTCGAGCACCGCCAGCAGCCGCTTCGCCTCCGCGACGTAGCGATCGCGCGGACGCTTGTCCTCGTACTCCTTGCCCGCGAACTTCACGAAGAAGCCGACCTGTGGAATCTTGTTGTTCGGATTGAGCGAGAGGAACTCCGGCGACATCTGCTCGTCCAGGTCCTTGAGCGGCGAGGCTCGCCAAAGGCGCCCGATTTCATCGTCGCCTCATGCCTTCAGCGCCGCGAGCACTTCCTCGAGCATCTTCTTCGCGTCGCCGAAGAGCATGCGGTTGTTCTCCTTGTAGAAGAGCGGGTTGTCCACGCCCGCGTAGCCCGAGGCCATGCTGCGCTTCATGACGATGGAATTCTTCGCCTTCCACACCTCGAGCACCGGCATGCCGGCGATGGGGCTCGAGGGATCCTCCTGCGCGCTCGGGTTCACGATGTCGTTCGCGCCGATCACCATCGCGACGTCGGTGTCGGGGAAGTCCTCGTTGATCTCGTCCATCTCGAGCACGATGTCGTAGGGCACCTTCGCCTCGGCGAGCAGCACGTTCATGTGGCCGGGCATGCGTCCGGCGACCGGGTGGATCGCGAAGCGCACGGTCTTGCCCATCTCGCGCAGCTTCTTCGTGATCTCGTAGACCGTGTGCTGCGCCTGCGCGACCGCCATGCCGTAGCCGGGGACGATGACGACGCTCTTCGCTTCCTTGAGCAGCTCCGCCGTCTCCTGCGCGCTGATCGGATGCACCTCGCCCGCGGGCGGCGCCGCCGCGCCCGCGGCGGGCGCGGACTTCTCGCCGCCGAAGCCGCCCGCGATGACCGCGAGGAACTTGCGGTTCATCGCGCGGCACATGATGTACGAGAGGATCGCGCCGCTCGAGCCCACCAGCGCGCCGGTGACGATCAGCAGGTCGTTCGAGAGCATGAAGCCGGTCGCCGCCGCCGCCCAGCCCGAATAGCTGTTGAGCATCGAGACCACGACCGGCATGTCGGCGCCGCCGATCGCCATCACCATGTGCACGCCGAAGAGCAGCGCGATCACGGTCATCACCACGAGCGGCAGCATGCCTTCGTCGATCGAGCGCGCGTGCAGGAACGCGTAGCCGAACCCGATCACCACCAGCAGGCCGGCGAGGTTGAGCCAGTGGCGCCCGGGCAGCAGCACGGGCTTTCCGGTGATGCGCGCGGAGAGCTTGCCGAAGGCGATCACGGAGCCGGAGAGCGTCACCGCGCCGATGAGGACGCCTACGTAGATCTCGATCTCGTGCACCTTGGCCTCCGCCGGCGACATGCCCGCCGAAGCGCTCGGGTCGATGAAGCTCGCGAAGCCGACCAGCACGGCGACCAGGCCCACGAGGCTGTGCATGAACGCCACCAGCTCGGGCATCTGCGTCATCTTCACCGTGCGCGCGAGGTAGAGGCCGATCGAGCCGCCGATGAGGAGCGCCACGATGATCCACGGCACGCCGCCCGCGGTGACGCGCGGGCCGAGGATGGTCGCGAGGACCGCGATCGCCATCCCGATCATTCCGTACAGGTTGCCGCGGCGCGAAGTCTCGGGGTTGGACAAGCCGCCGAGGCTCAGGATGAAGAGGATCACCGCGCCGAGGTAGGCGACGACCGTGACGCTGGAGCTGGAGGACATGGTCGCCGTCTCCTACTTGCGGAACATCGCGAGCATTCGCTGCGTCACCGCGAAGCCGCCGAACATGTTGATCGCGGTGAGCGCGACGCCCACGGCGGCGATCCAGCGGATCGCTTCCTCGGGACGCACTGCCCCGCCGCTCGCGGCCGCCACGATCGGCGGCGCGATCTCGACCAGCGCGCCGATGATGATGATGCTGCTGATCGCGTTCGTGACGCTCATGAGCGGCGTGTGCAGCGCCGGCGTCACGTTCCACACCACCATGTAGCCCACGAAGCAGGCGAGCACGAACACGGTGAAGTGCGGCAGGAATGCGGGCGGCGCATAGAGCCCGATGAGCGCGAGGAGGATCGCGCCGGCGACGAAGATCGCAGCGACGCTGCCCGCGGCGAGCGTGCCGCCGGCGCGGCCGTGGCCCTTCTTCTCCGCGGGAGCGGGAGGCGCCGCCCTGGCGGCGGGCTTCGCGGGCGCCGCGGAGAGCTTGGGCGGGGGCGGGGGCCACGTCACCTTGCCGTCCAGGATCACGGTCGCGCCGCGGATCACCTCGTCGTCCATGTCCACGCGGAAGACGCCGTCCTTCGCCTTGCAGACCTCCTCGGAAAGTCGGAACAGGTTGTTCGCGTAGAGCGTGGAGGACTGCGTCGCGAGGCGGCTGGGGAGGTCGGTGTAGCCGATGATCGCGACGCCGTGCCTCAAGACGACCTGGCCCGGCTCGGTGAGCTCGCAGTTGCCGCCCTGCTCCGCGGCGAGGTCGACGATCACGCTGCCGGGCTTCATCGACCTCACCATGTCCGCGGTGATGAGCTTCGGCGCGGGCTTGCCGGGGATGAGCGCGGTGGTGACGATGATGTCGACTTCCTTCGCCTGCTGCGCGAACACCGCGCGCTGCGCCTTCTGGTAGCCCTCGCTCATCACCCTGGCGTAGCCGCCGACGCCGCTTGCTTCCTCCTGATACTCGACCGGCACGAACTCGCCGCCGAGCGACTGGATCTGGTCCGCGACCTCGGGGCGCGTGTCGTTCGCGCGCACGATCGCGCCCAGGCCCGCCGCGGCACCGATCGCGGCGAGCCCCGCCACGCCGGCGCCGATCACGAACACCTTGGCGGGCGGCACCTTGCCCGCCGCCGTCACCTGCCCGGTGAAGAAGCGCCCGAAATGGTGCGCCGCCTCGATCACCGCACGGTAGCCCGCGATGTTCGCCATCGAGGAGAGCGCGTCGAGCTTCTGCGCGCGCGACATGCGCGGGACGCTGTCCATCGCGAGCACGGTCGCCTGCTTCGCCGCGAGCCGCTGCATGAGCTCGGGGTTCTGCGCCGGCCAGATGAACGACACGAGCGTCTGCCGCTCGCGCATGCGCGCCACTTCGTCGTCGTCCGGCGCGCGAACCTTGAAGACGATGTCCGCGACGGACCACACGGACGCCGCGTCGGGCACGATCCGGGCACCCGCGGCGGCGTAGGCCTCGTCGGCGAGGCTCGCCGCATCGCCCGCGCCCGACTGCACGATCACGGAGAACCCGAGCTTCGCGAGCTTCGGGACCACGTCGGGCACCGTCGCCACGCGCTTCTCGCCCGGAAAGGTCTCCTTCGGGATACCGATCACCTGGGCCATGGGCGAATCCTTTGCGGCGACCGGCGCGCGGCCGGGCAGGCGACGACGTTCATGGGCTTTCCTCGGGGGTGCATGGAGACGGGTGCGGGGCGGCAGCGCGGATTCTAGTTCACCCCGGGCACTTTAGAGCGGACCGGCCGCGCGCGCCGTTGAGCGCTATCAAGGAAGCGCGCCGCCGGGCGCGTGCAAGTCCTTGGTTCGGCTCGCTTTCGGGGCTGAAGAGATTTCTTGCTGCAGCGCAATAATTTTCTTGCATTAGCCCTTGACTTCGCTCGAACTCGGCCTAAAATTGGTATGGTGCACCGCAGCATAAAGCCGCCGGCGACAGCCGCCGACAGATCCCAGCCGCCCCGACGAACGAGAGAGGAAAACGCCATGTTCAAGACCGACGCCTTCACGGCGGCCAACGAGGCCGCCATCGACCAGTTCACCCAGATCGCCAAGCTTTCGCTCGAGAACGCGGAGCGCTTCGCCGAGCTCGGCCTCGAGGCCGCGCGCGAGACGCTCGAGCAGGCCGCCGCGCACGCCCAGTCGCTCGCCGGCGCCCGCGACGTGCACGAGGTGATCGCGCTCAATTCCGCCGCGCTCGAGCCGGTGATGAAGCGCGCGTACGCGTACTCGCGCACCGCGTACGAGGCGGCTTCCGAGACCAACGCGGAGGTGAAGAAGGCGCTCGAGAAGCAGAGCGCCGATTTCAACCGTGCCGCCGCCGCCGCGCTCGAGGAGGCGTTCAAGTACGCGCCCGCCGGCTCCGAAGCGGTGATGGACAACGTGAAGTCGGCCTTCGCCGCGGCGCAGGCCGCCTACGGCAACATCGCCGCGCTCAACCAGCGCATCTACGACACCGTCGAGAAGACGGTCGAGGAGAGCGCGGAGGTCGCCAAGAGCGGTGCCAAGGCGCGCTCGCGCAAGCGCTGAACCGTCTCGAAGGCCCCGAAATAGGGGTCAGATCCCTTTTCCGATGGAGCACGGCCGGAGACGGCGCGGGAAAAAGGGATCTGGCCCCTTTTCGCTTCAGTGCCCGGTCGGCGGCTGCAGGCCCGCGATCGCCGCGAGCCGCGCGCGGCGCAGCGCCCCCGGGATGTCGTCCGGAAATTCGCGCGCGATCGCGGCCGCATCGACGTTGCGCGCCGCCTCCAGGGCGCGGGCGAGAGCGCGGCGCGGCCGAAACGAATCGGCATCGGGCGCGAGCGCGTCGCATTCGGCCACCTCGAGGAGCCGCGCGAGCCGCTCGGGCCGGCGAAACGCGTCGGCCCGCTCGAGCAGCGTGAGCGCGGTTTCCGCGTCGAACACGCGTTCCTCGGCGAGGTCGCGCTCGCCGATCGCGAGCGCCGCGAGGCTGCGGCACTCGTTCGGTGCGCCCAGGCGCGCGGCAAGCACGTGCGCCTCGCGCGCGGGAAGGTCGAGCACGAGCAGCGCGAAGCGCACCGCGAGGCCGTAAGCGCGCTCGGCCGCATGCTCGAGCCGCGCCGCGAGACGCTCGGGCACATCCGGCCGCGAGAACGAGCGGTCGAGCTCGGGCAGCACGCGCGCGAGCGCGCCGCATTCGCGCAGCACCGCGAGGAGCCGCGAGGGGCTCTTCTCCATCAGCCCGCGCGCGATCTCCTGCCAGGTGCGCTCCGGGACCAGCGCATCCGCCTCGCCCGCCTGCACCATCCGGTGCATGAGCTGCATCGTCTCGGGCGCGACGGCGAAGCCGAAGCGCGCGGCGAAGCGCGCGACGCGCAGGATCCGCACCGGGTCCTCCGCGAAGGCGGGGCTCACGTGGCGCAGGATCGCGGCGCGCAGGTCCGCTTCGCCGCCGTGCGGATCCACGAGGTTGCCGCGCTCGTCGCGCGCCATGGCGTTGATCGTGAGGTCGCGGCGCGCGAGGTCCTGCTCGAGCGTCACGTCGGGCGCGGCGTGGAACGCGAAGCCCTTGTAGCCCGGCGCGGTCTTCCTCTCGGTGCGCGCGAGCGCGTATTCCTCGTGCGTCTCGGGATGGAGGAACACGGGAAAGTCGGCCCCGACCGGGCGGTAGCCCAGGCGTGCCATCTCGCCGGGATCGGCGCCCACCACGACCCAGTCGCGATCCTGCACCGGCAGCCCGAGCAGCTCGTCGCGCACCGAGCCGCCGACCTGGTAGACCTTCATCTCTCCGAGCGGTAGCGCGCGTAGCGCGCGCCGATCGATTGCGCGCCCATGTACGCCGGAACGATCGCCTCGATGGACGAAGGCTCGAGCGCGCAGAACGCCGGCGGACGGCCGGAGCAGACGCTCGCAACGCTCATCGAGCGCAGGTTGTCGCGCGTCATGAGCTTGCCGGGCAGGTGCTCGAGGACGAAGGCCTGCAGCTCCCCGAGCGGCGCCGGGAGCGACACGATGGCACGGTTCAGGCCGAGCGTCGCCGCGACGAAGCGCACCAGCTCCTCGAGCGTATAGACGCGCGGACCGCAGAGGTCGAAGCCCGCGTCGTACGCGGCCGGGTTGCCGAGAGCCTCGATGCAGCAGCGCGCGACGTCCTCGACCCAGATCGGCTGGAAACGCGCGCGCGAGGCGGCGAGCGGGACGATGGGGAAGAGCTTCACGAGGTCGGCGAACAGGTTGAGGAAGCGATCGTCCTCGCCGAAGATCACCGACGGCCGCAGCACCGTCCACGGCACCTCGGCGCTCGCGAGGCGCAGCGCCGCCTCGCCGGCGGCCTTCGAGCGCAGGTAGCGGCTGGGCGCCTTGTCCGAGGCGCCGAGCGCGCTCACGTGCACGACGTGCTGCACGCCGCCCGCCCGGGACGCCTGCGCCACCTTGCGCGGCAGCTCGGCGTGCACTTCGGTGAAGCGCTGGCCGCGCCCCTCATGCAGGATGCCGACCAGGTTCACCACCGCGTCCATGCCCTCGAACGCGGCCTCGAGCGTCCTCTCGTCGTGCGGGTTGCCCGTCATCAGCTCGACGGTGGGAAGCACGGTGAGCTTTCGCGCGCGCGGCAGGCTCCGCGTGAGCACGCGCACGCGGATGCCGCGCGCGGTCGCGCGGTCGGCGATCGCGCGGCCCACGAAGCCGGTGCCGCCCAGCAGGCAGACGCTCGAGATGTCCATGGCTCAGGGAATGTTCGCGGCGAAGGAGTCGGCGGCGTCGCGCGCGGGCACGGTGCCGAGGAGCTGGTGCAGCGTGGGCGCGTCGCCGCCGAGGCGGTGCCGGTAGTACCAGGCGTTGGTGAAGACCTTCTTCACGTAGTCGCGCGTCTCGCCGAACGGAATCGTCTCGGCGTAGATCGCGCCCTCGAGGGGCTTCGCATCGCGCCAGCGGCGCGCGCGCGTGGGACCCGCATTGTAGGCGGTGGCGGCGAGGATCGGATCGCCGAGCGCCTCCATCACGCGGTGCAGGTAATACGTTCCCATGTTGAGGTTCACCTCGGGTCGCACCAGCATGTCGGTGCGGAACGGCCGCACCGGGATCTGGCGCGCGATCCAGCGCGCGGTTCCCGGCATGAGCTGCATGAGGCCGATCGCGCCCACCGGCGAACGCGCGCTCGCGAGGAAACGGCTCTCCTGGCGGATGATGCCGTAGACGAACGCCTCGTCGAGGTCCCACTGGCGGGTGGCCGCGTCGAGCGCCTCGCGATGCGGGATCGGATAGCGTTGCGAGAAATCGTGCAGCTGCAGCGTGCGATCGGCGGTGAAGATGGCGCGATCGGGCACGTCGGCTTCGGCCGCGATCTGCGCCGCGGCGAGGAGGCCGCGATCGTCGAGGTCGCGCACCGCCCAGGCCCATTCGCGCAGCGCGTCGTTGTCGAGCCCGCCGCGGTAGAGCAGCAGCGCGCGCTGGATGCCGGGCATGGCGCGCACCCGCTGCAGGTCGGCGGCCGCGGGACGATAGCCTTTCCAGTCGGGCACGGACTGGACGCCGAGATCCTCCGCGGCGAGGATGCCGTAGAAGCTCGTGAGCCCGGAGATCGAGCGCAGGATCGCCTGCGCGTGCGCGATGTCGCCCTGCTCGCGCAATGCCCGCGCCTTCCAGTAACGCCACGCCGGCTCGTGGCGCACCGCGCTCGAGAGCTCGCCGATCGCCGCGAGGACCTGCTTCCAGTCGCCGGCGCGAAGCGCGGCGCGCGCCTTCCACGCGACCTGGCTGTCGGTGAGCGGCTCTCCGGCGGCCCTGGCGTACCACTCGAGCGCGCGCGGATCGAGGTCCAGGGCCGCCTGCCATGCGAGTTGCCCCCAGGCATATTTCGCGTCATCGACACCGAGCCGCGGTGCGAGCTCTTCGAGGCGATCGGCCGCCTCGTCCGGGCGGCTCCGAGCGAGCCGCGCGACCGCGAAGATCGCGAGCTCGCGGCCGGCGCGGTCCAGCGCGCGCGCGCCGAGATGGGCGAGATGGCGCGCCGGATCGGCGGCGACGCGCTCGAGCGAACGCTCCGCGATACGCGACTTCGCCGGAAGGAGCGCGTCGGTGCTCTTCGCGGCTTTCAGGTGGCCTCCGGCGAGGAGCTTGCGCAGGCGGCTCCATGTCTCGTCTTCGGAAACGCGGCCCTGGGCGGCCAGCGCGTCGAACACCGGATCGCAGGCGTCCGGCTCCTCGCGCCCCTCGACGTAGAGCGCGTGCGCCTCGCGCGGCGCGCTTGCGTCGTTCCGCGCGAGCCGCTCCTGCAGCGAGTAGCAGTCGATCTCGGCATCGTCGGCGATGAGGCGCGGGCGCTCGGCGCGGAAGGCATCCCAGTCGGCGGCGGCGCCGAGCGCCTTCAGCCAATCGCGTCGCAAGGTCTCCGCAAGCGGACCGGTGGGATTGCGCAAGAGGAAATCGCGCACCTCGTTCGCGTCGGCGTGCTGGATGTCGCCATCGAGGAGCCAGAAGGCGGGATACGCCGCGAGGATCGTGCCGGCGAACCGGGGGCGCAGCTGCTCGATCGCCTGCCAGCGGCCCTTGCGCAGCGCTTCGCGCGCCGCCGCGAGGTCGGCGTCCGTCGGCGATGCCGCCGCGGCGGCCCACGGCGCCGCGAGCGCAGCCGCCGCGCATACGGCCGCGGAAATCCACTTGATCGAGGTCAAGGCCATGGTTGCCGGCGCTGTCTTACCTTTCGCAGACTAAAATTATAGACTCAGCGTTTCGCGGAAATCGCGCCGCCGGCTCATGTTGCTTGCAGATCCTTTCTTCCCGACCGCCCTGCTGAAGACCCTCGGCTCGAACATCGTGTTGTCCGGCGACAATGCGGTGCGCTTCGCGCGCGATCACGTCGCCGCAGCCGCGTGGACGGACACGCGGCCGGAGAAACTCTCGCACATCGTGGCCGTCACAGGCGCGGTCACCGCAAATGGATCGGGGCCATGGCCGGCGCGCCGCGCCGGCGGTCGCCTCGCCGCAACCCCGCATCGCGAGGCCCGTTAGGGACAGACGGGCCCCGGGGAACACTCGCGCCCCCAGGCAAACGTCCCGTTGGATTGTCAACCGTCGGCATCCTAGGAGGATTCACATGAAGTCGAAATTGTTGTCACGCGGCCGCTTGGCCGTGCTCGTCGGCGCGGCACTCACCGCGTGCCTTCCGGCCCTCGCGTGGGAGCCGAACAAAACGGTCGAGTTCATCGTTCCCGCAGGCACGGGCGGGGGCGCGGACCAGATGGCGCGCTTCATCCAGTCGGTGGTCGCCAAGCACAACCTGATGAACAAGCCCATGGTGGTGGAGAACATGGGCGGCGGCGCCGGAGCCGAGGGCTTCCTCGCCGTGAAGGGCTCGAAGGGAGATGGCGAGAAGCTCATCATCACGCTCTCGAACCTCTTCACGACGCCGCTCGCGACCGGCGTTCCCTTCAGCTACAAGGACCTCACGCCGGTCGAGATGATGGCGCTCGACGAGTTCGTGCTGTGGGTGAACGCGAAGACGCCGTACAAGACCGCGCAGGACTACATCAGCGCGATCAAGGCGGCGCCTCCGGGCAAGTTCAAGATGGGCGGCACGGGGTCCAAGCAGGAGGACCAGATCGTCACGACCCTCATCGAGAAGCAGACGGGCGTGAAGTTCACTTACATCCCGTACAAGGGGGGCGGCGCGGTGGCGACGCAGCTCGTGGGCGGCCACGTCGATTCCACGGTGAACAACCCGATCGAGGCGGTGGCGCAATGGCGCGCCGGAAACCTGCGCCCGCTCTGCGTGTTCGACTCGCAGCGCATGCCCTACAACCAGAAGATCGCGGAAGGCAAGTCGTGGCACGACATCCCGACCTGCAAGGAGTCCGGCCTCAACGTCGAGTACCTGATGCTGCGCGGCATCTTCATGCCGGGCGGCGTGACGCAGGACATGGTCAACTACTACGTGAACGTGCTCAACAAGGTGCGCGAGACGTCGGACTGGAAGTCGTTCATGGACCAGGGCGCCTTCAACCAGAGCCACATGACCGGCAAGGAGTACGCCGACTGGGTGGCGAACGCCGAGAAGGAGCACGAGGACCTGATGCGGGAGGCGGGATTCCTGCACAAGTAACAACGTCTTGAGCGAGGGCCCCGCAACGGGGCCCTCGTTGCATCCACGGAAAGGATCGGCATGCAGCAGCAAAGCAATGAGCGCAGCATGGGCTCGGTGCGCTTGTGGGAAATGGTGGTCGCGCTCCTGTTCCTCGTCTTCGGCGCGGGCGTGATGTGGGACAGCTGGCGCATCGGCGCGCGCTGGGGCGACGACGGTCCCCAGGCCGGGTATTTCCCGTTCTACGTCGGGTTGCTGATCGTGATCTCCGCGGTCTTCATCCTGTACGCGGCGGCGAGGATGAAATCGGAGGAGGCGGACGAGCCCTTCGTGCGCTGGGGCCAGCTCAAGATGGTCCTCATCGTGTTCATTCCGACCATCATCTTCGTCTTCCTCATCGACAACCCCTGGTACGGCTTCGGCATCTACGAGCCGTCGGTCGTCTTCATCGCCGTGTTCATGCGCTACCTCGGCAAGTACCGCTGGCCGATGATCGCCGCGGTGAGCATCGGCATCATCTTCGTGTTCTTCCTGATGTTCGAGATCTGGTTCCAGGTCCCGCTGCCCAAGGGGCCGATCGAAGCGGCCCTCGGATACTCCTGAGGCCATCGCGATGGAACAGATCCAGCATCTGATCGGCGGCTTCGAGGTCGCCCTTTCCTGGTTCAACCTGCTGCTGATGCTCGCCGGCATCACGCTCGGCGTGATCATCGGCGTGCTGCCGGGATTGGGCGGCGCGAACGGAGTCGCGATCCTGCTGCCGCTCACCTTCTCGATGGCGCAGCAGCCGGGCGGGCAGACCTCGGCGATCATCCTGCTTTCGTGCATCTACTGGGGCGCCCTCTTCGGAGGCGCCATCACGTCGATCCTCTTCAACATCCCCGGGGAGCCTTGGTCGGTCGCCACCACCTTCGACGGCTACCCGCTCGCGCAGAAGGGCCGCGCCGGAGCCGCGCTCACCGCGTCGTTCACCTCGTCGTTCTTCGGGGCGCTCGTGGGCGTGCTGCTGATCACGTTCCTCTCGCCCATCGTCGCGAGGTTCGCGCTGCGCTTCGGGCCGCCGGAGTTCTTCGCGGTCTACCTGCTCACCTTCTGCGCCTTCGTCGGCATGAGCAAAGGATCGCCCTTCAAGACCATCGCCGCGATGATGCTCGGCTTCGCGCTCGCGGCGGTCGGCATCGACACGGTGACCGGGCAGCTGCGCCTCACGTTCGGCTTCGTCGACCTGCTCAAGGGCTTCGACTTCCTGATCGCGGTGATCGGGCTCTTCGGCATCGGCGAGATCCTGCTCACGATCGAGGAGGGCCTCGAGTTCAAGGGCGCGAAGGCGAAGCTCAACATGAAGGTCGTGATCGAGACCTGGAAGGAGCTTCCGCGTTATTGGAAGACCTCGATCCGCGCCGCGATCGTCGGCTGCCTCATGGGGATCGTGCCGGGGGGCGCCACGCCCGCCTCGTTCATGAGCTACGGGCTCGCGAAGAAGATGTCGCGCGACGGCGAGAAGTTCGGCACCGGCATCGTGGAGGGCGTGGTCGCGCCGGAGACCGCCGCGCACGCCGCGGGGACCTCCGCGCTCCTGCCGATGATCACGCTCGGGGTTCCGGGATCGCCGACCGCCGCGGTGCTCCTCGGCGGCCTGCTCATCTGGGGCCTGCAGCCGGGGCCGCTCCTCTTCACCGAGAAGGCGGACTTCGTGTGGGGCCTCATCGCCTCGATGTACCTCGGCAACATCGCCGGCCTCATCGTGGTGCTCACGTGCGTGCCGCTCTTCGCCGCGATCCTGCGCGTGCCCTTCGCCATCATCGCGCCGCTGATCCTCGTGATCTGCGCGATCGGCGCCTATACCGTCCACAACGCCATGTTCGACATGTGGATGATGGTGGTGTTCGGGGCGATGGGCTACGTCTTCAAGAAGCTCGACTACCCGATGGCGCCGCTGGTGCTGGCACTCGTGCTGGGCGACAACGCGGAGAACGGCTTCCGGCAGGCGATGCTGCTCTCCGCGGGCGACATGAGGATCTTCTACTCCAACGGCCTGGTGGGCGGCATGACGACGCTCGCGCTGATCCTGCTCTTCTGGCCGCTCATCTCGAGGCTCATCGGCCTCGCCCGCGGTCGCAAGGGCGGAGCGTCCGCGACCTGACGCACTGCGGGTAACCGTGCGCCGGCGGCCCTCGCGCCGCCGGCGCCGCTCCTTCGGAAGGAGGATTCCATGCCGGTAATCGCGATGACCCAGGAAATGGCGACGCTCGGCAAGGACGTCGCGCTCGGCGTGTGCGACGCGCTCGGGTTGCAGCAGGTGCGCCACGAGGTGGGCGACGTGGTGGCGGGCCGCATGCACGTGAAGAAGAGCCTCATCCGCCGCATCCGCGAGGGCAGGGCGAGCCGCATCGAGAAGTGGGCCGCCGACGAGAAGACCATCTCCATCTTCACCGCCGAGGAGGTCTACGACCTCGCGGTGAAGGGCAACGTGCTCATCCGCGGCTGGGGCGGGACGCTGCTGCTTCGCGACGTGGCGCACATCGCGCGCATCCGCGTGTGCGCGCCCATGGAGGTGCGCATCCGCCGCCTCATGGAGCGCCTCGAGACGGACGACGAGGAGCTCGCGCGGCGCGAGGTCGAGGCGGACGACGCGGCGCGCGCCTCGCGCATGGAGCAGCATTTCAACGTGCGCTGGGGCGATCCGACGCTCTACGACCTGAGCCTCAACACCGAGCGCGTGCCGGTCGCGCAGTGCGTCGAGCAGGTGCTCGCGCTCGTGAAGAGCGCCGCGTTCCAGGAGACGCCGGAGTCGCGCCGGCACCTCGCGGAGCTCGCGCTGCGCGCTCGTGTGCGCGCGGCGCTTCGCTCCGACGATCGCTCGGACCAGATCGACGTGGACGTCGAGGTGGACGGCGGCGAGGTCATCCTGCGCGGCATCGTCGTGGACGATGGCGAGAAGCGCGTCGTGCAGGAAGTGGTGCGCGCGGTGCCGGGCGTGAAGTCCGTGCGCGAGGAGCTGCAGACCATGGCGGGCGGACTCTACCGCTTCCCGCAGCAGCCGTCGCGCGGCGCGAGGCCCGAGTGAGGCGGGCGAGCCGCCGTCAGATCTTCCCGGCGTGCTTGAGGCGCGAGAGCGTCTCGGCGGAGAGGTTGAGGTAGGAGGCGAGCTCCTTCTTCGGCACGCGCTCGGAAAGCTCCGGGTGCTTCCTCATGAAGCGATGCACGCGCCCGGGCGCGTCGAGCAGGTGCAGCGTGATCGTGTGCGCCATCACCTCGCCCATGAGGAACATCACCTCGTACTCGAAGTCGTCCTTGAGGTCGGGGTGCGCGTCGAGGAAGCTCGCCCATTGCGGCAGCGGCATCTTCGCCACGCGCGCCTTGGTGACGCAGCGGATCGAGTAGGGCGCGGGCGTGCGCAGCTTCCACGCCGCATAGCTCGTGTCCATGTCGTCCTCCTTGGCGAAGCGCAGGATCATCTCCTTGCCCTCGGGGCTCGCCACCACGCGCTTGAGGATGCCGTCGATCACGAAGTACTGCTCCATCTCGTGCGCGCCTTGCGAGAGCAGCATGTCGCCCTTGCGGTAGTCCATGATGTGCAGGACCGACTCGAGCTCGCTGAAGGCGCGCGGCTTGAGCCTGCGAAGCACGATGTTCTGGCGCAGCCGCTCCCGGATCTCCTGAAGCTGCGGATGGTTCACGAGGAGGGTCATTCGCGGGGGACGATGCGGAAATTGACCGCCGTCAAGCGGGGCCGGGGCGCCGAAATTGACCGCCATCAAGGCCGCACGTTCGGAGCGTTTCTTAACATTGTAGCCTGATTCCCGCGGCGGCTTCCCGCCGCCGCCGCTCCCAACCCGATTTGAGACCCCGCGAGCGCCCTGCCGGCCCGCGGGCACGCCCCCTCGGAGGAAAAAACACATGGCAACCGTGACCGAATCCCCCGCGACCGCCAAGGCCCAGTCGGCCCAGGCCGCCGCGGATGCGCAACCCGCCGGCGAGACCGACGGCTTCCAGCTGGTCATCGAAGCCCTCAAGCTGAACGGCATCGACACCGTCTTCGGCCTGCCGGGCATCCCGATCACCGACCTCACGCGCAAGGCCCAGGCCGGGGGCCTGCGCGTCATCTCGTTCCGCCACGAGCAGAACGCGGGCTACGCCGCCTCGATCGCCGGCTTCATGACGCAGAAGCCCGGCGTGTGCCTCACCGTCTCCGCCCCCGGCTTCCTGAACGGCCTCACCGCGCTCGCCAACGCGACGACGAACTGCTTCCCGATGATCCTCGTCTCCGGCTCCTCCGAGCGCGAGGTCGTGGACCTGCAGCAGGGCGACTACGAGGAGATGGACCAGCTCGCGATCGCGAAGCCGCTGTGCAAGGCCGCCTTCCGCGTGCTGCACGCCGAGGACATCGGCGTGGGCGTCGCGCGCGCGATCCGCGCCGCGGTGTCCGGCCGCCCGGGCGGCGTGTACCTGGACCTTCCCGCGAAGCTCTTTCCGCAGGCGATCGACGCGGAGCTCGGCCGGAAGTCCCTCATCAAGGTGGTCGATCCGGCACCGCGCCAGATTCCCGCGCCGGACGCGGTGAAGCGCGCGCTCGACCTGCTCAAGGGCGCGAAGAAGCCGCT
This sequence comes from Usitatibacter sp., assembly GCA_035605915.1. Lineage (GTDB taxonomy): Bacteria > Pseudomonadota > Gammaproteobacteria > Burkholderiales > Usitatibacteraceae > Usitatibacter. The sequence continues at coordinate 63,851 of DATNGJ010000007.1, forward strand.
CATCCTCCTCGGCAAGGGTGCCGCGTACGCCCAGGCCGATGCGGACATCAAGGCGCTCGTCGAGAAGACCGGCATTCCGTACCTGCCGATGTCGATGGCGAAGGGCATCCTTCCGGACACCCATCCGCAATGCGCCTCGGCCGCGCGCTCGTTCGTGCTGCCGGAAGCCGACGTGGTGCTCCTCGTCGGCGCGCGCCTCAACTGGCTGCTCTCGCACGGCAAGGGCAAGACCTGGGGCGCGAAGAGCTCCAAGGACTGGGGCGGACAGAAGTACATCCAGGTGGACATCTCGCCCACCGAGGCCGACAGCAACGTGAGGATCGAGGCGCCCGTGGTGGGTGACGTCGGCTCCTGCGTGGCCAAGCTCCTCGAGGGCATCGACGGCATCAGGGCCCCCGCGGAGTGGGTCGCCGCGGTGAACGACAAGAAGGCGAAGAACGTCGCGAAGATGGGCGAGAAGCTCGCCGAGAATCCGTCGCCGATGAGCTTCCACAGCGCGCTCAACGTGGTGCGCGACATCGTGAAGGCGAACCCGGACGCCTACCTCGTGAACGAGGGCGCCAACGCGCTCGACTTCACGCGCTCGATCGTCGACATGTACAAGCCGCGCAGGCGCCTCGACGTCGGCACCTGGGGGGTGATGGGCATCGGCATGGGCTTCGCGGTGGCGGCCGCGGTCGTGGGCAAGCAGCAGGTGCTCGCGATCGAGGGCGACAGCGCGTTCGGCTTCTCCGGCATGGAGGTGGAGACGATCTGCCGCTACAACCTGCCGGTGTGCGTGGTGATCCTGAACAACAACGGCGTCTACCGCGGCGACGAGAAGGGCTACGGCGGCTCGCAGGATCCCTCGCCCCTGGTATTCGTGAAGGACGCGCGCTACGAGAAGCTGATGGAAGCGTTCGGGGGCGTGGGCAAGCACGTGACGACCCCGCAGGAGCTGCGCGCCGCGATCGAGGAGGCGTTCCGCACGAAGCGCCCGACGCTGGTGAACGCCATGATCGCCGAGGGCGCCGGCACCGAGAGCGGCCGCATCACGGCGCTCAACCCGACCGCAGCGAAAAAGTAGACAGGATCGCGGTTGCACTCGCCGGGGCGATCGTTGGAGCGGACAACACGGGTTGCCGCTCGACTCCTCGAGCAGCCGATTAAACGGAGACAGCAATGAATGCACTGAAAGGCGTACGAATCCTCGACATGACCCACGTGCAGGCGGGTCCCACCTGCTCGCAGCTGCTCGCCTGGATGGGCGCGGACGTGATCAAGCTCGAGCCGCCGCAGGGCGACGCGACGCGCGGCCAGCTGCGCGACATCCCCAACGCGGACTCGCTCTACTTCACGATGCTCAACTGCAACAAGCGCTCGATCACCGTCAACATGAAGACGGCCGAGGGCAAGCAGGTCTTCACGGACCTGCTGAAGAAGAGCGACGTCATGATGGAGAACTTCGGCCCCGGCGTGCTCGAGCGCCTCGGCTTCACCTGGGAGAAGATGCACGAGATCAACCCGAGGCTCGTGGTCGGCTCCATCAAGGGCTTCGGCTCGACCGGCCCGTACGCCGACTTCAAGGCCTACGAGAACGTCGCGCAGGCGATGGGCGGCGCGATGAGCACGACCGGAATCCCCGATGGCCCGCCCTACGTGACCGGCGCGCAGATCGGCGACACCGGCACCGGCTTGCATCTCGCGATCGGCATTCTCGGCGCGCTGCACCAGGCGACCGTCACCGGCCAGGGCCAGTACGTGGAGGTCGCGATGATGGACGGCGTGATGAACCTGTGCCGCGTGAAGTTCCGCGACCACCAGCGCCTCACGCGCGGACCTTTGCCCGAGTACTCGTTCCCGACCTACCAGGGACAGGGCGACGTGCCGCGCGCCGGCAACGACTCCGGCGGCGGCCAGCTCGGCAACGCCATCCATTGCAGGCCCCACGGCTCCAACGATTGGCTCTACATCGTCGTGCAGGAAGCGGTGTACGAGAAGCTCGCCAAGCGCATCGGGCCCGATGTGGGCGTGCCGGACATGGCGAGCGACGCGCGCCTGGCGACCATCGGCGAGCGGCGCAAGAACCAGAACCTCATGTGGACGCTCATCAACAAGTTCGCCGAGAAGTACACCAAGCGCGAGCTGATGGCGATCCTGAACGACCTGGACGTTCCGTGCGGCCCGATCATGTCCACCACCGACCTCGCAACCGACGAGCACGTGCGCGGCCGGCAGATGTGGGTCGAGCTCGACCACCCGCAGCGCGGCAAGTGGCACAACGTCGGCATGCCGATCAAGCTCTCGGCCTCGCCCGCGGTGATCAAGAGGAGCCCGCTCCTCGGCGAGCACACCGAGGAGGTGCTCAAGGAAGTGCTGGGCTACGAGGAATCGAAGATCCAGTCGATGAAATCCGCCGGCGCCTTCTCCGCCCCGCCCAAGAAAGTCGCCGCCTAAATGAAGATCGCGATCATCGGTCAGCAGGATTTCGGCAAGGCCGTCCTCGAGGCATTCCTCGCGCGCGGCGACGCGGTGGGCGCCGTGTTCTGCGCCCCGGAGAAGGAAGGCGCGAAGCCCGATCCGCTGCGCGTGGCGGCGCAGGAAAAGGGCCTCAACGTGCTGCAGCTGCCCAACCTCAAGGGGCCCGAGGCGCTCAAGGCGATGAAGGACTGCAACGCCGACATCGGCATCATGGCGTACGTGCTGCAGTTCGCGCCGCAAGAATTCGTCAACATCCCCCGGCACGGCACCATCCAGTACCACCCGTCGCTGCTGCCGAAGTACCGCGGCCCGTCGTCGATCAACTGGCCGATCTCGCTCGGCGAGAAGAAGACCGGGCTCACCATCTTCCGCCCGACCGACGGCCTCGACGAGGGGCCGGTGGTGCTGCAGAAGGAGACCGAGATCGCGGAGAACGACACCATCGGCACGGTGTATTTCGACCGCCTGTTCCCGATGGGCGTGAAGGCGATGCTCGAAGCCGCCGACCTGGTCGTCGCCGGCAAGCACAAGGAGGTCGTGCAGGACGAGGCGAAGGCGACCTACGAAGGCTGGTTCCGCGCCAACGAGTCGAAGCTGAGCTTCCACCATCACGTCGCGCGCGTGCACGATCTCATCCGCGCCGCCGATCCCGCGCCGGGCGCGTGGACCACGTTGAGCGGCAAGAAGGTGCAGCTCTTCGGCTCGAAGAAGCACCCGGTGCGCAAGTTCGGCGACGTGAAGGGCAAGGTGGGCGAGATCACCGAGATCACCGACACGTCGATGCGCATCACCTGCCAGGGCGGCCAGGTCGAGGTCGCGAAGGTGAAGGGCGAGGAGACCAAGAAGATCTCTCCCGCGGAGTGGGCGAAGGGCGCGGGCGTCGCGCCGGGTACAATCCTCGGCTCGTGATTCCACTTCCCGGCGTCCCACCCCGGATCGTCAGTTGCCCGGGGCCGCCGGGTCTCCCGTCGCAACGTGAATCCCGGCGCGCGCCGGGATTCGCACTTTTGTCGAGGTGATCGGAATGGCCAAAGCGCACGCGGTGAGGTTCCACAAGACCGGCGGTCCCGAAGTCCTGCAGTGGGAGGAAGTCGACGTCCCCGCGCCCGGACCGGGAGAGCTACAGATCCGCCACAAGGCGGTGGGGCTCAACTACATCGACACCTATCACCGCACCGGGCTCTATCCGATGGCGCTGCCCTCGGGCATCGGCCTGGAGGCCGCGGGCGTGGTCGAAGCGGTGGGATCCGGCGTGGCGGAGTTCAAGCCCGGCGAGCGGGTGGCCTACTGCAACGGGCCGATCGGCGCGTACTCCGAGCTCAAGAACCATCCCGCCGAGCGTTGCGTGAAGCTGCCCGAGGGCATCGGCTTCGAGCAGGCCGCGTGCATGATGCTGCAGGGCCTCACCGTGCAATACCTGCTGCGTCGCCTGCACGTGGTGCCCAAGGCCGGCGACACCGTGCTCTTCCACGCCGCGGCGGGCGGGGTGGGCCTCATCGCGTGCCAATGGGCGAAAGCGCTCGGCGTCCACGTCATCGGCACCGTGAGCTCCGAGGAGAAGGCGAAGCTCGCGCGCGACAACGGCTGCACGCACACCGTCATCTACACCCGGGAGGATTTCGTCGCGCGCGTGAACGAGATCACCGGCGGGAAGAAGGTGCCGATCGTCTACGACGGCGTGGGCAAGGACACCTTCCTGAAGTCGCTCGACTGCCTGCAGGGCCGCGGCCTGATGGTGAGCTTCGGCAACGCGTCGGGTCCCGTCGGGCCGACCGACCTCTCGATCCTCTCCGCCAAGGGCTCGCTCTACGTGACGCGCCCGACGCTCATGGGATACGTCGCGAAGCGCGAAGAGCTCGTCGCCGCGTCGAAGGAGCTGTTCGACCTGGTGCTCGCGGGCAAGATCCGGATCGAGCCGCGCCAGACCTACGCGCTCAAGGACGCCACCCGGGCGCATCGCGATCTCGAAGGGCGCAAGACCACCGGATCCACGGTCCTGCTGCCGTAGTCCTTGGGGCCCAGCAAGGCCCCCTTGATTCCGTCTTGCGGCGGGCATAGCCTGATCCAGTCAGGCGATGCCCCGAGCCGCTTGCGACTCCCGACACCGCTCCTTTCGATCCGGGTTGGAAAGGAGGGTCCCATGAGACGAATGTACGTCACGCTCCCCGACGTGGCCAGCGCGCGCAGCGTCGCGAACGACCTGCTCCTCGCGCGCATCGAAGATCGCCACATGCGCTTCCTCGCCCGCCGCGGCACCGACCTGGGCGAGCTCAACGAGGCGTCCTATTTCCACAAGACCGACGCGATCCACGGCGCCTTCGTGGGCCTCGTGATCGGAGGCGTCCTCGGCGCGCTGGTCGGCGCCGTGCTCGTGAACTACCCGCCGCATGGCGTCTCGCTCGAGATGGTGGCGGTGCTCATCGCCGCGATCGTCGGGGCGATGCTCGGCGTGTGGGTGGCGACCATGGTCGGCCTGCAGGTGCCCAACTCGCGCCTGCGCCATTTCGAGCAGGAGCTGCAGGACGGACGCGTGCTGCTCATGCTGGACGTGCCGGCGCGCCGCTACGAGGAAGTGCACGACATCATCGTGCGCAAGCATCCGGAGGCGATCGATCGCGGCAACGAGCCGACGGTGCCGGCATTCCCGTAGCCCGCCGCTGTAGGAAGCGTCGGACGCGAAAAGCAGCCGGCGGCGACGCAACCGCTGAAATCCGCAACGGGTGCGCGGTGTCTCACGATCTCCATCCCAGACCAATGGAGACAACGATGAGATCCATCGCGCTTCCCCTCGCGGCGATCGCCATCGCCGCACTCGCCGGATGCGACCGGTCGGTTCCCAGCTCGTCCACCACCGTCGTGAAGCAGCCGCCCGCGAGCGAAGCTCCGCCCGCGAGCTCGTCCACCACGGTGGTCCAGCCGGCGCCCAGCACGCCGAGCCCCTCGACCACGGTGGTGCAGCCTTCGCAACCCTCCGAGTCCTCGACCAGCGTGAACATCGACGCGAACAAGCCGGCAACGACCACGGAAAAATCGCGTACGAAGTCGACGACGCAGATCGATACGCCGGCCGGCTCGGCCACCAAGACGCAGACGGATACGACGCGCACGAACCAGTAGCGCGGCACGTAGCGCAACCAGGCCCCTCCCCGCGGCGCGGGCAGGGGCTTTTTCGTGGGCGATCGGTCGAGACGCGGCGGAACCGGCCGGTTTGCTAAGATTCGAAGCCTTCCTCCCCGCTTCGAATCCCTCCATGGCTCTTCTCCTGCGCGAAGCCGACGTCGAGCGGCTGCTGACGATGGATGCCACGCTCGAGCTCGTCGAGCGCGTGCATCGCGAATACTCCACCGGACAGGCGATCGACGTGCCGCGCGAGCGCACGCGGCTGCCGAAGGCGGCGCTGCACATCCTGCAGGGCGCGGTCCCGTCGATGGGGGTGTTCGGATACAAGGCCTACACGTCGAGCCGCGAGGGCGTGCGCTTCCTGGTGTACGCGTTCAACGCCGAGCGCGGCAACCTCGAGGCGATCGTGGAGGCGAACCTCCTCGGCATGATGCGCACCGGGGCCGCCGGGGGCGTCGCGGCGAAGTGGCTCGCGCGTGAGGACGCCCGCGTGGTCGGCCTCTTCGGCTCGGGCTGGCAGGCGCAGGGCCAGCTCGAGGCGCTCGCGAAGGTGCGCAAGGTCGAGCGCGTGAAGGTCTTCTCGCGCAACGCCGGGAAGCTCGCGAAGTTCTGCGCGAAGATGCGCGAGCGGCTCTCGCTCGACGTGGTGCCCGCGGCATCGCCCGAGGATGCGGTGAAGGCGAGCGACATCGTGGTCACCATCACGACGTCGGCGACCCCGGTGTTCGATGGCGAATGGCTCGGCGCCGGAACGCACGTGAACGCGGCCGGCTCGAACTCGCTGCTGCGCCAGGAGATCGACGAGGCGACCGTGCGGCGCGCGCAGCCGGTCGTGGTCGATTCGCGCCCTTCGGCGCTCAAGGAGGCGGGCGACCTGCTGCCCGCGCTCGAGAAGGGTCGGCTGCATGCGGGTTCGCTCACGGAGATCGGCGAGGTGATCGCCGGCC
>DATNGJ010000008.1:0-93971 GCA_035605915.1 Usitatibacter sp.
CGCAAGTCTTTCCCGACGACCCCCGGTAGGGCCGGGATCGTGCGGCCAAAGGGCTCAGCAGTGAGTGGCGCCGGCGAGAACCTTCACCGTGACCGGCGCGACGCTTTGCCCGTCGGAGAAGGCCGCCTGGAGGGTGATGTCCCCCGGCGTCGGCGAGCTAGGATTTATCGCGGTGCCGCCAAAACCGAGCCCGCCAACGGGCAGGAAGATGTTGCCCACGCCCGGGCCTACAACCTCGACATCGAGCGGGGGGTTATTCCCCGCCGCGAAGAAGTTGCCCGTGCCGCCGGCGAGCACGACGCCCGCGGATTGTCCGCAATCGGTGAAGGTGACGGTCGTCGGCGCCACCACGAACGGCGGCGGCGTGAATGTGCCCGGCGCATTCGCCACGGTGACGGCCACCGAGCCGCCGCTCGCATCGACCACCGCGATCGAGGAGCCGGTCGAGCATTGCCCCGTCGCCGTCACGGTAAAGCGGCGGCCGCTCGAGTCGACCACCGTCGGACTCACGATGAAGCCCGCGGGCTGCGAGATGTTGTAAGGCGGGTTGCCGCCGGTGACGATCACGTCGGCGGAAACGCCGGTCGCGCACGCGCCCGTGTTGGGACCGACGAACGCGATCGAATTCGGTTGCGCGCTGAGCGGCGCGTTGGTGAGCGACGAGATCGCGACGCTCGCCGTCTGCGAGAAGCCGGAGGCGAGATCGGTGATGCGAAGCAGCGCCGTTTGCGGCGGCGCGCCCGCCAGCACGCGGATGCGCACGCGCGCCGTGCCGCTGCTATCCGTGGTCGTCGTGCCCGAGAGCGAATCGACTTCCGGAGTGCCCGCGGCCGACGTGATGATGCGCACGTCGCCGGAGAGGACGTCGAACTGCACGTTGCGCCCGGCGAGCGGCACGCCGGCCTGCGAGAGCACCGCCGAGACTTCCGCATCGCCGCCCGCGCAGATCGCCGAGCCGCAGGCCGCCGACTGGCTCGAGCTGGGCGTGATCGTGATGGTGCTCGAGATCGTGCGCGGCTTCACCGTGAGCGCGGCGGTCGCGGGGACGGCCGTCGCGTTGTTCGCGTCGCGCACCGTGAGCGTCACGCTGGTGTCGCTGCCGACATCGCCCGGCACGACCGTGAACCGGTTCACGCGGATGTTCGAGGCCACCGGAACCACGTTCTGATCGCTGGAGGTGACGACGAAGGAACCGGAGCCGCCGCTCAGCGCGAAGGTCGTCGGGAGCTCCGAGAACAGCGTGGCGGTGTCGGGGGAGATGGTGACCGGACCGGTGCCCGGGGCGGTCGCGTTGTCGTTGGAGACTCCGCCGCTGCCGCACGAGGCGAGCATCACCGACACGAGGGCGAGCGCGGCGCGGCTCGCGAGGCGGCGCCATGCGCCGGGGGCAGTGCGGATCACGGTCTCTCCCTGTTCACGTTCTTTTCGCGCGCGACTTCGCGGAGCGCGCGGCATGCGGCGATTCTACTCAAAGCGACCTTGCAAGCGCCGTGCTGCCGGACACGTTTTTTCGTGGCATTTATATTGCAGTGCAGCGAGGGCTGCGCTACCATGCTCCGGTTTCGCCCGATTTCCGAGCGCTTCCTTTTCTGGAAGCCGCGAACGGCCCCGAGCAGGAAGCCGCCGCAGCCACGAGCCGCGCCGGAATTCCGGCCGAATCCAGGCCGGTGCCAAGAGCCCGAAATTCGCCCGATCGTTTCCCCGGTGAGGGCCGAAACGTGTCTACCATTGTGGTGACGCCCCCGCCCGGGAAGGGGGCGCGATTCGAGAAGGTGCCTCTCATGGATTCGTACGCCGGCCCTCCGCCGAAACAGGGACTCTACGATCCCGCCCACGAGCACGACGCTTGCGGCGTGGGCTTCGTCGCGCACATCAAGGGCCGCAAGTCCCACGACATCGTCGAGAAGGGCCTCACGATCCTCGACAACCTGCGGCATCGGGGGGCCACGGGCGCGGATCCCCTGCACGGCGACGGCGCGGGAATCCTGGTGCAGATCCCGGACGCCTTCTTCCGCGAGGAGATGGCGAAGCAGGGCGTGAAGCTGCCGAAGGCGGGCGCGTACGGCGTGGGCATGGTGTTCCTGCCGCGGAACGCGGCGGCGCGCGCGGCATGCGTGCGGGAGATCGAGCGCGCGGTCCTGAACGAGGGCCAGACGCTGCTCGGCTGGCGCGCGGTGCCGGTGGACGACAGCTCCCTCGGCGAAACGGCGCGACGCACCATGCCGGTGATCCAGCAGGTGTTCGTCGGCGCCGGGCGCGCGAGCCTCGACCGCGACGCGTTCGAGCGCAAGCTCTACATCGTCCGCAAGGCCTCCGGCCACGCGATCCGCGCCCTCGGCCTCACCAACGCCGGCGAGTTCTACGTGCCCTCGTTCTCGCACCGCACCATCGTCTACAAGGGGATGCTGCTCGCCGAGCAGATCGGCCCGTTCTTCAAGGACCTCTCGGACAAGCGCTTCACCTCCGCGATCTGCCTCGCGCACCAGCGCTTCTCGACCAACACGTTCCCCTCGTGGGACCTCGCGCACCCGTTCCGCTTCATCGCGCACAACGGCGAGATCAACACGCTGCGCGGCAACTTGAACTGGATCAAGTCGCGCCAGGCGACCATCCACTCGAAGCTGCTGGGCGAGGACCTCGACAAGATCTGGCCGCTCATCTATCCCGGCCAGTCGGACTCCGCCTCGTTCGACAACGCGCTCGAGCTACTGGTGATGGGCGGCTATCCGATCGCCCACGCGATGATGCTGATGATCCCGGAGGCGTGGGCGGGCAACCCGCTCATGGACGTGAAGCGCCGCGCCTTCTACGAGTACAACGCGGCGCTCATGGAGCCGTGGGACGGGCCGGCCGCGGTGGCGTTCACGGACGGCAAGTTCATCGGCGCGACGCTCGACCGCAACGGGCTGCGTCCCGCGCGCTACTTCGTCACCGACGACGACCTCATCGTGATGTCGTCCGAGATGGGCGTGCTCGACATCCCGCAGCGGAAGATCGTGCGCAAATGGCGCCTGCAGCCGGGCAAGATGCTGCTGGTCGACATCGAGCACGGCCGCATCGTTTCCGATGACGAGCTCAAGCGCGACCTCGCGAGCGAGCGCCCCTACCAGGATTGGCTGGACCGCACCCAGATGCGCCTCGAGGACATCGAGACGCCGAAGGAAGTGCCCACGCCGGATACCGACAAGCTGCTCGACCGCCAGCAGGCCTTCGGCTATACGCAGGAAGACCTGAAGATGCTGCTCACGCCGATGGCGATCGCCGGCGAGGAGCCGATCGGCTCGATGGGCGACGACGCGCCGCTCGCGGTGCTCTCCGACCGCGCGAAGCCGCTCTACGCGTACTTCAAGCAGCTCTTCGCGCAGGTGACCAACCCGCCCATCGACCCGATCCGCGAGCAACTGGTGATGTCGCTCGTGTCCTTCATCGGTCCGCGGCCCAACCTCCTCTCGCCCGACCAGACCGAGCCGGTGGTGCGGCTGGAGGTGTCGCAGCCGATCCTCACCTTCGAGGACATGGAGAAGCTGCGCCGCGCGCACACCTTCACGCAGGGCCACTTCCGCAGCGAGATCCTCTCCATGTGCTACCCGGCGGAGTGGGGCGCGGAGGGCATGGAGCCGGCGCTCGCGCGCCTGTGCGCGGATGCCGAGGACCACGTTCGCAAGGGCAACACCAACATCCTCATCCTCACCGACCGCGACGTCTCGGCGGCGATGATCCCGATCCCGGCGCTGCTCGCCACCGCCGCTGTGCACCATCACCTGGTGCGCGCGGGGCTGCGCACGCGCTGCGGCCTCGTCGTGGAGACCGGCAGCGCGCGCGAGGTGCACCATTTCGCCTGCCTCGCGGGCTTCGGCGCCGAGGCGATCCATCCGAACGTCGCGTTCGCCACCCTCGTCGACATGCGCGGCGACCTGCCGCAGAAGGTGGACGAGAAGGAAGTCGTCAAGCGCTACATCAAGGCGATCGGCAAGGGGCTGCTCAAGGTGATGTCGAAGATGGGCATCTCCACGTACCAGTCGTACTGCGGGGCGCAGATCTTCGAGGCGGTGGGCCTCAACGAGAAGTTCGTCGACAAGTACTTCGAGGGCACGCCCACCGCGGTGGAGGGAATCGGCCTCGCCGAAGTGGCCGAGGAGGCCGTGCGCCTGCATCGCATCGCCTACTCGGATGCGCCGCTCTACCGCGACCAGCTCGACGCCGGCGGCGAGTACGCCTATCGCACCCGCGGCGAGGCGCACATGTGGACGCCGGATTCGATCGCCAAGCTGCAGCATGCGGCGCGCTCGGGCAGCTTCTCGACCTACAAGGAATACGCGAAGCTCATCAACGAGCAGAGCGAGAAGCTGCTCACGCTGCGCGGGCTCTTCGGCATCAAGGAGTCGCCGAGCCCGGTGCCGATCGCGGAGGTCGAGCCGGCGAAGGACATCGTGAAGCGCTTCGCGACCGGCGCCATGTCGCTCGGCTCGATCTGGCACGAGGCGCATTCCACGCTCGCGATCGCCATGAACCGCATCGGCGGGAAGTCCAACACCGGCGAGGGCGGCGAGGATCCGATCCGCTACCAGCCGCTGCCTTCCGGCGACTCGATGCGCTCGGCGATCAAGCAGGTGGCCGCGGGCCGCTTCGGCGTGACGACCGAGTACCTGGTGAACGCCGACGACCTGCAGATCAAGATGGCGCAGGGCGCCAAGCCGGGCGAGGGCGGCCAGCTTCCCGGCCACAAGGTCTCGAAGTACATCGCGAAGGTGCGCCACACCGTGCCCGGAGTGGGCCTCATCTCGCCGCCTCCGCACCACGACATCTACTCGATCGAGGACCTGGCGCAGCTCATCCACGACCTCAAGAACGTGAACCCGGCGGCACGTGTGTCGGTGAAGCTGGTGAGCGAGATCGGCGTGGGCACGATCGCGGCCGGCGTGGCCAAGGCGAAGGCGGACCATGTCACCATCTCCGGCCATGACGGCGGCACCGGCGCCTCGCCGCTCTCCTCGATCAAGTACGCGGGAAGCCCGTGGGAGATCGGGCTCGCCGAGACGCAGCAGACGCTCGTGCTGAACCGGCTGCGCGGCCGCATCTCGGTGCAGGCCGACGGGCAGATGAAGACCGGCCGCGACGTCGTGATCGGCGCCCTCCTCGGCGCGGACGAGTTCGGCTTCGCGACCGCGCCGCTGGTGGTCGAGGGCTGCATCATGATGCGCAAGTGCCACCTCAACACCTGCCCGGTGGGCATCGCGACGCAGGATCCCGAGCTCATCAGGAAGTTCGCGGGCAAGCCCGAGCACGTCATCAATTATTTCTTCTTCGTCGCCGAGGAAGTGCGCGAGTACATGGCGCGGATGGGCTTCCGCCAGTTCGACGAGATGATCGGCCGTACCGAGTGGCTGGACGTCCGTCCCGGCGTGGAGCACTGGAAGGCGAAGGGCCTCGATTTCTCGAAGCTCTTCTACAAGCCGGCGCCCGCGGGTGACGTGCCGCTCCACCGCTGCGAGCCGCAGGACCACGGCCTCGCGAAGGCCCTCGACCACGAGCTCATCGACAAGGCGAGCGCCGCGCTCGCGAGCAAGCGGCCGGTGCTCATCGAAAGCCGGATCTACAACCGCAACCGCACGGTGGGTGCGATGCTCTCGGGCGAGGTCGCGCGGCGCTATGGCCATGCCGGCCTTCCGGAAGACACGATCCACGTGAATTTCAAAGGCACGGCGGGACAGAGCTTCGGCGCGTGGCTCGCGCACGGCGTCACCTTCGAATTGGAGGGCGACGCGAACGACTACGTCGGCAAGGGATTGTCGGGCGGACGGCTGATCGTGTATCCGCCGAAGGAAAGCCCGATCGTTCCCGAAGAGAACATCGTCGTGGGCAACACCGTGATGTACGGCGCGATCACCGGCGAGGCATACTTCCGCGGTGTCGCGGGCGAGCGCTTCTGCGTGCGCAACTCGGGCGCCACCGCGGTGGTCGAGGGCGTGGGCGACCATGGCTGCGAGTACATGACGGGCGGCACCGTGATCGTCCTCGGCAAGGCGGGACGCAACTTCGCCGCCGGCATGTCGGGCGGCATCGCCTACGTGCTGGACGAGGAAGGCGACTTCACGCAGCGCTGCAACCTCGCGATGGTCGAGCTCGAGCCCGTTCCCGAGGAGGAGACGGCGGCGGCGGCCGAGGGAAGCGAGGTCGAGGCGCACGGCAAGGTGCACATCGACCACCTCGCGGGCAGCGACGACGCGATGCTCAAGGGGCTCATCCAGCGCCACCTGCTCTTCACGGGCAGCGAGCGCGCACGGCGCATCCTCGAGAACTGGGCGATGTACCTGCCGAAGTTCGTGAAGGTGATGCCGACCGAGTACCGCCGCGCGCTCTCCGAGATGGCGCGCGAGCAGCAACGCGTCGAGCAACCCGCGCCGCGCGCCGAGCTGCGCGCGAACGACTAAGGACAACCCCCACCCGACCCTCTCCCGGCGGAGAGGGAGAAACGCGAGACATGGGAAAGATCACCGGCTTCATGGAGTTCGAGCGCCGGGACCGGCCTTATGCGCCGGTTCCCGAGCGCATCCGGTTCTTCAAGGAATTCATCCGCCCGCTGCCGGACGAGGAGATGAGCCGCCAGGGCGGGCGCTGCATGGATTGCGGCATCCCGTTCTGCCAGACCGGCTGCCCGGTGAACAACATCATCCCGGACTGGAACGACCTCGTATACCGCAACCGCTGGCGCGAGGCGCTCGAAGTGCTCCATTCCACCAACAACTTTCCCGAATTCACCGGACGCGTGTGCCCGGCGCCCTGCGAGGCCTCGTGCACGCTCAACATCAACAACGACCCGGTGACGATCAAGTCGATCGAGCAGGCGCTCGTCGACCGCGGCTGGGCCGAGGGCTGGATCGGGCCGCAGCTCGCGCACCGCAAGACCGGCCGCAAGGTCGCGGTAGTGGGCTCGGGTCCCGCGGGAATGGCGTGCGCTCAGCAGCTCGCGCGCGCGGGCCACGACGTGACGCTCTTCGAGAAGAGCGATCGCATCGGCGGGCTGCTGCGCTATGGCATCCCCGATTTCAAGATGGAGAAGCACCTGATCGATCGGCGCGTGGAACAGATGGCGGCCGAGGGCGTGACCTTCCGGCCGAAGGTGCACGTCGGCGCGACGATGCCGGTCGCGGAGCTCCTCGCGCAATTCGACGCGGTGGTGCTTTCGGGCGGCAGCGAGAAGCCGCGCGACCTTCCGGCCGCCGGGCGCGAGCTCGCGGGCATCCACTTCGCGATGGAGTTCCTCCCGCAGCAGAACAAGGTGAACGCCGGCGACAAGGTCGCGAAGCAGATCCTCGCCACCGGCAAGCACGTCGTGGTGATCGGCGGCGGCGATACGGGCAGCGACTGCATCGGAACCTCGATCCGGCAGGGCGCGGCCTCCGTGGTGAACTTCGAGCTCATGCCCCAGCCGCCCGAGCAGGAGGACAAGCCGCTCACCTGGCCCTACTGGCCGCTCAAGCTGCGCACCTCGTCCTCGCACGAGGAAGGCGCGGAGCGCGAGTTCGCGGTCGCCACCAAGAGCTTCAACGGACGCGACGGCAAGGTGGATAGCCTCACCGCGTGCCACGTCGAATGGGTGAAGGACGACAAGGGCGCGATGGCGATGAAGGAAGTGCCCGGCACGCAGTTCACCATTCCGGCGCAGCTCGTGCTGCTCGCCATGGGTTACGTGCATCCGGTCCACGAAGGCCTGGTGAACGAGCTGGGCGTCGCCAAGGATGCGCGCGGCAACGTGCGCGCCACGACGGAAGGCGCGGGTTGCTACGCCACCTCGGTGCCCCGCGTGTTCGCCGCCGGCGACATGCGGCGCGGCCAGTCGCTCGTGGTATGGGCGATCCGCGAAGGCCGCCAGTGCGCACGCGAGGTGGACACGTTCCTCATGGGCGCCTCCGACCTGCCGCGCTAGCGTGCGGGCCGGCGCATGGGCGAGGGCGCCGCGTCGCAGCGGGACGCGCTCGCGCGCCGTGCGAAAATCGCGGCCATGAAGAACGACACGCTGCTGCGCGCGCTGCTGCGCGAGCCGACGCCCTACACGCCGGTCTGGATCATGCGGCAGGCCGGCCGCTACCTTCCGGAGTACAACGACACGCGCGCGCGCGCGGGAAGCTTCCTCTCCCTCGCGAAGACGCCGGAGCTCGCCTGCGAGGTGACGCTGCAGCCCCTCGACCGCTTCGCGCTCGACGCCGCGATCATCTTCTCCGACATCCTCACGGTGCCGGACGCGATGGGCCTCGGGCTCTACTTCGTGGAGGGCGAGGGCCCGCGCTTCGAGCGTCCGGTGCGCGACGAGCGCGACGTGAAGGCGCTCGCGCCGCCGGACCTCGGGAAGCTTCGCTACGTCTTCGACGCGATCGCGATGACGCGCAAGGCGCTGGCGGGCCGCGTGCCCCTCATCGGGTTCTCGGGAAGCCCCTTCACGCTCGCGTGCTACATGGTCGAGGGCGGCGGCAGCGACGACTTCCGCCTCGTGAAGACGCTCGCCTATGCCGAGCCGCGCCTCCTCCACCGCATCCTCGCGGTGAACGCCCAGGCCGTGACCGCGTATCTCAATGCGCAGATCGAGGCGGGCGCACAGGCGGTGATGATCTTCGACACTTGGGGCGGCTCGCTCTCGGGGCCGGCGTTCGAGGAGTTCTCGCTCGAGTATTCGCGCCGCGTCCTCGCCGGGCTCGAGCGCTCGAACGAGGGCCGAATCGTGCCGCGCATCCTGTTCACCAAGGGCGGCGGGCAGTGGCTCGAGGCCATGGCCGCCTCGGGAGCCGACGCGCTGGGCATCGACTGGCAGACGAGCCTTCGCGATGCGCGGCGGCGCGTAGGCGATCGGGTCGCATTGCAGGGCAACATGGATCCCATGGCGCTCTTCGGCACGCGCGAGGCGATCGAGCGCGAAGCGGCGCGCATCCTGGACCAGTACGGCAGCGGTCCGGGCCACGTGTTCAACCTGGGACATGGCGTCTCGCGGCACACGCCGCCGGAGCGGGTCGAGGCGCTGGTCGAGGCGGTGCATGCGCGCTCGCTCGGGGCCCACGCGCGCTGAGCGGTGTCAAGAAAAAAATTTGGCAGGATGTGATTGCTTATTCACAAAGGTCTCGATCTCGGATGCCGGCGGGGCCTTTCGCGGCAGCGCGGGACGAATGCGACGGTTACGCTTTTGATTCAGTCACCTGGCTCTTGATGCAGTGCATCAGAGAATGGCGCCTCGAAGCGCCTGGCTCCGCGCGTTCGCCGCGCCGCCGAGCTGTTCACAGACTTATCCACAGCTTTTTTCGCCCTTCCTGAGGCCCGGTTTCCGCGCGTGAAAATCGCCCGCGTCGCCCTCGACGTTCCCCTCGACGAGGCGTTCGATTTCGTCCTTCCGGAGGGCGTCGAGGCACCGGTCGGCACGCTCGTCGTCGTACCGTTCGGGCGCTCGCGCAAGGTGGGCGTGGTGGTCGAACGCCCGGGACGAAGCGCGATCGCGCCGGAAAGGCTCAAGCCGGTCGAGCGCGTCGTGGACGACGTCGGGCCGCTCGTGGAGCACGATCTCGCCCTGCTGCGCTTCTGCGCCTCGTACTACCAGCGTGGGCTGGGCGAGGTGATCGCCGCGAGCCTTCCGCCGCGTCTGCGCCAGGTGCGCCGGCGCCGCCTCGAGGCGGGCGCGGTCGCCGCGTGCACGGAGCCCAGCGTTGCGCCGCCCTCGCCGAGCGCGGACCAGCTCGCCGCGCTCGCCGCCTGCCTCGAAGGACTCGACCGGTTCCATCCGGTCCTGCTGCACGGCGTGACGGGAAGCGGGAAGACCGAGGTCTACCTCCGCTTGATCGAGGAAGTCCTGCGCCGCGGCCGGCAGGCGCTGTTCCTGGTGCCGGAAATCGGCCTCACGCCGCAGCTCGAGGCGCGGGTTCGCGGCCGCTTCGCCGGAGTGCCGGTGGTCGCGGCCCACAGCCAGCTCGCGCAGGGCGAACGGGCCGCCGCCTGGCTGGCAGCGCAGTCGGGCGCCGCGCGCATCGTCCTCGGCACGCGGCTCGCGATCCTCACGCCGTTCCGCGAGCTCGGCGCGATCGTCGTGGACGAGGAGCACGACGCTTCGTACAAGCAGCAGGAGGGGCTGCGCTACTCGGCGCGCGACGTCGCGGTGCGCCGGGCGCAGGAGCTCGCGATCCCGGTGGTCCTCGGCTCCGCGACGCCGTCGCTCGAGAGCTATGCCAATGCGAGCGAGGGCCGCTATCGGCTCGCCGTGCTCGCCACGCGCGCGCCCACGGGCGCGGCCATGCCCGCGGTGCGCACGGTGGACACGCGCGCGGATCGCCCGCACGAGGGGCTTTCCTTCGCGCTCGTGCGCGCGTTGCGCGAGCGCGTCGCCCGCCGCGAGCAGGCGCTGGTGTTCGTGAATCGCCGCGGATTCTCGCCGGTCCTCTTCTGCCGCGCATGCTTGTGGCATTCGGCCTGCCCGCGCTGCAGCGCGAACCTGGTGCTGCACCGCAAGGCGCGCGAGCTGCGCTGCCACCATTGCGGCCATCGCGAGCGTGCGCCCGAGCGCTGTCCGTCCTGCGGCGCGGCCGAGCTCGCGCCGGTGGGGCAGGGAACGCAGCGCGTGGAGGAGGCGTTGCGCGAAGCGCTTCCCGACGCGCGCGTGGAGCGCGTCGACCGCGACTCGACGTCGCGCAAGGGCGCGCTCGCCGGAGTCCTCGAGCGCTTCGGCGCGGGCGAGGTTGACGTGCTGGTCGGCACCCAGATGCTCGCGAAGGGCCACGATTTTCCACGCCTCACGCTGGTCGGCGTGCTCGACAGCGACAGCGCGCTCTTCAGCGCCGACTTCCGCGCGGCCGAGCGCCTGTTCGCGCAGCTGGTGCAGGTGGCCGGGCGCGCCGGGCGAGCGGACGCGCCGGGCGAAGTCCTCATCCAGACCGATTTCCCCACGCATCCGCTGTATGCGGCGGTGGCGAGGCACGATTACGAGGCGTTCGCGCGCGACGCGCTCGCGGAGCGCCGTCTCGCGGGCTTTCCCCCGTTCGCGCACCTCGTGCTGCTGCGCGCCGAATCGAAGAAAGCGGGAGAGCCGAACGCGTTCCTGCGCGAGGCGGCGCGCGCCGCGCGGACATCGGCGGCGAAGGTCGAGGTGTTCGATCCGGTCGCCGCGCCGCTCGAACGCAAGGCGGGTTTCGAGCGCGCGCAGCTCCTCGTGCGCGCGGCCAACCGCGCGACGCTGCAGCGGTTCCTGCGCGAGTGGCGCGGCTGGCTCGACGAGCGCGCGGGGCGCAACGTGCGCTGGTCCCTCGACGTCGACCCGCAGGAGGTCTAGCGTGCGGTCGCCCGTATAATGAGCAGTTTGGATTCCCCCGTTCCCGTGTCTTCCCCCGATTCGAAAGCCCGCCTCGCCGAAGCGGTGCGCGATGCCGTCGCCGCCGCCTTCCCCGGAGTCGAGAGCCCCGCGGTCGACCTCGAGCGGCCCAGGAAGGCCGAGCACGGCGACTTCGCGACCAACGTCGCGCTGCAGATCGCGAAGCAGGTGGGCCGCAAGCCGCGCGAAGCGGCCGAGGCCATCGTCGCGGCGCTCGGTCGCCAGGCGGGCATCGCGCGCGCGGATGTGGCGGGTCCCGGCTTCATCAACTTCACGCTCTCGCGCGACTCGCGCTTCGCCGTGGTGTCCGCGGCGCTCCACGCCGGCGCGGGCTTCGGCCGCGGCACGAGCGGCGCGCAACGGCGCGTGCTGGTCGAATTCGTCTCGGCGAATCCCACCGGGCCGCTCCACGTCGGCCACGGCCGCCAGGCCGCGCTCGGCGATTCCATCTCGACGCTCTTCGAGTGGCAGGACTGGCGCGTGACACGCGAGTTCTACTACAACGACGCCGGCAACCAGATCGCCAACCTGGCTCTCTCGGTGCAGGCGCGCATCCGCGAGGCGCGCGGCGAGGCGGTCGAGATGCCCAGGGACGGCTACATGGGCGACTACATCAAGGACATCGCCCGCGAGTACGCCGCCCGGCACTTCGGCGACGCGGCCGGCGCGGACCTCGAGCAGATCCGCCGCTTCGCGGTGGCCTACCTGCGCGGCGAGCAGGACGTGGACTTGCGCGCGTTCGGCGTGAAGTTCGACTCCTACTTCCTGGAAAGCTCGCTCTACGGCGACGGCAAGGTGCTCGAGACGGTCGCGTTGCTGCGCGACGCCGGCCACTGCTACGAATCCGAGGGCGCGCTGTGGCTGCGCACCACGGACTTCGGCGACGACAAGGACCGCGTGATGCGCAAGTCGGACGGCACGTTCACCTACTTCGTGCCCGACGTCGCCTACCACCTCGACAAGTACCGCCGCGGCTTCGAGCGCGCGGTGAACGTGCAGGGCGCGGACCACCATTCGACCGTCACCCGCGTGCGCGCCGGGCTGCAGGCGCTCGGCCTCGACATCCCGCACGGCTATCCCGACTACGTGCTGCACCAGATGGTCACCGTCATGAAGGGCGGCGAAGAGGTGAAGATCTCGAAGCGCGCCGGCTCCTACGTCACGGTGAGGGACCTCGTCGACGAGGTCGGCCGCGACGCCGTGCGCTACTTCTTCCTCATGCGCCGCGTGGACTCGCACCTCGTGTTCGACGTGGACCTCGCGAAGAGCCAGTCGGAGGACAACCCGGTGTACTACGTGCAATACGCGCACGCGCGCATCTGCAGCGTGCTGCGCGAATGGGGCGGCGATCCGGCTACGCTCGCGAGCGCCGACCTCGCGAGGCTCGGCACGCCGCACGAGGTGGCGCTCGCCGGCAAGCTCGCGGAGTTCCCCGAGCTCCTCGCGCGCGCCGCGGACGAGCATTCGCCGCACCTCGTCACGCATTACCTCCATGACGACGTGGCGGCTCGCCTCCATACCTACTACAATGCCGAGCGCTTTCTCGTCGACGACGAGGCGTTGAAGCACGCGCGGCTCGCGCTCGTCGCCGCGACGCGACAGGTGCTCGCCAACGGCCTCGCGGTGCTCGGCGTGAGCGCTCCCGAAAGAATGTGATGCCCAAGGACTACAAGGACGCGCCGGCGACGCGCGGTGCAAGCCGGCTCAGCCACCCGTTGCTGCTCGGCATGATCATCGGGCTCCTGCTCGGCATCGTGATCTCCCTCGCGGTCGCGCTGTGGCTCAACCGCCTCTCCAACCCGTTCGTGCAGAAGAACCGGCAGGTCGAGCCGCTCTCGCGCATGGGCGCGATGCAGAATCCCGTGCCGGAGGAAGCGGCGAAGCCAGGCACGCAACCGGCGCCGGGCGCGGGCGCCGACAACAAGCCGGCCGCGAAGGGCGAGCGTCCGCGCTTCGAGTTCTACCAGATCCTTCCCGGCGAGAAGGAAGCCACGCCCGGGACCGCCAAGGCGCCGCCGGCCGCTCCGCCCGCCCCACCGCCCAAGGTGGCCGAGGCGCCGCGCCCCGGCTCCTCGCCGGCCACGCCGAAGCCGCACGCGGGCGACAACTACTGGCTGCAAGCCGGCGCATTCGCCGACGAGAAGGAAGCGGACAACCTGCGGGCGAAGATCGCGTTAACCGGATTGGAGGCGTCGGTCCAACCCGTTTCCACGCCCGCCAAGGGCAAGCTCTATCGCGTGCGCCTGGGCCCCTACCAGAGCCTGGACGACGCCAATCGCATCAAGTCAGCACTGTCGCAGAACGGCGTTGCCGCGGCCATCATCCGCGCGGGCGACGAGCCGAAGACTCCGTAAAGGAACCCTCCCATGTCCTTCCGCAAAGCGCTTGTTCCCTTCCTCTTCCTCCTCGCGACCGCCTTCGCGGCGCGCGCCGCCGAGTACGCTCCGGTCGAGCCGCCGCAACCGACCGAATCGGACGGCAAGATCGAAGTGATCGAATTCTTCTGGTACGGATGCCCGCACTGCTATCACCTGGAGCCTTTGGTGAACGCGTGGCTCAAGACCAAGCCGGAGGACGTCGTGTTCAAGCGCGTGCCGGCGTATCCGAGCGAGAGCTGGGGCGAGCTCGCGCGGGTCTTCTACACCATCCAGGCGATGGGGCTGCTGCCCCAGATGCACGACAAGATCTTCGACGCGATCCACAAGGACGGCGTCAACCTGGTGAACAAGAAGATCCGCGAGCAGTGGCTGGCGAAGAACGGCGTCGATCCGGCCAAGTACGAGCAGGTGGAGAAGTCGTTCACGGTGGCGAGCGACATGCAGCGCGCGAAGCAGATGACGATCAACTACAAGG
Source organism: Usitatibacter sp. (assembly GCA_035605915.1). GTDB lineage: Bacteria > Pseudomonadota > Gammaproteobacteria > Burkholderiales > Usitatibacteraceae > Usitatibacter. The sequence goes on from DATNGJ010000008.1 coordinate 14,192, forward strand.
TCGACAGCGTGCCGCGCCTCATCGTGAACGGGAAGTACTACGTATCCGGGGAGACCGCCGGCAGCCCGGAACGCATGTTCACCGTGGTGGACGAGCTGATCGCGAAGATCCGCGCCGAGAACGGCAAGTCCGCGTCCGCGGCGACGCACAAGAAGAAGTAGGCGCGCAGCGCCGGCCTCGCGCGGCCCCAGGCCCGTGCGCGTCTTCCTCACCGGCGCATCGAGCGGCATCGGCGCGGCGCTCGCCAGGCACTACGGCGCACGCCGCGCCACGCTCGGACTCGTCGCGCGGCGCGAGCAGGCGCTGCACGATGTCGGCCGCTCCGCCGGTGCGACCTACGAGGCCTACGCCTGCGACGTGACCCAACCCGGCCCGATGCAGGCGGCGGCCGAAGCGTTCAGTGCCCGCCACGGCGTCCCCGACCTCGTGATCGCCAACGCCGGCATCTCGCACGGCACCCTCACGGGCGAGCCGGAAGATGCGGCCACCTTCGCCGATATCCTCCAGGTGAACGTGCTCGGAATGGTGCATACGTTCCAGCCGTTCATCGAGCCGATGCGTGCGCGCGGCAACGGGCGCCTCGCCGGCATCGCCTCCGTCGCCGGGTTCCGCGGGCTTCCCGGCGCGGGCGGATACAGCGCCTCGAAAGCCGCCGCCATCCGCTACCTCGAGGCGTTGAGGGTCGAGCTCCACGGCAGCGGCGTCGGCGTGAGCACCATCTGCCCGGGCTACGTCGCATCGCCCATGACCGAGCACAATCCCTATCCGATGCCGTTCCTGCTCCAGGCCGACGAGGCCGCGCGCCGCATCGCGCACGCGATCGACGCCGGGCGCTCGTTCGCCGTCATCCCGTGGCAGATGGCGATCGTGGGAAGGCTGCTCGCGCTCCTTCCCAACGCGCTCTACGACCGGCTCGCCGCGCGCGCCGGCCGCAAGCCGCGCAGGCCGCGCTAGAGCTGCTCCGTCTCGCTCTGCGCGGGCCGCCAGCGCAGCAGCCGGCGCTCCGCGTGGGTCACGGCGTAGTCGAGCACCAGCGCGAAGGCGGTGAGGACCAGGATTCCCGCGAACACGCTGTTGATGTCGAACGCGCCCTCCGCCTGCTGGATGACGTAGCCCACGCCGCTCGCAGAGCCGAGGTACTCGCCCACCACCGCGCCGACGAAGGCCATGCCGACCGAGGTGTGCAGGCTCGAGAACACCCACGACGTCGCGGACGGCAGGTACACGTGGCGCAGCAGCTGGCGGCGGCTCGCGCCGAGCATCACCGTGTTGTTGAGCACCACCGGGCTCACCTCCTTCACGCCCTGGTAGACGTTGAAGAACACGATGAAGAACACGAGTGTCACGCCGAGCGCCACCTTCGACCAGATGCCGAGGCCGAACCACACCATGAAGATCGGCGCGAGGACCACCCGCGGCATCGCGTTCATCGCGGTGATGTAGGGATCGAGGAGCGCCGAGGCGGTCGCCGAGAGGCCGAGCCACAGTCCCATGGCGAGCCCGAGCACCGCGCCGATCACGAAGGCGAGGACCGTCTCCTCGAGCGTCACCCACAGATGCTTGTAGATCGTGCCGTCGCTGAACCAGGCCCAGATCACCTTGAGCATCTTCACCGGCTCGCCGAAGAAGAAGGCCGCCCGGTCCGGGTTGTCCCACACGAAGGGCGGGATCAATCCCGGCTGCGTGAGCAGCTGCCAGGCGACGAAGACCGCGGCGAGGATCAGCACCTGCCAGAGCCAGAGTCGCGGGCGCTTCATCCCGCCACCCGGTTGCGCGTCTGCGCGTAGCCCTTCAGCACCTCGTCCTTCATGGCGTGCCAGATGCGGTCGTGCAACGCGATGAATTCGGGCATGAGCCGCACTTCCGACACGTCGCGCGGCCGGGCGAGCGCGATCGGGAAGTCGCCCATCGGGTGCGTCTGCGGCCCCGCCGAAAGCACCACCACGCGATCGGAGAGCGAAATCGCTTCCTCGAGGTCGTGGGTGATGAAGATGACGCTCTTGCGGTTGGCGCTCCACAGGTCGAGCAGCTCGTTCTCCATCAGCTGGCGCGTCTGGATGTCGAGCGCGGAGAACGGCTCGTCCATGAGCAGGATCGGCGGGTCGAGGATCAGCATCTGCGCGAGCGAGACGCGCTTGCGCATGCCGCCCGAGAGCTGGTGCGGATAGCGGTCGCCGAAGCCGGAGAGGCCGACGCGCGCGAGCCAGTCCTCGCCGCGCCGGCGCGCTTGCGCCGCTTCGATCCCGCGAAACTCCAGCCCCGCCGTCACGTTGCCCAGGGCGCTGCGCCATGGCATCAGCGCCTCGGCCTGGAACATGTAGCCCGCCCGCCGGTTGATGCCGGAGAGCGGCTCGCCGAAGAGGCGGATGGTTCCCGAGGAAGGCCGCAGCAAGCCCGCCGCGACGTTGAGCAGCGTCGACTTTCCGCATCCCGTGGGACCCACCACGGAGACGAACTCGCCCTCGCCGATCGAGAGCGTGACGTCCTTCACCGCCGTGTAGGGCCGGCCGCCGTTGCGCGCGGCGAAGGTGCAGGTGATGTTTTCGAAGGAGACGGCCGCAGGCATGGCGGAAAATCGAGTGGCGAACGGGCCTTCGGCGAGATTCGCGTGTTGAGCGGCACCGCTCTCCGGCGTCCGCTCCAACACGGGACGAGTCTATTTGTATTTGGAGTCCGCTTTCTGCGCGAAGCGGTTGTCGAAGGTCTTCGAGAGGTCGATCTTGCCCGCCTTCATCACCGAGGGCTCGAACTGGTCGAGCACCTTGTAGACGTTGCGCGCCGCCGCGAGCGACATGAGGCCGTCCTTCGAGTAGCCGGCGAGGTTCTTCTCGAGCCCCTGCTTGTAGAGCGCCGGGTTGCCGGCCTTGAACGAGTCGGGCATGAGGTCGACGATCTCCTGCGGGCTCGCCTTCGCGATCCACCTGTCGGCGCGCACCATGGCGTTCACGACCGCCTGCACGGTGTTCGGGTACTTCTTCACGAACTCGTCGGTGGTGTAGATCACCGCGGCCATGTACTCCTTGCCGTAGACCTCCTCCATGCCCTTTTCGGTGCGCGTGTCGACCACCGACCTGAACTTGCCGGTGGCCTCGAGCTGCGTGATCACCGGATCGAGGTTCGCGAGCGCGTCGATCTCGCCCTTCTCCATGGCGGCGACCGCGCCGGCCCCGGCGCCCACGCCGACGATCGAGACGTCGCTCGGCTCGAGCCCGGCCTTCACCAGCAGCAGGTCGACGAACATGTTGGTCGAGGAGCCGGGAGCGGTCACGCCGATCTTGAGGCCCTTGAGGTCGCGGCCGTCGCGATACTTCGCCGCGCGCTCGTCGGGCATCAGCAGCTCGATCGCGTTGTAGTGGAGCTGCAGCACCACCGCCTCGATGGGCTGGTGCTTGGCGGCCATGTTGATGGTGTGCTCGTAGGCGCCGGAGACCAGATCCGCGCTGCCGCCCACCAGCGCCTGCAACGCCTTCGCGCCGCCCGGGAAGTCGGGGATCTCGACCTCGAGGCCCTCGTCCTTGAAGTAGCCTTTCCTCTCCGCCACCGAGAGCGGCAGATAGTAGAAGAGGCTCTTGCCGCCGACTGCGATGGTGATGCTCTTCTTCTCGGGCGTCTGGGCGAGGGACGCCGCGGCGAACGTGGCGCCGAGCGCGAGGGCGAGCAGCGCGTGCAGGAATCGCTTCATCGTTTTTCTCCGTGGGTTCGTGCAGCTGGGGCGGTTCGCGCGCGGCGCGCGCGAGGATCGTGCGGCGCCTACGTTCGCAGGCGCGCGGGAGCTTCGTGCAGCTCGAGCGTCTGGCCGGCCTTCATCACCTGGCCGGGCACGTCGTGCTCGACGATCACGGGGATGCGCCGCGCGACCGCCAGCAGCTTCGCGAGGTCGACGCGCGTGTCGTAGCCCATGTCCTCGAGCATGTTCACCATGTCCTCGGTGCAGATGTTGCCCGTGGCACCGGGCGCGAACGGACAGCCGCCGAGGCCCGAGACCGAGCCATCGAAGGAACGGATGCCGGCCTCGATGCCGGCCACCACGTTCGCGAGCCCCATGCCGCGCGTGTTGTGGAAATGCAGCGTGTAGTAGGTGTCGTCCGGCGGCGGGAAGCGCTCCAGCACGCGCGCGGCGAGCTCGCGCACCTGCTTCGGGTTCGCCATCCCGGTGGTGTCGGCGAGCGAGATGCCGTCGAAGCCGAGCTCGCGGAAACGCTCGACGAACTCGTACACGACGTCCTCGTGCACGCGGCCCTCGAACGGACAGCCGAAGCTCGTCGACAGGCTCATCGTGATCTTCATGCCCGCGTCATGGGCCGCCCGCACCATCGCCGGCATCTCGGAGAGCGACTGCTCGTGCGTGCGGTTGATGTTCGCGCGGTTGTGCGTCTCCGAGGCGGAGACGACGCCGTTCACCTCGTCGGGCCGCGCCGGGCAATCGGCCGCATCGCGCACGCCGCGCAGGTTCGGCACCAGCGCGACGTAGGCCACGCCCGGCACGCGATCGATCTGCATCAGGACGTCGCGCGCGTCGGCGAGCGCCGGCACGGCCTTGGGCGAGACGAAGGAGGTCGCCTCGATCTTGTGCAGCCCGGTCCGGGAAAGCTGGTTGATGACCTCGACCTTGACCGCGGTGGGGATGAAACGCCGCTCGATCTGGAAGCCGTCGCGAACGGCCACGTCGTTCACGTAGATGCGCATGGAAGAACGTCGGAGGGAACCCGCGAATTCTACTCTCCGAACGGACGATGGTCGCCGGGCCGGGAGCGGGAACCGTGCCGCTCGCCTTCCTGTCTGCCGGATAGGGTCCCGAATGGAGGATGCCATGCTGCGCTTGCCCGCCCTGTTCGCCGCCTCGCTCGCCGTGCCGGCGCTCGCCGCCATCGCGGAGCCGGCCGGCGTCGCTCCTCCGCTGCGCGTGCTTCCCGACGAGGCTCCCGCCTTCGTGCTCACGGCCGATGGCGTGCAGGTGTACCAATGCCAGGCGGTGCCCGCGGACTCGAACGCCTACGCGTGGTTCCTCGTCGCGCCGGATGCGACGCTGTCGGACGGCACCGGCACGGTCGCCCGGCTCGCATCACCGGACCACTGGAACTCGCTGCACGACCTGAGCGGCGTGTCGGCGGTGCCGCTGCGCATGCAGCCGGCGGGAAGCGCGAACCTCCCGTGGGAGCTGCTCCACGCGGTGCCGGACGGCAGCCCCGGGATGTTCGCGGGCGTGACGAGCATCCAGCGCGTCAACACGCGCGGCGGCGCGGCCCCCACCGCCGGCTGCGACGAGACCCACGTGGGCGACGAAGCGCGTGTCGCGTTCACCGCGGACTACTACTTCTACAAGTCGACCGCGACCGGCTGAGCCCGCGCCGATCGCCTTCCTGCGGTAGCATCGACCTCCCGTCCAGGAGGCGCCGTGCCGCAGCCCGAAGATCCGTACGCGCAGATCCGCGAAGGCGTTCGCGACCTGTGCGCCCAATTTCCCGCCGAATATTTTCGCGATGTGGATGCGCGGCGCGCCTATCCCGAGTCGTTCGTCGATTCGCTCACCAGGGCCGGCTGGCTCGCGGCGCTGATTCCGGCGGAGTACGGCGGCTCGGGCCTGGGCGTGACGGAAGCCTCGGTCATCATGGAGGAGATCAATCGCTGCGGCGGCAACGCGGGCGCCTGCCACGGCCAGATGTACAACATGGGCACGCTGCTGCGCCACGGCTCGCCCGAGCAGAAGGCGCGCTACCTCCCGGCCATCGCGCGCGGCGAGCTGCGCCTGCAGTCCATGGCCGTGACCGAGCCTGCCGCCGGCACCGACACCACCGCGATCCGCACGACGGCGGCGCGTCGCGGCGAGCGCTACGTCGTGAACGGGCAGAAGGTCTGGACCTCGCGCGTGCAGCACTCCGACCTCATGATCCTCCTCGCGCGCACCACGCCCGCCGCCGAGGTGAGGAAGCGATCCGAGGGACTCTCGATCTTCCTCGTCGACCTGCGCGAAGCGATCGGACACGGCCTCACCGCGCGGCCGATCGCGAACATGGTGAACCACGAGACGAACGAGCTCTTCATCGACAACCTCGAGGTGCCGGCGCAGAACCTGATCGGCGAGGAGGGCCGGGGCTTCCGCTACATCCTCGACGGCCTCAACGCGGAGCGCGCGATCATCGCCGCGGAGTGCATCGGCGACGGCTACTGGTTCATCGACAAGGTGACGCGCTATGCGAGCGAGCGCGAGGTCTTCGGCCGCCCGATCGGGAAGAACCAGGGCGTGCAGTTCCCGATCGCCGAGGCGCACATCGAGCTCGAGGCGGCGAACCTGATGCGCTTCGAGGCGTGCCGGCGCTTCGACGCGGGAGAACCCTGCGGGGCGCAGGCGAACATGGCGAAGTACCTCGCCGCGAAGGCCTCGTGGGAAGCGGCGAACGCATGCCTGCAGTTCCACGGTGGCTTCGGCTTCGCCGCCGATTACGATGTCGAGCGCAAGTTCCGCGAGACGCGGCTCTACCAGGTGGCTCCGATCTCGACCAACCTGATCCTCTCGTACGTGGCCGAGCACGTCCTCGGCCTGCCGCGCTCCTTCTGAGGCTCAGCGCGCGAGGGCGCGCAGCTCGTTGCGCACGAGGTTGCCCAGGCGCTTGCCGCGGTTGCGCGCCACCTCGATCCACGTGTGGTCGGAGAAGTACGTGAGCAGGATCGAATCGCGCGTGTGGACCTCTTCGCCGACGGTGTCGACCGAGTGGTAGGTGTCGCTGCCCACGGCGAACGCGTAGCCGGTGTTCGGCGCGAAGGGCATCTGGCATGCGCGCTCGTATCGCCCGTCCGCTCCACGGCGGTGGAACACCGTGCCGACGTGCTCGATGGAGCGATCGCCCGGCAGGTAGAGCTGCACCGTGATCGCCTTGCGCCGCGTGTCCGGGTGGATGCCGATGCGATATCCCGCGACGTCGCGCGTGAGGATCGGGATCGGGTAGAGCCCGACGGCGCGATACGCCTCGCCGAAGCGCCGGATGAGGCTGGTGGAGAGCCGTTCGCGGAACGCGTCGCGCACCTGCGGACCGCGGAGGGCGCGGCCGACCACGTCCCACACGCCGCGCGAGCGCTGCGGAAGGTGGCGCACGAACTCGGGGAAGAGGTCGAGCTTCACCCGCGTGGGCCGCCCGTCGGGAGCGCGGCTTTCGCGCGCCCGTCCGGACATCGGACGGTATACGTCGTTGCCCGGCATCGACTCCACCATCGCGGAGTACACGTCGGCGGGGAAAACATCCGCGAGGCGCAGGTGCGCGAAGGGATCGCGGCTTTCCTCGGCGCCCGAGATCGCGGCCACGACGTGCTGGACGACGCGCTCGACTTCACCGGGGTAGGACTCGGCACGGATGCTCATGGGAGGCTCGCCTCGACGAGGAACGTCATTCGACCGTCACCGCCTTCGCCAGGTTGCGCGGCTTGTCGACGTCGGTGCCGCGGCGCAGCGCCGCATGGTAGGCGAGCAGCTGCACGGGGATCGCATGCACGACGGGGGAGAGGGCGCCCGCGTGGCGAGGAGCGCGGATCACGTGCACGCCCGCTTCCTCCCGGAAACGGCTGTCGAGGTCGGTGAAGACGTAAAGCTCGCCGCCGCGCGCGCGCACTTCCTGCATGTTCGACTTCACCTTCTCGAGCAGCGCGTCGTTGGGCGCGATCACCACGACCGGCATGGAGGCGTCGACCAAGGCGAGCGGGCCGTGCTTCAGCTCCCCCGCGGGATACGCCTCGGCGTGGATGTAGGAAATCTCCTTGAGCTTGAGCGCGCCCTCGAGCGCCACCGGATAGTGGATGCCGCGGCCGAGGAAGAGCGCGTGCTCGCTCGTCGAGAAGCGCTCGGCCCAGGCGGCGATCTGCGGCTCGAGGTTCAGCGCGTGCTGGATGCTGCCCGGCACGAAGCGCAATTGCTCGAGCGCGCCCGCCTCCTCGCCCGGCGCGAGCCGCCCGCGCGCCTTGGCGAGCGCCAGCGCGAGCGCGTAGAGCGACACCAGCTGCGTGGTGAACGCCTTGGTCGACGCGACGCCGATCTCGGCACCGGCGCGCGTGTAGAACACGAAGCGCGAGGCGCGCGGGATGGCGCTTTCGCGCACGTTGCAGATCGAGAGCGTCCGCGCGTGGCCGAGCTCGCGCGCGCGCTTGAGGGCCTCGAGCGTGTCGAGCGTCTCCCCGGACTGCGAGATGGTGACCACGAGCTGGCGCGGCTCCGCGATCGAGTCCCGATAGCGATATTCGTGTCCGTGCTCGACGGCGCAGGGAATGCGCGCGAGCGCCTCGATCCAGTAGCGCGCGACCAGCCCGGCGTAGTAGCTGGTGCCCGAGGCGAGGATCAGCACCGAGGGCGCGTCGCGGAACGCCGCCTGCGCTCCGGCCCCGAACAAGCCGTCGATGTCGACGCCCGAGTCCACCAGCGCCTCGAGCGTATCGGCGACCGCGCGCGGCTGCTCGTGGATCTCCTTCTGCATGTAGTGCGAGTACGGGCCGAGGTCGATCGCGTCGGCGCAGACATCCGAGAGGTGGACCGGGCGTTCGGCCGCGCCGCCCTCGCGATCGAGGATGCGGATGCCGTCCCGGTGCACCGACACCACGTCGCCGTCCTCGAGGTACACCACGCGGCGCGTCTGCGCGACGATCGCCGAGACGTCCGAGGCGAGGAAGTTCTCGCCCTCGCCCAGGCCCACGACGAGCGGGCAGCCCATGCGCGCGCCGGTCATCGTGTCCGGCTCCGAGAGGGCGACCACGCCGAGCGCGTATGCGCCGTGCAGATCCGCGACCGCTTTGCGCGTCGCGGCGAACAGGTCGCGGTCGGCCTGGTAGTGATGGTGGATGAGGTGCGCGATCACCTCCGTGTCGGTCTGCGACTCGAAGGAGTAGCCGAGCGCCTTCAGCCGCGCACGCTGCTCCTCGTGGTTCTCGATGATGCCGTTGTGCACGACGGCGATCTCGCCCGTCGAGACGTGCGGATGCGCGTTGGGCTCGGTCACGCCGCCATGGGTCGCCCAGCGCGTATGCGCGATGCCGACGATGCCGGTGAGGTGCTCGGCGAGAACCGCGCTCTCCATCTCGGCCACGCGGCCCACCCGGCGCACGCGGCGGATGCCCCCGTTCAACACGGCGAGCCCGGCCGAATCGTAGCCGCGGTATTCGAGGCGCTTCAGTCCCTCCGTGAGGATCGGGACGACGTTGCGGGCGGCGATGGCACCGACGATTCCACACATGGCGGGGGGGTCCGCGCGACGCGGCTGCAGGGAGCGCCATTTTCTCATGCGCGGGGCCTGCGGTGCGACGGTGCCAAACAAGGACTCTCCCCGGCTTGGAACCGGGGAGAGTCAAGCATAGGCGCCATGGCATCGGCCTCAAGTCGCCCAGCCGGCCCGCGGGAGAGGAGGAGACCCGCGAAACCGTAGCCATCGTGCCCGCGGCGGCCGCGCAGGACAGCGGCGTGCTCCGCAGCCGGGATGCCGAATATCGGACAACGGCGCGTGCGTTCGCGCACGAGGCGGGCGGGCCGTCTTAACGCGGCAGGGTCCGGATGCTAGACTTTGCGCGTCTGCCCCGGCCCGTAGGAAAGAACATGACAGGGGACACGCCGAACGCCACTCAGCTGCAGGCCATTCCGGACCCGTTCACGAGGTCGCTCGCCGCGCTCGGGCGGCTGCGGACCTACCCGAAGAACACCGTGTTCATCACCGAGGGCGACTCCAGCGACTCGGTGTTCGTCGTCCTCTCGGGACGCGTGAAGGTGTTCATCTCCGACACCGAGGGGCACGAGATGATCCTCGACACGCAGGGCGCCGGCGAGTACGTGGGCGAAATGGCCCTCGACGGAAAGCCGCGTTCGGCTTCGGTGATGACGCTCGAACCCACCACGTTCTCGGTCGTGGGCCGCGACCCGGTGCGCGAAGCGATCCGCCGCAACCCGGATTTCGCGCTGGACATGATCTCGCGCATCATCGACCGGGCCCGCATCGCGACCAACAGCGTGAAGGACCTGGCGCTGCTCGACGTGTACGGACGCGTCGCCCGCCTGCTCCTCAACATGGCGGTCGAGGCGCCCGACGGCAAGCTGCAGATCCCGGAAAAGATCACCCAGCAGGAGATCGCCGAGCGCGTCGGCGCCTCGCGCGACATGGTGAGCCGCATCTTCCGCGACCTCACCGCCGGCGGCTACATCAAGGTCGAGAACCGGATCGTCACCATCAACAAGAAGCCGCCCGCGCGCTGGTAGCGCGGAATCTTCCGCATTCCGGGTCCGAATTCCTCCATGGGCCCGCGGCCGCGCGGGCCCTAATCTGCACTCGCCTGCCCCCGACCCGAAAGGCGACTGCGATGCTCGACGACCTTCGCGACCACGACCCGAAACCCAGCCGGGAAGAGCTGGGATGGATGAATGCCGATCCCCTGAGCGCCGCGACGCGTGCGCTGGTCCTCGTGGGGGTGTCCCTGATGATCGGGGTCGCGGCGAGCTACTTCGTGTCCCCGGACGACCCGGGCGTCGCGAACGTGGCTTCGATCCGCGGCTCCGCGCCCTGAGGGCCGCGCTTACTTCTTGCGCGGCCGTTGCCAGTCGGGCTTCGTGACCTGCTTCTTCTGCGTGAGGGTGAGGCCGCCCGGCGGCACGTCGTCGGTGATGGTCGCGCCGGCCGCGATCGTCGCGCCGCGGCCCACAGTGACCGGAGCGATCAGCTGCACGTCGGAGCCGATGTGCACGTCGTCCTCGATGACCGTGCGATGCTTGTGCGCGCCGTCGTAGTTGCAGGTGATCGTGCCGGCCCCGATGTTGACGCCGCTTCCCACGGTGGAGTCGCCGACGTAGGCGAGGTGGTTCGCCTTGCTCGCACGCCCGATGCGGCTCGCCTTCACCTCGACGAAGTTGCCGACGTGCACGTCGTCGGCGAGCTCGCTGCCCGGACGGATGCGGGCATAGGGGCCGATGCGCGCGTTCGCGCCGATGCGCGCCTCCTCGACGATGCTGAAGGGGCGCAGCTGCGTGCCGGCGCCGATTTCCACGTCCCTGAGGATGCAGCTCGCGCCGAGCCTCACGCCGTCGCCGAGGACCACGCGCCCCTCGAAGATGCAGTTCACGTCGATGCAAACGTCCTGCCCGCATCGCAGCTCTCCGCGCACGTCGATGCGCGCGGGATCGGCGAGGGTGACGCCCTGTTCGAGCAGGCGGTCGGCGTGGTTCATCTGGTAGCGGCGCTCCAGCGCGGCGAGCTCGGCCTTGCTGTTCACTCCGAGGCACTCGTAGGCCGCCGAAGGCTGCCGCACCTCGATCGGCACGCCGTCGGCCACCGCGGCGGCCACGATATCGGTGAGATAGTACTCGCGCTGCGCATTGTCGTTGCGCAGGCGTCCCAGCCAGTCGCCGAGCTTCGCGCGCGCCACCGCGAGGATGCCGGTATTCACTTCGCGGATGGCCCGCTCGCCTTCGTTCGCGTCCTTTTCCTCCACGATGCGCGCCACCCGCCCGGCCGCGTCGCGAACGATTCGGCCATAACCCTGGGGCTCGGCGAGGGTTTGCGTGAGGAGCGCGAGTCCCCCGCCGCCGGCGGCTTCGACCAGCGAGCGCAGGGTATCGGGGGCGATCAACGGCACGTCGCCGTAGAGGACCAGCACCACTCCCCCGGCGTCCAGGCGCGGCAGCGCCTGCATCACGGCGTGGCCGGTTCCGAGCTGCGGGGACTGTTCCACCCAGGCGACGTCCGGCGCATCGAGCGCCTCGCGCACGGCCGCGCCGCCATGGCCGACGACCACGCAGATCCGGGCCGGGGAAAGCGCGCGCGCGCTGGCGAGCACGTGCCCGAGCAGCGGCCGTCCTGCGAGCGGTTGCAGGACCTTGGGGAGCCGCGAGCGCATGCGCTTGCCCTGCCCCGCGGCGAGGATCGCCACCTGGGTTGCGTTCGCCTTCATGGACGCCGTTTTCCGCTGTCCGGCGCAAGCAAACAAAAAGGGCAGGGGAGGTCCCCTGCCCGCATGTGTTGCGCCTCTAAGTAAAGGAGTTTCGTGATCCCCCTGACTACGCCGACCATTCTACCACGTCATCGCCTCTGGCGCAGCTTGCGGATCGCCTGGAGCTGCGCCACGGCCTCGGCGAGCTCCGCCTGCGCCTTCGCGAGATCCATGGCCCCGGCGCGGTTCGCGAGCGCTTCCTTGGCGAGGCGCTCGGCTTCCATCGCCTTCGCCTCGTCCAGGTCGTGCGCGCGCACCGACGTATCGGCGAGGACCGTGACGCGGTCCGGCTGCACTTCCATCATGCCGCCGGAAACGTAGATCACTTCCTCGGACGAATCGGCGCCCGGACGGATGCGCACCGCCCCCGGCTTGATGCGCGTGAGGAGCGGCGTGTGCTCGGGCAGGATGCCCAGCTCGCCGCCTTCGCCCGGCGCGATCACCATCTCCGCCCGGCCCGAGAAGATCGACTCCTCGGCGCTCACGATGTCCACGTGCATGGTCTTTGCCATTGTTTCGCCTCGCCGCGTCCTCTCCCGGGGAGAGGGCCGGCATTACTGGAGCGTCTTCGCCTTTTCGAACGCTTCCTCGATGGTGCCCACCATGTAGAAAGCCTGCTCGGGGAGGCTGTCGCACGCGCCGTCCACGATCATGCGGAAGCCCTTGATCGTATCCTTGAGCGTCACGTACTTGCCCGGCGAGCCGGTGAAGACCTCGGCCACGTGGAACGGCTGCGAGAGGAAGCGCTGGATCTTGCGCGCGCGCCCCACCGCGAGCTTGTCCTCGGGCGAGAGCTCGTCCATGCCGAGGATCGCGATGATGTCGCGCAGCTCCTTGTAGCGCTGGAGCACCTGCTGCACCGCTCGCGTCTTGTTGTAGTGGTCCTCGCCCACCACGTTCGGGTCCACCTGGCGCGACGTGGAGTCGAGCGGGTCGACCGCCGGGTAGATGCCGAGCGCCGCGATGTCGCGCGAGAGCACCACGGTCGCATCGAGGTGGCCGAAGGTGGTCGCCGGCGACGGGTCGGTGAGGTCGTCCGCCGGCACGTACACCGCCTGGATGGACGTGATGGAGCCGGTCTTGGTCGACGTGATGCGCTCCTGCAGCCTGCCCATCTCCTCGGCGAGCGTCGGCTGGTAGCCCACCGCGGAGGGCATGCGGCCGAGCAGCGCCGACACCTCGGTGCCCGCCAGCGTGAAGCGGTAGATGTTGTCGATGAAGAGCAGGATGTCGCGGCCCTCGTCGCGGAAGCGCTCGGCCATGGTGAGGCCGGTGAGCGCCACGCGCAGGCGGTTGCCGGGCGGCTCGTTCATCTGCCCGAACACCATCGCCACCTTCGATTTCGAGAGGTCGTCCTGCACGATGACGTTCGCCTCCGACATCTCGTGGTAGAAGTCGTTGCCCTCGCGCGTGCGCTCGCCCACGCCGGCGAAGACCGAGAGGCCGGAGTGCTGCGTCGCGATGTTGTTGATGAGCTCGAGCATGGTCACGGTCTTGCCCACGCCCGCGCCGCCGAACAGGCCGATCTTGCCCCCCTTCGCGAACGGGCAGATGAGGTCGATCACCTTGATGCCGGTCTCGAGGAGCTCCACCGAGGGCGAGAGCTCGTCGAACTTCGGCGCCGCCGCGTGGATCGAGCGCCTCTCCTGCGCGTCCACCGGGCCGCGCTCGTCGATCGGACGGCCCAGCACGTCCATCACGCGCCCGAGCGTCGCCGGGCCGACCGGCACCGAGATCGGCGCGCCGGTGCCGTTCACCTTCATGCCGCGGCGCAGGCCGTCGGTCGAGCCGAGCGCGATGGTGCGCACGACGCCGTCGCCCAGCTGCTGCTCGACCTCGAACGTGAGGCCCTTCTCGGCGAACGAATTGTCCTCCTCGACGAGCTTCAGCGCGTCGTAGACCCTGGGCATGTGCTCGCGCGGGAACTGGATGTCGATGACCGCGCCGATGCACTGCACGATCTTTCCTTGGCTGGGAGTAGCGCTCATGTGTTTTCCTCGAATTTCGGTTCTTCAGACGGCCGCAGCGCCGCCGACGATCTCGGAGAGTTCCTTGGTGATGGCCGCCTGGCGCGTCTTGTTGTAGACGAGCGTGAGCTGGTCGATGAGGCTCGAGGCGTTGTCGCTCGCCGCCTTCATGGCGACCATGCGCGCCGACTGCTCGCTCGCGAGGTTCTCGGCCACGGCCTGGTAGATGATCTGCTCCACGTAGCGCGTGAGGAGCTGCTCCAGCACGACGCGCGCCTCGGGCTCGTAAAGGTAGTCCCAGTTCTCGCGCGCGGCGCGCGATTCGCGCTCGAGCCGCTCGGCCGGAAGGGGCAACAGCTGCTCGATCACCGGCTCCTGCTTCATCGTGTTGATGAAGCGCGTGTACACGATGTAGAGCGCGCCGATCCTGCCGGCGGAGTAGGCGTCGATCTGCACCCTGACCGGGCCGATCAGCCGTTCGACGTGCGGCGTGTCGCCGAGCGCGGTGAGGTGCGACACCATGTTTCCCCCGACGCGCTGCAGGAAGCCGAAGCCCTTGTTGCCGATCGCGGTGAGCTGGACGTTGCGGCCCTCGCCCTGCCACTCCTTCAGCCTGTTCACCGTGAGCCGAAGGGCGTTGGTGTTGAGGCCGCCGCACAGGCCCTTGTCCGACGTCACCACGATGAGGCCCACGTCCTTCACGCCTTCGCGCCGCACCAGGAACGGGTGGCGGTACTCGGTGTTCGCGTGGGCGAGGTGCGAGGCGATGACGCGGATCTTCTCGCCGTAGGGACGCGCGCGGCGCATGCGTTCCTGCGCCTTCCGCATCTTCGAGGCGGCGACCATCTCCATGGCCTTGGTGATCTTGCGCGTGTTCTGCACGCTTCGGATCTTGGTGCGGATTTCCTTGCTGCCTGCCATCTAGGTGCCCTTGGTCGCTATCGCCGCTCTGTGGTTCATGTCGCTTCCTGCCCGGTGGTGTCGAGCGGCGTTCAACGTCCGCTCCAACACCGTCCCCGCTTCCCGCCACTAGTACGTTGCATTCTTCTTGAAATCCTGAATGGCTTCGTGCAACTTCGCCTCGTCCTCCTTGGAGAGGTCCTTGGTCTTCTCGATGCGCTCGGCGAGGTCGCCGTACTTCGCCTTCACGAACTCGCGCATCGCGCGCTCGGCGGCGAGGGCGTTCTTCACGTCGATGTCGTCGTAGTAGCCGTTGTTCACCGCGAACAGCACGAGCGCCATCTCCCACACCTGCAGCGGGTGGTACTGCGGCTGCTTCATGAGCTCGGTCACCATGCGGCCGCGCTCGAGCTGCTTGCGGGTGGCCTCGTCCAGGTCGGAGGCGAACTGCGCGAACGCCGCCAGCTCGCGGTACTGCGCGAGCGCGAGGCGCACGCCGCCGCCCAGCTTCTTGATCACCTTGGTCTGCGCGGCGCCGCCCACGCGCGACACCGAGATGCCGGCGTTGATGGCGGGACGGATGCCGGCGTTGAAGAGGTCGGTCTCGAGGAAGATCTGGCCGTCGGTGATCGAGATCACGTTGGTCGGCACGAACGCGGACACGTCGCCCGCCTGCGTCTCGATCACCGGAAGCGCGGTGAGCGAGCCGGTTTTCCCCTTCACCTGGCCCTTGGTGAACTTCTCCACGTATTCCTCGTTCACGCGCGCGGCGCGCTCGAGCAGGCGCGAGTGCAGGTAGAACACGTCGCCGGGATACGCCTCGCGGCCCGGCGGCCGGCGCAGGAGGAGCGAGATCTGCCGGTACGCCCACGCCTGCTTGGTGAGGTCGTCGTAGATGATGAGCGCGTCCTGGCCGCGATCGCGGAAGTACTCGCCCATGGTGCAGCCCGAATAGGGAGCGATGTACTGCATCGCCGCGGGTTCGGAAGCGGAGGCGGCGACGACGATGGTGTAGTCCATCGCTCCGAACTCCTCGAGCTTGCGCACCACGCTCGCGATGGTCGAGGCCTTCTGGCCGACGGCGACGTAGACGCAGATGAGGTCCTTGCCCTTCTGGTTGATGATCGTGTCGACGGCGACCGCGGTCTTGCCGGTCTGCCGGTCGCCGATGATCAGCTCGCGCTGGCCGCGGCCCACCGGCACCATGGCGTCGATCGCCTTGAGGCCGGTCTGCACCGGCTGCGACACGGACTTGCGCCAGATCACGCCCGGGGCGACCTTCTCGATCGGGTCCGTGAGCTTCGCTTCGATCGGGCCCTTGCCGTCGATCGGCTGGCCGAGCGAGTTCACCACGCGGCCGATGAGCTCGGGACCGACCGGCACTTCGAGGATGCGGCCGGTGGCCTTCACCGTGTCGCCCTCGGAGATGTGCTCGTAGGAGCCGAGCACGACCGCGCCGACCGAGTCGCGCTCGAGGTTCAACGCGAGGCCGAGCGTATGGCCGGGAAACTCCAGCATCTCGCCCTGCATCACGTCGCTGAGCCCGTGGACGCGGCAGATGCCGTCGGTGACGGAGATCACGCTCCCCTCGGTGCGCTTTTCCGCGGCAACCTGGAGGTTCTCGATCTTCGCCTTGATGAGTTCGCTGATTTCGGAGGGATTGATCTGCATCGATGGCTCCTGGATCGCTATCGGGAGAGCGCGACGGCCATCTGGGCCAGCGCGTCACGCACCGATGCGTGGATGACTTGGTCGCCGATCTGGACGCGCGCGCCGCCGAGCAGCTCGGGGTCCACGTCCATCTCGGCCTCGACCTTCTTGCCGTAACGGCGCTCGAGGGCGGCGACGATCTCGCCGCGCTGCGCGTCCTCGAGCGGCTTCGCGCTCGTGATGCGCGCCTTGATCACGCGGTCGTGCTCGCGCTGGAGCTCGTCGAACTCCCGCGCGATCGCGCCGATCAGCTCCTCGCGCCGGTTGTCGACCAGCACGCCGACGAGGTTCCGCGCCACTTCTCCCAGACGGTCGCCGGCGATCGAGGTGAAGAAGTCCTTTTTCTGCTGCGCGGTCATGCGCGGATCGGAAAGGACCGAGCGCACGCGCCCGTCCGCGGCGATGGCGGCGAGGACCGCGAGCCCCTGCCCCGCCTTCGCTAGCGAGCCCTTGTCGAGCGCCGCCCTGAAGGTGGCTTCCGCATACGGGCGCGCGACGGTTGCGATGTCGGCCATGGCTCAGATCTGCGACTTGAGGCGGTCGAGCATCTCGGCGTGCGCGCGCGCGTCGACCTCGCGGCGCAGGATCTTTTCCGCGCCGGACACCGCGAGCGCCGCGACCTGCTCGCGCAACTGCTGGCGGGCGGACTGCACATCCTGCTCGATCTGCGCCTTGGCGGCGGCGAGCAGCCGGTCGCCCTCGGCTTTGGCCTGCGCTTTCGATTCCTCGATCCGCTGGTTGGCGGCCTGCTCGGCCTGCGTGACGAGCTGGTGGGCGCGATCGCGCGCCTCGCGCAGCATCTTCTCGGTCTGCTTCTGGGCGTCCGCGAGCGAGGAGCGGCCGCGCTCGGCCTCGGCCAGGCCGTCGGCGATGAGCTTCTGGCGCGCCTCGATCTTCACGAGGATCATCGGCCAGATCCAGATGACGGTGATCCAGATGAACAGCAGGAACGAAAGCGCCTGCGCGATCATCGTGAGGTTGAAGTTCATGACGCTTCCCTTGCGGTTTCGCTACCGGGTCAGCCGAGGCTTCCGAGGAGCGGATTCGCGAACGCGAAGAACATCGCGATGCCCAGGCCGATGATGAACGACGCGTCGATCAGGCCGAGAAGCAGGAACACCTTGCCCTGGAGCTGCGGCATGAGCTCCGGCTGGCGTGCCGCGCCCTCGAGGAAGCGGCTGCACATGATGCCGATGCCGACGCAGGCGCCGAGCGCGCCCAGGCCGATCATGAGGCCGATGCCGATCCCGGTCGCGGCCTGGATCTGGGCGATCAGTTGAAGCTTGTCCATGGGTTTTCCTTTCGGTGATGACGTGTTGGGGTGGGAAAGCGTTCGAACGCGCGGCGAGGCGCGGCCGGCAGGCTCAATGGCTCTCGTGCGCCATGGCGATGTAGACGATCGTGAGCATCATGAAGATGTAGGCCTGCAGCAGCACGATCAGCACGTGGAAGATCGACCATCCGATGCCGAGCAGGACGGCGGCCGCGCCGAACGTGATGCCGGCCGAGGCGAGCATCCACAGCAGCAGGTAGATGATCTCGCCCGCGTACATGTTGCCGAAGAGCCGCAGCGAGTGCGACAGCGGCTTGGACAGGTACTCGACCGCGTTGAAGGCGAAGTTGACGGGCCACAGGACGGGATTGCTGCCGAAGGGCGAGCAGAACAGCTCGTGCACGAACCCGCCGAAGCCCTTCACGCGAACCGAGAAGAGGATCATGAGGAGCCACACCGACAGGGCGAGCGCGAAGGTGGTGTTCACGTCCGCGGTCGGCACCGGCCGGAAATGGCCGAGCCCCAGGTGGCTCGTGATCCAGGTGACGAAGTCGGCCGGCAGGAAGTCCATCGCGTTCATGAGCACCACCCACACCGCGACGGTGAGCGCGACCGGGCCCACGAAACGGTGGCGGTCGCCGTGATGGAAGATGTCCTTCACCTCGCGATCGACGAAGTCGAAGAAGAACTCGACGAAGGCCTGCCGCTTGTTCGGCACCCCGGTGGTGGTGCCCCTCGCGATCCAGTAGAAAAAGCCCAGGCCCGCGAATCCCAGGATGATGCTCACGATCAACGTGTCGACGTTGAGCGACCAGAAGCCGCCGTGGTCCGCCACCCCGCGGTTGAGGAACGTGAGGTGGTGCGTCATGTACTCCGCGGGAGTGAGGGTCGTCTGCTCTGCGGCCATCTGTCTATCCGGTCACTGTCGCCCGTTCGCACGGGGCATCTTGTCTTCGTTTCGATCCTTCACGGCGATCGCCGCCGCGAAGATTCCCACCGTGACGGCGAAGCTTCCGAGGAAGACTCCGTGCACGATGGAGTGGTATCTCGCCATCGCCAGCCAGAGGAGCGCGATGATCAGGAGCACTTTCACCGCTTCCGCCCTGAGCATCGTGCGCAGCGCCTCCCCGGCCGTGCGCGCCTTGCGCCGCGAGACGATCCAGGCGTAGGCCGAACCCGCCGCCACGTTGATCCCGCCCCCCAGCGCGGCCGAGACCGCGCCGTCCTTGCCCCAGGGGATTGCCGCGAGAAGCGCGAGCGCCACCGTGGCGAGGATCTGCCACGAGAGCACGGTACGGAAGGGCCTCATCTGGACTGTCGCATGGACCCTCCACCGCCGCCCTGCGCCTTGGGAACCAAAGGCGAAAAGCGGCCCGGAAGGCCGGCGAAGCAAAACCATTCGATTATATCGGCCGGCGCCGTGCCGCGTCAAAGAATCATGCAGTGCAACAAGGCGGGTCAGCCGGCCTTCAACCGCTCGAGGAGACCTTCGAGCTCGTCGAGGCTCGCATAGTCGATGACGAGGCTTCCGCGCCCCGTGCCGCGAAGGCGCAAACGGACCGTCGTGCCGAGCAGCTCGCACAGCTCTTCCTGCAGGCGCCGGCTGTCCGCGTCCAGGGCGGCCTGCGCTTGCCGCGCACCCGCGGCGCGCGGCGCGCTCGACGCTTCCTGCACCAGGCGCTCGGCTTCGCGCACCGAGAGCCCCTGCTCCGCGATGCGGTACGCCACCTCCACCTGGCGCGGCTTCGAAAGCGCGAGGATCGCCCTCGCGTGCCCCATGTCGATGCGCCCCTCCTGCACCAGCGCCTGCACCGCGGGCGCGAGCTCCAGCAGGCGCAGCAGGTTCGTGACGCCCGTGCGCGAGCGCCCCACGGCGCGAGCGGCCTCCTCGTGCGTGAGCCGGAACTCGTCGATGAGGCGCTTCAAGCCCATCGCCTCTTCGATCGGGTTGAGGTCCTCGCGCTGGATGTTCTCGATGAGGCCGATGCCGAGCGCCGCTTCGTCCGGGACGTCGCGCACGATCGCGGGGATGCGCTCGAGGCCGGCGAGCCGTGCGGCGCGCCAGCGCCGCTCGCCGGCGAGGAGCTCGTAGTGCCCGCCGCCCACTTCACGCACCACGACCGGCTGGATCACGCCGCGCGCGCGGATCGAATCGGCGAGCTCGGCGAGCGATGCCTCGTCCATGCGTGTGCGTGGCTGGTATTTCCCCGGGCGCAGGCTCGCGATGGGAAGCTGCGCGAGGCGCTCCTCCTCCCGCGATTCGGCCGGCGCCGCGCCGAGCAGCGCGTCGAGTCCTCGCCCAAGGGCCTTGTGGCGCGCCATGCGTCAGGCCGCTTCGGCGACGGCGAAGCCGTTGCGACCGAGCAATTCGCGCGCGAACTGCAGGTGCGCCGCCGCACCCTTCGACGCGGGATCGTGCAGCAGGACGGGCTTGCCGAAGGAAGGCGCCTCGGCGATGCGCACGTTGCGCGGGATCACGGTATCGAACACCTTGTCGCCGTAGTGACGCTTGAGCTCGTCGGAAACCTGCACGGTGAGCGTGCTGCGCGGGTCGTACATGGTGCGCACGAGCGCCTCGATCTCGATCGCCGGATTGAGGTTCTGCTTCACCTTGCGCAGCGTGCCCACGAGATCCGAGAGTCCCTCGAGCGCGTAGTACTCGCACTGCATCGGGATGATGACCGCGTCGGCCGCCGCGAAGCCGTTCACCGTCAGCATGTTGAGCGCGGGCGGGCAGTCGATCACGACGAAGTCGTAGGCGGCCGCGGCCTTGCGCAGCGCGTCGCGCAGGCGGAACTCGCGCCGTTCGATGCCGATCAGCTCGACCTCCGCGCCCGCGAGCTCGCGGTTCGAGGGAACGATGTCGTAGCCGCCTTCGCACGAGCGCACCGCATCCGCCAACGCATACTCGCCGAGGAGCACGCCGTAGACCGTCTTCTCGCATGCGGACTTGTCGAGGCCGCTTCCCGTCGTCGCGTTGCCCTGCGGATCGAGATCCACCAGCAGCGCGCGGCGGCCGTAGTGGGCGAGGCTCGCCGAAAGGTTCACCGCGATGGAGGTCTTGCCGACTCCGCCCTTCTGGTTCGCGATCACGAAGATGCGGCCCATCAGGCGGCCTCGAGGAAAACGAGGTGGCGCTTCGCTTCGAGCGACGGCACCGCGAGCTCCAGCACCTTTTCCACCTTGTGGCTCGACGGGACGCGCGCGATCTCCTCGAAGGGATACACGCCCTTCATCGCGATGAGGCGGCCGCCGGGTGCGGCCAGGTGATGCGCCTGGACGACGAAATCGGCGAGCTCGGAGAAGGCTCTCGACACCACGGCGTCGAACTTCGCATCCGGCTTCCAGCCCTCGACGCGATCGCACACGATCTCCACGTTCGCGAGGTTGAGCTCCGCCTTCGCCTGGCGGAGGAAGGCGCATTTCTTGTGGCTCGAATCGAGCAGCGTCACGGCGAGCGTCGGCCGCGCGATCGCGAGCGGAATTCCGGGCAGGCCCGGCCCGCTGCCCACGTCGACGAGCGTCGCGGCGTTCGCGACATGCGGCAGCACCGAAAGGCTGTCGAGCAGGTGCAGGACCACCATCTGTTCGGGCTCGCGGACCGCGGTGAGGTTGTGCACGCGGTTCCACTTCGAAATGAGCTCGAGATAACGCGCCAACGTCGCCGGGGCCTCGGCCGGCGTTGCGAGGCCGAGCGCCGCGATGCCGCCTGCGATTTGCGCCTCGAGCGTCATGCCGCGCCGCGGTCGGCCGCGCGCGTCGCCGCGTCGTGCCGCTTCAAATGGACGAGGAGGAGGGAAATCGCCGCCGGCGTCACGCCCTGGATGCGCGAGGCCTGGCCGATCGTCTCCGGTCGGTGCTGCGCGAGCTTCTGGCACACCTCCTTCGAAAGGCCGCGGATGGAAGCGTAGTCGAGATCTTCCGGCAGGCTCGTCGTCTCCTGTGCCAGCTGGCGTTGCACCTCTCCCGCCTGCCGCTCGATGTACCCCGCGTATTTTGCGGCGATCTCCACCTGCGCCGCGACCTCGTCGTCCAGGATGGGCGAACCCTCGCCGCGCCAGCGCGAAAGGCCCCGGTACGTGACGCCCGGGCGCCGCAGGAGGTCGAAGAGTGAGTGCTCGCGTTCAATTTGCTGGCCGAGCACAAGCTCTTGTTCCTGCTCGGAAATCCGATCGTGGCGCACCCAAGTCGACTGGAGCCGCTGGGTCTCCTGGGCGATCGCCTCGCGCTTATGGGCGAAGGCGGCCCAACGCACGTCGTCGACCAGCCCCAACCGGCGTCCCGTCTCGGTCAAGCGCAAGTCGGCGTTGTCCTCGCGCAGCTGCAATCGATACTCGGCGCGGCTGGTGAACATGCGATAGGGCTCGGTCACGCCGCGCGTGACGAGGTCGTCCACGAGCACGCCGAGATAGGCTTCGTCCCGGCGCGCAGACCAGCCTGGCTCGCCGCGCGCCGCGAGCGCCGCGTTGAGCCCGGCGAGGAGCCCCTGCGCGGCGGCCTCTTCGTATCCGGTCGTGCCGTTGATCTGGCCCGCGAAGAACAAGCCATGCAAGGCCTTGGTCTCCAGCGTCGCCTTCAGCCCGCGCGGATCGAAATAGTCGTATTCGATCGCATATCCGGGGCGCAGGATGTGCGCGCCTTCGAGCCCCGGAATCGACCGCACGAGCTCGACCTGGACGTCGAACGGCAGGCTCGTGGAGATGCCGTTGGGATAGAACTCGTAGGTCTCGAGGCCCTCCGGCTCCAGGAAGACCTGGTGCGATTCCTTGCCCGCGAAACGATGGATCTTGTCCTCGATCGAGGGGCAATAGCGGGGACCGACGCCCTCGATCACGCCGGTGAACATGGGCGATCGGTCGAGGCCGCCGCGAATGATGTCGTGCGTCCGCGAGGTCGTATGCGCGATCCAGCAGCTCACCTGCCGCGGATGCTGTTCGCGGCGCCCGAGGAAGGAGAAAACCGGCTCGGGGCGATCGCCCGGCTGCTCCTCGAGGCGCGAAAAGTCGATGGTGCGGCCGTCGATTCGAGGCGGCGTTCCGGTCTTGAGCCTCCCGACCGGGAGGCGCAACTCCCGCAGCCGCGCGGCGAGCGAAAGCGCGGGCGGATCGCCCGCACGCCCCGCCGGATAGCGCGACAAGCCGACGTGCACCAGCCCGCCGAGGAACGTCCCCGCGGTGAGGACCACCGATGCCGCGTGGAACCGCAACCCGATCGAGGTCACCGCGCCCACGACACGGTCGCCCTCGAGGATCAGGTCGTCCACGGCGGCCTGGAAGATCTGCAGGCCGGGCTGCGCCTCGAGGCGCCGGCGGATGGCGCCTCGGTACAGCACCCGGTCCGCCTGGGCGCGTGTGGCACGCACCGCCGGACCCTTGCTCGCGTTGAGCGTGCGGAACTGGATCCCGGCTTCATCGGCTGCTGCGGCCATCGCGCCGCCGAGCGCATCGACTTCCTTGACCAGATGCCCCTTCCCGATGCCGCCGATGGACGGATTGCACGACATCTGCCCGAGCGTTTCCACCGAGTGCGTGAGCAGCAGCGTACGCGCGCCGGCGCGAGCCGACGCGAGCGCGGCCTCCGTACCGGCGTGGCCGCCGCCGACGACGATCACATCGAAGCGCGTTGGGAAATGCATGGGAGAAAGCGAAATCGAGCTGGAATTCTACGTCAAAGCGGTCCCGCAGGCGTTTGTTCCACGTGGAACCTCCACGGATCACCGGCGGTACGTTCCACGTGGAACCACTATTTGCCGATGCAGAAGCTCGCGAAGATGCGGCCGAGCAGGTCGTCAGCGCTCACTTCACCAGTGATCCGGCCCAGCGCCCGATGCGCGAGCCGGAGCTCTTCCGCTGTCAATTCAAACTGTTGCAAGATTTCTTGCGCCCGCTCGACATGCCGGCGGGCGGCATCGAGCGCCTCGACGTGTCGCTGCCGCGCGATGAATACCGCCTCGGTCTGCGGCTTCCAGCCGGCGGCCTCCAGCAGCCAGCGACGCAGCGATTCGACGCCCTCGCCAGTCTTCGCGGAAACGGGGAGCACCGGTCCTCGCCGGTCCGTGTGCGCAAACCCGCCGGGCAACAAGTCGACCTTGTTCATGACATGCATTCGCGGCTGGCGCGAAGGAAAGCGAGCCAGGACCGATTCATCCGGCGGCAGCGAATCCGTGGCCGACTCGATCACGAGCGCCGCCCCGGCCGCTTCGATGGCGCGCCAGGTTCGCTCGACGCCGATGCGCTCGACCGGATCGTCGGTATCCCGGAGGCCCGCCGTATCGACGAGATGCACCGGAACACCGTCGATGGAGATCGTGGCACGGACGTAGTCTCGAGTGGTCCCGGGGATCGGAGTGACGATCGCCACGTCCTCCCCCGCGAGCCGATTGAGCAGGCTCGACTTGCCGACGTTCGGGCGGCCCACCAGCACGACGATGAGCCCCTCGCGCAGCACCGAGCCCTGGCGCGCCGTCGCAAGCAGCGCGGCCAGATCGTGGCCGAGCTTCGCCAGCTTGCGGCTCACCTCGGTGCGATCGGCCGGATCGATCTCCTCCTCGGGGAAGTCGATGCAGGCTTCCACGTGCATGCGCAGGTCGAGCGCGGCTTCCGCGATCGCCGAAATGCGACGCGAGAACTCGCCCGACAGGGAACGGGCGGCGCTGCGGGCGGCCTCCTCGCTCTCGGCATCGATCAGGTCGGCGACGCTCTCGGCCTGCGCGAGGTCCATGCGGCCGTTGAGATACGCGCGCTTGGTGAACTCGCCCGGCTGCGCGATGCGCGCGCCCGCCTGCAGCGAACGAGAGAGAAGTTGGCGCATCACCAACGGGCCGCCGTGCGCTTGCAGCTCGAGCACGTCTTCGCCCGTGTACGAGTGCGGCGCGGGAAAGTAGAGCGCGATGCCGCGATCGATCAGCTCGCCGGAGGGCGTGCGGAAATCGCAGAGCGTCGCCCGGCGCGCCTCCGGCAACCGGCCGATCAGCGCTCGCGCGATGTCGCGCACTCCCCGGCCCGACAGGCGCACGACGCCGATGCCCCCGCGCCCGGGCGCAGTGGAGACGGCGGCGATCGGCTCGCCGGCGCTCAGCGCCGGGCCTTCGCCTTCGTTTCCGTGGCGAGCGTTCGGTTGATGTGCCACTGCTGCACGATCGACAGCAGGTTCGAGCAGACGTAGTACAGCACGAGGCCCGACGGGAAGAAGAGGAAGAACACGCTGAACATGATGGGCATGAACATCATGACCTTCGCCTGCACCGGGTCGGCGGGCTGCGGATTGATGCGCGTCTGCAGGAACATCGACGCCGCATACAGGACCGGCAGGATGAAGTAGGGGTCGGGCGCGGAAAGATCCTGGATCCAGCCGAGCCAGGGTGCATGCCGCAGCTCGATCGATCCGAGCAGCACCCAGTAGAGCGCGATGAACACCGGGATCTGCACCACGATCGGCAGGCAGCCGCCGAGCGGGTTGATCTTCTCCGTCCGGTAGAGCTCCATCATCGCCTGGTTGAGCTTCTGGCGGTCGTCGCCGTAGAGCTCCTTGAGCCGCTCCATCTTGGGCGCGAGGACCTTCATCTTCGCCATCGAACGCCCGGCCTTCGCGTTGAGCGGATAGAAGACGAGCCGGATGAGGATCGTGAGCAGGATGATCGACCATCCCCAGTTGTGCACGACGCCGTCGATCGTCTTGAGGATCGAGAAGAGCGGCACGGCGAGGACCTTGAGCCAGCCGTAATCCACCACGAGGTCCATTCCGGGTGCGGTCTTCGCGAGACGATCCTTCTCCTGCGGGCCGATGTACGACGAGACATCGACGGAAGCGGTGGCGCCCGGCGCGATCGTCCCCACGGGCACGACGATTCCGGTCGTGTAGCGGTCGTCGCCGACCTTCTTCGTGAAGTACTCGCGCTCCTCGCCTTCGCGCGGAATCCACGCCGACACGAAGTAGTGCTGGACGATCGCGATCCAGCCGTCCTTCGCCTTGCGCGGCTCGGGCGTCTTGCCCTTGTCGATGTCCTTGAACGAGATCTTCTCGTACTTGGCCTGCGCGGTGTAGACCGCCGGTCCCGTGAACGTGGTGACGCCGCCGAACGAGCTCGTCTGGGTCGCCTCCTGGCTCGGCGGATTGCCGTCGCGCAGGAACTGGAAATACGCGAACGCGGGAAGCGGCTTGGCGCTTCGATTCGTCACGTCGTACGCGAGATCGAAGAGGTACTTCCCGCGATGGAACACGTAGCGCTTCACCACGTCGTTGCCGCCGGCATCGCGCGCGTGCAGGCGGACCTCCAGCGTATCGCGGCCGGGAGCGAGCTCGTACGAGCGTTGCTCGGCCTCGTACACGGTGTTGTGGTTCGGCAGGCCCTCGCCGAGCAGGCCCGATTGCGCGATGAAGAAATGCTGCGGATCGGGCTCGAGAAGCGTGAGCGGCTTCGCCCGGTCCTTCGCCGAGTGCACCTGGCGCAGCGTCAGACGATGGATGTCTCCGCCGACCGGATCGATCTCCACGTCGAGCAGGTCGGTGGTGATGTGGATCGGCGGCAGCGCGGAGGTCGCCGTCTGGGACACGGGCGGCGCGGGCGAAACCGATCCTTGGGCGGGCGGCAGCGTCGCGGCGCCCGGAGTGCTCGGCACGGTGGCCGCCGTGCTCGGGCTCGCCGTCATGGCGGGCGCCGAAACGGGAATCGGTGCGTTGTGCTTCTCCCACGCTTCCCAGAGGAAGAGCGCGGAAATCGAAAATACGATGAGCGCGATGATGCGTTGGGTTTCCATCATGATTCCGGACGATTCAGGGAACCGGGTCGAATCCGCCGGCGTGCCAGGGATGGCAGCGCGCGATCCGACGCAGCGCGAGCGCCGATCCCTTCCACGCGCCATGCCGTTGCAGGGCCTCGATCGCGTACCGGGAACAGGTCGGCGAATAACGGCATTGCGTGCCCCACCACGGGCTCAACAGGTAGCGGTAGGCGCGGACGAACGCGATGAGCAGCCGCGCGTTCACCGGCGCTCCGATCGTTGCAGCTCGTCGAGCAATCGAGCGAGCTCCCGCTCGATCTCGGCAACGTCGACGCGGCCCATCTTTTCGCGCAGCGCCACGACGCAATCCACCGCCGAGCCCTTCACGTCATGCCGCCGGAACGCCTCTCGTACGGCACGCTTCACGCGATTGCGATCGACGGCGAGCGGAACCAGGCGCCGCGCGAGGGCGACGCCGATCCGGGAGCACCCATGCCCGGGCAGCGCGTGGAGCACCAGCTTGTCGCCGCGGAATTTGCGTCCGTTGCGCAGGATGGGGCCGAA
Source organism: Usitatibacter sp. (assembly GCA_035605915.1). Classification (GTDB taxonomy): domain Bacteria; phylum Pseudomonadota; class Gammaproteobacteria; order Burkholderiales; family Usitatibacteraceae; genus Usitatibacter. Next base: position 41,269 of record DATNGJ010000008.1, read on the forward strand.
CGAGCCCTGCGGGGTGATGCGGTGGCGTCGCGAAAGCGCATGGGCACGCTCCCGGGGCGGCATCGCTGCCTCAGACGGCGACGCGCTTGCGGCCCTTGGCGCGGCGGGCGTTGATCACCGCGCGGCCGCTCGCCGTCTTCATGCGCGCACGGAAGCCGTGCGTCTTCTTTCGGTGGGTCGTGGACGGCTGGAAAGTCCGTTTCATGGAGAGGATCCTGGCTGGCGAATGCGGATGGCGAAAAGCCTCAAATTATAGCCGATCATCGGACCGTCCGTGATCGACCCGCGCTTCCCCGCCCGATCCGCGCTGTGGATAACATCGCCCGATCCAGATAAAATTTCGCATTCCCCCTCCGCACTTCTTTCACCCCCTCCACACCGTCCCCACCCATGGATTCGCTTTGGCCGTCGCTCGCCGCGGAGCTCAAGAAGGAGCTCCCGGCCCAGCAGTTCGATACGTGGATCCGCCCGCTGCGGGCCGAGCGGCACGACGACCAACTGGTCCTCGTCGCACCGAACCATCACGTCCTGCGCTGGGTGCGCGCCAACCTGCTGTCGCGTATCGAATCGCGCATCGAGCGCGTGGCCGGAAACCGCCTCATCGTGAACCTGGTGCTGGAGGAGCGCGCGGCCGAACCCGAGATCGTGGTGCCGGAGCCGCTTCCGGTCGCCGCCACGCCGGACCGCGGCAATCGCGAGGAGCATCGCCTCAACCCCGGCTTCACCTTCGCCAATTTCGTGAACGGCAAGGCGAACCAGATCGCGCGCGCCGCGGCGATCCAGGTGGCGGAGAACCCCGGCACCGCGTACAACCCCCTCTTCATCTATGGCGGAACCGGGCTCGGCAAGACGCACCTCCTGCAGGCGATCGGCATCGAGGTGCTCAAGCGCAACCCGAAGGCGAAGGTGCGCTACATCCACGCCGAGCAGTTCGTCGCCGACGTGGTGCGCGCCTACCAGCACAAGAGCTTCGATTCGCTCAAGCGCTACTACCGCTCGCTCGACCTCTTCCTCATCGACGACGTGCAGTTCTTCGTCGGCAAGTCGCGCTCGCAGGAGGAGTTCTTCTATACGTTCAACGCGCTCTTCGAGGCGCACAAGCAGGTGGCGATCACGAGCGACTGCTTCCCGAAGGAGATGACCGGCATCGAGGAGCGCCTCATCTCGCGCTTCGGATGGGGCTTGACCGTCGCGGTCGAGCCCCCGGAGCTCGAGATGCGCGTCGCGATCCTGCTCAAGAAGGCGGAGAACGACGGCGTGCACGTCGACGAGAACGTCGCGTTCTTCATCGCGAAGCACATCCGCTCGAACGTGCGCGAGCTCGAGGGCGCGCTCAAGCGCGTGCTCGCCTACGCGCGGTTCAACAACGCGGCGGTGAACGTGGCGACCGCCCGCGAGGCGCTCAAGGACCTGCTCGCGGTGCTCAACCGCCAGGTCTCGATCGAGAACATCCAGAAGACGGTCGCCGACTACTTCAAGATCAAGGTCTCGGAGATGTATTCGAAGAAGCGCTTCCGCTCCGTGGCCCGGCCGCGCCAGGTGGCGATGGCGCTCGCGAAGGAGCTCACGCAGCAGAGCCTCCCGGAGATCGGCGAGGCGTTCGGCGGCAGGGACCATACGACGGTGCTGCACGCGTGCCGCAAGACGCAGGAGCTGCGCGAGACCGACCAGGAGTTCGCGCGCGACTACGCGCAGCTGCAGCAGATCCTGCTGGGATGACGATGCAAAGCACCGGGAGAACCTGTGGATCGTTTGCGCACCGGATCGGCACCCCCGGCTTATCCACAGTAGCACCATGGAAACCAGCCGAAACGCCCCCATTTGTTTCCATAGTCAAGGCGTTGTTCCGCTTCACGATTCCGAAGTTATCCCGCTCCGGGCCCCCTCCTATCAGCTATCAACTGTCTTTCTTTTAATAACACCATGCTGAAAATAAAGACCACCAACGACAAGCTGCTGGGGCCGCTGCAGCAGGTCACCGGCATCGTGGAGCGCAGGCACACCCTGCCGATCCTTTCCAACGTGCTCGTGAGCGCATCGGGCCCCGAGCTCGAGTTCCTCGCCACCGATCTCGAGGTCCAGATCACCTCGAAGGCGGCGATCGACGGCAACGCCGAGGGCGCGGTGACGGTCGGAGCGCGCAAGCTCTACGACATCCTTCGGTCGCTGCCCGAGGACGCGGACATCTCGCTCGAGTCGAAGGAGAACCGCATGGTGGTGAGGGCGGGCAAGAGCCGCTTCAACCTGCAGACGCTGCCGGCGGCCGATTTCCCGCGCATGGTCGAGGCGAAGGACGCGTCCAAGACCCTCACCCTGCCGCAGAAAGCGCTCAAGGACGCCCTGCGCCTGGTGCAGTTCGCCATGGCGGTGCAGGACATCCGCTACTACCTGAACGGCGTCCTCTTCTCGGTCGACGGGGACATGCTGAGGGTCGTCGCGACGGATGGGCACCGGCTCTCGTTCGCGAGCCGCTCGCTCGGCGCCGACCATGGCTCGGTCGAAGCGATCCTGCCGCGCAAGACCGTGATCGAGCTCATCAAGCTCCTCGCCGACACCGACGACCCGGTCTCGCTCGCGATCGGTTCCAACCAGGTGCGCTTCCGCTTCGGCGGCATCGAGATCGTCTCGAAGATCGTCGAGGGCAAGTTCCCCGACTACCAGAAGGTGATCCCCACCACGCACAAGAACCGGGTCGCGCTCGACCGCTCCGTGCTCGCGCAGTCGCTCAACCGCGCGGCGATCCTCTCCAACGAGAAGATCCGCGGCGTGCGGCTGGTGTTCACCAAGGACTCCCTCTCCATCATCTGCACGAACAACGAGCAGGAGGAGGCCGAAGAGGGGCTCGCCGTGGAATACGACGGCGATCCGCTCGACATCGGATTCAACATCTCGTACCTCCTCGACGTCCTCAACCACGTCGATTGCCCCACAGTGAGCGTCACGATGGGCGACTCGAACTCGAGCGCCCTCGTGGAGATGCCGGGCCGCGACGACTTCAAGTACGTCGTGATGCCGATGCGCATCTGAGCCCGCAGGACGTCCAGAAACCAGGAACTCAATGGCAACCCTTCCCGAAGTGACCCATCCGAACGGCCGCGCGGCCGCCGAATACGACTCCAGCAGCATCAAGATCCTCAAGGGCCTCGATGCGGTGCGCAAGCGCCCGGGCATGTACATCGGCGACACCTCCGATGGCACGGGCCTGCACCACATGGTGTTCGAGGTGGTCGACAACGCGATCGACGAGGCGCTCGCCGGCCACTGCGACGACATCAAGGTGATCATCCACACCGACAATTCCATCTCGGTGGTGGACAACGGCCGCGGGATCCCGACCGACATCAAGGACGACGACGACCTCAAGCGCTCCGCCGCCGAGATCGTCATGACGGAGCTGCACGCGGGAGGCAAGTTCGACCAGAACTCGTACAAGGTTTCGGGCGGCCTGCACGGCGTGGGGGTCTCGGTCGTCAATGCGCTTTCGGAGTGGCTCAAGCTGCGCATCTGGCGCGACGGCCATTCGTACTTCATGGAGTTCCACGACGGCGTGGCCGTAAAGCCGCTGGAGGCCACCGGGAACACCGAGCGGCGCGGCACCGAGGTGCACTTCCTCGCGTCGAAGGTCACTTTCGGCAACGTCGAGTTCCACTACGAGATCCTCGCCAAGCGCCTGCGCGAGCTCTCGTTCCTCAACGACGGCGTCAAGATCGAGCTCATCGACCAGCGCGCCGGCAAGAGCGAGAACTTCGCGCATACCGGCGGCGTGAAGGCGTTCGTCGAGTACATGAACCGCTCGAAGACGGTCCTGCACAACAACATCTTCCACTCGGTCGGCGAGAAAGAGGGCATCACGGTCGAGGTCGCCATGCAGTGGAACGACTCGTACGGCGAGTCGGTGCAGTGCTTCACGAACAACATCCCGCAGCGCGACGGCGGCACGCACCTCACGGGCCTGCGCACCGCGATGACGCGCACCATCAACAACTACATCGAGAAGGAGGAGATCGCCAAGAAGGCGAGGGTCGAGACCACCGGCGACGACATGCGCGAGGGCCTCACCTGCGTCCTCTCGGTGAAGGTGCCGGAGCCCAAGTTCTCCTCGCAGACCAAGGACAAGCTCGTGTCCTCGGAGGTGCAGCCGGTGGTGCAGGAGATCGTGTCGCAGAAGCTCGCCGATTTCCTCATGGAGCGGCCGAGCGATGCGAGGATCATCTGCACGAAGATCGTCGAGGCGGCGCGCGCGCGCGAGGCGGCGCGCAAGGCGCGCGAGCTCACGCGGCGCAAGGGCGTGCTCGACGGCGGCGGCCTTCCCGGCAAGCTCGCCGATTGCCAGGAGCGCGATCCCGCGCAGTGCGAGCTGTACCTCGTCGAGGGCGATTCCGCCGGCGGCTCCGCGAAACAGGGGCGCGAGCGCAGGTTCCAGGCGATCCTTCCGCTCAAGGGCAAGATCCTCAACGTGGAGCGCGCCCGCATCGACAAGATCATCACCTCGCAGGAGGTGGCGACGCTCATCACCGCGCTGGGCGCGGGCATCGGCGAGGATTTCAACATCGAGAAGCTGCGCTACCACCGCATCATCATCATGACGGACGCGGACGTGGACGGAGCGCACATCCGCACGCTGCTCCTCACGTTCTTCTACCGCCAGATGCCGATGCTCCTCGAGAAGGGCCACATCTACGTGGCGCAGCCGCCGCTCTACAAGGTGAAGAGCGGCAAGGACGAGCGCTACCTCAAGGACGAGCACGAGCTCAAGCAGCACCAGCTGCGGCGCGCGCTCAACGGCGCGGCGATCATCCCGGCGCCGAATGCCGCGCCGCTCGCGGGCGAGGCGCTCGAGCGCATCGCCTCCGAGTACCTCACCACCGAGGCCGTGATCGAGCGCCTCTCGGTCGCGATGGACTCGGGGGTGCTGCGCGCCATGCTCGGCATGGCGAGGATCTCGCTCGCCGACCAGGAAGGCGCGCAGGATGCCGCGCGCCATCTCCACCGGCTGCTGCAGCCCCATCCGCCCAAGGCGCACATCGAGCGCGACCCGAACACCGAGGGCTGGCGGCTGCGCCTGGAGAAGGTGGTCCACGGCAACAAGGTGGAGACCGTCATCGACCATGCGTTCCTCGAGAGCGGCGACTACGCGCAGATCGTGAAGACCGCGCAGACGCTCGCCGGCCTCATCCAGGACGAGGCGCAGGTGAAACGCGGCGACACGGCTCGCTCGATCCGCTCGTTCAAGGAGGGCCTCGACTGGCTCCTCGCCGAGGCGAAGGGCGGGATGGCGATCCAGCGCTACAAGGGGCTGGGCGAGATGAACCCCGAGCAGCTGTGGGAAACCACGATGGATCCGCAGAAGCGGGTGCTCCTCAAGGTGCAGATCGAGGACGCGATCAGCGCCGGCGAGATCTTCTCCACGCTCATGGGCGACGAGGTCGAGCCGCGCCGCCAGTTCATCGAGACCAACGCGCTCGGGGTCACGAACCTGGACGTGTGATTCCGGTCGCAGGACGGATGGCCCACTTCCCCGCGCCGCGGTGCTGACCGGTACCTTCCGTTCGCTGCAGAACCGCAACTATCGGCTGTACGCGAGCGGCGCCTTCGTGTCGAACATCGGCACGTGGATGCAGCGGACCGCGCAGGACTGGATCGTCCTCGCGGAGCTCACGCCGCACAACGCGACGGCGGTGGGCGTCGTCATGGCGCTGCAATTCGGCCCGGCGCTCGTGCTCCTGCCCCTTACCGGCTTCGCCGCGGACCACTTCGACCGCCGCAAGGTGCTGCTGGTCACCCAGTCGGCGCAGGGCGTGCTCGCGCTGGTGCTGGGCGTGCTCACCGTCACCGGCGTGGTGCAGCTCTGGCACGTCTACGTCTTCGCGTTGCTCCTCGGATGCGTCACCGCGTTCGACGCGCCGGCGCGCCAGACCTTCGTGGCCGAGCTGGTTTCCGATGCGCTGCTCTCGAACGCGGTGGGACTCAACTCCACGTCGTTCAACGCGGCGCGCATGATCGGGCCGGCCGTCGCTGGCCTGCTGATCGCGGGCATCGGGACCGGCTGGGTGTTCCTCATCAACGCCGCTTCGTTCGTCGCGGTCATCGCGGCGCTCATGTCGCTTCGCGTCGACGAGCTGCATCGCAAGGCGCTCGCCGTGCGCAAGCCCGGGAGCTTCATCGAAGGCTTCGGCTACGTGCGCAAGCGCCCGGACCTGCTCACCGTCCTCGGCATGCTGTTCCTGGTCATGACGTTCGGCATCAACTTCCCGATCTTCGTCTCCACCATGGCGGTGACGACGTTCCACGCGGGCTCCGGGGCTTTCGGGCTGCTCTCTTCGATGCTCGCGATCGGCTCGGTGACGGGCGCGCTCTTCGCGGCCCGACGCGATCGGCCGCGCGTGACGTTCCTGCTCGCCGGAAGCTCGATCTTCGGCGTGGGGCTCGCCGTCGCCGCCGCCATGCCGACATATACCCTGTTCGGGCTCGCGCTGATCGTGGTGGGCTGGTCCGCGCAGACGTTCAATACGACGGCGAACAGCACGGTGCAGCTGTGGACGGAGCCGGCGATGCGCGGCCGCGTGATGGCGATCTACCTCGGCATCGCGATGGGCTGCACGCCGCTCGGTGCGCCGCTGATCGGCTGGGTCGCCGATCGCTTCGGCCCGCGCTGGGCGATCGCGGTGGGCGCCGCCTCGGGATTGCTCGCGGCGCTGCTGGGAACCGCTTATCTCGTGCGCTACCGCGGATTGCGCGTGCGCTTCGCCGGCGGGCGCGTGCACGTCACCTTGCAGGACCGCGACCGCGCGCCGGATGCGGCATGGCAGCCCTGCCGCGCGCCCGAGGCCCGCGTCACGAAGCTGGACGCGTAAGTTCGCTGCGCCCCGGCGCGCCTTTAGGCGCGCGCCTTGGCCGAGCGGGCCTTGGCGGCCTTCGGAGCGAGCGGCGCTTTGGCGGAGGCCCTGCCCGCCGTTTTGCCTTTCCCCTTGCCCGCCTTCGCATCGAGCAGCGCGACCGCCTCCTCGAGCGTGACCGTGCCGATCATGGCCTGGTCGGGCAGCGTCGCATTGACCTTGCCATGCTTCACGTAGGGGCCGTAGCGCCCGGAGTACAGCGCGACCGGCTGGCCATCGGACGGGTGCTTGCCGAGGACCTTGAGGGCGCCGCGCGCGCTGAACGACTTCGGTTCCTTGAGGAGCGCGACGGCGCGCTCCAGGGAGATGTCGAAGACGCTTTCGTCCTTCGGGATCGACTTGAAATTGCCGTCGTGGCTCACGTACGGGCCGAAGCGCCCGATCGCCGCGTTCACCTTCTTGCCCGTTTCCGGATGGCTACCGAGATCGCGCGGCAGCGCGAGGAGCTTCAACGCGGTGTCCAGCGTCACCGAATCGGGCGCGATGTTCTTCGGCACGGAAACGCGCTTCGGCTTGGTGTCGCCCTCCGGCTCGCCGAGCTGCACGTACGGACCATACGGGCCGTGCATCTGGTAGACCGCCTGGCCGGTTTGCGGATGCGCGCCGAGCTCGCGCTTCGCGTTCTCGCCGCCTTCGGCCCCGTCGAGGTTGCGCGTGTAGTCGCAATCCGGGTAGCCCGCGCAACCGATGAAGCGTCCGCGGCGCCCGAGGCGGATGGTGAGGTGATGCTTGCCGCATTTCGGGCACATCTCCTCCAGCTGCTCCTGCGTCACTTCCTTGCGCGAGACCGATTCCTTCTCGCCGATCTGGGCGGAGAAGCCCTTCCAGAACTTCTCCAGCACCGGCAGCCACTCTTCCTTGCCGTTGGAGATGTCGTCCAGCTCGTCCTCGAGCTTCGCGGTGAAGTCGTAGTCGACCCAATGCGCGAAATGCTCGGTGAGGAACTTGTTCACGATCCGACCGACGTCGGTGGGCACGAAGCGCTTCTTGTCGAGGATCACGTACTCGCGGTTCACGAGCGTGGAAATGATCGACGCGTAGGTGGACGGCCGCCCGATGCCGTACTGCTCGAGCGCCTTCACCAGGCTCGCCTCCGAATAGCGCGGCGGCGGTTGCGTGAAGTGCTGCTCGCCGTAGAGGCGATCGACCTTCACGCTCTCCGCCTTCTCGAAGGCGGGAAGGCGCTTGTCCTCCTCCTCCACCGCGTCGTCCTGGTCCTCGTGGTAGACGGCATAGAAGCCGGGGAAGACCATCGTCTGGCCCGTGGCGCGAAACAGGTTACCGGCGCCGCCCAGCTCGAAATCCACCGCGACCGTGTCGAACTTCGCCGGCGTCATCTGGGACGCGATCGCGCGCTTCCAGATCATCTCGTAGAGCTTGCGCTGCTCGTCGTTGAGGTAGCGCGCGACCGATTCCGGTGTGCGGGCGATGGACGTGGGCCGGATGGCCTCGTGCGCCTCCTGCGCGTTCTTCGCGCTGCTGCGGTACTCCACGGGGGCCTTCGGCAGGTACTCGGCGCCGAAATTCTTCGTGATGTAGCCGCGCATCTCGCCGAGCGCTTCCTTGGAGAGCGTGACCGAGTCCGTGCGCATGTAGGTGATGAGGCCGGTGACGACCTTGCCGACGGCGACGCCCTCATAGAGGCTTTGCGCCACCTTCATCGCGCGATCGGTCGAGAAGCCGAGCTTCCTCACCGCTTCCTGCTGCAGCGTGGAGGTGGTGAACGGCGCGGCCGGCGAGCGCAGCTTGCGCTTGCGCTCGATCTCGACCACCCGGGCGACACCCTTGCCGTGCCGCTCGAGGAACGTGCGGATCTCCTGCTCGCGCTCGGCGCTCGGCACGGCGAACTGCTCGAGCTTTTCGCCCTTGAAGTGCGTGAGGCGCGCCGTAAAGGCGACGCGGTCCTTCCGCGCGTCGAAATGGAGCGTCCAGTACTCCTGGCTCTTGAACCGCTCGATCTCCAGCTCCCGCTCGACGATCAAGCGCAGCGCCGGACTCTGGACGCGCCCCGCGGAGAGGCCGCGACGGATCTTCTTCCACAGCAGCGGCGAGAGGTTGAAGCCGACGAGGTAGTCGAGCGCGCGCCGCGCCTGCTGGGCATTCACGAGGTCCATCGAAATGGTGCGCGGATGCTTCACGGCATCCTTCACCGCGCCCTCGGTGATCTCGTAGAACACGACGCGCTTGAGGTTCTTGTCCTTCAGGGCGCGGCGCGACTTGAGGATCTCGGACAGGTGCCAGGCGATCGCCTCACCCTCGCGGTCCGGGTCGGTCGCGAGCAGCACGTTGTCGGCGTTCTTCACCGCCTTCGCGATGGCGTCGACGTGCTTGGCGTTGCGGTCGATGAGCTCGTATTTCATGCGGAAGTTGTCTTCCGGGTCGACCGCGCCGGTCTTGGGCACGAGATCGCGCACGTGACCGTAGGAGGCGAGGATCTCGAAGTCCTTGCCGAGATACTTCTTGAGCGTCTTCGCCTTCGAAGGCGACTCGACGATGAGCAGATTCAAAGCCATGGAATCTTTCGTGGGGTGCTTTTATTCTATAACGCGGTTTCCGGCGCGCCGGCGCGTTGCGGCGCGGATGCCACCGCCTGGAACGAGCCGCCGGCGAGCGCGACCACGCGCCCCTGGAGCTCGAGCATCGACATGCGCGCGGCGAGGCTCGCCGCATCGAGGCCGGTGCGCGAGGCGAGCTGCCCGAGCGTGGCGCACGCGAACCCGAGCGCTTCCAGCACCGGATCGCACACCGGCGTGCTCGCTTCACCCGCGATGCTCGCGTCCTCTTGCTTCGCAACCGCGCAGCCGAGCTCTTCGAGCACGTCCTCGGCCGTTTGCACCAGCTTCGCTCCGTGCTGGATGAGCCGATGGCAACCCTTCGACACCGGCGAATGGATGGAGCCCGGAATCGCGAACACTTCGCGGCCCTGCTCGCCCGCGAGGCGCGCGGTGCTGAGCGAACCGCTTGGAATACCGGCCTCCACGACGAGCACCCCTTTCGCCATTCCACTGATCAGACGATTGCGCCTCGGGAAGTTCCCGGCGAGCGGCGGCGTGCCGAGGGCGAACTCCGAGAGCAGGCAACCGCTCCCTTCGAGCGCCGAAGCGAGCGCGGCGTTGGCGGGCGGATAGACGATATCGGGGCCGTTCCCGAGGATTGCAATGCTCGAGCCGGCCTCCGCGAGCCCTCCACGATGCGCGGCCGCGTCGATGCCGATCGCGAGGCCGCTCACGATGGCGAACCCGGCTTTCGAGAGAGCCTTCGCGAAGCTCTCCGCGTCGCGCAATCCCTGCGCGGTGGCATTGCGGCTGCCGACGATGGCGAAGGCGGGCGCGCCGAGGAGCTCCGTCCTGCCGCATGCATAGAGAACGGGCGGCGTGTCGCCGAGTTGCAGCAGGGCCGCCGGGTAGCGCGGATCCGCGGGGCACACGACGTGGTGATTCGCATCCTCCAGCCATCGCAGCGTCGCATCGAGACGCGCGGCGTCCGGGCCGCGGGAAAGCGCGAGCGCGACCCCTTCACCGGCGATTGGGGCGATGTCATCGGCACGCAGCTCGAGCAAGGCGGCCGCGCTGCCTGCGTAGTCGAGGAGCGCGCGCAATACGCGAGGCTGCACGTGGATGAGCGACACGCGCAGCCATGCGAGGGTTTCTTTGGAGGGGCAACGGTTCCAGTCCACGGCAGGAGGGATCGGCGCGATCCCGGTTCAACGGCGAGGCGCGCGATCGCGCCGACGGCGCGCAAAACAAAAGGGGGCGCGCGCCCCCTTGTTCCCGGTGAAAGGCGCGGTTCAGGGTGTTCGCACGACGTCGCCGATATAGATCGGCTGCGTCGCCTTCATGACCATCGCATACGACATCTTGTTGAACACGCGGAAGACGAAGAGCAGCCCGTTGCGCTCGTCGGGAAGCTTGATGGCGCCGTGAAGCGTCGCTCCGGCTTTCGCATGCGCCGGATCCTCGACCTCGACCGGAGGCACGATGTACGCGGGGGTGATTTCCGCGCCCTTGAACCAGTTGCCCGCGTCGAAGAAATCGCTCGTGTCGTGGCCATTCCCGCCCAGCACCGCGCCGCGGTGGTAGCTCGCGAGCACGTCCCCGACCTCGAGGCCATCCCGGATCCCGCGGTTGATGGTGACGATCTGGTACTGGCCGATCTCGGCGACGCCACCCTCCACCGACATGATCTCGCCCCGGATCAGCTTGTCCGGAGCGTGCGGAACGTAATTCGGGAAGGTGCTCTCGCGCGCCGGAACCAGGCGGTCGCCCGGCGAGATCTCCTCCGTCGACTTGAGGATCTGGAGCGTCGTCGGGTTGCCGAAGCGGCGCACGCGTGCGTCGCCGAGATACTTCGCCTCGAAGCCGAGCACCTCGTTCGTTTCCGGGTCGTGCAGCGCGACACCGGGACGGAACACCTGCCAGTTCACTCCGGCGTCGGTCCCGATTCGATCGGCATAGGCGGTCTCCCCGGCGCTCACCGCCACGCGGCCTTCCTGGGTCGCGACGATGCGCGGAGCGTCATCGAGCCCGTTCTCCTCGACGACCAGGGGCTGGGTGAGGAAGGGGCCGATGGCGGAGCCGGGAATACTCGGCACGGCGGTGCTGAGCGACTCGATGCGGACGCGCGGCTCGAGCTTGACCACGCGGGAGGCCGCCGCCTCGGGGCCGACCCCGGCGCCGTCGAGCGTGAGGCGCGGATAGGTCCCGCTGCGATCCAGGTGAATGGTGTCACCGGGGTAAATCCAGTGGGGATTCTTGATCTCGTCGCGGTTCATCTGCCAGATCTGCGGCCATTTCCACGGATCTTTCAGGAAACGCGCCGAGATTCCCCAAAGCGTGTCGCCCTTGACGACGGTGTAATCCGTGGGCGCGTCGGCCTGCAGATCGGCCTGGGTGACGTGCTGATCGGTCGCCGCAGCGCCCTTGTCGGCCGCGGCGGGAGCGTCCTCGGCCAGGCCGCAGACCGGAACCAAAGTGGCCAGGGCCGCGACTAAAGATATAATTGTCTTTCGCATGGCGGCACTCACTTGTGGATATGGAGCTCGGGACCCATATTCAGAAAAAGGGTTACGTCCCCTTTTTCAAGTAGTGCGGTAGATTCTGCACATAATTTATTCAATTAGCAAGCATTTATGGCGATTCTCGAGATCCTCCAGTACCCCGACCCCCGCCTCAACAAGCCCGCTGAACGCGTCGAGAAGATCGACGCGTCCACGCGCAAGCTGATCGACGACATGGCCGAGACCATGTACGCCGCGCCCGGCGTGGGCCTCGCCGCCACGCAGGTCGACGTCCACAAGCAGATCGTCATCATCGACGTGAGCGAGGATCGCAGCGACCTGCGTATCTTCATCAATCCCGAAATCACGCGCCGCGAAGGGCTCGCCGTGAACCAGGAGGGCTGTCTTTCGGTCCCGGGCATCTACGACAACGTCGAGCGCGCCGAAAGCGTCACCGTGACGGCCCTCGATCGCAACGGCTCGCGTTTCACGCTCAACGCATCGGGCATGCTCGCGACGTGCATCCAGCACGAGATGGATCACCTGCAGGGCAAGGTGTTCGTCGATCTCCTTTCCGAGCTCAAGCAGAACCGCGTGCGGGCGAAGCTCAAGAAGCGCCAGCGGAAGGCCGCCTGACCACGCGCCCGCCGCTGCGCGTCGCTTTCGCCGGTACGCCGGCATTCGCGGCGCGTGCGCTCGAAGCGATCGCCGCGGCGGGTCACGCGATCCCCCTCGTCCTCACGCAACCGGACCGGCCGGCCGGCCGCGGGCTGCGTCTGTCGGAAAGCGAGGTCGCACAGTGCGCGCAGCGCCTCGGAGCGCCGGTCCTCAAGCTCGGCTCGCTCCGGTCGGAGCCGGCGCACGCGGCGATCCGCGACTCGGGCTGCGAGACGCTCGTGGTGGCGGCCTTCGGCATGATCGTCCCTTCCGAAGTGCTCGCGATCCCCGCTCGCGGTTGCCTCAACATCCATGCTTCGCTCCTCCCGCGCTGGCGCGGAGCCGCGCCGATCCAGCGCGCGATCCTCGCCGGCGATCCGCGCACCGGCATCACCATCATGCGCATGGATGCGGGCCTCGATACCGGGCCCGCGCTCCTGCAGCGTCCGGTCGAGATCGGCGCGCGGGAAACTTCCGCTGCGCTCACGAGCCGGCTCGCCGAGCTGGGCGCCGAATGCATCGTCGAAGCGCTCGATGCGCTCGACCGCCTGGTGCCGCGGCCACAGGAGGCGCGCCTCGCGACTTATGCATCCAAGGTCGAGAAGGCGGAAGCGCGCATCGACTGGACCCGCACCAACATCGAGATCGATCGGCAGGTGCGTGCGTTCAATCCGTCGCCGGGAGCCGAGACGCGCATCCCGGGCGACGCGCTGAAGGTTTGGCAGGCCGAGCCCGTCGATGGGCATGGCGCACCCGGCGCGGTGCTGCAGGCCGCGAGCACGGCCCTCGTGGTCGCGTGCGGCACGGGCGCCCTGCGGCTCGAAGTGGTCCAGCGGGCCGGTGGCAAGCGCATGGCGGCAGCGGCATTCCTGCAGGGACGGGCGCTCCGCGCCGGCCAAATCTTGGGAGAAACGGCCCCGGCCGATCCACCCAAAGCCAGCCTCTGAAGCCAGGCGTTTGATTTAAAAGGAAAGTCGGGCATCCGGCAGGGTCACCGGGTGCTGGCAAGTCCTTGAGAATGGTGGTAAATTGGCTTCCGCTGGCGCAGTGTGTCGAAGTTGCCACAAGTGTTGTGGAAACGTCGACGGCGAGGCATGCGACCGCACCGGATGACCCGATGAGCTTGCGACATTTCCTTTCAACACGCCTTCGCGCATGCGCGGAGTTCGCGGCGCGCGCCATGGCGGCGATCGCGCTCCTCGCGGCGATCGCGCCGGCGTGGGCCGACGGCATCGAAGTGCGCAGCGCATCGATCCAGCCTTCCGACGACGGCTGGCAGCTCGACGCGCAGTTCGACATCCAGTTCAGCCCACGGCTCGAAGAGGCGGTGAACCGCGGTGTCCCGCTCTACTTCGTGGTCGACTTCGAGCTCTCGCGGCCGCGCTGGTACTGGTTCGACGAGAAGCCGGTGCAGGCCTCGCAGACCTACCAGATCAGCTACACGCCGTTGCTTCGCCAGTATCGACTCTCGGTGGGCAACGTGTACCAGAACTTCACGCGCCTGGAGGAAGTGACGCGCGTGCTCTCTCGAATTCGCGGATGGCATGTCGCGGACCGCGGCGCTTTGAAGAAGGATGGAACCTACCAGGCGGCGGTACGCATGCGCCTGGATACGGGCCAGCTGCCTAAGCCGTTCCAGGTGAACGCCATCGCCTCGCGCGACTGGACGCTGGATTCGGACTGGTATCGCTGGACCATCAGTCCATGAAGGCGCTGATTTTCCTGTGTGTGGTGGCCGGCGCGGCGCTGGTGTACCTCATGTCGGAAGCCTCGTCGAACAGCGCCCTCTTCGCGCACAACATCCCGTTGCTCCTCGGCCTCGGCGGCGGCCTCGCGCTGGGGCTGATGGCGCTCATCGTCTACCAGCTGCTGCTGCTGCGCCGCAAGCTCCGCGAGCGTGTGTTCGGCTCCAAGCTCACGCTGCGCCTCATGGCGGTGTTCACGCTGATGGCGCTCATTCCGGGCGGGCTGGTGTACGCGATCTCCTTCCAGTTCCTGCAGCGCTCCATCGAGTCGTGGTTCGACGTGAGGGTCGACGAGTCGCTCAAGGGCGGCATCAACCTCGCGCGGAGCGCCCTCGAGAACTCGCTCAAGGACCTGAGCCAGAAGGCGGACGCGATGGCCCATGCGCTCGCGACCTCGCAGGCGATCGATCCCACGACGCTCAACCGGCTGCGGGAGCAGCACTCGGTCGAGGAAGCGACGCTCCTCAGCACGCGCGGCCGCGTGATCGCCCAGTCCGGAGCGGAGCCGGTGTCCCTGCTGCCGGACCTTCCCTCGCAGAACGTGCTGCGGCAGGTGCGCATGCAGCAGAAGGTCACGTCGATCGAGGCGATTCCGGACCGCGGCCTCTACCTCAGGGTGATCGTTCCGGTGAACGTGCTCACGATCGCGGACGACATGCGCGTGCTGCAGGTGCTGCAGCACGTACCGCAGGCGATCGCGCAGGATGCCGAGATCGTCGAGGCGGGCTACAAGGATTACCAGGAGCTGCAGTTCGCGCGCGTCGGCCTCAAGCGCATCTTCGGCCTCACGCTCACCCTCGCGATGCTGCTTACGCTCTTTTCCTCCATCGCGCTCGCGTTCGTGCTCTCCGAGCGGCTCTCCGCGCCGCTTTCGGCGCTGGCCGAGGCGACGCGCGCGATCGCGAAGGGCGACTACTCGAAGCTCAACCCGGTGAAGAGCCGCGACGAGTTCGGCGTGCTCACCCAGTCGTTCAACACCATGACGCGCCAGATCGCCGACGCCACCGAGGCGATGGAGCGCAACCAGCAGCAGCTCGAGAATGCCAAGACCTACCTGGAAAGCATCCTCTCGAACCTCAGCTCGGGCGTCCTCACGTTCGACGAGCGCATGTACGTGAAGACGATGAACGCGGCGGCGAACGAGATCCTCTCCGTGCCCGCCGGCGCGTTCCACGGGCTCAAGCTCTCCGACTGGCCGCGCCACGTGCAGGCGGTCGCGCCGTTCGCCGAGATCGCCCTGCGGCATTTCGCCTCGTCGGGCACCGGGCAGTGGGAGGAGCAGATGGAGTATCGCCGGGCGGACGGGCCGCGCACGCTGCTGCTGCGCGGCACGCGGCTCGGCACGCGCGGGGAGCCCGGATACGTCGTCGTGTTCGACGACATCACGCACCTCATCCAGGCGCAGCGCGACGCCGCGTGGGGCGAGGTGGCACGGCGCCTCGCGCACGAGATCAAGAACCCGCTCACGCCGATCCAGCTCTCCGCCGAGCGCCTGCAGCAGAAGCTGCAGGACAAGCTGCCGTCGGCCGAGGCCGAGATCCTGCGCCGCGCCACCGGAACGATCGTGACGCACGTCTCCGCGCTGAAGGGCATGGTCGACGACTTCTCGCAGTACGCGCACGCCTCGCGCATGAACGCGCGGCCGATCGTGCTGAACGAGCTGGTGCGCGAGGTGCTCGTGCTCTACGAGGCGATGGGCGTGGCGATCGAGGCGCGGCTCGCGGAGGGACTCCCGCAGCTGCATGCGGATGCCGGCATGCTGCGCCAGGTGCTGCACAACCTGTTCCAGAACGCGATCGACGCGCTCGCCGGGGTCGAGTCGCCGCGCATCCTGGTCACCACCTCGATGGGCACGGCCGGCGTGCTCCTCACCGTGCGCGACAATGGAAGCGGCATCGCCGAAGGCGTGATCGGCCGAATCTTCGAGCCGTACGTGACCACCAAGCCCAAGGGCACCGGCCTCGGCCTCGCGATCGTGAAGAAGATCGTCGACGAGCACCACGGTCGCATCCTGGTGGAAAATGTGAAACCGCACGGGGCGACCGTGAGCATCGTGCTGCCGTCGAGGGCGGCGGCCTAGGCTCGAACATGTCGGCGAACCAGATCCTGGTGGTGGACGACGAGGTCGGCATCCGCGAGCTGCTCTTCGAGATCCTGCGCGACGAGGGCTACGGAGTGCGCCTCGCGGAGAATGCGCAGACCGCACGCTCGGCGCGCAAGGAAATGCGGCCGGACCTGGTCCTGCTCGACATCTGGATGCCGGACACCGACGGCATCACGCTCCTCAAGGAATGGGCCGGGAGCGGCCTGCTCACGATGCCGGTGGTCATGATGTCGGGCCACGGCACGATCGATTCCGCGGTGGAAGCGACGCGCATCGGGGCGTTCGACTTCCTCGAGAAACCCATCAGCCTGCCCAAGCTGCTCGCGACGGTGGGCAAGGCGCTCGCGGGCGGGCGCGTGCTACCGAAGAGCGGCCTTACCCTCGCGAACCTCGGCCGCGCCCGCGTGATCCAGGAGCTGCGCCAGCGGCTCGAGCAGGTGGGGCGCCTGCACACGCCGGTCCTCCTCACCGGCGAGCCGGGATGCGGCTTCGAGGTGTGCGCGCGTCACCTCCACCTCGCCAATACGCCGTGGGTCGCGCCCGACGATCTCGAGTGGCTCGCGACCAACCCGTTCGAGCCGCTCAGCGAGGCGCGCGAAGGCATGCTCTTCCTGTCCGAGATCTCGGAGCTCTCCAAGGCGGCGCAGAAGGGCCTGCTGCAGCTCATCGGAAAGCTGGAGAAGTTCAACGTGCGCCTGGTCTGCGCCGCAACCGCCCCGCTGCCCGCGCTGGTCGACGACGGCCATTTCGATGCCGCGCTCTACAACCAGCTTTCCGGGCTCACGATCCGCGTGCCCTCGCTCGCAGACCACCCCGAGGACATTCCGGACATCGCGGCGACCGTGCTCACGCAGCTGGTCGACGCGAACGAGGTGCCGCTGCGCACGATCACGGTCGGCGCGCTCAACGTGATGCGCAACCTCGATTGGCCGGGCAACCTGCCGGTGTTGCAGAACGTCGTGAAGACGCTGGCGCTCACGGCGCTCGCGAACGATATCAGCGGCGAGGACGTGAACCGGGTGGCGCGCGAGTTCAACCTCGGGCCGCGCGAGCAGCCCACCACCGAGGTCGGCGTTTCGCTCGACCTGCCGCTGCGCGACGCGCGCGAGCAGTTCGAGAAGCAGTATTTCCTGCACCACATCCGGCGCGAGGAGGGCAACATGTCGCGCGTGGCCGATCGCGTCGGCCTCGAGCGCACGCACCTCTACCGCAAGCTCAAGCAGCTCGGCATCCGTCCCTCGGGCAAGAGCGAGGACGTCTCCGGCTAGCGCGGCTCGATCCGGCCCAGGCGCACGGCGGTAAGGCCGGTCTTCACGTTGTTGGGTACCGGCATGACCAGCACGCAGTTGTCGTACGGCGCGCGCACCGCCTCCTCGCCGTTCCACGCGATCACGTCGCCGCGCTTCGGCACCACTTCCATCCCGCTGAAGCTCCGCGCGAAGCGGAACGCGGGCGAGCTCGCGATCACCGCCTCGGTCACGCGCACCAGCTTCTGGGGCGGCACCTTCGGCTCGATCTCGCGCTCCGCGCGGGCCGCGTCGACCACGCCGGTGCGGCGCAGGAAACGCCACGTGGCCTGCCATGCGACGCGCTCGGCATTGCGCTCCCAGTGCTGGCCGCACTCCACCAGCAGCGCGTTCTTCTCGCTCGAGGCATCGCCGAAACCGCCGTAGTCGCGCATGCGCGTGCCGTTCGCGTGGCCCACGTCGCACACCACGTGCTCCGGAACGCCCACGTCGAACGCGAAGCGCACGCCTTTGTCGAGCGGGCCGCTGATCATCACCGCGGGGCTCGGCTCGAGCATGGAATGGATGTCGAGGAGGAAGTCGGCCGACTCGACGAACGGCCGGATCTCTCGCGCCCGCGCGAGCTCCACGCTCTGGCGCGTAGCGTCGAGCGTCTCAGGCGTCCATACGCGGTTGAAGTCCTCGTCGACGAAGCGCGAGGCGTAGGGATTGCGCGGGTCGAAGCGGCCGAAGGCGGCGACGTTGTTGAACGAGAGCGTGAGCGTGCCGCGTGCGGGCCGCACCGCTTCGCGCAGCAGGCGGTCGACCACGATCGCGCCGCAGATCTCGTTGCCATGGGTGACGGCGCACACCATCACGTGCGGCCCCGGCCTTCCGCTCTCGAAAGTATGGACCCAGTCGACGCCCGTGGAGGAGCGGCGGTGGGGTTCGATGTCGGGTGCTTCCAGCTCGATGGGAATGGCGCTCATGGTCGGTTCAGTGGCGGTGGCGTTTGGGAGACGGGTGGCCGTGGTCGTCGTGCGGGTGGCCATGATCGTGATCATGGTCGTGCCCGTGGGAATGACCGGGGTGGTGATGGTGTCCGTGCGCGTGATCATGATCGTGGTCGTGCGCGTCGCAGGCGTGCGAGCCGTGCTCGGCCGCGTAATGCGCCACGGTGTCGAGCAGGCCCGCGAGGTCGCGCTGCAACGCGTCGAATCCGGCGGTCTTGGTGCGGCTCGCTTCGTCCATGTAGAGGCGCCGGTTCACCTCGATCTGCAGGCTGTGGCGGCCGTCGCGCGGGTCCGAGAAGGCACGCACCAGCTCGACGCCCTTGTACGGGTCGTTGATCTTCACCTCGTACCCCATGCCGCGCAGGGTCGTGGCGACGAGCGACGTGAAAGCACCTTCGCACGTGGTGCCGTCGCGGTCGCCGAGCACGAAATCGGCGCGCGGCTTTCCCGGGCCCTCCTCGGAGATCCTGCCGCTCACCGAGGGCATCGAGTGCAGGTTGAGGTGCCACACCGCGCCGAAATGCCCGTAGGCCGCGTCGAGCGCATCCTTGACGGCGCGCTGGTAGGGCTGGTGATAGCGAACGATGCGCTGCTTCACCTCCTCCACCGTGAGCTTGCGCGAATAGATCGGGGCGCCCGAGTCGAGCACGCGCCAGATGAGGCCGATGCCGAGCTCGGTCTTGCGCGAGGCGACCGCCGGGCCGGGCCACGGAGCGTCGAGGAGCGAGGTGTCGATGTCGAGGAGCGAGCGGTTCGGGTCGATGTAGCTGCGCGGGAACCGCGCGGCGATCAGGGTCGCGCCGGTTCCGGGCCCGTGCGAGTAGAGCTCGTCGACGAAGGTGTCCTCGGCCTTGCGCAATTCGGCGAGGGAGACCGCGGCCCGGAAATCGTCCGGATAATCGGTTCCGCTGTGCGGCGAATCGAGGACCAGCGGGACGCGCCGCTCGTGCGGATGGGTGATGTGGAAGGGCTGGCTCATGGGGCTTCGTTGAGGTGGCATGCAGAAAGGTGGCCCGGGGCGATCTCGCGCAGCGCCGGGCGCTCGGTACGGCAGCGCGCGAACGCCTTCGGGCAGCGCGGGTGGAAGTGGCATCCGGGCGGTGGGGCGATGGGCGAAGGAATCTCGCCGCGGATCGGGACATAGCGGCGGCGGCGCGCCTCGATGCGCGGCACCTCGAGGATCAGCGCCTCGGTGTATGGATGGTTCGGATGGGCGTAGAGCTCGGCCGCCGGCGCGGACTCGACGATGCGCCCGAGATACATCACGACCACGCGATCGGAGACATGGCGGATCACGCCGAGGTCGTGGCTGATGAAGAGGTACGAAAGGCCGAGCTCCTCGCGCAGGCGGATGAAGAGGTTCAGGACCTGCGCCTGGATCGACACGTCGAGCGCGGCGACCGCCTCGTCGCACACCAGGAACCGCGGCTTCACCGCGAGCGCACGCGCGATGCCGATGCGGCTGCGCTGGCCACCCGAGAACTGGTGCGGAAAGCGGCGCATGAGCGACGGATCCAGGCCCACGCGCTGCAGGAGCTGCGCCACGTAGTCGTCGCGTTCCCGCGCCGAGGCGAGCCCGTGCACGACGGCCGCCTCGCCGACGATGCGCGCGACCCGCATCCTCGGGTTGAGCGAGGCGTAAGGATCCTGGAAGATCATCTGCACGGCGAGCCTCTCCGCGCGTTGCGAGCGCGCGTCGAAATCGGCATAGGGGCGTCCCTGCCAGTAGCGCTCGCCCGCGCTCGGGACGAGCAGGCGCGACACGATGCGACCGAGCGTCGATTTCCCGCAACCCGATTCGCCGACCAGGCCCACCACCTCGCGTGCGCGGACGGCGAGGCTCACGCCATCGAGGGCGTGCACCACCGGCGCGCGCTTCCGCGCGAAGCCCGACGCTTCGCCGAATCGCTTGGAGATGCCGCGCAGCTCCAGGAGCGGCGCCTGCGCGACGGCGTTCATTGGAGCGGATGCACGCAGCGCAGCGTGCGCGAGACCGCGGGATTGGAGACCGCGGGAGCCACGCCGCAAGCGGTCGAAGCGCGCGCGCAGCGCTCGCGGAACGCGCATCCTTCCGCGAGCGCCATGGGCGACGGCGCCATGCCCGGGATCTGCGCGAGCGGGCGGCCGGCCGGATTGCGGCTCGGGATCGACTCGAGCAGGCCGCGCGTGTAGGGGTGCAGCGGCGCGTCGAGGATCGCGTCGACCGGGCCGGATTCCACGATGCGCCCCGCATACATGACGCAAACCGAATCGGCGAGCCCGGCCACCACGGAGAGGTCGTGCGTGATCCAGATGAGCGCGGCGCCGCTTTCGCGGCACAGGCGCTGCATCTCGAACAGGATCTGCCCCTGGATGGTCACGTCGAGCGCGGTCGTGGGCTCGTCGGCGATCACCACCGCCGGGCGGTTGAGGAGCGCGATCGCGATGGCGATGCGCTGGCGCATGCCGCCGGAGAACTGGTGCGGATAGGCGCGCAGGCGCTCGTCGGGCGAGGCGATGCCGACCCAGGCGAGGGCTTCCCGGCAGCGCTCCAGCGCCGCGGCGTGCGAGACGCGCTGGTGCGCGCGCAACGCCTCCACCATCTGCGTATCGATGCGCAGCACCGGGTTCAACGTCATCATCGGGTCCTGGAAGATCATGGCGATGCGGTTGCCGCGAAGCCGGCGCCACGCCTCGCGGTCGAGGCGCGTGAGCTCTGCGCCCTCGAGCCGGATGCTGCCCGCGACGATGCGGCCCGGCTCGTCCACCAGCCCCATGATCGAGTAGCCCGTGATCGACTTTCCGGAGCCCGACTCGCCCACGAGGCCCAGCACCTTGCCGCGTTCGAGCGCGAAGCCGACATCGTCCACCGCCTTCACCACGCCCGCGCGCGTGAAGAAATGCGTCCTCAGCCCCTCCACCGCGAGCACGGCGCTCATCGCTTGAGCCGCGGATTCAGGATGTCGCGCAACTGGTCGGCGACGAGGTTGATCGACATGATGGTCACGAGCAGCGCGAGGCCCGGATAGAAGCTGATCCAGTACTTGCCGGAGAGCAGGTACTGGAAGCCGTTCGCGATGAGCAGGCCCAGCGACGGCTCGGTGATCGGCAGGCCCAGGCCGAGGAACGAGAGCGTCGCCTCGAGCGTGATCGCATGCGCCACCTGCACCGTCGCGACGACGATGAGCGGCGGCAGGCAGTTCGGCAGCAGGTGGCCGAGGACGATGCGCCACTCGGGAAGCGCCAGCACCTTCGCCGCCTCGATGTACTCCTTCTGGCGCTCGACGATCGCCGCGGATCGAACGGTCCGCGCGTAGTACGCCCATTGCACCGTCACCAGCGCGACGATGATCTTGCCGACGCCCTGGCCGAGCGCGGCGAGGAGGATCAGCGCGATGAGGATCGCCGGGAACGAGAGCTGGATGTCCGCGATCCGCATGATCAGTGCGTCGAGCCAGCCGCCGAAATAGGCCGCGGCGAGGCCGAGGGCGAGGCCGAGCGCGAGCGCGGCGACGGTGCTCGCCACGCCCACGGTGAGCGAGATGCGCAACCCGAACAGGATCGCCGAGAGCATGTCGCGTCCCTGGTCGTCCGTGCCGAGCCAGTACGCCTTCCCGGAGAGCGAATGCGAGCCCGGCGGCAGCTGCGAGTCGAGCACGTCGAGCTGGGCTAGGTCGTAGGGATTCTGCGGCGCGATCCACGGCGCGGTGATCGCCACGGCCGCGAGGAGGACGAGGAGCGCCAGGCCGAGCAGCGCGAGGCGGCTCGCCGCGAATTCCTCGGCGAGCCGGCGCCAGGGCGACTCGACCCGCTCGAGGCGCGCCGCGGGGAGCGCCGGCCGTGCGGTCGTCGCGATGCGCATCGCGTCAGTGGGCGGGCGCCGCCGTGGCGAGGCGCACGCGCGGGTCGAGGAGCGAATACAGCACGTCCACGACGAGGTTGATGACGATGAAGAGCGTCACGATCACCAGCAGGTACGCGACGATCACCGGGCGGTCGAGCTGGTTGATCGAGTCGATCAGCAGCTTCCCGGTTCCGGGCCACGCGAAGATCGACTCGGTGACGATGGCGAACGCGATCACGCTCCCCAGCTCGAGCCCGATCACGGTCACGATCGGGATCAGGATGTTCTTGAGCACGTGCACGCCGATCACGCGGCCCGTCGAGAGGCCTTTCGCCCGGGCGAACTTCACGTAGTCCTGCAGGATCGCCTCGCGCGTTCCCGCGCGCGTGAGCCGCACCAGCAGCGAGAGCTGCAGGAGCGCCAGGTTGAGCGCCGGCATCGCGAGGTGCCTCAGGCCGTCGAGCGTGAGGAAGCTCACGGGGACGCCGAGGAGCGACACGGTCTCGCCGCGGCCATTGGGCGGAAGCCATCCGAAATGGACCGAGAACACCATGATGAGGACCAGCCCCACCCAGAACGTGGGCAGGCTGAAGCCGAGGATCGAGCCCGCCATGATGGAGCGGCCCACCCAGGAATGCGGCTTGAGGCCCGCGAGCAGGCCGAGCGGAATCCCGATCACGATCGCGATCACGGTGGAGGCGAGCGCGAGCTCCAGGGTCGCGGGAAGGCGCTGCAGGATGAGCTGGATCGCGGGGATGTTGTAGACGAAGGAGCGGCCCAGGTCGCCCTTCGCGGCGTGCAGCAGGAAAACGCCGTACTGCACGAGCAGCGGCTTGTCGAGGCCGAGCGCATGCGCCGCACGCAGGCGCTCGGCGTCGTCCGCCTCCGGGTTCACCAGCAGCTCGATCGGATTGCCGATCGCATACACGCCCACGAAGACGAGGAGCGACATCAGGGCGAGGACGAGGAGGCTCTGTCCCAGCCGTCGCAGGGCGTATGCCGCCATGGGCGATCAGCGTGCGGGCCGCAGGTCCATCGCGAGCGTGTACTGGTCGGTGCGCGGGGTGTACCGGTATCCCGCCGCCGTCGCCCAGTTGCTCACCTCGTAGTGGATCGGAATGAGCGCGGTGTCTCCCATCGCGAGCTCGGCCGCCTGCTGGATCAGCGCCTCGCGCTTCCTGTCATCGATGGTCTCCATCGCCTGCTCGATGAGCTGGTCGAGCTTCGGGTTCGAATAGCGCGCGCGATTCGTGACGCCCATGCCCTTCTTCGGGTCGTGGGTCGCGAGGAGCGAGCGCAGGCTCGAGCCCTGCTCGCCGGATTCGGTTCCCCATCCGAGCAGCATGTAGCCGAACTCGAGCTTGGTGGCGCGCGTGAAATACACGCTCGACGGGAACGTCTGGACCTTCGCCTCGATGCCGATGCGCGAATAGAACTGCGCGATCGCTTGCGCGATCTTCTGGTCGTTGATGTAGCGGTTGTTGGGGCCGTAGATCGTGATCGCGAATCCGTTCGGGTAGCCCGCCTCGGCGAGCAGCTTCTTCGCGCCTTCCGGATCGTACTTCGCGGGCTTGAGCTTCTTGCTGGTCCCGAAGAAGAAGTCCGGCAGCAGCTGGCTCGCGGGCACCGCCTGCCCTTCCATGATGCGTTGGTCGATCGCGTCGCGGTTGATCGCGATGGAAAGCGCCTTCCTCACGCGCGGGTCGAGGAACGGGTTGTGCGGCAGCGGATTGCCGGACTTGTCGCTCACCCCGGGCGGGCACTTGTCGTTCACTTGCCACAGGTGCACGTAGATCACGCGGTTGGAGACCTTGTCCACGACGTGGAAGCGCCTGTCCTTCCGGATCTGCGCGAGGTCGGAAGTCGGTACGTTCTCGATCATCTGCACGTCGCCCGAGAGGAGCGCGGCGACGCGCGCGGCGGGGTTGGTGAGGATCTTGAAGGTCACCTTGTCCCACGGCTCCTCGCCGCCCCAGTAGCCGTAGTTCGCCGTGAGCACCACGCGCTGGTTGGGAATGTATTCCTTGAACTTGTACGGCCCGGTGCCGATCGCGGCCTTGCCGGAGTTGTAGTCCTCCGTGGTCGCATTCTCGCCGTTCTTCTTCGAGACGATGTAGACCGCGGCCATGTCGCTCGGCAGCAGCACGTGCGGAGCCGCCGTCTTGAAGATGATCGTGTACGGGTCGACGATCTTCACGTCGACGATGGGCTTGGTGAACGTCGCGAAGGACGACGGGCTGTTCGGCACGTTCGGCACGCGCTTCAGGGTGAAGGCGACGTCCTCGGCGGTGAAGGGCGATCCGTCGTGGAAGTGCACGCCCTTGCGCAGCTTGAATTCCCACGTGAGCTCGTCCAGCGCCTTCCACGAGGTGGCGAGGCACGGAACCAGCTTCATGTTCTCGTCGCGCCGGATGAGCGGCTCGAAGATCTGCTCGAGCATGCTGTTGTTCGGCGAGAGGTTGTGATAGTGCGGATCGATCGAGGTGATCGCGGCCTGCAGGCCGATGGTCACTTCGCGATCGCGGGCGCCGGCGGTGAACGCGACGACGGAAGAAAGAATGGCAACCGCGGCGATGCGGATCAAACGCGGCATCGGGTCCTCCTCGTTGGAATGGTTCGGCCGGAGCCGGTCGCGCTCTCGGGCGACCCCGGAGATGATACCGTGAAAGAACCATGGACCCGTCCGAGCGATTCGAGGCGCTCCTCGCCGCCGGCAAGGACAGCGCGCTCCTGCGCTTCGGCCTCGGCTCCCACTACCTCAACGCGGGCGATGCCGCGCGTGCCGTCGAGCACCTGCGCCGCGCGGTGGCACAGGATCCCGCCTATTCCGCGGCGTGGAAGCTGCTCGGGAAGGCGCTCGAGGCGTCGGCGGATGCGATCGGCGCCGCGCAGGCGTACCGATCGGGCATCGCGGCGGCCGAAAAGCGTGGCGACAAGCAGGCCGCCCGCGAGATGGCGGTTTTCCTGCGCCGTATCGAGCGCGCCGGCGGCTCGGCCTAGGCCGTCGCGAGGAACTCCTCGAGCGCCGCGGGCGGCGCGTCCTTCACGATCCGCGCATGGCCCAGGCGCTCGAGCAGGATGAGCGTCACGCGACCCGCCTCGTTCTTCTTGTCGCGACCCATGTATTCCAGCCATACGGGCGCCGGGATCGCGGGCGGCTTCACCGGAAGGCGCAGGCGTGCGATGAGCCGCACGAGCCTTTCCGCATCCGCCTTCGCGAGCCGGCCCTGCGCCACCGAGAATCGCGCCGCGAGCGCCATGCCGGCCGCGACCGCTTCGCCGTGCAGCCAGTTGCCATAGCCGGTCGCGGACTCGATCGCGTGGCCGAAGGTATGGCCGAAGTTGAGGAGCGCGCGAGCGCCGCTTTCGCGCTCGTCCTCGGCGACGATCGCGGCCTTGATCTCGCACGAACGCTGGATCGCGTACCCGAGCGCGTCGGGCTCGCGCGCGAGCAGCCGATCCGCATTGGCCTCGATCCAGCCGAGGAATTCCGCATCCTGGATCGCGCCGTACTTGAGCACTTCGGCGAGTCCCGCGCCGAGCTCGCGCTCCGGGAGCGACGCGAGCGTCGCCGTGTCGGCGACCACGGCGACCGGCTGGTGGAACGCGCCGATCATGTTCTTGCCGAGCGGGTGGTTGATCGCGGTCTTGCCGCCGACCGAGGAGTCGACCTGCGCGAGCAAGGTGGTGGGAACCTGCAGGTGCGCGATGCCGCGCTGGTAGGTGGCGGCGGCGAACCCCGCGATGTCGCCCACCACGCCGCCGCCGAGCGCGACCAGCACGGTGCGGCGGTCGGCCTGCGCGCGCAGCAACGCCTCGAACACCCGGTCGAGCGTCTGCCAGCTCTTGTGCGCCTCGCCGTCGGGCAGGCCGATCGCGAGGCAGCGTGCGCCCGCCCGCTCCAGCGCCTGCGCGAGCCGCGGCCGATACATCGCGTCCACGGTGGTGTTCGTGACGATGGCGGCGGTGCGGCCGGCGACGTGCGGGGCGAAGAGCGACGCATCGTCGAGCAGGCCCGGCCCGATGTGGACCGGGTAGCTGCGATCGCCGAGCGAGACCTCGAGCTCGCGCCTCATCGCGCCGGCCCGGCCGCTTCCTCGTGCTGGCGCACCGCCGCGAGGACGCGATTCACGAGGGTGGCGGCGCTCTGCGAGGAAGTCTCGACCACGACGTGTGCCGCCTCGCGGTAGAGCGGGTCGCGCCGCTCGAGGATCGCGGCGAGGGTGGCGTGGGGATCGGCCGTGGCGAGGAGGGGCCGGTTCGAATCGTGGCGCGTGCGCTCCCAGAGATTCTCGAGCCGCGCGCGCAGGTACACGACCGTGCCCGAAGATCGCATGACGCGGCGGTTGTCTTCGGCGAGCACCGCGCCGCCGCCGGTGGCGACGACGCAGCCGGAGCGCGCCGCGAGCTCGGCGAGGATGCCGGACTCCCTTCGACGGAAGCCGTCCTCGCCTTCGATCTCGAAGATGGTCGCGACGGGCACGCCGGTGCGCTCCACCAGCACGCGATCCGTGTCCACGAACTCCAGGCCGGTCCTCTGCGCGAGCGCCTTGCCGAGCGTCGTCTTGCCTGCGCCCATCATGCCCACGAGATACACATTGCCCGCCATCGCGCCTTCTTCACCCGAACGGCCTTCGAGCATAGCGGAAAAAAAAGCCCCGGAGGTCCGGGGCCTGGGGATGCGGACGGCTCCGGCTATCGCACGGTGAGCGCGTCCTTCACGATCTTGGGCGTGACGAAGATCAGGAGCTCGGTCTTGTCGTCCTGCTTCTGGACGTTGCGGAAGAGCGTCCCGACCAGCGGCAGGTCGCCGAGGAACGGCACCTTGTTCACCGTCGTCTGGGTAGTCTGCTCGTAGATGCCGCCCAGGACGATGGTGTCGCCGTTGTCGACCAGTACCTGCGTTTGCACCTGTTTCGTGTCGATGCTCGGGATCGCGCCCTGGCCCGTGCCGATGATCGCGCCCACCGAGTCCTTCCTCACGTCGAGGTCCATGATGATGCGGTCGTCCGGCGTGATGCGCGGCGTGACCGAGAGCTGCAGCACGGCCGGCTTGAAGGCGACGGTGGTCGCCCCGCTCGCCGCAGCCGTGAGGTACGGGATCTCGGTACCCTGCGAGATGACCGCCTTCTTCTTGTCGGCGGTGATCACGCGCGGGCTCGAGACCACCTTGCCGCGGTTGTCGGCCTCGAGCGCGGAGAGCTCCACGTTCACGAGGTTGCCGCTGCCGAGGTTGAGGATCGAGAGCGCGAGCTGCCCCGCCGCGCCGACGACCGGAAGGTTCACGTTGAGCTGCTCCGGTTGGGCCCCGTTCGGCACCAGGCCCGCGGTCGTGTTCGAGAACCCGCCCTGCGTGGCGTTCAGCGAGCTCGCGAGGGCCGCCGACCCGCGCGATGCCGGGTTGCCGCCGACCGGCGCGATCGAGTCGGTGAGGGTGCCGGAGACGCCCAGGTTGTAGTTGTTCGTGTTGAAGGCCGACTGCGTGCCGAAGCGCACGCCGAGCTGGCGTCCCCACTTGTCGTCCGCGATCACGATGCGCGCCTCGATCAGCACCTGCCGGACCGGCACGTCGAGCTGCTGGATGAGGCGGCGCGCCTCCTCCAGCCGGCCGCCGGTGTCCTGCACGAAGAGCGTGTTGGTGCGCTCGTCGATGGTGGCGGTGCCGCGCTTGGAGAGGATCTTCTGGTCCTTGTTGGTGAGGAGCTTCTGCAGGTCCTCGGCCTTGGCATAGGAGAGCGCGAACGACTCCGTGCGCACCGGCTCCAGATCGGAGACGGCGGCCTGCGCCTCGAGGGCGAGCTTCTCCTTCGCGGCGAGCTCGTCGGTCGGCGCGATCAGGATCACGTTGCCGTTCTTGCGCTTCGACAGCCCCTTCGCCTGCAGGATGATGTCGAGCGCCTGGTCCCAGGGCACGTCCTTCAGGCGCAGCGTGAGGTTGCCGCCGACCGTGTCGCTCGTGATGATGTTGAGGCCGGTGAAATCGGCGATGACCTGCAGCACGGCGCGGACTTCGACGTTCTGGAAGTTGAGCGAGAGCTTCTCGCCGGCGTAGCCGGGCGTCGCGCTCTGCACCAGCCGGTTCGGATCCTCCTTGACGGGCTTCACCTCGAGGATGAACTGGGTGTCGGTCTGGTAGGCCGAGTATTCCCACAGGCCGCGCGGCTCGATCACCATGCGCGCGTTGCCGCCCTGCTCGAACGTGTCGACGAAGCGCACCGGCGTGGCGAAGTCGGCCACGTCGAGGCGGCGTACCAGGTTGGGCGGCACGTCGGTGTTGATGAAGTCGACCAGCACCTGGCGGCCTTGCTGCCGGATGTCGATGCCGACGTTCGGCGAGGAAAGGTCGACCACGATGCGGCCCTCGCCCATGTTGCCGCGGCGGAAATCGACGTCCCGCACGTTGTAGCGCACGCCCGACCCCGGCGTCGCCTCGGCGAAGACGGTAGGCGAGGAGGGCGCGTTCGCCGCCGCCGCGCCGGCCGCACCCGCCGTCCCGGCGAGCGTGATGACGAGCTGCTTGCCGTCGACCGCCTGGGTGAAGGTCATGTTGCGGTTGAGGTTCAGCACCAGGCGCGTGCGGTTGGCGGTCTGCACCACCGAGACGTTGCGCAGGTCCCCCTCGCCGGCCTCGACCTGCGTGCGGTTCAGCGCGTTCACCGTGTCGGGAAGGTCGATCGCGACGCGTGGCGGATTGGTCACGGCGAAGGCCTGCGGCGCGGTCGCGAGCGGCTGGCGCAGCCCGATCTTCACGATCACCTTGCCCCCCTGCACCGAGGAGAAGTCGATCGATTCGACCGCGTTCTTCGCGGCGCCCTGGGCCCATGCGATAGGCGCGGCGAGCGCGAGGACCAGCGCGGCGAGCGCGGTCCCCAGCCAGCCACGGATGGGAATGCGGAGCGTCGTTGTCATTTTTTGTCCCCTTTGCCGACTTCTTCGAGCAGCGGCAGAACGCTCTGGCGTTCCGCCCAGTCGCCGGCGCTGTCTTGAACGATTTCCTTGAGCTTGATCTCGTTGTCGGTTACGTCGGTGATGAGCCCGAAATTCTGTCCCATGTAGTTGCCCTTCTTCACGCGGTACAGCGTCTTGTCCGCGCGCACGATGGCGTACATGTCGTTGCCCATCGAGAGCGTTCCGACCATCTTCAGCTGCTCGAGCGGGAATGCCTCGAGAGGCTCCTTGCGCCGATTGAGATCCGGGGCGAGCGCACCGCCGCCCTTGGGAGCGGTGAGCTTGCGCGGCTTGAACGGATCCGGCAGGTCGAACCCCTCGTACGTGAACGGCTCGAACGGCTTCACCGCGGGAAGCGGGTCGATCTTCGGCGGAACGCGCTTGTCGGACTCGCGCACGAAGCGCTTCAGGTCCTCGTTGTCCGAGGTGCAGCCCGCGATGAGGAGCAGCGCCAAGGGAATCAGGACGCGCTTCATTTCTTCGCTCCGGGCTTCTTCGCCTGTCGCTGCTTGGCGATCTCGTCCGCGTCGAGGTAGCGATAGGTCTTCGCCACCGCTTCCATGGTGAGCGGCCCGCCGGTTTCCTTGGGCGGGTCGATCTTGAGGTCGGTGAGCAGCACGATGCGCGGCATCTTCGCCACGTCGCTCGCGAAGGCGCCCAGGTCGTGATAGTTGCCGGTGACCTTGATGCTCACGGGGAGCTCCGCGTAGAACTCGCTGAAGTTTTCCTTCTCGGCCGGCTTGAAGAGGTCGAACGAGAGCCCGCGGCCCAGGCCCGCCTGGTTGATGTCGATGAGGAGCGCGTCCATCTCGCTCTTGTTCGGCAGCTGCTTGAGGAGCGCGCCGAACGCCTGCTCGATCTCGATGCGCTGCTGCTTGTATGCCTCGAGGTTCACCGCGAGCTTCTTCTTCTCGAGGAAGGTTTCCTTCTGCTTCTCGACCTCGCGGCGGCCGTTCTCGATCTGCTCGTTCTGCGATTGCCAGAAGACGAAGTACGCGGCGACCTGGATCGCGATGAACAGCACCAGGAGCGCGCCGGCCTTGATCGGCCACGGCCAGTTTCCCGGCTTCTTCGGATCCAGCGTTCGGAGCTCGTCGAGCAGGTTCATTTGTTCACCGCCGCCTTGGTCGTTGCCGCCCGGCCGGTCTCCTCCGGCTTGGCGCGCTTGATCGAGATGTTCATGGTGAACTCGTTCACGCGGTTGCCCGACTTGTCCGGCGCGGGCACCGCCTTGATCTCGATGAGCTCCGGGTTCTCGAGGTAAGGGGAGGCGCCGAGGTTGCGCATCAGCGTGGAGACGCGGGCATTCGACTGCGCGTATCCCACGATGTTGACCTTGGTCCCGGTCTGCTTGATGGACTTGAGGTAGACCCCCTCGGGCAGCTGGCGCAGGAGCTGGTCGAGCAGCTGGACCGGCTCCGAGCGGTTCGCCTGCAGGCCTTCCACGACGCGCTTCTTGGCGAGCAGCGCGGCGGTTTCCTCACGGATCTTGTGGATCTCCTCGATCTGCTTGTCGAGCTTCGCGATCTCGCTCTTCATGTATGCGACGTTCCTCTGCTGCTGCTCGACCTGCGCGCCGAGGTACAGCCATATCGCGCCGGCCACGACCACGGCGAGCACCGCGGTGAGCCCGCCGAGGACGGCGAACTGCTGCTCGCGCCGCTTGCGCTTCTCTTCGCGGTGCGGGAGGAGGTTGATGCGAATCATGAGGGGTCGAACCTCCGCATCGCGAGGCCGCACGCGACCATCAGCGAGGGTGCGTCGATCGTCAGCTGGCGCGGCTTGATCTTGGAGGAAAGCGCCATGTTGGCGAACGGGTTGGCGACCACCGTGTGGACCTGCGTGCGCTGCGCCACCATCTCCTCGAGGCCATCGAGCATCGCGCAGCCGCCGGTGAGCAGGATGTGGTCGACCTTGTTGAACTGGGTCGAGGTGAAGAAGAACTGCAGCGCCCGCTGCACCTCGAGCACGATCTTCTCGTTGAACGGTTGCAGGACGTCCGGACCGTAGTTCTCGGGAAGGTTGCCGACGCGCTTGGCGGCCTCGGCCTCTTCCACCGGCATGTCGAACTGCCGCGCGATGTCCTGGGTGAGCGAGTTGCCGCCGATCTGCTGCTCGCGGCTGTATACCGTTTGCCCGTTGTGGATCACGGTGACCCGGGTCACGGTCGCCCCGATGTCGACGATGGCGGTGACGTCGCTTTCCGAGATCCCGGAATTGCCCCCGCAGATGAGCTCGAACGCGGTCTGCGAGGCATAGGACTCGACGTCCATGACGAGCGTCTTCAGCCCGGCGGCCTCGGCGGCGGCCACCCGGTCCTCGATCTTTTCCTTGCGGGAGGCGGCGATCAGCACCTCGACCTCGTCCTCGCCGCTCGGCGCCGGCCCGAGCACCTGGAAGTCGAGGTTCACCTCGTCGAGCGAAAACGGAATGTACTGGTTGGCCTCACCCTGGACCTGGACTTCCATGTCCTCCTCGCGCTGGTTGCCGGAGAGGATCACCTTCTTCGTGATCACGGCCGCGGAAGGCAGGGCGAGGGCGACGTTGCGGATGCGCGAGCCGAGCGACTTGTGGGCGCGCTTGATCGCATCCCCGGCGGCCTCGATGTTGGCGATGTTGCCGTCGACGACCGTATCCTTCGGCAGGGGCTCGATGGCGTAGCGCTCCACGCGGTAAATGTTGCGACCCGCCTCCGCGATCTCCACCATCTTGACCGAAGAAGAGCTGATGTCGCAGCCCACGAGGGGCGGCGCCTTGGCCTTCAGGAAGTCGAACTGGGCGGCTAATTTTTCTTTAAGCATGGTGGAAGGTTAGCACCCAAACAGAGAATCTACTTTAGATGCTAGCAACAAGTCCTAGGCCTGTAAAGCAAATTGTGGCAAGGGCCGGGGCCCCTTCCGGCGTCTATAATGGCGGCGATCCCTTGACACCGCAGGCCGCTCCCCGGGCCGCCCGGCGCCCGCTTCCGATCCGTTGCCGATGACCTCCCGTTGGTGGTTCTACCCGGCCCTCCTCGCCGCCTCCCTCGTCATCGTGGCAGCGGGGGTCGGCGCGCTCACTGTGGTCCTGCTGTGGCCCAACCTTCCCAGCCTGGATGCCCTCACCGACTACCGGCCCAAGGTGCCGCTGCGCGTCTACAGCGCCGATGGCGACCTGATCGGGGAATTCGGCGAGGAAAAGCGCGCCGTGGTGAAGATCCAGGACGTGCCGCGGCTCATGAAGGCCGCGATCCTCGCCGCGGAGGACGACCGTTTCTATCAGCACGGCGGCGTGGACTTCGCCGGCGTGGTGCGCGCGGCGATCGCCAACCTGCGCAGCCAGGGCCGCAAGGAGGGTGCCAGCACGATCACCATGCAGGTGGCGCGTACCTTCTTCCTCACGCGGGAAAAGACGTTCGCGCGCAAGATGTCGGAGGCGCTGCTCGCCTTCAAGATCGAGGCGAACCTCAGCAAGGACCAGATCCTCGAGCTCTATATCAACCAGATCTACCTTGGCGAGCGCGCCTACGGCTTCGCCGCGGCGGCCAACGTGTATTTCGGCAAGACGCTGCAGCAGCTCACGCCGGCCGAGGCCGCCATGCTCGCGGGCCTGCCGCAGGCCCCGTCGAAGAAGAACCCGATCGTCGATCCCAAGGCGGCGCGCGCGCGGCAGCAGTACGTGTTGCGCCGCATGCGCGAGGTCGGCTGGCTCTCCGACGCGCAATACAAGGAGGCGCTTGCGCAGCCGCTGCACCTGGTGAGCTCCGGGGACCGCGACTCGTATCCCCTGCGAGCCGACTACGTGGCCGAGATGGCGCGTGCGGCGATCGTCGAGCAGTACGGCGAGCCCGCCTATGTGAGCGGCCTGCGGGTCTACACCACGGTGCGGCGCAAGGACCAGGAAGCCGCGGACGAGGCGATGCGCAAGGCCGTGCTCGACTACGACCGGCGCCATGGGTATCGCGGCCCGGAGGACCAGATCGACCTGCCGCGCGCCGGACCGGATCGCGACGAGGCGATCGAGGAGGCGCTGCAGGACCGGGATTCGGTGAACGACCTCCTGCCGGCGGTCGTCCTGCGCGCGTCGCCGGGCGAGGTGCGTGCGCAGCTGCGGCGCGGCGACGAGGTGCGCATCACGGGCGACGGGCTCAAGTTCGCCGCCCACGCCCTCACGGAGCGCAATCCCGATCGCGCCATCCGGCCCGGGTCGGTCATCCGCGTGCAGCAGGGGGACAAAGGCGACTGGAGCATCGTCCAGCTTCCCAAGGCCGAAGGGGCCCTGATCTCGATGGATCCCGCCAATGGCGCGATCCTCGCGTTGGCGGGCGGCTTCGACTACGCGGCCAACAAGTTCAACCACGTCACGCAGGCGTGGCGCCAGCCGGGCTCGAGCTTCAAGCCGTTCATCTATTCGGCGGCGCTGGAAAAGGGCTTCACGCCGGCGACGGTGCTCAACGATGCCCCGTTCGTGATCGATCCGGCGAAGACCGGCGGGCAGCTCTGGGAGCCGCACAACTACGACAACAAGTACGAGGGGCCGATGCGCCTTCGCACGGCGCTCATGAAATCCAAGAACATGGTGTCGATCCGCCTGCTGCAGGCGATCGGCACCGGATACGCCCAGGACTACATCCAGCGCTTCGGCTTCGATCCGAAGATGCATCCCGCCTACCTCACGATGGCCCTCGGCGCGGGATCGGTGACGCCGCTCCAGATGGCCGCGGCCTACTCCGTGTTCGCGAACGGCGGCTATCGCGTGAAGCCCTGGTTCATCTCGCGCGTCGAGGACGATCGCGGCCATGCGCTGTACGTGGCGAAGCCCGCGACCGCGGGCATCGACGCCGAGCGCGTCATCGACCAGCGTAACGCGTTCATCATGACCACGCTCATGCGCGACGTCGTGCGCCACGGCACCGGCGCCCGCGCCATGGCGCTCGGGCGCAACGACCTCGCCGGAAAGACCGGCACGACCAACGATCACGTGGACGCGTGGTTCTGCGGATTCCAGTCGCGCCTGGTGGCGGTGGCCTGGGTCGGCTTCGACACGCCGGCGAGCCTCGGTTCGAACGAGACGGGCAGCGAGGCGGCGTTGCCGATGTGGATGACCTACATGGGGAAGATGCTCAAGGGGGTCCCGGAGACCGACCTCGAGATGCCCGCCGGGGTAGTCGCGGTGAACATCGATCCGGCCACCGGCCTGCGCGAGCCCGATGGGCACAGCCATGTCGTGGATTATTTCTACCAGGAGTCGCAGCCGCCGCTCTCCGATCCGGGAACCCTCGCGCGCGACGGGCGTCCGCCGGAGGAAGTGAAGAACCAGATCTTCTGAGGAGCGCATGGCCAAGGCCCGATCGCGCCGCGACACCAACCTGCGGCGGCAGCTCGCCTACATCGCGGCACGCATGATGGCCGAGGACGGCATCGCCGATTTCGCGGCCGCGAAATGGAAGGCCGCTCGGCAGGCCGGGCTCGAAGACGCGAAGCTCCTGCCCGACAACCAGGAGATCGAGGCGGCGCTGCGCGAATACCAGGGCCTGTACCAGAGCGAGGACCAGCCCGCGCACCTGCGCCGGCTGCGGGAGGTCGCGGTCAAGGTGATGCGCGATTTCAGCGCGTTCCGTCCCGCGCTCGTCGGTTCGGTGCTGTCGGGCACCGCCGGGCAGCACTCGGACGTGAACCTGCAGCTGTTCACCGACGACGCGAAGTCGCTCACGCTCTTCCTGCTCAACCGCCGCTATCGGTTCGACGAGGGAAGCCGTCGCGTGCGCCGCGGCGAGCAGGCCGAGGAAGTCTCGCGCTTCCGCCTCGAGGTCGAAGGAATCCCGGTCACGCTCACGGTGCTCGACCTCGACCACGAGCGCATCGTGGCCGGACGGGCGGAGGCGCCGCAACGGGCGCGGCTCGCGGAAGTCGAGGCGCTGCTCGCGCGCTGAGCCTCAGCCCCGCGAGCGAAGCCGGCGCGCGGCGTCGAGGGCGAAGTAGGTGAGGATCGCGTCCGCTCCCGCGCGGCGCAGGCACAGGAGGGATTCCAGCATGCACGCCTCGCCATCGATCCATCCCTGCGCGCCCGCGGCGCGAAGCATCGCGTACTCGCCGCTCACCTGGTAGGCGAAAGTGGGGACGCCGAACCTCTCCTTCACGCGGCGCACGATGTCGAGGTACGGCAGGCCGGGCTTCACCATCACGAAGTCGGCGCCTTCCTCGAGATCGAGCGCGACCTCGTGCAGCGCCTCGTCGGAGTTGCCCGGGTCCATCTGGTAGGTCTTCTTGTCGCCCTTGCCGAGGCTCGCGCCCGAGCCGACCGCGTCCCGGAACGGGCCATAGAAAGAGGACGCGTACTTCGCGGCGTAAGCGAGGATGCGCACGTGGGTGAGTCCCCGCTCGTCGAGCGCGCCGCGGATGGCGCCGATACGGCCGTCCATCATGTCCGAAGGCGCCACGATGTCGACTCCCGCCTGCGCGTGGGATAGCGCCTGCTTGCGCAGCACCTCGAGGGTCTCGTCGTTCACCACGTATCCGGCCTCGTTCACGAGGCCGTCCTGGCCGTGGATCGTGTACGGGTCCAGCGCGACGTCCGTGATCACGCCCAATTCCGGGAAGCGCTTCTTGAGCTCACGCACGCAGCGCGGGACCAGCCCCTTCTCGTTGAACGCTTCGCTCGCGTCCGCGGTCTTGAGGTTCGCCTCGACGACGGGAAAGAGAGCGAGCGCGGGTATGCCAAGCGTAAGCGCTTGCTCCGCGACCGGCAGCAGCCGGTCCACGGAGGTGCGATTCACACCGGGCATCGACGGCACCGCCTCGACCTTTCCGCTGCCGTCGAGCACGAATACGGGAAGGATCAAGTCGTCGGTGGTGAGGCGCGCCTGCCGCACCAGGCGGCGGGTGAAATCGTCGCGGCGCGCGCGGCGCATGCGCCGCGCGGGGAAGCGACCGAGCGAAAAGGACATGGCGGGATTCTTGTTCGGGCGGCGGGAACTTTAGCACGGCGGTGAGGCTCTGATCGCGTGAAGGGTTACTCCTTCCCCGCTTCTCCTCCCTGAGCGGGTGCCTTAATCCCAATTAAGGCTTTTTTGGCCCCGGCTTTACTCCCCTTTAGCCGGGGCTTTGTTTTTTCGGACGTCGTCGACGAGCGACGCGAGGCGGCTCGCGGCTTCCTCGATTCCCGCGCGCTTCAGGCTGGAAAAGAGCTGCACGCTCGCCCGCGGATGCAGGCGCGCGAGCTGCGAGCGCACGCGATCGAGTGTTGCGCGCGCAGCCTGGCGCGAGAGCTTGTCCGACTTGGTGAGAAGCACATGCGCGGGGCGCCCGGCGTCGCGCAACCAGTCGAGCAGCGTGAGGTCGAGCTCCGTGAGCGGGTGCCGGCAGTCCATCACCACGACGACGGCAGCGAGCGACGGCCGGGTCGAAACGTACGTTCCGACCAGGTGCTGCCAATGCCGGCGCACTTCGCCCGGCACTCCCGCGTACCCGTAGCCGGGCAGGTCGACGAGGTAGGCGCGATCGCCCAAGGCGAAGAAATTGATGAGCTGCGTGCGCCCCGGAGTCTTGCTCACGAAGGCGAGCCGCCGGCGTCCGGCGAGCGCGTTGATCGCGCTCGACTTGCCGGCATTCGAGCGCCCCGCGAACGCGAGCTCCGGCGCACCCGGTGGCGGGAGCTCTTCGGGGTCGTGCACGGAGAGCGCGAAAGTGGCGTTCGCGAACGCGAGGGCGCGTGCGCCGCGGGCACCCGCGGTGGCGTCGCCGGCGCGCGCTACGGTAAAATTCCGTGGCTTCGGTCCTTCCTTCGCTTCCGCCTTTCCACCACGAGGTTTCTCGATGCGCGCTTTCACGGGTCTTGGCGGCGTCATGCTGCTAGTCTACGCAAGCCTCACCGCCGCCGCCGAGCCTGCCCCGGCCAAGCCCGATCTCGCACGCGGCCAGCAGATCGCCACGACGGTCTGCGCGGCCTGCCATGGCGCCGACGGCAACAGCACGAACCCGATGTATCCGGTCCTCGCCGGCCAGCACGAGGACTACATCGTCACGCAGCTCGCCGCATTCAAGTCCGGTGCGCGGCCGAATCCGATCATGCAGGGTATGGCCGCGGGACTCTCCGCCGAAGACATGGCGAGCGTGGGCGCCTGGTTCGAGTCGCGCAAGCCGGCCCCGCATTTCGCGCACGACAAGGCGATGGTGCAGCAAGGCGAGAAGATCTGGCGCGGCGGCGTTGCCGCCACCGACGTTCCGGCTTGCGCCGGGTGCCACGGTGCGGCCGGCCACGGTACGCCCGCGCAATTCCCGCGCCTCGCCGGACAGCATCCGGAGCTCAGCTTCGGATGGTTGAAGGCATTCGCCACCGGCACGCGGCCCAATCCGGTGATGGAGGCGATCGCGTCGAAGCTCACGGAAAGCCAGATGAAGGCGCTCGCCGAATACATTTCCGGCCTGCGTTGAAGCCTCAGCCGGAAGCGGCTTCGCGCGCCGTTCCCGGACGCGTCCGTTGCGCGGAGGATCGCGCGATTTGCACGCGGCCCTTGCCTTCGCGCTTCGCTTCGTAGAGCGCACCGTCCGCGGCGCTCAATAGCGAGTCGACCTCTTCCCCGTGGTCGGGAAAGAGCGCGACGCCGACGCTCGCGCCGACCCGGGCGATGGCCGATTCGAGCGCATAGGGCTCGCTCAGGGACGCGCGCACCTTTTCCGCCACGGCGAGGGCGCCGGCATGCGCGGTCTCCGGCAGGATCGCGAGGAATTCGTCGCCGCCGAGCCGTCCCACCGTGTCCGATGCGCGCACTCCGGTGCGCGCGCGTTCCGCGACCAGCGCGAGCACTCGATCGCCCGCCGCGTGGCCCCAGGTGTCGTTCACGTCCTTGAATCCGTCGAGGTCGAACAGGAGGATCGCGAAGCTGCCGCTCGCGCGACGGGCGCGCGCCGTCTCCTGGCTCAATCGATCGGCGAGCAGCGCACGATTCGGCAACCCGGTCACCGAGTCGAAGTGCGCGAGCCACTCGATGCGCCGCAGTGCCGCGCGCTCCCGGCGCTGCACGCCGCGGAATGCGAGGAAGAGCCCGACCAGCGCGGCGACCGATCCGGCCACGAACCACGCGACGTAGCGCCGCAGGCTCTCGCCGACGCGGATGCGCGCGACGCTGCGGTCGTTCACGCGCCTGGTGAGGTCCTCGAGGGAGCGCTCGAGGGACGCGCTCGCCGTGCTCGCCACCTTCTCGGTCTCCTGCACCGCCGCCGTGGCCGCCGCGGGTCCTTTGGCGTACGCGGGCGCGACCGATCGCGCGTGCACGAGCAGCAGCCGCGCCTGGTCGACCAGCACGTCGATGCTCGCCATCGAGGCATCGTCGGAGGCGCGCAGCGAGTCGAGCCGCCCGTCGATCGCCGCGGATTCATGTTCGATGGCGCGGAACGTCGCTTCGTCGCCCGTCGCGGCGGCGAGGCGCGCGGAAGCGACCACCTGGTTGAGCCGCACGCGCAGCGCCTCGAGGCTGTCCTGCTCCTGCTGCACCGCGATGACCTCGCGATGGAGGTCCGCCTCGCGCGTGAGGTCGGAGACGACCAGGAAGGCGAGCCCGAGGATCGTGAATGCGGCGATGCCGAGCCCGATCGCGGCGAGCCGCCCGGCCGATGGAAGCGGCGACATCGTCAGCCCGCCCGCGCCACGGCGAACGCAGCGCGCGCCGCCGCGAACGTTTCCGCCAGCTCGCGCTCGCCGTGGGCGCAGGAGACGAATCCCGCCTCGTACGCGCTCGGCGCGAGGTAGACGCCGCGCTCGAGCATCGCGTGGAAGAAGCGCGTGAAGGCATCGCGATCCGCTTCCATCACGTCGCGGAACGAGGCGGGCGCGCTCGCACGAAAAAAGATGCCGAACATGCCGCCGAGGCTCGCGCCGCTGAACGGCACGCCGGCCTCGCGCGCTTCGCGGCAGAGGCCCGCCACCAGCGCCTCGGTGGTCGCGGCGAGGCGATCGAAGAAGCCGGGCCGCAGCACCTGGCGCAGCGTCGCGAGCCCCGCGCTCACCGCGACCGGGTTTCCGGACAGCGTGCCCGCCTGGTACACGGGGCCGACCGGGGCGAGCTTCTCCATCACATCGCGCCGTCCGCCGAACGCGCCGACCGGCATGCCGCCGCCGATCACCTTCCCGAGCGTCGTGAGATCCGGCCGGATGCCGTAAACGCCCTGGGCGCCTTGCGGGCCGACGCGGAATCCGGTCATCACTTCATCGAAGAGCAGCAACGCGCCGTGCCGCGTGCATTGCGAACGCAACGTCTCGAGGAACTCCGTCGAGGGCCGCACGAAGTTCATGTTTCCCGCCACCGGCTCGACCACGACCGCGGCGATCTGCGGGCCGAAGCGGTGGAACGCGTCTTCCACCTTTTGCGGATCGTTGTAGTCGAGCACCAGCGTGTGGGACGTGAGCTCCGGCGGCACGCCGGCCGAAGTGGGATTGCCGAACGTGAGCGCGCCCGAGCCGGCTTTCACGAGCAGGAAATCGCTGTGGCCGTGATAGCAGCCCTCGAACTTCACGATCACCGCGCGGCCGGTGAATCCGCGCGCGAGCCGCAGCGCGCTCATCACCGCTTCCGTGCCCGAGCTCACGAGGCGGACCTCCTCGAGCGAGGGCAGGCTCGAGGCGAGCAGCTCCGCCATCTCGAGCTCGAGGCGGGTCGGCGCGCCGAACGAAAGGCCGCGCGCGGCCGCCTCGCGGACGGCGTCGAGAACCGCGGGATGCGCGTGCCCCAGGATCAGCGGTCCCCAGGAGCCGACGTAATCGATGTACTCGCGTCCGTCCTCGTCGGTGATGCGTGCGCCGCGGCCCTCGCGCACGAACACCGGAACGCCGCCCACCGCGCCGAACGCACGCACGGGAGAATTCACTCCGCCCGGGATGAGCTGCCGGGAACGCTCAAACAGCGCGCGGCTGCGCTCGTACATCGGTGGACCTCGGCGTGGCATCGAAAAGGCGCGCGAGAGAAAAGGCTGCGGCGCGTACGTCGGGTGCTTCGTAGAGCGCGGCAATCACCGCGAGCATGTCGGCGCCGGCATCGACCACGCGCGCCGCGTTCGAAGGCGTGATGCCGCCGATGGCCGCGACCGGCAATCCACCCGCGGCCTTCGCGCGCGCGATCGCTTCGAGCGGCGCATGCACCGCGCCGGGCTTCGTGGCGGACGGGAAGACGCTCCCGATGGCGACGTAGTCGGCGCCGGCGGCGGCGGCATGGCGCGCTTGCTGTGGATCCGCGTAGCAGGAGACGCCGATCACGCCGTGCGGCATGCGCGCGCGCGCCTCGCGTGGGTCCGCGTCTTCGCGGCCGAGGTGGACGCCGCCCGCGCCGGCGGCGAGCGCGAGCTCGACCGAGTCGTTGACGATGAAGAGGGCGCCGGCACTCGCGCATTCGCGCGCGAGGCGGCGCGCCTGCTCCAGCGCGAGCGCGGCGGCGAGCGACTTCGCGCGGTACTGCACGATGCTCGCGCCCGCCTCGAGGCAAAGCCGCGTGCGCGCGACGAGGCTTTCGGTCTCCGCGCTCTCCGGCGTGATCGCGTAGAGGCCGCGCAGGCGCGGCTCCTTACTTGCCATCGCCGCCCTCGCTCTCCCGCGCCCAGAACAGGCGGTCGGGCAGGTATTGGCCCATGCCCGGGCGAAACGCGTGGGAGAGCGCGTGCCAGGTATAGTCCTGCGCCTCGTAGACCGCGTCGCCGATGTCCAGGCCGCGCGCGAGGTTCGCCGCGAGCGCCGAGGCGAGCGTGCAGCCGGAGCCGTGATAGCTGCCCGGAAGGCGCGGCCACGAGTCGGAGCGCACGATGCCGCCGCGGTGGTAGAGCGTGTTCACCACCTCGGGCGTGGCGTCGTGCGTCCCCGTCACGAGGACGTACTCGCAGCCGCTGTCGAGCAGCGCCTGCGCGCACTCCGCGAGGTTCGCGCGATCGTCTTCCTCCTCGCGCGCGAGCCGGCGAAGCTCGGGAATGTTGGGCGTGACGATGGTGCTCTGCGGCACCAGCAGCTCGCGGATCGCCGAGACCATCTCCTCGCTCGCGAACTCGTCGCCGCGGCCGGAGGCGAGCACCGGGTCGAGCACCAGCGGCACGTCGGGATAGTCCGAAACGACCTCTGCCACGACGGTCACGATTTCGGTAGAACCGAGCATTCCCATCTTGAATGCGGCAACCGGCATGTCCTCGAGGATGCAACGCGCCTGGTCGGCGACCCAGTCGGCGTCGATCGCGAGAAAGGCTTCGACGCCCGCCGTGTCCTGCACGGTGAGCGCGGTCACGACGGAGAGCGGATGGCAGCCCATGCTCGCGAGCGCGAGGAGGTCGGCCTGCAGTCCCGCGCCGCTCGTGGGATCCGAGGCGGCGAAGGTGAGCACGGCGGGAAGCGGGGCGGAGGATTCGTTCATGCGGACGCGAGGCGAGCGCGTGTGCGGGATTACACTTGAAACCCGGCCTGCGTTGCGCGCGCCAACCGGGGCTGACTACGATTCTGCAGGGAGCGCGCGCTTCTCTCGCATTCTACTCAACCGTACCCGCGTTCGCCTATGCCTCCCGCTACACCGGCCGCAGCGCCGTACCGGAAATGGCGCTGCCTCGCCTGCGGCTATACGTACGACGAGGCGGAGGGATGGCCCGAGGACGGCATCGCGCCCGGCACTCGCTGGGAGGACATTCCGGCGGGCTGGTGCTGCCCGGAGTGCGGAGCGCGCAAGGACGATTTCGAGATGGTCGAGGTGTAGGGCCGTTGCGCCCTGCAATGCCGCCGCCCGAACTTCGGAAACGGCTTGAAAAGAGGCAGGTTAACGGTTGTTTCGTCTGGACAAAAAGGATAACCTGAGCATCGACTGAACGCGGCTGCGCGGCACGTCGGGGAGGCTTGCCGACCGCCATGCCCGCGCTCCGCCATCCCATTGCGATCGGGGTTGCGGGCGCCGCGAAACACTCGAGGTAAGCGTGGCGGATTCCAAGAACCTCACCGGCGTACGCGTGATGGTCATCGACGACAGCAACACCATCCGGCGGAGCGCGGAGATCTTCCTCATGCAGGCGGGATGCCAGGTCATCCTGGCGGAGAACGGCTTCGATGCGCTCGCGAAGATCGCCGACCACCAGCCCGACCTCATCTTCGTGGACATCATGATGCCGCGCCTGGACGGCTACCAGACCTGCGCGCTCATCAAGAAGAGCGGCAAGCACCACGCCACGCCGGTGATCATGCTCTCGTCGAAGGACAGCCTCTTCGACCGCGCCCGGGGCCGCATGGTCGGCTCCGACGAATACCTCACCAAACCGTTCACGAAGGAAAGCCTGCTCAAGGCGGTCGAGTTGCACCTCGCCCAGCGCAGCACCGCGTGATGACCGAACAGAATCACCAGAACAGGGAGTCTCGATAGATGGCCATACGAAAAATCATGGTGGTGGACGACTCGCCCACCGAGCGCGCGTTCATGGAAGGGCTGCTCAAGAAGCAGGGCTACCAGGTGCTGGTGGTCGACAGCGGCGAGACCGCGATCGAGCGGGCGAAGAGCGAGCAACCGGACCTCATCCTGATGGACGTCGTCATGCCGGGGCTCAACGGCTTCCAGGCGACGCGCGCCATCACGCGCGAGGAGAAGACCAAGCACATCCCGGTCATCATCTGCACCACGAAGGACCAGGAGACGGACAAGATCTGGGGTTTGCGCCAGGGAGCCAAGGACTACATCACCAAGCCGCTCTCGGAAAGCGACCTGCTCGAGAAGATCAAGGCGCTGAGCTAGCGGCCGATGGCGCGACGCACCGGACTACGCGAGTTCCAGCTTTCCGTCGCCGAGCGGCTGCGTACCGCCTCGACGCGCACGGCGCTGTCCTCGAAGCTCGGCTTCCAGGTCGGCGGCGACAACTGGTTCGTGGCGCTGCACCAGGTGAGCGAGGTGATCCCGGTGCCGCCGACGGTGGGCGTGCCCCTCACGCATTCGTGGTTCCGCGGCGTGGCGAACGTGCGCGGCAATCTTTATGGAGTCGTGGATTTCGCCGCGTTCCAGGGCGCCGATGCGATCCCGCCCGGGATGGAGCGGCGCGTGATCCTCGTCTCGGATCGCATCGTCGGCGGCGCGGGGCTGCTCGTCTCGCGCATGCTGGGCCTGCGCAATCCCGAGCAATTCACGCCGGCGACGCGGCCGGCCGATGCCCATCCCTGGGTGGGCGCGGTGTACACGGATGCCGGCGGCAGCCGCTGGCTGGAGCTCGACCTTCCCGCGCTCGCGCGTGAGCCGCGGTTCCTCGAAGTAGGCGCGTAGGAGAACGCAATGGCAAAAGCACAAGCGGTCAAACCCAAGTCCTCCATCGGCGACTGGTTCCGGCGCCTGGGCGCGCCGAAGCCGAAGCCCGTCGCGCGCCCGTCCGCGGGCCCGGCCTCGACCGTGACCAACATGCCGGCGGTCGGCGGACCCGCGACGCGGCCCGGCTCGGTGAAGCCGGCGGCGAGCGCGGCCGCGCGCAAGCCCGCGAAGCCCGCGCAACCGCGCGCGACGCTCGCGACCTTCCGCATGCCTTTCATCGGCTCGAAGCCGGTGACGACGCAGCTGCAGATCCTCGGCCTCGCGGCGCTGGTGCTGCTCGCGGCGACCGGCTTCATGGTGTACCAGGACACGACGCTGCGTACGCGGCACGCGACCTACCTCACGATCGTGTCGCAGATGCAGTACCACACGCAGCGCCTCGCGAAAGCGGCGGGCATCGCCGCACGCGGGCAGGCGATCGCGTTCCCGCAGCTCAAGACGAGCCGCGACGATTTCGCGCGCTACCTCTCGGTGCTCGAGAACGGCGGGCAGGCGTTCGACGTGGTGCTGCCGAGCGCCGCGACGACTCCGGAGCTGCGCGCGCGCCTCGCGGAGCTCGCCAGGCAATGGCCGGTGAGCGCGAAGGCGGCCACCGCGATCCTCAACGCGCAGAACGACCTCATCTCCCTGTCGCGCAACATCGCCCAGATCCGGGTCGGCGCACAGGACATGGCGACCCAGTCGCAGGAGCTCACCGGGCTCATGTCGCAGTCGGGCT
This sequence comes from Usitatibacter sp., assembly GCA_035605915.1. Lineage (GTDB taxonomy): Bacteria > Pseudomonadota > Gammaproteobacteria > Burkholderiales > Usitatibacteraceae > Usitatibacter. Next base: position 85,670 of record DATNGJ010000008.1, read on the forward strand.
CCACGCCGGGCCAGGTGCTGCGCGCCAACCGCATCACGTTCCTCACCGAGCGCCTCGGGCGCGGCGCCGCGGAGATCCTGGGCTCCGAGACGATCGATCCGGAAGTGCCGTTCCTGATCGGCAAGGACACCAACGACATGCGCGACATGATCCGCGGCCTCGAGGTGGGCAGCGAGCCGCTGGGCCTCGTCGCGCTGCGCGACCCGGACGCGAAGTCGATGCTCGCCGACCTCAAGAAGCAGTTCGGTGAGTTCGAGAAGAACGTGAGCCCGATCCTGCGCGAGCTGCAGAAGCTCGTGTCGGCGCGGCAGGCTTCCGCCCAGCTGGTGTCGGCGAGCGAGCAGCTGCAGGGATCGGTCGCGAAGCTGCAGGACGCGATGCAGGGCGAGAGGCCGGTCGCCACGCTGCTCGCGGTCGGTGTGCTCGCCGTGCTGCTCGTGGCGGTCCTGCTGCTCATGGCGGCGGTGTTCCTCGCCGACACCCGGCGCCGCGCCGCCGAGGCGGAGGCCGAGAACAAGCGCAACCAGGAGGCGATCCTGCGGCTGCTCAACGAGATGGGCGACCTCGCCGACGGCGACCTCACCATCCGCGCGCAGGTGACCGAGGACATCACGGGCGCCATCGCCGACTCGATGAACTACACCATCGACGAGCTGCGAACCCTCGTCGCCGGCGTGTCGAACGCCGCGAGCCAGGTGACGCAGAAGACCGCGCACGCGCAGTCGATCTCGGCCGAGCTCCTCGGCGCCGCCGAGCGGCAGTCGCGCGAGATCGAGGAGACCACCGCGCAGGTGTTGCAGGTCTCGAGGTCGATTTCCGAGGTGTCGTCCACCGCCGACGAGGGCGCGCGAGTCGCGCAGCGCTCGCTCGCGGCCGCGGACAAGGGACGCCTCGCGGTGCAAAGCTCGATCTCGGGCATGAACGACATCCGCGAGCAGATCCAGGAGACGTCGAAGCGGATCAAGCGGCTCGGCGAATCCTCGCAGGAGATCGGCGAGATCGTGGAGCTCATCTCGGACATCACGGAGCAGACCAACGTGCTCGCGTTGAACGCGGCGATCCAGGCGGCGTCCGCGGGCGAGGCGGGACGCGGCTTCTCGGTGGTCGCGGAGGGGGTGCAGCGCCTGGCGGAACGCTCGGGCGAGGCGACCAAGCAGATCGGCGCCATCGTGAAGACGATTCAGGCCGACACCCAGGACGCGGTCGCGGCCATGGAGAAATCGACCATGGGCGTGGTGGAGGGCGCGAAGCTCTCCGATGCGGCGGGCCAGGCGCTCTCCGAGATCGACCAGGTGACGAAGAACCTCGCGCAGCTCATCCAGACCATCTCGCAGGCGACGCACACGCAAGCGACGGCCACCAACAAGGTCGCGCAGAACATGCAGGACATCCTCGAGATCACGCGGCAGACGACGCGCGGCACGCAGCAGGCGGCGGGCTCGATCCGCGACCTCGCCTCGGTGGCGCAGGAGCTCAAGAGCTCCGTCGCCGGCTTCAAGCTGTAGCGCGAGGAAGGCACGAGGACCCCCGCCATGGCCGCCAATCCCGCCGCCGACTTCGACCTCGGCCCGCTCAGCTGGGTCAAGACGGAGATCGACCACTCGCTCAACCAGGCGCGCGAGACGCTCGACAAGCTCGCGGCCAAGCCGGGCGAGCGCGGGCCGGTCAAGTACATCCTCACGCACCTGCACCAGGCGACGGGCGCCCTCGCGATGGTGGGGCTGGGCGCGGCGACGCGCTTCAACGAGGAGCTGGAGAAGCTCGTGGCGTTCCTCGAGACCGAGGACGCGGGGCGCGTGGCGGGAGTCGCGGCGGCGGCCAAGCGCGGCATCGCGGCGCTCTCGGCGTACCTCGATGCGCTCCTCGCCGGCGAGCCGGATCGCCCGATGCGCCTCCTCGCGCCGTACCTGGAGCTCAATCGCGCGCGCGGCCAGAGCGACGCGAACGAGGGCGACCTCTTCTACCCGGACCTCACGGCGCCGCTGCCGCCGCTCGCTTCCAGCGCGCCGCTCGACGACGCGGTGCTCGCCAAGGCCTTGTCGCTGCAGCGCTCGCAATACCAGCAGGGGTTGCTGCGCATGCTGAAGGGGGCCGACGTGGCCGAAGCGTTGCGCCAGATGCACGGCGCCGTCTCCTCGATCGAGTCGCTGCAGGCGAACACGCCGAACCGGCCCTTCTGGACCGCGGCCGGCGCGTTCTTCGACACGCTCATCTTCGGCGGTGGGGAAGTCGGCCCCGCCGCGAAGCCGCTGTTCGCGAAGATCGACCAGCAGGTGAAGCAGCTCATCGAGGGCTCGGCCAAGGTGGCCGAGCGCGTGTTCCGCGACCTGCTGCTCGTGGTGGGGCGCTCCTCCGCGGTCTCGGAGCGGATCGGCGTGCTCAAGGAGACGTACCGGCTCGAAGCGCTGCTCGAATTGCCGGACCGCGGCACGCGTGCCGCCGCCGACGAGACGCTCGCGCCGCTGGTGCGCGAGCTGCGCGAGCTCACCGGGCAGCAGAAGGACGCGTGGCTCAAGTACACCTCCGGGAACCGCGCGGCGCTCGAGCCGTTCGGCAAGCAGGCGCTGGTGCTCGCCGAGCGCGCCGGGAAGCTCCCGGACCGCGACCTGCAGCTCGTGCTGGCGCGCCTCACCGAGGTGGCGCCGGCGCTCAAGGCGAAGGCGATCCCGCCCTCCGAGTCGCAGGCGCTCGAGGTCGCGACCGCGATGCTCTTCGTGGAATCCGCGCTCGAGAACCTCGCGCGCCTCGGGCCGGATTTCCCGCGCCAGGCGCGCACCGTGGCCGAGCGCCTGCGCGCCGCCATGGCGGGCGAGCCGCTGCCCCCGGTCGAGGCGATCGAGGGCGGCCTGCTGGACGAGATGACGCGGCGCGCGCAGGAGAAGCTCCTCATCTTCCAGGTGGGCCAGGAAGTGCAGGTGAACCTGCAGAACATCGAGCAGGTGCTCGACGGCTTCTTCCGCGATCCGGGCAAGCGCGGCGAGCTCAAGGCGCTCACCGCGCAGTTCGCGCAGGTGCAGGGCGCCTTGATGATCCTCGAGCTCACCGAGGCGGCGTCGCTCAATGCCGCGGTGATGGCGCGCGTGCAGCAATTCGCCGACGGCGCCGCCGACGGCAAGGGCGAGGCGGCCGAGATGGTCGCCGACGGCCTGTCCGCGCTCGGCCTTTTCGTGGCCGCGCTCCAGGAAGGCGCGGCCTCGCCGCGGGCGGCGCTGCTTCCGGCGCTGCTTCGCTTCGGCCTCGCCGAGCCGCAGTCGGAGGTCGAGGTGCGGCGCACGGGCACCGTGTCGCCGATCGACATCGACGTGCAGAAGCAGAAGGTGCAGGCGCTCTACGAGGACTGGAAGGACAAGCCCGAGCAGGGCACGCGCGAGAGGCTCGAGAAGGCGGTCGGCGACCTGCAGCGCGACGCGGCCGTGGTCTCCGATTCGGCGATCGCGCGCAAGAGCGAGGAGGTGCTCCAGGTCATCAAGCAGGCAGTGGGGCCCGATACCGGCGTGTACCGCGCGCTGCAGGACCTCGCGCCGCAGAAGCAGCCCGAGACGCCCACGCCGCAAGTGGTGCAGCTCGTGGACGCACCGGGCGCCGAGATCGACAAGGAGCTGCTCGAGATCTTCCTCGAGGAAGCGGGCGAGGTCGTCGGCACCGTCGAGGCGAACCTGCAGGCGTGCCGCGAGACGCCGCACGACCGCGAGGCGCTCACCACCATCCGCCGCGGCTTCCACACGCTGAAGGGCAGCGGCCGCATGGTCGGGCTCACCGACCTGGGCGAAATGGCGTGGCAATGCGAGCAGGTGATGAACAAGTGGCTGAAGGAGGAGAAACCCGCCTCCCCGCAGCTCCTCGCGTTCATCGACCTCGCGCGCGGCTCGTTCGCGCAATGGATCGGCGAGCTCAAGGAGCAAGGCTCCGCCGCGATCGACGGCGCGCAGATCGTGCGCGAGGCCGAAGCGCTGAAGAGCGACCACGAAGCCGCCGCCGCGCGCGCAGCAACCGCGGCGTCCGCGGCCGAGGCTGCGGCCGCGCAAGCGCAAGCATCCGCACCGCAGCCGGAGCCGCCGGCGCCACCGGAGCCGGCACCGCTGCCCCAGTCCGGGGCACCCGCGATGGACGTGGCCGCATCCGCGCCACTGGCGCCCGCGCAACCGGCGCCCCGCGAAGGCGAAGCGCCGAAGGCCGAGCCCTTGTCGCTCGATTTCGAATCGTTGGGCCTCGAAGCGAAGCCGGCACAGGAGCCGGCGCGAGAGGCGGCGCAGCAGCCGGCGGGAGAGGCCGCGCAGGCGACGCCCGGCCCGATGCCCGATCTCGCCGAGCTGTTCGGCTCGACGCCGCCCGCACCGCCCGCGGCAATCGAGCCGCGCGAGGAGCCGCAGCCGGCCGAGGAAGAGCTCGCCACGATCGGCGGCGTCGTGCTGCCGCGGCCGCTCTTCACGATCTACATCGGCGAGGCCGAGCAACACGTCGCCGACCTGCAGGAGCAGATGGCGCTGCTCGAGGCCGATCCCCTGCACCCCATCGGGCCCGCATTCATGCGCGCGGCCCACACGCTCTCCAGCAGCTCGCGGACCACCGGCTTCGAGGACGTGGCGGCGCTCGCGTATGCGCTCGAGAAGTGGCTGCAGGACGCGATGGAGCTCCCGCCGGAATTCGATGCGAACCGGCTGGTGGTGACGCGTCGCGCGGTGGATGCGCTGCGGGCGATGGTGGAGTCGGTGCGCGGATCGGCGCTTCCATATCCGCGCGAGGATGTGGTGGGCGATCTCGCGGCGTTGCGCGAGGGCCTTCGCCAGGCGCGCAGGACCGGTGAGGGCACGCACCTGCGCATGCCGGGTGTGGTGCGCGAAGCGCTCGAGGCGCGTAACGGCGAAGCACCGCCGACGGCCGAGCCGATGGAGGACGGAGCCCCGCCGCAGCCGGCTGCCGATGCGCCCGCGCCGCCAGTCTTCGAGGCCGCGCCGCCGCCTGTCGTTGAGCCACCCGTGCAGCCGGTCGCCGCCACGCCCGCGCCGAGGATCGAAATACCGGCCGCTGCCGCGGCCGCGTTGGCGGCACAGGCGGCCGCGAATCCCGAGCCCCGGGAACCGGCCCGCCAGTTCGAGGCCGGCAAGGAGCAGCGCAAGATCCACGACGACGTCGACCGCGACCTGCTTCCGGTCTTCATCGACGAGGCGAAGGAGATCATCCCGCTGGTGAGCGAGGGCGTGCGCCGCTGGAAGGCCGCGCCGGCGGACCATTCGATGGCGGGGGAGCTGCAGCGCCACCTGCATACGCTCAAAGGCAGCGCGCGCATGACCGGCCTCATGCGCCTGGGCGAGCTCGCGCACGTCCTCGAGTCGCGCATAAACGCGATGGACGAGGTGGAGGTTCCGGACGCGAAGCTCTTCGACGAGGCCGAGGAGCGGGTGGACCGCTTCTCGATGTCGCTCGAGCGGCTGCAGCGCGGCGAGGACATCCTCGAGGCCGAGCCGATCGACGTCCCGGTCGCCGCCGTCTTCGAGCACCAGAAGGACAAGCCGGGACCGCTCGCGGTGATCGCCGCGGCGGCGCAGGAGAAGGCGGAGCGCGAGGCGCTGCCGCCGGAGCTGCGCGAGAGCCGCGCGGCGCTGCTGCGCGTGAACGCGGAGATGATCGACCGCTTCGTGAACGAGGCGGGCGAGCTCTCCATCGCGCGCTCCCGGATCGAGGGCGAGATGGCGGCGTTCAAGCGCGCGCTCGGCGACCTCACCGACAACATCACGCGCATGCGCACGCAGCTGCGCGAGATCGAGATCGCCGCCGAGTCGCAGATGCAGAGCACGATCAAGGCGAAGGAGGAGTCGGGCGAGACCTTCGACCCGCTCGAGTTCGACCGCTTCTCGCGCATGCAGGAGCTCACGCGCTTCCTCGCCGAGTCGCTGGGCGACGTGATCACGCTGCACCAGGGGCTGCAGAAGAACCTCGACGAGACCGAGCTCGCGATCCACGCGCAGGCGCGGTTGAACCGCGAGCTGCAGCAGGGCCTCATGGGGGTGCGCCTCGTGCCGTTGGGCAACCTCGCGGACCGCTTCTACCGCGTCGTGCGCCAGACCGCGAAGGAGCTCGACAAGAAGGCGAACCTCGAATTCAAGGGCACGCGCACCGAGCTCGACCGTTCGGTCCTCGAGAAGATCACCGCGCCGTTCGAACACCTGCTGAGGAACGCGATCGCGCACGGCATCGAGAAACCGGCCGATCGCCTCGCCGCGGGCAAGGCGGAGATCGGCGAGATCTCGATCGACGCGGTGCAGCGCGGCAACGAGGTGGTGCTCACCGTCGCCGACGACGGCGGCGGCCTCGACTTCGCGCGCATCCGCGAGAAGGCCGTCCACGCCGGATTGCTCGCGCCCGACGTCGAGCTCCCCGAGCCGCAGCTCGCGCAATTCATCTTCATGTCCGGTTTCTCGACGGCCTCCGAAGTGAACCAGATCGCCGGCCGCGGGGTCGGCATGGACGTCGTGAAGAACGAGATCACCTCGCTCGGCGGCCGCGTGGAGATCGCCTCCACGCCGGGGCGCGGCGCGACTTTCACGATCACGCTGCCCCTCACGCTCGCGGTGACGCAGGCGGTGATGCTGCGCGCGGGCCCGGCGATCTACGCGGTGCCCACCGTGATGGTGGAGCAGGTGCAGGAGCTCAAGGCGGACGCCTACGCCGAGGTCGCGGCGAAGGGCGAGGTCGAGTGGAAGGGCAACCGCTATGCGCTGCGCTCGTTGCTGCCGCTGCTGGGCGAGATCGATACGCCGACTCCCGCGCGCCAGATCCCGGTGCTGTTGCTGAAGAGCGGCGTGCAGCGCGGAGCGATCCGCGTGGACGAGATCATCGGCAACCGCGAGGTGGTGGTGAAGACCATCGGCCCGCAGCTCTCGCGCCTCGCGGGCATCGCCGGCGCTACCGTGCTCGGCAACGGCCAGGTGGTGCTGATCCTCAACCCGGTGCAGCTGGTGCACCGCGAGACGCCGATCGGCGTCGAGGTGTCGCATCCCGCGCCGAAGGCGCCGGAGCCGGCGTTCATGGCGGAGCAGAAATCGGGCGCGCCGCTCGTCATGGTCGTGGACGATTCGCTCACCGTGCGCAAGATCACGAGCCGCATGCTCGCGCGCGAGGGCTACGAGGTCGCCGCCGCCAAGGACGGCGTCGACGCGCTGCAGCAGCTGCAGGACATGAAGCCCGACTGCATCCTGCTCGACGTGGAGATGCCACGCATGGACGGGTTCGAGTTCGCGCGCAACGTCCGCGCCGACGAAGGCACGAAGGGCATCCCGATCATCATGATCACCTCGCGCACCGCCGACAAGCACCGCAACCGCGCGGTCGAGATCGGCGTGAACGAGTACATGGGCAAGCCCTACCAGGAAGACCAGCTGCTCGCGCTCATCAAGCGCTACACCGCGGAGAGGGCGATCGCTTGAGGGTCTCCCTCTCCCTTGCGAGAGGCCGGGGAGAGGGTCCGCCGCTACCGCCAGAAATACGCGAGCACCACGATCCCCAACGCGATGCGGTACCACGCGAACGCGCGGAAGTCGTGGCTCGCGACATAACGGATGAGCGCCTTCACGGCGACCAGCGCGAAGACGAAGCTCACCACGAAGCCCACCGCGATCGTCTCGAGGTCGCCCGCGGAGAGCAGCGCGCGATTCTTCGCGAGCTCGTAGCCGGTCGCGGCGAACATCACCGGGATCGCGAGGAAGAACGAGAACTCGGTCGCGACCGCGCGCGAGAGGCCGAAGAGCATGCCGCCCATGATGGTGGCGCCGGAGCGCGAGGTGCCCGGAATCAGCGAGAAGCACTGCGCGATGCCCACCTTGAGCGCGTCGCGCCAGGTCATGTCGTACATGCTCGTGATCCGCGGCGTTTCCTTTCCGCGATACCAGCGCTCGATCGCGAAGATCACCAGGCCGCCGGCGGCGAGCGCGATCGCGACGCTCGTCGGATTGAAGAGGTGCGCCTTGATCTGCTTCTGGAGCGCGAGGCCGACGACGGCCGCGGGCAGGAACGCGACGAAGAGGTTCGCGGCGAAGCGCTGCTGCACCGGATCGCTCGCGAGGCCCGCGAACGCCCGCCCGATGCGCACGCGGAATTCCCAGCACACGGCGAGGATCGCGCCCAGCTGGATCACGATGTCGAACACCTTGCCCGCCTCGCCATTCTCGCCGAGCAGGTCGGAGACGATGATCAGGTGGCCGGTGGAGGAGACCGGAAGGAACTCGGTGAGCCCCTCCACGACTCCGAGGACGAAGGCGTCGGCGAGCGCATGTAGCATCGGGCGCCTAGTCTAGCATCGGCATCT
>DATNGJ010000009.1:0-39837 GCA_035605915.1 Usitatibacter sp.
CGACGCGCTTCGAGGTCCTCAAGCGCGAGGCGGAGGTCGAGATGCTGCGCGGGAAGCTGAAGGCGATGGAGGCGCAGGACGAGGCGAGCGTGCGCCGCGCCGAGGACGCCTACGCCCAGCGCATCCGCCAGCTCGACAGCGACTGCGACTTCCTGCGCAAGACCAACATCGGGAGCGAGCGCATGCGCCCGGAGGACCAGGCGCGGGTCTCGCAGATCGCGCGCTACCAGTGGCGCAACACGCGCGGCCAGCCGGAGCGGTTCCTCTCGCGCGAGGAGGAAGAGAACCTCAACATCGCCTACGGCACGCTCAACACCGAGGAGCGCGAGATCATCAATCGCCACATCGTCACGACGATCAAGATGCTCGAGGCGCTGCCGTGGCCGCACCACCTCGTGAACGTGCCCGAGTACGCGGGCGGGCACCACGAGCGCATGGACGGGAAGGGCTACCCGAAGGGGCTCACGCGCGAGCAGATGAGCGTTCCCGCGCGCGTCATGGGTATCGCGGACATCTTCGAGGCGCTCACGGCCCGGGACCGGCCGTACAAGAGCGGCAAGACGCTCTCCGAATCGCTCGCGATCCTCGGCCGCTTCAAGGAGAACGGCCACATCGACCCGGACCTGTTCGAGATCTTCGTGCGCGAAAAGGTCTACCTGCGCTACGCGCGCGAGTTCCTCGATCCCGAGCAGATCGACGAGGTGGACGAGTCGCGCATCCCCGGGTACCGGCCGTTGGGGTGACGAAGCGCGTCACTTTGGTGACGCGGGCGGGGCAGTCCGGCGACGGTTGAAATTCAGCCACGCCGCTGCCGGAGGCTTGCCATCCGAGCCGCGCGCGGGCATACTGCAAGTACATGAAAAACAAGGCTTATAGTCAACGCCAGCAGCTCCGTTGTAGCTGGAAAGCGACGTCGGCCGTAGGATACGTCTGGCATGACGGTTGCATCAGAGCAGTCGCACACAGCGGTTGTGTGGCGATTTCCATCCCACAAAGGAGTTTCCTTCATGAAGAAAGTCCAGCAAGGCTTCACGCTCATCGAGCTGATGATCGTCGTCGCGATCATCGGCATCCTGGCGGCCATCGCGATTCCGGCGTACCAGGACTACACCATCCGTGCGAAGGTGACGGAACTGGTGAATGCGGCGGGCGTTTGCAAGACGACGGTTGCGGAGTACTACCAGACCAAGGGCGCGATGCCCACCAACGAGACGGTCGCGGGCTGCTCCGACACGGGCACGGCGAACGCCACGGCTCCGACGTTCAGCGCCGATACGATCCTGGTAACGGCTGCGGGCGGCCTCGACAACCAGATCAAGTCGACGGGCGATGTCTACGGCCTGCTGGCTGGCTGCTCGGGCGGGACGTGCAACGGCCCGGCGATCACCGGCTGGGACTGCAAGGCCAAGTCGACCATCCTGCCGAAGTACCTGCCGGCGAGCTGCCGCTAATCAGCTAGCCGTCCGCGAAACGGGCCGCCATGAGCGGCCCGTTTCGTTGCAGCTCCCGAAGCGCATCCATTCCCGCAAACCATGCGCATCAAGCCCATGAACCGCTTCGAGGCCGGGGCGATCCATTTCGCGTTGAGCCTCGTCGTCGCCGCCACCACTTTCACCCTCATCCGTTTCTTCTGGTATCCCGGCCCGTTGTTCACCGGCGCGGGCGGCGTCAAGCTCTTCGCGTTGATCGCCGGCGTGGACGTGACCCTCGGCCCGCTGCTTACGCTAGTCGTGTTCGTCCCGGGCAAATGGGGCCTGCGCTTCGACCTCGCCGTGATCGCGACGTTGCAGGTGAGCGCGCTCGCCTACGGTTCGCACGTGCTCTTCAAGTCGCGGCCGGTATACGTGACCTTCGTGAAGGACCGTTTCGAGTTGGTGCGCGCCGAGGAGATCGACTCTGGCGACCTCGCAAAGGCGCGCTCCCCGTACCGCGACCTGCCGCTCGGCGGGCCGCGCATCGCCGCCGCCCGTCTTCCGAAGGACCCGAAGGCTGCTATGGATATGATGCTTTCCGGCATCGCCGGCAAGGATGTACAGGACTTCCCCCGGTACTACCTCTCCTATGAAGAGGTCCGCTCGGAGGCCCGTTCGAAGTGCCGGCCGATGGCGCGCCTGCGCGAGCTCAATCCGTCGCTCGGAATGGCGATCGACCGCTCGCTGCGCGAATTCGGCCACGCCGACGCCGATACCTGCTTCCTCCCAGTGCGCGCGGGAGCGAGGGACCTCACCGCACTGATCGATTCCCGCGACGGCCGCTACCTCGGCCTCATGGACGCGCGACCGTGGAAATACTGAGGGGGCAACCGATGGGCCGCCGTGCCGAGCTGGTGCTCGCCATCTTCTTCGTATCCGGCTTCAGCGGGCTCATCTACGAGTCGGTCTGGTCGCATTACGTGCAGCTCTTCCTGGGCCACGCGGCCTACGGCCAGACGCTGGTGCTGATCGTGTTCATCGGTGGGCTCGCGATCGGCTCCTGGATCTGCGCGCGCCGCGCCTCGTCGATCCGCAATCCCCTGCGCGCCTACGCGCTCATCGAGGGCGCCATCGGCCTCCTCGCGCTCGTCTTCCACACGGTGTTCGTGCACGCGGTGGACTGGGCCTACGCGTGGCTGCTTCCCGCGACGTGCGAGCCCTCATCCACGTTCTGCGCGAGCCAGTGGCTTCTCTCGGCGCTGCTGCTCGCCCCGCAATCGGTTCTGCTCGGCATGACGTTCCCGCTCGTGAGCTCGGCGGTGATCCGCATGACGTCCGAGAATCCGGGCTACAACATCGCCTCGCTGTATTTCCTCAATAGCCTCGGTGGCGTGCTGGGCGTCCTCGCCTCCGCCTTCGTGCTCATTCCGAGGGTCGGGCTTCCCGGCACGCTCATCACGGCCGGGATCGCGAACCTCGCGATCGCGCTCGGCGCCTACTCGATCTCGAGAGAGGTGCCGCCGGCGCTCGCCGTGCCGCGCGTGGCCGAGCCGGATGCGGATGCGCGCAGCGAGCAGTGGATCGTGCGGGTGCTCCTCGCGACGGCGGCGCTCACCGGGCTCTCGTCCTTCGTCTACGAGATCTCGTGGATCCGCATGCTGAGCCTGGTGCTCGGCGCGTCCACGCATTCTTTCGAGCTGATGCTCGCGAGCTTCATCCTCGGGCTCGCGCTCGGCGGCCTGTGGGTGCGCAGCCGCGCCGACGCGGGCGCGGGCTCCGTCCGGTTGCTCGCCCACGTGCAATTGCTCATGGGCATCTTCGCCGTGGCGACCGTGCCGCTCTACAACGCCGCGTTCGATTTCATGGCCTGGCTGCTCACGGCGCTCGCGCGCACCGACGGCGGCTTCGTGCTCTTCAACGTGTCCTCCACCTTCATCTCGCTGATGGTGATGCTGCCCGCGACGTTCTGCGCCGGCATGACGTTGCCGCTCATCACCTACCGGCTGCTGCGCTCCTCGGAAGGCGAGCGCGCGCTGGGTGCGGTGTACGCGGCGAACACGTTCGGCTCGATCGCCGGGGTCTTCGTCGCGGTGCACTTGCTGATGCCGACGTTCGGGGTCGGCGCGACCCTCGCGACCGGAGGGGCGATCGACGTCCTCCTCGGCGTCGCGCTGCTCGCGAAGCGCGGCGCGCGCGGCCTGCCGCGCATTCCCGTGGTGGCGGTGGGCGGCTTGCTGGTGTTCGTCGCGGTGTGGGGCATGTTTTCCCTCGACCCCGCGCGGACCGCGTCCGGAGTGTTCCGGAGCGGAGCCGCGCGGGTCTCGTCGGCCGACCAGATCCTCTTCCATCGCGACGGCAAGACTGCGACCGTCGACGTGCTGGGAAACAAGTCGTTCCGCGCGATTCGCACCAACGGCAAGACCGACGCCGCGGTCACGATCGGGCACACGGCACCAACCCCCGACGAAAACACGATGGCGATGCTCGCGGTGCTCCCGCTCGGCTACCGGCCGGACGCGCGCACCGCGGCGGTGATCGGCTTCGGCTCGGGCACTTCAACCGCGCTGCTCCTCGCCTCGCCGAATCTCGCGCGCGTGGATACCGTGGAGATCGAGCCGGCTATCGTGGAGGGCGCGCGCCAATTCCGCCCGACCGTGGACGCGGCGTACGACGATCCCCGCAGCCACATCGTGATCGACGACGCGAAGTCGTACTTCGCGCGCGGCCACAAGCGCTACGACATCATCGTCTCCGAGCCGTCGAATCCGTGGGTGACGGGCGTCTCGTCGCTCTTCACCGAGGAGTTCTACCGCCGCCTCGCGCTCTACCTGAACGACGGCGGCGTGCTCTCGCAGTGGATGCACGTGTACGAGATGGATTCGGAGACGTTCGCCTCGATCGTCGCCGCCATCGAGAAAACGTTCCCCGACTTCGTGATCTACCAGCCGAACGACGGCGACGTGGTGATCATCGCGCGCAAGGGCGGCGCTCCCGGGCGCTTCGATCCGTCGGTGCTGAAATTGCCGCGCCTGCAGCCGGAGCTCACGCGGCTCCGCCTGAACGATCCGGAATTCTTCGCGCGCCATTTGATCGCGACCGCCTCGACGATGCGCCCGTTCTTCGGAAGCTACAACGGCACGCCGAACTCCGATTTCTTTCCCATCGTGGACCATCGCGCGTCGAAGACGCGTTTCACCCGCGCGCGGGTCGAGGACTTCAGCAACCTCGAGGAGTCTGCGTGGCCGATGTTGGAGATGCTCGACGGCGCATTCAGCCCATCGACGTACCCGGCGCAATCGCAGCCGGTGATCGCATCCGATCTCGCGGGGGAGACGGCCTGGAGCATGTACCGCGGTATCGTCGGCGAGCCGCCCCGGCAGCCGCCGAACGAGAACGCCCGCCTGCTCGGGCTGTGGACGACGCAGTGCAGCGCGGATTTCGACTTCGCGCAGGTGTTCTCGGCGATGCTGCGCGTCGCAATGGTCGCCAATCCGCAGCTGCCCGCGGCCGAGGACTCGCGGATCTGGAACCGCCTGCTGCAATCGCGTTGCATGGCGGGCCTCGACGCGGGCAAGCGGCGCTGGGTGCAGCTTTTCGACGCGGTGGGCCGCCGTGATGCATCGGCCATGGCGAGCGTGGGCTCGGCGATCCTCTCCACATCCAAGGCGAGGAGCGAAGGCATGGAGTATGCCCTCTTCGCCGCCGCTACCGGCCTCGTGTGCAAGGGCGAAGACGACACGGCGAACAAGCTGCTGACCGAGTCCCGCGGCGCATGGTTGCGGCCGGGACAGTGGCGCACCGAGATGCGCTATCTCGGATCGATCCTCTCCTCGCCGCAAGCCGCGCGCGCGGCCGCGCGCTGCCGCTAGGCGAAGCTCAGGGACGCCAGGCGTTCGCGCGGATCGGCAGCCCGTTCGAGAGGTACGTGAGGAAGTACTCGAGGTCGTTCAGCTCCTCGGAGCCCGCGGGGAAGGGCGCGGCGCCCATGCGCTCGAGGCATGCGCGGATCTGCGCCTGGAGCGTGAGCACCTCCTCGCCCCGCAGGAAGGGCCAGCGCGCCGCCTGGCCGACCACCGGGGAGAGCGGCACGTCGGCGTAGCGCTTGCCCGCGGCCACGATGTGGCACGAGGCGCACGCGAAGTTGCGCTGGCCCAATCGCGAGAAGTACATGCGGCGCCCGTTCTCGAAGTGCGCCTGCGCGGCGCCCGGCACGCGCACCGCGACGCGATAGCCGTCGGAAAGGCTCCTCACGTACGCGGTGATCGCGGCCATTTCGGCGCCGTCGTAGTCGAGCAGCGCCTCGTGGTGGGCCTTGAGGCATTGGTTGATCGCCATCTCGAGCGTGAAGACGAGCTTGAGCCGCGGGTGGTACTGCGGATAGGCGACCGCGACGCGCCGGCCGCCGTTCGGGAAGCACGCCGAGAGCGTGTGGCCGTCCTTGAACCTGCGCTTCCACAGCGCCGCGCCCGTCGCGAGCACCGGTTTCGCGGCATCCGCATGGGCGTCCTCCTGCGCACGCAGCTCCTCGTCGAAGGCGGCCGAGCCGAGCGCGTAGTCGCGCGTCTCGATCGACGGAAGCTGCGCATGCAGGCGCGCATCGACCTCGCCTTTCACCTCGGCGGGCGAAGCGAGCGCCGAGGCGGCGGCGAGCGCGCAGGTGCCGGCGAGCGCGCAAGCGGCGAGCACGGCGCGGTGGATGTCAGGGCAGCGCATCGAGGTAATCGAGGACGCGATCGATCTGCGACGCGTCGAGGATGCGATGTCGGCCGTAGGGCGGCATCAGCGTCTCCGGATTGCCGGCCATCGGATCGGTGAGGAGGGCGCGCAGGCGCTCGCGCCCGATCGAGCGCATGCGCGCGCCTTCCAGGCGAGGTCCCAGGTCCGAGCGCGTCTTCGGCGCGGCCGGGTCCGAAACCTGGTGGCACGCGGCGCAGTTGCCCTTGTCGGGGCGCAGGAAGATCTGGGCGCCGGTGAGCGCCTCGGCCCGCGCGGCCGATGCGGCGGCGAAGGCGAGGGCGGCGACGGCGAGCGCGGCGCCGCGCATCAACTGATCTTGAGCGCCTTCTCGGCGGCGCGTTGGTTCTCGAGCAGGATGCGCATCTCGCGCAGGCGCGACTCCGCGCTCGAGAGGTCGTAGAAGCTGCCGCCCTTGGTCTTCACCGCGAGCTCCAGCTGGTCGACGGCGGCGGGCAGGTTGTCGCGACGGTACTGCGCCTCGCCCTCGGCACGGTGCTGCGCGGTGATGTTGCCGACCGCTTCATAGGCATGCGCCTGGATCTCGTAGAGGCGCGGATCCTGCGGCGATGCGCGCAGGCGCTTCTCGACGTCCGCGAGGACCTCGCGCGCACGGCCCATCTGCTCGAGCAGCTCGAGGTGCGCGTACACCATGGCGCGATAGTTCGGATGGTCCTGCAGCGCCGCGCGGTAGATGGCGAGTGCCTGCTCTGGATGGCCGAGGTCCGTCTGCAGCTCGCCCGCGAGGAGCTCGAAGGCAGGATGGGAATCGCCGCTGCGGATCGGCTGGAGCGTGTTCCACGCGGCCTCGAAATTGCGCGCGCGGCGCTCGGCGAGCGCGAGGCCGTAGACGTCGTCGCGTGGACGCACGACCGTCTGGTCGGCGAGCCGGGTCTTGAAAAGCGTGACGGCGTCGCTCGGTGAGCCCGCCATCATCACGCGCAGCTTCGCCTTCACGATGCGGTACTCGAACGTGTCGCCGACGAGGCGCGACGGCAGGTTCTGCACGCGGTCCTCCATGTCCGCGATGCGCTCCGTGGTGAGCGGGTGGTCGCGCAGGTAGGAGGGCGCGCCCTTCAGCTCGTTCAGGCGATTGGAGCGCAGCAGGCGCTGGAAGAAGGTCACCATGGCGCGCGGCGCGAAGCCGGCGTGGTCCATGAGCGTGAGCCCGACGCGGTCGGCCTCGCGCTCGTGCTCGCGGGTGTAGTTGAGCTGGTTCTGCATCTGCATCGCGCCGGCGGAGGCGACCGCGGCCTCGGTCACCTGCGCGCCCTGGTCGCCGGCGCGCGAGGCGGCGATGGCGAGGGCGAGCGCGGCGAGCGAAGCGAGCGTGGCGCCGCGCTGCCCGTAGATCGAGCGTGCCGCATGGTGCTGGAGGATGTGGCCGATCTCGTGGCCGACCACGCCCGCGAGCTCCGACTCGTTGTCCGTGAGGAGCACCAGCGTGCTGTACACGCCCACGTGGCCGCCGGGGAGCGCGAAGGCGTTGATGGCGTCGTCGCGCACCACGAAGAAATCGAAGTCGCGATGGGGGCCGTCCGCCGCCGCGACCAGGCGCTGGCCGAGCGAGTTGATGTAGTCGGAGATTTCCGGGTCGTCGATGTAGTCCGGATCGGCGCGCACGTCGCGCATCACGCGGTTGCCGATCACCGTCTCCTGCTGGTCCGAGAGCGAGGTGGAGGAGACGTCGCCCAGGTCCGGCAGGCCCTGCGCGCAGGCGAATCCGGCCTGGAAGGCGATGAGGAAGGCGGCGATGAGGGCGCGGAATTTCACTCGGCGAGAGGGCCTGGGCCTAGCTGCTACCATGGGCCGATGCCCGGAGGGCTTCACGGGCTTATGGATGGCCATTATGACGGAAAAACTCACCCATTTTGACGAACGCGGCGCGGCCCGCATGGTTGACGTGGCGGGCAAGGCCGAGACCCACCGGGTGGCGATCGCCGGGGGACGGATCCGCATGCTGCCCGCGACGCTCGCCCTGGTGGAATCGGGCGGCGCGAAGAAGGGCGACGTGCTCGGCGTGGCGCGCGTAGCGGCGATCCAGGCCGCCAAGCGGACCTCGGAGCTCGTTCCGCTGTGCCATCCCGTGCCGCTCACCTCGGTCGCCGTGGAGTTCTCGATCGACCGCGCCGCCAACGCGATCGAGTGCCGCGCGACCGTCGAATGCACCGCGCGGACCGGCGTGGAGATGGAGGCGCTCACCGCGGTGCAGGTCGGGCTCCTCACCATCTACGACATGTGCAAGGCGGTGGACCGCGGCATGACGATGGAGGCGATCCGCCTCCTCGAGAAGCGCGGCGGGAAGTCGGGACACTACGTCGCGTCCTGAGCGGCGGCGCGCGGGATGCGCGGTCCTGCATGCTAGACTTTTCGGCTGAAAGGGAATTCCTGCCATGAACGCGACGACATTCGACCGGGAGCTCGACGTGCGCGGGCTCAACTGCCCGCTGCCGATCCTGAGGGCCAAGAAGGCGCTGGGCGACCTCACCACCGGACAGGTCCTCAAGGTGGTCGCGACCGATCCCGGCTCCGTGAAGGACTTCGAAGCCTTCTGCAAGCAGACGGGCAACGAGCTCCTCTCGCATTCCGCCGGTCCCGAGTTCACCTTCTTCATGAAGAAGCGGTAATCGGGGACGTACCCCGTTTTCCGTAAGAGGGAACGCCCGTTCCGCCAAAGAGAAAACGGGGTACGTCCCCGATTTCCTAGTCGACGAAGAGATCCTGGTAGAGCGGCGTGCCGGGGGCGACGGCGTAGGCGTCGAAGTCCTTCACGCCCGCCTCGCGCAGCACTTCCTCGTCGATGTAGAAGCGGCCCGTCGCGGCGCGCGAATCGCTGGCGAGGATGATGTGGGCCGCATCCGCCATGATCGCGGGCTGGCGGCTCGCCCTGAGGATCGCCTCGGGGAAGTGCACCTCCACGGCCGCGGTCGCGATCGTGGTCCGCGGCCAGAGCGAATTCACCGCGATGCCGTCGCGCTCGAGCTCCTTCGCCATGCCGAGCGTGCACATGCTCATCCCGTACTTGGAGAGCGTATAGGCCACGTGCCCCGCGAACCAGCGCGGCTGCATGTTGAGCGGCGGCGAGAGGTTGAGGATGTGCGGGTTCACGCCCTTGCGCAGCCACGGGATCGCGGCCTGCGAGCAGAGGAAGGTCGCCCGGGCGTTCACCGTCATCATCAGGTCGAAGCGTTTCGCGGGCGTGTCGAGCGTCGAGGTGAGGCTGATGGCGCTCGCGTTGTTCACGAGGATGTCGAGGCCGCCGAAGGCCTTCGCCGCCTGCTCCATCGCGGCGTGGATCGCCGATTCGTCGCGCACGTCGAGCCGGATCGCGAGCGCCGTGCCGCCCTCGGCCTCGATCTCCTTCGCGACCGTGTGGATCGTCCCGGCGAGCTTCGGGTGCGGGTCCGAGGTCTTCGCGGCGATCGCGATGCGCGCGCCGTCGCGGGCCGCGCGCAGCGCGATGGCGCGCCCGATGCCGCGCGAGCCGCCGGTGATGAAGATGCGCTTGCCCGCGAGCGTTCTCATGGATTGCCGAGCGTCGTGTTCTCGCTCGCCGGGATGATACCGCGGCTCACGTACACGAGCCGCAGGTGCGAACGGAACGACTGCAGCTGCAAGGCGAAGACGAGCCCCGCGACGAGCGAGAGCGAGCCGCCCACCACGAAGGTCGCGGGCGCTCCGATGTGCGAGGCGAGCCAGCCCTCGGTGTAGTGGCCGAGCGGCGCCACGCCGATGAAGAACATGGTGTAGTAGCTCATCACGCGGCTCCTCTTCTCCTCGTCCACCATCGTCTGCAGGATCGTGTTGCAGGTGGCGCCGGTGAGGAACATGCCGAAGCCGGTCATCATCATGAGGACCGACGAGACGTAGACGTTGCGCGAAAGGCCGAAACCGAGCGATCCGAGCCCGGCCACGATCGCCGCGATGGCGATCCACTTCCCGAGGCCGCGCACGCTGGGACGCCGTGCGAGCGAGATCGCCGAGATCACCGCGCCCAGTCCCACCGCGCCGATGAAGAGTCCCACGAGCTCCGCGCCGGCGTGGTAGGTCTGCACGGCCATCGCGGGCATCAACGTCGAGTAGGGGCTGATCGAGAAGCTCACCGCGGCGAGCGCGAAGAGCATGCGCCGCACCGGCACGAGGCCCATCGCGTACTTCCAGCCCTCGGCGAGGTCCTGCAGCGGATGCTTCCTCTCGCGCCTGGGCCGCGGGTGCACGATCCGCACGCCGAAGAGCGCGATGAGGACCGCGGCGTAGCTCACCGCGTTCAGCCCGAAGCAGACGGTCTCGCCCCACGCCGCGATGATGAAGCCGCCGAGCGAGGGGCCGATGAGGCGCGTGCCGTTCATGAGGATCGAGTTCATCGCGATCGCGTTCGGCAGGTCCTCGCGCCGCTCGAGGAGCTGCGAGAAGATCGACTGGCGCGTGGGCGTCTCGAACGAGTTGCACACGCCCGCGAAGAGCGCGAGCGCCGCGAGCTCGCCCTCGGTGATGATGTGCATCCCCGAGAGCACGGCGAGGATCGTCGCCTGCAGCGCGAGGAGCGAGAGCACCACCATCAGCATCTTGCGGCGGCTCACGCGGTCGCCCAGCACGCCCGCGAAGGTGGCGAGGAAGAGGTGCGGCGCGCTGTTCAGGAACCCGATGACCCCGGTGAACCAGGTCGACCCCGACAGGCGGTAGGCGAGCCACATGAGGGCCACCGACTGCACCCAGGTCCCGATCATCGAGACCGCCTGCCCGATGTAGTAGCGGCGGAAGTTGGGCGACTCGAGCGCCCGGATGCTGTGGGGAAACGCCAAGGGCCGTCAGCCGAGCTTGGCGAGCTGAGTGCGCAGGTCCGCGTGCCGCGCCTCGAAGTCGGTGAGGCGCTTCTTCGCTTCGTCCACCACCGCCGCCGGGGCGCGCTCGACGAACGAGGCGTTACCGAGCTGCGCGCGCGTCCTCGCGAGGTCCGACTCGAGCTTCTCGATCTCCTTCGCGAGGCGTGCGCGCTCCGCGTCGCGATCGACCTCCACGTGCAGCATGAGCTTGGCGACCGTCGTGATCGCGACCGGCGCATCCTCCGGCGGAAGCTTTTCCACGAAGCGGATCTCGGAGAGCCGCGCGAGCGCCGAAATGCCCGCGACGTGGTTCTTCAGCGCCGCATCGAAGTCGGCCAGGTACATCGGCACGCGCGCGGAAGGCGCGATCCCCATCGTGGAGCGCAGGTTGCGCGCCGCGTTCACGACCTCCTTCACGACCTCCACCTCGCGCTCGGAGTTGGGAGCGACCTTGCCGATGTCGTGGATCGGGTAGGGCGCGAGCATGACGGTCTCGCCGGTGCGGCCGGCGAGCGGCGCCACCTTCTGCCACAGCTCCTCGGTGATGAAGGGGATGATCGGATGCGCGAGGCGAAGGATCGTCTCGAGGACCCGGATCAGCGTCCGGCGCGTGGCGCGCTGCTGCGCGTCGTTGCCGTTCGCGAGCTGCACCTTGGCGAGCTCCACGTACCAGTCGCAATACTCGTCCCAGACGAGCTCGTAGATGGCGCGCGCGGCGACGTCGAAGCGATAGGCCTCCAGCGCCTCGGCGACGGCCCGCTCCGTGCGCTGCAGCCGGCTCACGATCCAGCGGTCCACGTGCGAGAGCTCGACCGGCGCCGCCTCGTCGAGCCCCGTGTCCTTGCCCTCGCAGTTCATCAGCACGAAGCGCGCGGCGTTCCAGAGCTTGTTGCAGAAGCTGCGGTAGCCCTCGCAGCGCTTGAGGTCGAAGTTCAACGTGCGCCCGAGCGTGGAGAGCGCGGCGAAGGTGAAGCGCAGCGCGTCGGCGCCGTACGACGGGATCCCCTCGGGGAATTCACGCCGGATGCGCTTCGCCGCGGCATCCTTGTGCGCGGCGAGCAGGAGTCCCTGCGTCGACTTCTCCAGCAGCGGCTCGAACTCGATGCCGTCGATCACGTCGAGCGGGTCGATGGTGTTGCCCTTCGACTTCGACATCTTCTGCCCCTCGGCGTCGCGCACGATGGCGTTGATGTAGACGTCGCGGAACGGCACCTCGCCGGTGAAATGCAGGGTCGTCATGATCATGCGCGCGACCCAGAAGAAGATGATGTCGAAGCCGGTGACGAGCACCGAGGAGGGGAGATAGAAGCGCCGCTCCTCCTCGAGCTTCCTCTCGTCCGGCCAGCCGAGCGTGGAGAAGGGCACGAACGCGGAGGAGAACCACGTATCGAGCACGTCCGGATCGCGCGAGTCGGGCGTGATCGTCTTTCCGGCTTTGGTCGCCCGCGTGCGCGCCTCCTCGAACGTGCGGCCGACGAAGGGCGTGCCGTCTTCCGCGTACCATGCCGGCACCTGGTGGCCCCACCAGAGCTGGCGCGAGATGCACCAGTCCTGGATGTTCTCCAGCCACTGGTTGTAGATCTTCGACCACTCCTCGGGGACGAAGCGCGTGCGGCCCTCGGCCACCGCCTCCAATCCCGCCTTGGCCATCGAGGCCATGCTCACGAACCATTGGTCGGAGAGCATGGGCTCCACCACCGCGTCCGAGCGCTGCGAGCGCGGCTGCATCAGCTTGTGCGGCTTCACGCTCGCGACGAGGTCCATCGCCGCGAGGTCCTTCAGCACCTTCTCGCGCGCCTCGAAGCGGTCGAGGCCCCGGTAGGCGAGCGGCGCGTTCTCGTTCACGCGCGCTTCCGGCGTGAAGATGGAGATCATCGGTAGCGCGTGCCGCTGGCCGACCTGGTAGTCGTTGAAGTCGTGCGCCGGCGTGATCTTCACGCAGCCGGTGCCGAAGGCGCGGTCGACGTATTCGTCGGCGACCACCGGAATCAGCCGATCGGCGAGCGGCAGGCGCACGTTCCTGCCGACGAGATGCCGATAGCGGTCGTCGTCGGGATGCACCGCGACCGCCGTGTCGCCCAGCATCGTCTCGGGGCGCGTCGTCGCGACCACGAGGAAGCCGCTGCCATCCTCGAGCGGATAGCGCAGCTCCCAGAGCTTGCCCGCCTCCTCCCTCGATTCCACCTCGAGGTCGGAGACCGCCGTCTGCAGCACCGGGTCCCAGTTCACGAGGCGCTTGCCGCGATACACGAGGCCTTCGTCGTACAGGCGCACGAAGACTTCCGTCACCGCGCGCGAGCGCGGCTCGTCCATCGTGAAGTACTCGCGCGACCAATCGCACGAGGCGCCCAGGCGCCGCATCTGGCGCGTGATGGTGGAGCCCGATTGCTCCTTCCAGGCCCACACGCGCTTCACGAACTCGGCGCGTCCCAGCGCGCGGCGCGATTCGCCCTGCGCCTCGAGCTGGCGCTCCACCACCATCTGGGTCGCGATCCCGGCGTGGTCCGTGCCCGGCTGCCAGAGCACGTTCTCGCCCTTCATGCGATGCCAGCGCGTGAGCACATCCATCAGCGTCTGCTGGAACGCGTGGCCCATGTGCAGCGTCCCCGTCACGTTCGGCGGCGGAAGCTGGATCGAAAAGGAAGGGCGTTTGGGATCGAAGCCGGCCTTGAAGTAGCCGCGCGATTCCCACAGCGGATACCAGCGCGATTCGATCGCGTGCGGGTCGAAGGCTTTCGCGAGCTCGGTCATTTCACGTTGCGCCGTTGCAGGGCATCGGCGACCGCCTCGGCGATGACGTTGGCAAGCTCCTGGCGCATGTCGGCGATGGCGCCCACGATCGCCGAATGCACCTGGCCCACGAGCTGCTCGGCGACGCGGCGCTCGAGCTCGTTCGCGAGCTTTCCCTCCACCTGCGCGAGGACGCGCGCGAAGACGTCCCGGGCGATGTCGGTGGTGAGCTGCGCCTCCGGCGGCTCGCCGACGAGATCGGTGAGCACCGGGACGCCGCCGGTGTCGGAGCCCGTGCCCGGCGCGCCCACGGAGTTCCTGCGCAGGAGCGCTTCCGCGCGGCTGAAGACGTCCTTGTCCTCAGCCACCAGTCTTCTCCGCGGAGGCGATCGCGTTCACGTTGATATCGTAGCCGCGCTTCTTGTAGAACGCGTAGCGGCTCCTTGCGCGGGCCTTGTCGTCCTCGTCGGTGGCGACGATCTCGAGCAGGCGCTCGAACGTGGAGAAGAACGGCGGCCATTCGGCGCCGAGGTTGAGCAGCACGTCGCGGTGCGGCAGGTGCTCGCCGTCGGTGGCGAGGATCACCGGCGTCTCGGGCGCGAGGCCGGAGCCCGCCCAGCAGTGCGGCACGAAGCGCGTGGACTGGAACGTCCAGAGGTCGCGGTCGAAGCGGCCGAGCAGCTGCGCATCGTCGGACCACACGACGATGCGGCTCGATTGGTCGTAGGCCTTCGCGGCGAGCCGGCAGGCGAAGCGCAGCTTGTCGTCGGCGTAGTGGTAGAAGTCGATGCGCGTCACGCGGCGGCCGCGCGGCGCGCGAGGAAGTGCGTGAGGAGCGCCACCGGACGTCCCGTCGCGCCTTTCTCCGCGCCGCTCTTCCACGCGGTGCCGGCGATGTCGAGGTGCGCCCAGGGATAGGACTTGGTGAAGCGCGAGAGGAAGCAGGCCGCGGTGATCGAGCCGCCGGCGCGCGAGCCGATGTTCGGGAAGTCGGCGAAGTTCGACTTCAATTGCTCCTGGTAGTCGTCGAACATCGGCAGGTGCCATGCGCGGTCCCACGCGCCGTCGCCCGCCTGCACCAGCTCGCGCGCGAGGGGATCGCTGTTCGCGAAGAGGCCGGTGGTGACGTGGCCGAGCGCGATCACCATGGCGCCGGTGAGCGTCGCGACATCCACCACCGCCGCGGGCTTGTACTTCTCGACGTAGGTGAGCGCGTCGCACAGGATCAAGCGGCCTTCGGCGTCGGTATTGAGGATCTCCACCGTCTGCCCGGACATGGTCTTCACGATGTCGCCCGGCTTGATGGCGTTGCCGCCCGGCATGTTCTCGGTGGTGGGCACGACGCCGACGACGTTGAGCGCCAGGTCCATCTTCGAGATGGCCTTCATCGTGCCGAACACGCTCGCCGCGCCGCACATGTCGAACTTCATCTCGTCCATGTCCGCGGAGGGCTTGATGGAGATGCCGCCGGTGTCGAAGGTGATGCCCTTGCCGACGAGGGCCACGGGACGGTCGCCCTTCTTGCCCGCCATGCGCTCCATCACGATGAAGCGCGGCGGCTCGCGGCTGCCCTGCGCCACCGCGAGGAACGCGCCCATGCCGAGCTTCTCGATCTGGTTGCGCCCCATCACCTGCACCTTGAAGCCGCATTCCTTGCCGAGCGCCTCGGCCTGCTCGCCCAGGTAGCTCGGCGTGCAGACGTTGCCCGGGAGGTTGCCGAGGTCCTTCGCGAGCGCGACGCCTTCCGCGATCGCTTGCGCGCGCTGGATCGCGGCATCCACCTCGCCCG
The DNA here is from genome assembly GCA_035605915.1 of Usitatibacter sp. Classification (GTDB taxonomy): domain Bacteria; phylum Pseudomonadota; class Gammaproteobacteria; order Burkholderiales; family Usitatibacteraceae; genus Usitatibacter. The sequence goes on from DATNGJ010000009.1 coordinate 15,489, forward strand.
CGTCGCGGCGATTGGCCACGTGCAGCGCGACCTTCCCGAGCGGGCTGCGGGGGCCGGCCGGCTTGCTCTTCATGCGATCGAAGCGATACAGGCCGTCCGTCACCGCGAGCACCACCTGCTCCGCCTTCCACGCGGCATCGCGGCGCTTCAGGGGCAGCTCGACCAGGCACACGAGCGCATCGGCGGCACCGGTCGCGCGCAGTGCCTTCACCGCGCCCGCGAGCGCGTTGCGGTACGGGCCTTCCTGGAAATCCTTTTCCTTGCCGAGGCTCACCAGCAGGACGCGCTCCGCGGAGACCTTGGGAACCTTGTGCAGGAGGAGGGTGGCGCCGGCGCGGGCCTCGAGGTCGCCGTGGCCGAGGACGGAAGAGAGGTAGCGGCCGGAGGCCGAGTCGAGCGCCTGGGCCGCCTCGGTGAGCTTCCCGCCCTCGAAAACGCCCACCACGACGCATCCGGCGCGCTGCTTCTCGGGATTGCCGCCCTTTGTGCTAAATTCCATTGGTATCCCCGGGAGGAAGTGGTGGCGAAGCCAGCAATTATAACGCCCGCAACTCCGGAGAGCCCGGCCATCCGCCTCCCGTGATCTTCCAGCGCAGCCTCATCCGCGAGTTCAGCCTGATCGCGCTTTCCGTGGTCGGCGTGCTGCTCGCCATCATCCTCACGCGGCTGCTGATCCTGCTGCTCGGCAAGGCCTCGGTGGGCGAGATCGACCCGGAGGCGGTGCTCGGCTTGATCGCGTTCGGCATCGTGAACTACCTGCCGGTGCTGCTCGGCATCGCGGTCTTCGTCGCGGTGCTGCTCGCGCTCACGAGGAGCTACCGGGATAGCGAGATGACGGTGTGGTTCACCTCCGGGCTCTCGATCGCCGCGTGGATCAAGCCGGTGCTGCAGTTCGCGATCCCGGTGGCTCTGGTGTGCGCGCTGCTCTCGGTGTGGGTCTCGCCGTGGGCGCAGGCCGAAAGCGTGGAGTACCAGCGGCTCCTCGCGAGCCGCGACGAGGTCTCGAGCGTGACGCCGGGCGTCTTCCGCGAGTCGAGGAACTCCGACCGCGTGTTCTTCGTGGACAAGCTCTCCGAGCGCGACGACTCGGTGAACGACATCTTCGTGCAGTCCACCGAGCGCGGGAAGCTCGGCGTGATCGTCGCCCAGAAGGGCTACATCGAGACCGCGAAGAACGGCGACCGCTTCGTCGTGCTGCTGAACGGGCGGCGCTACGAGGGCACGCCCGGGACGCTCGAGTACCGCGTGGTGGACTTCCAGCGCTACGCGGTGCGCATCGAGCCGCACGAGGCGCGCGCGCAGGCGCCCTCCTCGAAGGCGATGAACCTGATCCAGCTCTTCACGAGCGGCAAGCCCGAGGACATGGCGGAGCTCCACTGGCGCATCGCCCTGCCGCTCGCGGTGATCATCATGGGGCTCTTCGCCGTGCCGCTCTCGTTCGTGAACCCGCGCTCCGGCCGCTCGTGGAACCTCATCTTCGCCGTGCTGATCTACGTCCTCTACAACAACACGCTCTCGATCTTCCAGGCGTGGACCTCGGCGGGGCGCATTCCCACGTGGCTGGGACTGTGGCCGGTGCATCTCACGATGCTCGCGTTCGTCGTGATCCTCTTCCTGAGGCAGACGCGCGGGCTGCACTGGCGGGCGTTGCTCTCGTGAGCCTGGATTCGCCGCTCCGCAGCCTGGATTTGCCGCGCCGCGGGGGTCGGTTTCGCGGGTTGGCCGAGGTATAATTTCGGGCTTCCCGCAATGGGAAGCTTGCGCTGCGAAACGTCAGCGGCGCTCGTTCAGTTCGCTGAGTTGTGCCACCGCGGAGAGGTGGATGAGTGGTTTAAGTCGCACGCCTGGAAAGCGTGTTTGGGTTAACAGCCCAACGCGGGTTCGAATCCCGCCCTCTCCGCCAATCTCGGTTCGTACAGGTGTGTCGGCGTCGCCGCTGCGCGGCGTCTACGAATCCGACGACCGTCCCCCGCTCGTTGCTTCCCGGCTTCGCATCGCCGTAAGGAAGCGCAGGCGCGAGGCGGCGGCAGACAACGTGAGGGCCATCTCGCGCATCAGTCGTCCGCCGGCTTCGTCGTCCTTCCAGCTGAGCTCCGCCTGAGCCGCGAGAACGGCCCGTGCGCTGAGATCGCTGGAATCGGAGAGGGCGCTGGCACCGACCTCCAGCGGGATGGGTGCGAGCTCGGCCGCGGTCCAGGCGGCGAGATATTCGCGCACGATCCGCACGAGCTGATCGATGTCCGTCGCGAGTTGGATCCGGCCGCGCCAATCCGCGTAGCGGATGCTCGAGGCCGATTCGCTGCCGGTGCGCGTGGTGTGTGGAGCCTGCATGCCCGGGTGCCGACTACGCGCTCTGCTTCCTGTCCTCGCCGTCGTTCGTCGTTTCGCCGAGGCGCGCGAGCTTCATGTGCGCCTGGATGAAGAACGCGGCGAGCCGATGAATCAGCTCGGCGTTGCGATCCGTTTCATCGCTCGCCTGGGTGGCGAGGGCGAGCGCGTAGTGGCTCACGTCCACGCCGCAGACCAGCCGGGTCGGCTTGCACGGATCGGGGAGCCGCGAAATCTCGAAGTGATCGAACGACGCGAGGTAGTTGCGCGACACTTCCACGATCTCGCGCTCGGTGCGGCAGATGTCGAGCCGCTCCTGCCACGTAGGCGTCCTCATTCTGTGGCCCACGAGTCGCGAGCACGGCTTGGCCGACATACGGCTTCATCCTTCTGCTGCACCGGCCCATATCCTCGTGTAATTGCAACGATAAGTCTGTCGGAGCCGGGGGTGAGTGGTCTGTAGGTCGAGTCCTACGATGCGCGAGCGGAATGCGTACGGCAGCCTCGGAAGTCGGTGACCTGCGTTTGCGGGCCACTCCGAATGATCGCAGCGATGGCATTTCCTACACTCCCATCATGGGGACCGGAACCAGGAAGGTCTATTGCTTCTACACCTACGATTGCGGCAGCGGGCGGATGGTCCACTCGCCACGTGCCGCGACGATGGACACGATCGAGAAGCTGGACGGTGTGCCGCTGAAGGAAAGCGTGTTGGAGGTCGACGAGCGCGACGTCGATTCGTGCGGATACCTTCGCGGCCCTGGGCATTGCGATCATCCCTCGCATCGAGCGATCGACCCATAGCCGCCCCGGCGTTTGAGGACTTCCTGCTCGAGGTCGAGGCGATCGCGCGGGCGGCTTAGCGAGCGCGCTGCATCAGGAGGCCCCGCTCGGATCGGCGGCAGGATCCGGCAAGTATCTCGGCGTGCGACTTCCGAGCGGGGTCGGAACAGCGCCAGCGGCTTGGATATTCCGGGCGCCCGGCCCGGGGCAATCGCCGCCCGCATGCATATATCGTGCTACGATGGACCGAAATTCCCATCGGCGAGAGGGCCATGCCCGCTTCCCTGGTTCAGACCCCGCGGTTCGACGCCGTCACGGCTGCACGCTCGGCGTGCCGCCCGTCCGGGGTGACCCTCGCCGATTCCAGCCCCAGCCCCGTCCGCTGGCGGCATACCGTGGGGTGGCTCCGCAAGGGCTAGATCCGTTTCCCGTCTAGGGCGCCGCGCGGGCTTCCCGGCGCGGTATCGGCAAATCGGCCGCGCAATGAACGCGGCGATCACGAGGAGAATGGAGATGAGGACGAAGTTTGGCGCACTGATGTACGGCGCGGGCGCGGTGTCGGCGCTCGCGGCCGCCGCGTTTCTGCCGTCGATGGCGTACGCGCAGGACACGATCGTTCTGGGCTCGGCGATCTCGATCACGGGCAAGTACTCCCAGGAAGGCAAGAACGCCAGCGACGGTTACAACTTCGCGGTGAAGGCCATCAACGACGCCGGCGGCGTCACGGTCGGCGGCAAGAAGTACAAGATGGAGGTGAAGTTCTACGACGACGAGTCCACGCCGGCCCGCACGGCGCAGCTCCTCGAGCGCCTGATCAACCAGGACGGCATCAAGTACGTCCTCGGGCCCTACGGCTCCGGACCCACCAAGGCCGCCGCTCCCGTGGTCGAGAAATACAAGATCCCGATGGTCGAGGCGGAAGGCGCCTCGCGCTCGCTCTTCAGCCAGGGCTACAAGTACACGTTCGCCGCGCTCTCCACCTCGGAGCAGTACCTCTCGCCGGTGATCGACCTCGCCGCCGAGCTCGCGCAGCAAAACGGCAAGGATCCGTCGAAGCTCAAGGTCGGCATGGCGTTCGAGAACGACCCGTTCTCGCTCGACGTGCGCGACGGCGTGATGGACCGCATCAAGCACTACCACATGAAGGTCGTGGTGGACGACAAGATGCCGCGCGATCTCTCCGACATCTCGGCCACGCTCACCAAGGTGAAGGCGGTGAAGCCCGACATCCTGCTCTTCTCCGGCCACACGAAGGGCGCGACCACGGCGACGCGGCAGATGTCCGAGATGGGCGTCTCCGCGCCGATCGTCGCGATGACGCACTGCGAGTCCGCCGACCTCACGGACAAGTTCGGCAAGGCCGCCGAGGGCATCCTCTGCCCGACGCAGTGGGCCGAGACGCTGAAGTACCAGGACCCGATCTTCGGCACCGCCATGGACTACAACAACAAGTTCCTCAAGGCGCACCCGGAGTACAAGGAAGTGCCGTACCAGGTGGCGGAGGCTTCGGCCGCCGTGGAGATCTGGGCCGACGCGTTCAAGCGCGCGGGCTCGATGGATCCTCAGAAGCTGCGTGATGCGCTCGCGAAGACCAACCTCGAGACCTTCTACGGGCCGATCAAGTTCGCGCCGGACGGCAGGAACATCGCCAAGCCGATGGTGCTGCGGCAGGTGCAGAACGACAAGTACGTGGTCGTCGCGCCGACGAAGTACGCCGCGGAGAAAGTGGTGTACCCGAGGGTCGCTTCGAAGTAGCGCCGGCGGGGCGCCGGCCGCGCGCCGGCGCCCCCGCAAGCCATGCTCGAGAACGTCCAGATCCTCACTGGGGCGCCGGTCTTCAACATTCAGCTCCTGCTGAACGGCATCTCCGTCGCCGCCATCTTCGCGCTCATCGCCTACGGGCTCGGGCTCGTGTGGGGCGTCACCAGCGTGAAGAACCTCTCGCAGGGCGACATGGTGATGACCGGCGGCTACCTCGCCTACGAGCTGGGGAAGCACGGCGTGCATCCGATCGTCGCGATCGTCCCGGTCGCCGCGATCATGTTCGTGCTGGGCTGGATCGTCTACCGCATCATCATCCGCCGCGTGATCGAGCTCGACCTCTTCACGTCGCTCCTCGCCACCTTCGGGATGGCGATCACCATCCAGCAGTCGCTGAACCTCATCTTCGGACCGGACGTGCGGACGCTCAAGTCGGGGTTCGGCAACTTCAGCTTCTTCGACGGCTCGGTGGACATCACGCAGATCCGCATCATCGCGATCGGGCTGTGCATCGTGCTCGCCATCGCGATGGTGGCGTTCCTGCGCTACAGCCGCATGGGGCAGGCGATCCGCGCCACCGCACAGGATCCGCGTGCCGCGCGCGTCCTCGGCATCGACACCGACACGGTCTACGCGCTCACGTTCTCGCTCAACGCGGCGATCTGCGGCGCGGCCGGGGTCCTCGTCGCGATGGTGTGGGTGATCGCGCCTTTCTACGGCATCGGCTACTCCGTGCGTGCGTTCGTGATCGTCACTGCCGCGGGGCTCGGCAACCTCGCCGGCGTCATCGTGATGGCGCTCGTCCTCGGCGTGGTCGAGCAGTACAGCGGGTTCGTGTTCGGCGCGCAGTTCCAGCAGGCGACGATCGTCTCGCTGCTCCTCGTGATCCTCATCATCCGCCGGCTCGCGCTGCTCCAGCAACGGAGGTCGCTGCAATGATCTTCACCCGGCGCCGCTCGGCCGCGCTGCACGTCGCGATCCTCGCCGCGGGCATCGCCGCGCCGTTCGTCTTTCCGGCCCACTCGGTCCAGTTCGCGGTCTTCTGGATCATGGTGCTCTTCGCGCTCACCTGGGACGCGATGGGCGGGCAGATGGGCTACAACTCGCTCGGCAACATCACGTTCTTCGGCCTCGGCATGTACATCTGCGCGATCACGCAGATCGGCGTGGTCTACAACGTCGGCGAGTACACGGCCGCGAATGGCGCGATCAACGTCCACTTCACGCCGGTGCAGTATTTCCAGGGGCTCACGCTCGGGCTCGTGCTCGCGGCGATCGGCGCGACGATCGTCGCCGCGATCCTCTCCTGGGTGCTGCTCGGCATCCGCGGCCCGTACTACGCGATCGGCACGCTCGGCGTCGCGATCGCGGCGGCGGAGCTCACCAGCACCTGGAACTGGGTGGGAGGCGGGCAGGGCATCGCGATGCCGGTCTTCCCCGGAGGCCCGGGCATGCGCGAGCGCTTCTTCTACTTCGCATGCTTCGTCGCGGCGATCCTGTGCTATCTCTTCTTCCGCTGGCTCTACCGCACGCGCTTCTGCCTCGCCGTGAACGCCATCCGCGACGACGAGGACAAGGCCGACGCGCTGGGACTGCACACTACGCGTTACAAGACGGTCGCATGGTCGGCCGCGGCCTTCTTCCTCGGCATCGCCGGCGCGCTCTTCGGCAACATGACGGGCTTCGTCGAGCCGCTCGAGACGGCGTATCCCACGCTCACCTTCGGCATCTTCATGATCGCGATGACGCTCCTCGGCGGCAAGGGCACGCTCTGGGGGCCGATCATCGGCGCGACGGTGTTCTACGCGATGCGCGAGATCACCTGGACGTACCTGCTCGGCTGGCAGTACATCGCGCTGGGCGTCCTCATCATCGTGAACGTCGTGTTTTTCCAGCAGGGGATCCTCGGCTGGGTGAAGAGCAAGCGGCCGGAGTGGTTCGGAGTGAAAGTGGAGGAGGAGGAGAAGCCACGGCGCGAGGCGGCGCGGCCGGTGACTACGCGGAAGGCGGCGAACGCATGAGCGACCCGATCATCGAGGTCGCCGGCGTCACCAAGGCCTTCGGGGGCGTGGTCGCCAATCGCGACGTCTCGCTCGCCGTGGAAAGAGGCTCGATCACGGGCCTCATCGGCCCCAACGGATCGGGCAAGACCACGCTCTTCAACTCCATCGTCGGCCAGCATCCCATCGACTCGGGCTCGATCCGCTTCGAGGGCCGCGAGATCTCGCGCATGGGCGTGCAGAAGATCGCGCGCCTGGGCATGCTGCGCACCTTCCAGCAGACGCGCGTGTTCGGCAAGATGGATTGCGTCGAGAACATGCTCGTGTCGCTGCCGCACCGCGAGAGCGGATGGCTGGAGATGTTCAGGCCCTATCCGCCGGAGCTGGTCGAGAAAGCCGAGCACCTGCTGGAGTTCGTCGGCCTCTACTCGAAGCGGCGCCTCGCGGCCGGATCGCTCTCCTTCGGCCAGCAGAAGCTGCTGGAATTCGCCATGGCGCTCATGAACGAGCCCAAGGCGCTGCTCCTCGACGAGCCCACCGCCGGCATCAATCCCACGCTCATCAACGGCCTCATCGACCGTCTCAAGCGCGCCAATCGCGACTACGGCATCACGCTCTTCGTGATCGAGCACAACATGCGCGTGGTGATGAACCTCGCGCAGCACATCTACTGCATGGCGTTCGGCAAGGTGCTTGCCTCGGGCGCACCGGCCGATGTGAAGGACGATCCGCGCGTGATCGACGCGTACCTGGGGGCGGCGGCGTGAGCGCCGATCCCTCGCAGCTTCCGGATTCGCCCGAGCCACGCGCGGAGGGATACCACGAGGGCGAGGTCGACGTCGTCCTCTCGGTGGACGAGGTCGCGCGCGAGGCGGAGTCGCTGCGCACCGAGATCCCCGAGGAGCGCCTGCTCGCGCTCGCCGGCAACGATCCCTTCCTCTCGGTGCGCGGCCTCCATGCCGGCTACGGCAACATGGAGATCCTGCACGGGCTCACGCTCCACGTCGCGCGCGGCCAATCCGTCTGCCTCATCGGGCCGAACGGCGCGGGCAAGTCGACGGTGCTGCACTCGATCTACGGCTTCGCGCGCGTGTTCCAGGGCGAGGTGGCCGTCGGGTCGCGAGATGCGCGGCGCGACATCACGCGCCTCACGCCGGAGCGCAAGCTTCGCGAGGCGCGCATCGCCTACATCCTGCAGGACAAGTCGGTCTTCCCCGACATGACGGTGGAGGAGAACCTGCTGATGGGCGGCTTCCTCCTGCGCTCGCGCACGAAGGCGAAGGAGGCGGCCGAGCGCGTTTTCGCGCGCAACGAGCGGCTCGCGAACCGGCGCAAGCACCCGGCGAAGGTGCTCTCGGGCGGCGAGCGGCGGCTGCTCGAGATCTCGCGCGCGCTGGTGATGGAGCCCGACATCCTCCTCGTCGACGAACCCTCCATCGGCCTGGAGCCGCGCTTCATCGACATGGTGTTCGAAATCCTCGAGCGCCTGCAGCGCGAGGACGGCAAGACCATCGTGATGGTCGAGCAGAACGCGAGGAAGGGCCTGGAGTTCGCCGACGTGGGCTACGTGCTCGTCTCCGGCCAGGCGGCGCTCGCGGGCGCGGGACGCGAGCTCCTCGCGAATCCCGACGTCGGGCGCCTCTTCCTCGGCGGCTGAAGGCCGTCCGCAACGATGCCGCAAATGGAAAGGCCGGCTTTCGCCGGCCTTTCCGCAAACCCTTGTGCCCTTACAGGCAGAGAGGGCAAGCCGCGTAGACCACCGTAGTGACCGCGGCGAGAACCACCCCGATCGCAAGAGCGTACTGACGGGTTCGAGATCTCACGGATCACTCCTTTCGAGTGGGTTGAGCAAGGCTCCATTCTAGACGAGAAGGAGCGTTTCCGGCACGCCTAGGTCTTGCCGGAGCCGCCGTAGCCCACGCGCTTGGAGAACTTGCCCACCAGGAGCCCGGAGGTGTCGAAGGTGAGGTCCTCTTCGGCGTAGAAGCCCCACGTGTCGTAGTAGAAATACGTCCACGAGACGGTGCGGGTCGCGGGGAACGCCATCTCCTCGTCGGGCTTGCCGAGCTGCTGCCGCACGCCGTCCATCGTGGCGCCGGTGGGGATCGCCGCGAACACCGTGTCGCTGCGCGGCGGGGGCATCGTGCCGCACGACGCGACGATGCAAAGCGCGGCGATCGCCGCGAGGGCGTTCTTCAGGAACCGCGGTTCGTTCATGGAACCTCCCTTGGGCCGGGGGCGGCCGCCGTGGGGCTACAGGATCTCGTTCCGGTCGAGCCGGCGCGAGAACTTGCTCACCGCGCGGTCGCCCGCGAAGGTGACCGAGAACTCCGAGGGATAACCCCAGGTGTCGGTGTAGTAGTACGACCAGGCATCCGTGCGGCTGCGCGCGAACTGCATGGTTTCGTCCGGCGGCCCGATGCGGCCTGCGACCTCGTCGCGCGTCATGCCGGCCCGGATATTGGCGAAAACATCGTCGCTGCGCGGGTATTCCGCGGTGGACGCATACGCGGGGTAGGGGCCGCTCGCGCACCCGCACAGGGCGAGGGAGGCGGCCAGGGCGGCGAGCAATCGGCGGGGGACGGTCATGGCTCTCATGGAGGCCTCGGCGGAAGGTCCGGTCTCCCGGATCGACCGCGCCGCCGGACCGCGCGTTCCGCTACTTGGAGGTGTCGTCGGGAGGGGGCACGGCGGCCGCGCCCTCGGCCTCGTTCCCCTGCGCCTCATGGCGCGCGGTGCGCTCCTGGCGCTTTGCTTCCTTCTTGGCCTTCTTGGCGAGCTCCCGCTGCCTTTTCGCGAACGCGTAGTTCGGTTTCGACATTCAACGGTTCCTTTCGTGGGCCGGCACGTCGCCGGATCGAGCCATCTTGCACGAACGCGGTCGTTCGCGCTCGTCTTTGGAGCAACGCAATCGCGCGCAATTTCGCGTTGCCGCCGGCAAGAGTCCTGTCGCGGCCTTGCGCGCATGGATCGGGCGGCTCAATGCAGGGCTTCGTCCGGCCGCCGGGGATCCGGACGGAACTCGCGTCGCGGAGCCTCCGGCGCGCGCGCGCCCGCCTTTGCGCTGGTGCGCTGCGCGCGCGGCGTGAAAAGCTCCAGCGCGAGGCCGATCACCTTCTCGCTCGAAACGCCCGCGACGAACGAGACCTCGTGCGCGCATCGCTCGACCAGGTTCGGCTGCCCGCAGATCGGGCACGCCGGATCGAGCGCCACCGCCATGCCCTTTCCCTCCCACGCGAGCGGCGCGGACGCGATGAGGCTCGCGAGCCCGAAAATCCCCACGGTCGGCGTGCCGAGCGCCTGCGCGAGATGGAGCGCCCCCGTGTCGTTCGAGATCACCAGGCTCGCACGCGCGAGGAGCGCCGCGAGCCCCGAGAGCGTGAGGGCGCCGGTGAGGTCGGCCGCCGGCGAACGCATCGCCTGCAGCACGGCGCGCGTCGTCCCGCGCTCGTCTTGCGTCCCGTGGATCGCGACCTGCGCGCCCTTCGCCGCGAGCTCGTCGGCCACGCGCGCGAATCCTTCCGCCGGCCAGCGCGTGCGGATGTCGTCCGCGCCCGGGTGCAGCACGACGAGCGGGCGGCCGTCGCTGCGCCAGTGCATCGAGAGCTCCTCGGCGTCGCGCGGCAGGAGCGGCAGGTGCGGATCGAGGCTTCCCGCCCGCGCACCGGCGAGGCCCGCCAGCTCGAGCAGGCGCAGGCGCTCGTTCTGCAGCGGCGCGTAGGCGAGCCGGCGGTCGAGCGGCGCCGCTCCCGGCATTCGCGCACCGATCGTGATGCGCGCGCGCAGCCGCCTCGTGAACGAATTGGAGCTGCCGCCGTCGTGCAGCTGGAAGGCGAGGTCGAAGCGCCGCTCGCGCATCTGCGCGAAGAAATCGCGGATGTCGCTGTCCGCCGCCTGGATGACGTCGCCGCCGAATCCCGGCATGTCCGGGATGATCACGACCTCGTCCAGCCCGCACTCGCGACCCTCGAGGAATCGCGCATGCCACGTCTTGGCGAGGAGCGCGATGCGCGCACCGGGATAGGCGCGCCGCAGCGCCTCGAGCGCCGGCAGGAGGAACATGAAGTGGGCGAGCGAGTTCGCGTGCACCAGCGCGATGGTGCGCACGCCCTCGACCGGGCCCCGTTCGATCGGCGCTCGCGGGAGGGTGCCGAGCCGCCCGCGAGGGCCGGGCCTTGAGCGTCGTTGGTCCATCTGGGTGGAGGTCCAGCCGGATGAAATGCAATCTCGATGCCAGCGTCCGGCGGACCTTGGGCCCGGCTATTGCAGATGTAGCGCCTGCGCGAGGGGAAATTGGTTCAAGGCGTGGAATCGATTACGTGAAATGTGCGCCAGCACACAGCGCCCGCCGCGCACGCGCGCCACAATCGCCTCGTCATCGGAGGCCAGAGGACCATGGACGACAAAGAGCGCAAATCTCTCGAAAGGGAAGTCGAGACCCACATGCGCCGGATCGAGAAGATCCAGGAATCGCTGAGCGACAGTGAAGAGAACCTGCGCCAGGTGGTGGACGCGCCTCCCGAGCTCACGGGCGAGGTGAGCCGCCTGCGCCTGGAGCTGCGCGGGCGCAAGGCCGCGCTCGCGGTAGGTCTCTCGCTGCTCAACATCTACCAGGACTAGCGGGCGCCTTCCTCGCGCAGCACGCGGTCCATCCACTGGGCCGTGAGCTTCTCCTGCAGCGAGTTCTGCCCGAGCCTCGCGCGAAGCCCGCCGAAATCCACGACGTCGAGCGCCTGGTCCTGGTTGAAGCAGGAGAAGACGTACGTCGTCTTCCCGGTCGCCGGATCGACGTGCGGCTGCAGGCACTGCGCGCAGATCTCCTTGATCATGAATTGCATCGGCGAGTTGATCGAGCCGATCGCCACGTGCGCCCTGCGTAGATACGGTGCGAGCACGGTGCGGCGGGCGCGCGCGACCGCGGCCATCATGCCGTCGGAGCCGATCGCGATGAGCCGATCGGCCTCCTGCATCGGGACCGCGCCCTCGCCGAGCGCGCCGCTGCCATACGCCGCCATCGCTTCCACGATGTTTCCCACGAACGCCTTGTCGCCCGCACGCGAGGGCTCGAAGCCGGGCGCCTCGTCGCAGCACCACACCACCTCGTCCGCCGCGGCTTCGATCTCCGCGACCTTGTAGCGGTCGCCGAGCTTCTTGTAGCCGGCGAAGTACAGCACGCGCGATCCGGCGGCGCGCAGCGCGCTGCCGATCGAGAAGAGCACCGCGTTGCCGAGGCCGCCGCCGACGAGGACCACGGTCTCGTCGCGGGGAATCTCGGTCGGGCTTCCGGTCGGGCCCATCAGCACCACCGGCTCGCCCGGCTCGAGGAGCGCGCAGAGGTCGCTCGATCCGCCCATCTCGAGCACGATGGTGGAGACGAGGCCCTGCTCGCGATCGACCCACGCGCCGGTGAGCGCGAGTCCCTCCATCGCGAGCGTGGTGCCCTCCGGATGCGCCGCGAGCGACTCGAAGTTCTGCAGGCGGTAGAACTGGCCCGGATGAAAAGCGCGCGCGGCCATCGGCGCGCGTACCACCACCTCCACGATGGTCGGCGTGAGGCGCTCGACGCGGTGCACGGTCGCACGCAATTCGCCGTTCAATCCTGCGAGGAAGGCGCGCGTCTCCTCGATCGGCCGCCGCGGCAGCCGCTCCAGCACGCGGCTCACCACCGGATAGCCCTGCCTGGCGGACGCCATGGCCTTCACGACGTTGCCGTAGAACGACGGATGCAGGTCGCCGAAGAAGCTCACGAATCGACCGTCGGATTCGCGCGACATCAGCACGCGCGGCGTCGCGGGCTTGGGCGTGCGCTCCGGCTTCACCGGGCGGCCTTCCTCGTCCATCGCCTGGAAGTAGCGGCCGTCGAGCGTGAAATGCTCCGGGTCCTCGCGGGCGAGGATGGTGTTGGGCTGCGTGCCGGCGGCGATGAGGAGCGTGCGGGCGGGGAGCTCCACCTCGCGCACGGCCTTCTCGCCGTCCTCCTCGAGCTCCGCGCGTGCGATGAGCGCTCGCGCATGGCCGTAACGGTCGACCTCGACGCGCAGCGGCGTGAGGTTCTCGGCGAAGCGGATGCCTTCCTCGAGCGCCTTCTCCACTTCCTCGTGGTTCAGCGTGTACGAGGGGCTGTCGATGAGGCGCCTGCGATAGGCGATGGTCGAGCCGCCCCACGCCTGCAGCAGCTCGAGGATGCGCGGCTCGCGCCCCTCGGCGGCCGCTTGCGCGCGCTCGGCGCGGATCGCGAGCGCGTGCGTGAGGAACTCCTCGGCGACCTCGGTCTCCTCCTCGTTCCACGCGCCGCGCACCGCCGCCGCGCCGCGCGCGGCCGCGAGCGTCTCGTAGCGCGCGAGGAATTTCTCGACCTGCACCGGGTAGTACGCGAGCGACTCGGTCGCGGTGTCGATCGCGGTGAGGCCGCCGCCCACCACCACGATCGGAAGCCGCACCTGCAGGTTCGCGATCGAATCGGTGCGCGCGGCCCCGGTGAGCTGCAGGCCCATCAGGAAATCGGAGGCGGTGCGCACCCCGCGCACGAGCCCGTTGGGCATGTCGAGCACCGTGGGCTTGCCGGCGCCGGCGGCGAGCGCGATGTGGTCGAAGCCCATCGCGAACGCGCCCTGCGCGGTGATCGTGCCGCCGAAGCGCACGCCGCCCACCATGGCGAAATCGCGCCGCCGCTCGACCAGGAGCCGCGCGATCTTGAGGAAGTTCTTGTCCCAGCGCACGGTGATGCCGTACTCGGCGACGCCGCCGAAGCCCGCCATCGTGCGGCTCTCCAGCGGCTCGCGCAGCTCCGCGATGTCGTGGATGGGGCGGAACGGAACGCGCGTGCCGTCCGGCCTCACGCCCGAGATCGAGGGATCGAGCGGCTCGATCTTGAGGCCGTCGATGCCGACCACGGCGTGGCCGTCGTTCATCAGGTGGTGCGCGAGCGTGAAGCCTGCGGGCCCCATCCCGACCACGAGCACGCGCTGGCCGGTCGCATCTTTCGGCCGCGGGCGGCGAAGGTTGAGCGGATTCCAGCGCGTGAGGAGCGAGTAGATCTCGAAGCCCCACGGCAGCTCCAGCACGTCCTTCAGCGTGCGCGTCTCCGCCTGCGGGATGTCGACCGGGTCCTGGCGCTGGTAGATGCACGACTTCATGCAGTCGTTGCAGATGCGATGGCCGGTGCACGCGACGGTCGGATTCTCCACCACGATCATCGCGAGCGCGCCCACCGCCCAGCCCTGGGTCTTGAGCTTGTGGAACTCCGAGATGCGCTCGTCGAGCGGGCAGCCGTGGAGCGGCACGCCGAACGCGCTCTTCTTGAAGGTGATCGGTATCGCGGCATCTCCAGGCGCAGTCGCTTTCACGTCATCCCCGAGCGCCGTAGTCGGGGATCCGGCCGGCTTCTCGCGCAGTCCCTTCGAGCACGAATCCCTGCCCTGCTCGTGGCACCAGATGCAGTAGTTCGCCTCGTCGAGCGCGCCGGGAAGCTGCGTCCCCGGGTCCGTGAGGCCGAATCCCTCGCGCCGGCGGATGTGGCGCAACGTATGGACGGAATATCCCGTGCTCGTCCCTGTTTGGATGGGAACCAGATGAAGCGGATCCACGCGCTGCGGCGGGTTGAACAACACGCTGCCCCGATAACGCAGGCGGCCTTCGGGCGTGTGCGCCGCCCACGCGCTGAAGCGCTCCGCGAGCGAGAGCTCCGCCCCGTGCGCGGGCTCGTCGGCGAGCCATTCGAGCACCTTGCGCGCGAACACCAGCTCGTCGAAGCCGCCGCCGAGGAGCGCCGCCACTTCGTTTTCGAGCGCCGCGCCGTCGAGCGCCTCGGCCTCGGTCGCCTTGATCTTGAGCATCGCGCGCCGCTGCACGAACTTGCGCTTCACGCGGAAGAGCGGCGCCAGGCGATGATGGCTCTCGACGAGCTCGGCCCATTCCTCCTCGATCGCGAAGAGCTTGGCGACGAAGCGGTCGAGGTGCGGCGCGACGGCGATGAGCAGCTCCGCCTCCGCCTTGTACGTGAGCGCCTCCGGGTTCGCGCGCGCCTCGCTCCACACCGCATGCAGGTTCGCGTCCGCCCCGCGCAGCCAATCGGAGAACGTGCCGTCTACGCGCGCGAGTCCGGCGGTTTCGTAGAGGTCCTCGAACGCGAGGCCGAAGGCGAGCCGGAGGAAGGGTTCTGCTGCGGACATTGCGGGATGGGGCGGCAAAGAGCTCGATTTTATCGGAACCCACGGGTGCGCCCGCCTTGCCGCGAGGCGACTCGTGCGCTTTGCTATCATCGTCGGGAAATCGTCCCCTGGAGAAAGCCCCCATGAACCGTCGTGATTTCCTCCGCTCGTCCAGCCTCGCGACCGCCGGCATCGCGCTTCCTTCCTCGCGCCTCTTCGCGGCCGAAGAGGGCAGCTCCCCGTGGCGCATGTTCGAGGTGACGACGCGGGTCGAGGTGCTCAATCCGGCCGGGCTCACGCGCGTCTGGCTGCCCGTGCCGCTCACCGAGGACCGCCCCTGGCTCAAGGTGCTGGGCAATTCCTTCGACGCGCAGGGCGGAAGCACGCGATATGCAGAAGACGCCACCTACCACGCGGGAATGGTGTGCGGGGAATGGGCGGATGGCGTGAAGCCGGTCCTGGTGCTGCGCAGCCGCTTCGCCACGCGCGAGGCCAAGGTCGACCTCACGCGGCCGGACAATCCGCGCCCGGAGGGCATCGCCACGCTCGCGCGCTACCTCCAGCCCACCGCGCACATGGAAACGACCGGCGCGGTGAAGGACCTCTCGGACGAGGTCGTGAAAGGCGCCACGGGCGAGGTGGAGAAGGCGCGCGCGATCTACGAGTGGATCTGCGACAACACGCATCGCGATGCCAAGACGCGCGGCTGCGGCACCGGCGATGTCAACTTCATGGTCGAGACCAAGACCTGGGGCGGCAAGTGCGCGGACCTGAACGCGCTCTTCACCGCCATGGCGCGCTCGCAGGGCATCCCCGCGCGCGACGTGTACGGCATCCGCGTGGCCGAGTCGAAGTACGGCTACAAGAGCCTGGGCAAGAGCGGCGACATCACCAAGGCGCAGCATTGCCGGGCGGAGTTCTACTCGAAGGCCCACGGCTGGGTGCCGGTGGACCCGGCGGACGTGCGCAAGGTGATCCTCGAGGAGGGCGGCGGCAAGAAGCCCGACGACCCGATGGTCCTCGCCGCCCGCAAGCGCCTGTTCGGCTCGTGGGAGATGAACTGGCTCGCGTACAACTACGCGAACGACCTCGCGCTGCCGGGCGCTCGCAAGGGTCCGATCAGCTTCCTCATGTACCCGCAGAGCGAGACCGAGCAGGGCTGGCTGGACAGCCTCGATCCCGAGCACTTCCGCTACGAGATCACCTCGCGCGAGATCCACGCCTGAGGCGCGCACCCACGGGCGTGCATCGATGAAGCTTCGCGTGCGTGCGGCGTTCGCCGGAATCGTGCTGGCGGCCTTCACCGCACACGCCGAGCAGCCGCTGCGCGACTGGGGCGGCAAGCCCACGCCGCCGCTCGCGCTGCACGACCTCGCCGGGCGAAGCGTGGACCTGCACGGTCTCGAGGGACGCGTCGTGCTGGTGAATTTCTGGGCGACGTGGTGCGAGCCGTGCATCGCGGAGATGCCCTCGATCGCACGGCTGCGTGACCGGCTTTCGGGCAAGCCCTTCGCGGTCCTCGCGGTGAACTACGGCGAGTCGCGCCCGAAGATCGAGTCGTTCCTCAAGAAAGAGAAGCTCGACGTCCCCGTGCTGCTCGATCCGGACCAGGTCGCATCCGATGCGTGGGGCGCGAAGGGCCTGCCGATGTCCTTCCTGGTCGATGCGAGCGGAAAAATCCGCTACTGGGTGTTCGGCGAGCGCGACTGGACCGATGCCGCTTCGATGAAGGCGGTGGACCGCCTGGTCTCCGAGGCTTCCCATGCCCGACGATAAGCCCGCCGGCATCCGCATCGTCGATCGCTCGCGCGCGCAGCCGCGCGACGAGCGCTCCGACGTGATCGCGCGGCTCCTCGCCAATCCCGCGTCGGTCGCGCCGCGCTATTTCTACGACGAGCTCGGCTGCGCGCTCTACGGCGCCATCTGCCGGCTTCCCGAGTACTACCCGACACGCACCGAGGTCG
Source organism: Usitatibacter sp. (assembly GCA_035605915.1). Classification (GTDB taxonomy): domain Bacteria; phylum Pseudomonadota; class Gammaproteobacteria; order Burkholderiales; family Usitatibacteraceae; genus Usitatibacter. Next base: position 32,475 of record DATNGJ010000009.1, read on the forward strand.
CGCTCTTCCAGGAGCGCCGCGCCGAGATCGCGCAGGCCGCGGGCGCGGTGCGCCAGTTCGTGGACCTCGGCGCGGGCGACTGCTGCAAGGCGCAGTCGTGGCTGCCCTTCCTCGAGCCGGCGCGCTACGTCGCCGTGGACATCGCGGCCGAGGAGCTGCGCCGCTCGCTCGATCGCATGGCGCCGGATTTCCCGCAGGTCGAGATGACGGGCGTCGTCGCGGATTTCCAGGACGGCCTGCCGCTCGGCGGCGTCCTCGACGATCGGTCGACGCTCTTCTTCTATCCCGGATCGAGCATCGGCAACTTCACGCCGCGGGAGGCGGTGCGCTTCCTCGCCTCGATCCATGCGCAATGCGCGCCGCGGCCCGGAAGCGGCCTGCTCATCGGCGTCGACGCGAAGAAGGATCGTGCGATCCTCGACGCGGCGTACGACGACTCGCTCGGCGTCACCGCGGCGTTCAATCGCAACCTGCTCGCGCACCTCAACCATCGCTTCGGATTCGACTTCCTCGTGGAAGCCTTCGAGCACGTCGCGTTCTACAGCGAGTCGGAGGGCCGCATCGAGATGCACCTCGAGGCGACCGTCGAGCAGGTGGCGCACCTGGGCGGCGGGGCCGTGCGGCGTTTCGCGCGCGGCGAGCGCATCCACACCGAGAACTCGTACAAGTACCGCGCGGAGGAATTCGAGGCGCTGCTGCGCGAGGCGGGCTTCGGCCGCGTGCAGCGCTGGGCCGCGCCGGGCGAGGCGTACTTCGTCTTCCTCGCGACCTGAGACGAAAAAGGGGTCAGATCCCATTTTCCGGGCGAGAGCCGCTCTTGCGGCCCGCGGAAAATGGGATCTGAACCCTTTTCGGTTACTCCACCGTGACGGCGGCGTTGCCCTCGCTGAACTCGCCGATCACCGACGCGTGCGGGAAGCCATCGTCGCGGAAGATGTCGAGCACCTTGTCCACCGCCGCCGGGGCGCACGCGACCAGCAGGCCGCCGCTCGTTTGCGGATCGGTGAGGAGCGCCTTTTCGGCATCGCCCAGCTTCGCTCCGAGCTTCACCTGCACGCCGTAGCCGGACCAGTTGCGGCCCGAGGCTCCGGTGAGGATGCCGTTCCGCGCGAAGTCGATGGCGCCGGGCAGGAGCGGCAGCGCGTCCCAGTGCACGCGCGCCGCGGCCTTCGAGCCCTTCGTCATCTCGAGCAGGTGCCCGAGGAGGCCGAAGCCGGTGACATCGGTGAGCGCGTGGACCTCCGGCATTTCGGCCAGGCGCGTGCCCGGTGTGTTGAGCTTCGTGGTGGCATCGATCATGGCCTTGTAGCCCGCGGCATCGAGCCGGCCCTTCTTGAGGGCGGCGCTGTAGATGCCGACCCCGAGCGGCTTGCCGAGGATGAGCTTGTCGCCCGCCTTCGCGCCCGCGTTGCGCTTGAGGTTGCGCGGATCCACGAGGCCGATCGCGACGAGCCCGTAGATCGGCTCGATCGAATCGATGGTATGGCCGCCCGCGATCGGGATGCCGGCGCGCGCGCAGACCGATTCGCCGCCCTCGAGGATCTTGCGGATCACCTCGAGCGGGAGCTGGTTCACCGGCATGCCGACCAGCGCCAGCGCGAAGAGCGGCTGCCCGCCCATCGCGTACACGTCGGAGATCGCGTTGGTCGCGGCGATCGCGCCGAAGTCGAACGGATCGTCCACGATCGGCATGAAGAAATCGGTCGTCGCGACGATCGCCTGGCGATCGTTCAGGCGATAGACCGCGGCGTCGTCGCTCGTCTCGATGCCCACCAGCAAGTCCCTGGGCACGATCGCGGGGCCGCTCTTCGCGAGGATCTGCTCGAGCACGCCGGGCGCGATCTTGCAGCCGCAGCCGCCGCCGTGGCTGAACTGGGTGAGGCGGACCTGCATGTCCATGAAGCTTCTCCGGGATTCGGTTGCCGTGATTTTACCGCTGTGCGAGGAGCGCGGCGGCGAGGGCGCGGATCGAGGCCGCTTCGGCCTGCGGGCGAAACAACCGTCTTCGTCGGTCGCACGCCGAACGCAAACAGGACAGCTCGCGCGGATCTTCCAGCGCCCGCACCAGGCGTTCGGCGAGGCCGGCGGCATCGCGCGGCTCGAAGAATCCAGGATAGACGCGTCCCAGCATGCCGACGTTCCCCGAGATGCGGCTCGCGATTACCGGAGTTCCGGCCGTGACCGCCTCGACGATGACGTTCGCGCCGCCTTCCACGACCGACGGATGCACGAGGACGTGCGCGCGCTGGATCGCCGCGCGCGTGAGGCCGTGGGAGAGCGCGCCCGAGTAGCGATAGCGCGGGTCCTCGCGCTCGAGCGCGCGCGCGGCCTCGCCCAGCGCGGGATCGAGCGGCGCGCCGATATGCCGGATGCGGATCGGAAGCTCGCGCGGAATGCGGCGGATGGCCTCGAAGAGCGTGCGCGGATCCTTCTCCTCGCGCAGGTGACCCACGACGACGCAGTCGAGGCGTCCGCGCGGCTTGGCGCGTTTTGCGAGTAGCGGCGCCGACTGGAAGATCACCTCCGCCTTGCGCCGCCATCTCGCCGCGAGGAGCCGCAACGCGTCGTCCTGCAGCACGACGACGCGATCGGCCATGTCGAGCGAGGCGGCCGCTTCCCGGCTCTCCGGCAGGTCCTTGTAGAGGTCGGTGCCGGTGAGCACCACGGCCATGCGCCGCCCGTCCGAGCGCTCGTCGAACCGGGCGATCGATTCGGCGCTGCGCCGCGCGTGCAGGGCGAGGAGGGCATCGGCCGGCTCGCCGCTCCACGCGGTCTGTACAATGGGACGATAGCGATCGCGCAACATGGCGGCCCATCGCACCGCGGTGCGCCAGTTGCCGTTGTTCGCGCTTCTCGTCCCGGGCGTCACGATGCAAACGACAGGTTTGGCGAGCGAGGCCATCGGCGGATTATACGAAGGCGACCTGGAAGCGGACCTGCGCGAGGCACGCCGGCGCACGCTCGCGATCTACGCGCACCTCGATCTCGCGCGCCTGAAGGTGCCGTGCCTCGCGGTCGTGAATCCGCCGCTCTGGGAGCTCTCGCACATCGCGTGGTTCCAGGAGCACTGGTGCCTGCGCCATTCCGGGCGCGGCCTCGGGCCTTCGATGCTCGAGGGCTCCGATGCGCTGTTCGATTCGCGCACCGTGCCGCACGACACGCGCTGGCATCTTCCCTATCCGTCCCAGGCGGTGCTGCGCGCGTACATGCAGGACACGCTCGACGCGACGCTCGCCGCGCTCGCGCGCACCGCCGAGGAGGCGCGCTATTTCTTCGGGCTCGCGCTGCTGCACGAGGACATGCACGGCGAGGCGCTCCTCATGACGCTGCAGACGCTCGGGCTGCCGGGGCCCGCGCTCGACGCGGCCGATCCGCCGCCGGCGCGGGCCGATGCGCCGCGCGACGTCGAGTTCGCGGGCGGCGAGATCGAGCTCGGCACGCGGCGCGGTGCGCGCGGCTTCGTGTTCGACAACGAGAAGTGGGCGCATCGCGTGCGCCTCGCCCCGTTCGCGATCTCCACGCTTCCGGTGACGCAAGGCGAATTCGTCGCGTTCGTCGAGGATGGCGGTTACGCGCGTCGCGAATGGTGGGATGAGGAAGGGTGGTCCTGGCGCATGCGCGAAGGGCGCATCGCCCCGCGCGGCTGGCGCCGCGAGGGCGATGCATGGTCGACGCGCCGCTTCGACCGATGGATCGCGCTCGATCCTTCGGCCCCCATGGTGCACGTGTCGCTCCACGAGGCGCGCGCATGGTGCGGCTGGGCGCGGCGGCGGCTGCCCACCGAGGCGGAATGGGAATTCGCCGCGCGTAACGGCGGCGACGATCGCTATCCGTGGGGAGAGGAGCCCGCGCGCGAAGCGCCGGCGCTCGACTATCGGCATTGCGGCGCGTCGAGCGCGCTCCCGGACGGCGCGCGCTCGCGCTCGGGCCTGCGCCTGCTTCTGGGCGGCGTGTGGGAATGGACCGCGAGCCCGTTCGATCCGTATCCGGGCTTCCGCGCCGATCCGTATCGCGAGTACTCGGAGCCGTGGTTCCATACGCATTCGGTGTTGCGCGGCGGAAGCTTCGCCACGCGCTCGCGCCTCGTCCACAACCGCTTCCGGAATTTCTACCTTCCCGAGCGCGACGACGTCTTCGCGGGCTTCCGCACGTGCGCGGTCGGGGAGGGTCGCGGCGTGTCATAATTCTCCTCGGCGGGCCTCCCCGCATTGAAGAGCGATGAACCTGGTCAGGTCGGGAACGAAGCAGCCATAGTCGATTCCTTCAAGTGCCGGGGGTCAGGCTCGCCAAAGAATTCGTCATGGCTTACCAGGTACTGGCCCGCAAGTGGCGTCCCCGGGTCTTCGAGGAGATCGTCGGACAGCCGCACGTCGTCCAGGCGCTCGCGAACGCCCTCGAGTCGAAGCGACTGCACCACGCGTACCTCTTCACGGGGACGCGTGGCGTGGGCAAGACGACACTCGCCAGGATCCTCGCGAAGGCCATCAATTGCGAGACCGGGATCACGGCGCATCCGTGCGGCAAGTGCCGCGCGTGCACCGAGATCGACGCGGGACGCTTCGTCGACCTGCTGGAAGTCGACGCCGCGACCAACACCAAGGTGGACGAGATGCGCGAGCTCCTCGACACCGCCCAGTACATGCCGGTCGCGGGGCGCTTCAAGGTCTACATCATCGACGAGGTGCACATGCTCTCGCGGCATGCGTTCAACTCGATGCTGAAGACGCTCGAGGAGCCGCCCGAGCACGTGAAGTTCATCCTCGCGACCACCGATCCGCAGCGCCTGCCGGTGACGATCCTCTCGCGCTGCCTGCAGTTCAACCTGAAGCCGCTCCCGCCCGCGCTGGTCGCGGAGCACCTCGCGCACGTGCTCGAGGCGGAGAAGATCGCGTACGAGCCGCCCGCGCTCGCGCAGCTCGGCAAGGCGGCCGCGGGAAGCCTGCGCGACAGCCTGAGCCTCCTCGACCAGGCGATCGCCCACGGCGGCGGCAAGGTGAGCGCGGCGCAGGTGTCGGAGATGCTGGGCTCGCTCGGCAGCGACCTCTTGTGGCCGCTTCTCGAGCGCGTCGCGCAGGGCGACGGGCCGGGAACGGTGCGCGAGGCCGAGCGCATCGCCGCGCGCAGCATCTCGCTCGACGGCGCGCTGGAGGACATCGCGGCAATCCTGCACCGGGTGGCGCTCGCGCAGGCGGGCGTACCGCCGGCCGCGGAAGATACGGATGCTTCGCGGGTGTCCGCGATGGCGCAGCGGCTCGACGCGGGCGAGGTGCAGGTGATGTACCAGATCGCGGTCCTCGCGCGGCGCGACCTGCCGCTCGCGCCCGACGAGTTCGCCGGGTTCAGCATGGCGCTGCTGCGAATGCTCTCGTTCGCCGCGCCGGCCGAGGGTACGCGCGCCGCAGCCGAGGCCGCCGCGCGCGAAGGCGGTGCGGCGAAACAGCCCGCGGCGCGGATCGCTCGTGCCACTGCATCGGCGCCCGCCTCGGCAGGGGCCAGCGCGCCTGCCGCCGCTCCCCGCGCGCCTGCCGCCACTCCCCCAGCGCCGACGAGCGCGGAGCCTGTGCCTTCGGCTTCCGCCGCGTTGCCTTTCGATGGCGACTGGACCGGCTACGTCGAGAAGCTCGGACTCACGGGCATGGCGGGAATGGTGGCGCGCCACGGCGAGCTCGCATCGTTCGAGAACGGGCATCTGGTGCTGGTCGTTCCCGAGACGCATCGCATGTACGCCGAGCGCGCGTACCAGGACAAGCTCAAGGCGGCGCTCGCGCCGCATCTGGGCGCGAACCTGCGCCTCACCGTGCGGGTCGGAGGCACGACGGGCAGCAGCGTCGCCGCCCGGAAATCGCAGGAGATGGCGGAGCGCCAAGCCGATGCCGCGGAAGCGATCGAGGACGACCCTTTCGTACGCGACCTCGTGCGCGACCTCGGCGCGGAAGTCGTGCCTTCCTCCGTCCGTCCCGCCGAAGAGGGCGAGGCCGGCAAACCATCGAGCCAGAAGAGGTGACCTCATGATCAACAAGGGACAGCTCGGCGCCCTCATGAAGCAGGCGCAGCAGATGCAGGAGAACATGAAGCGCGTGCAGGAGGAGCTCGCGTCGATCGAGATCGAGGGCCAGTCGGGTGCCGGCCTCGTGAAGGTCACGATGACCTGCAAGCACGTCGTGAAGCGCGTCGCGATCGATCCCAGCCTCCTCGGCGAGGACAAGGAGATGCTCGAGGACCTGGTGAGCGCCGCGGTGAACGACGCGGTCGCCAAGGCGGACGCCACCGCCCAGGCGAAGATGGCCGGCTTCACCGCGGGCCTCGGTTTGCCGCCGGGGCTGGGCCTGCCGTTCTGACGGCGCGATGGAAAAACCCGCGCCGCTCGAGGAGCTGATCCAGGCGCTCCGCTGCCTCCCCGGCGTGGGGCCGAAGTCCGCGCAGCGCATGGCCTATCACCTGCTGCAGCGCGACACGGCGGGTGCGGGGCGGCTCTCGAAGTCGCTTTCGGAAGCGCTCGCGCGCATCCGCCACTGCGCGCGCTGCAACACGTTCACCGAGTCGGAGGTGTGCTCGCTTTGCGCTTCGGCGCGCCGCGATCCGTCGCTCCTGTGCGTGGTGGAGTCGCCGGGCGACCTGCTGATGATGGAGCAGAGCCAGAGCTACGCGGGACTCTATTTCGTGCTCATGGGACGGCTTTCGCCGCTCGACGGCATCGGCCCGCGCGAGATCCACCTCGACCGGCTCGCGAAGCGCGCGGGCGACGGCGTGGTGAAGGAGGTGATCCTCGCGACCAACTTCACGGTCGAAGGCGAGGCCACCGCGCACTACATCAGCGAGATCCTGGGCGGGAAGGGGCTCACGGTGACCCGCATCGCGCGCGGCCTTCCCGTGGGCGGCGAGCTGGAGCACGTCGATAGCGGCACGCTCGCGCAGGCGGTGCTCGAGCGGCGTCCGGCCTGATCGCGGGGTTCGGCGCGCCCTGGAAGAGCGGCTGGATGTGCCCGGATTGGCCCGATCGCGAACGCGGCGTCCGCCAAGGCGCCGTGGGCCGGTCGGAGGAGGGCGCCGGTTGACGTGGGACGGGCTCTCTGCGATAATTTTTCCTCTCGGCGGTCACATTTCGCCGACCTGGCGCGGGGTGGAGCAGTCTGGCAGCTCGTCGGGCTCATAACCCGAAGGTCGTAGGTTCAAATCCTACCCCCGCAACCATCCCTTCCCCTTCTGCACGGCAAGGGACAGCCATCGCTCTTTAACAAGTTACAGCCGATAGAGGTGGGTGCTGCGGTGCGCCAGCCGGGTTGCCTGGAGGGGACCTGGTGTCGAGGCATCAAGCAGTGCTCACTTGGATCCAAGTGATTCGAGTTGAGTGAACTTTGAAGGA
>DATNGJ010000010.1:0-110663 GCA_035605915.1 Usitatibacter sp.
ATTCGCTGCCCGTTGCGCCTTGCAGATCGCCCCTTCGAACCCGGGGTGAAGCCTCGTCAGGGGATTCGCTCACGATCGACCGGAGCGTCGCGGCCCGGGCAATCGGGCTCGCTGATTCCTTTCGCGTCGTCGTTCGCTCGCCCATCGTCTCGCCCCCTGCCGAGGCTTCACCCCAAGGGTTCGAAGGGGCGATCAATAAGGGATGCGTGGCTGACGATCACCAACGGGATGGTTCCATGCGGTCCCCTGTCCTTCACCGGGAATCGATCGAACACGCACCCGGCATGGCGAAGGCCGGTCCCCCTCGAGAGGGGACGAGGCGGCGAGCGAGATTCCACGGACGCGAAAGGAATCAGCGGGGCGGTTGCTCGCCCCGCGGCGCCGAGGGTGGACAGGCCACGATCCCCGGGTCGAGGGGGACCGGCCTTCACCATGCCCTGCCCGAATACCGCGAGTGTTGAGATCCGGCCTTCACAACGACTCGCTCGAGCACCGCGGATGTTGCCTACGCCATGCCCCCGTTGATGCCGATCACCTGGCCGGTGATGTAGCCCGCGGCGTCGGAGGCGAGGAAGGCGACGAGGTCGGCCACCTCCTCGGGGCGGCCCGCGCGCTGCATCGGCACCAGGCGCTCGACCGTGGGCTTGTCGAACGTCTCGGCGGTCATCGGCGTGGCGATGAGGCCGGGCGCGACGGCGTTCACGGTGACGCCGCGGCTCGCGAGCTCGAGGGCGAGCGTCTTCGTCGCCGCGTGGACCGCGCCCTTCGCCGCGGCATAGTTCGCCTGGCCGCGGTTGCCGAGCTGCGCGGTGACCGACGTGATGCTCACGATGCGTCCCCAGCGCGCGCGCACCATCGGCATCACGAGCGGTCGCGTCACGTTGTAGAAGCCGTGCAGCGAGACGTCGATCACGTTCTGCCACTGCTCGCGCCGCATGCCCGGGAAGGGCGCGTCGTCGTGCAGGCCCGCGTTGTTCACCAGGACGTCGATCGGCGCGCGCTCGAGGAGCGTTTCGAGCGCGGCCTCGCACTGCGCGCCCTCGGTCACGTCGAACGCGATCGCCTGGGCGGTGCCGCCGGCGGCCGCGATCTCCTCGGCGACCGCGCGCGCCTTGTCGACGTTGCTGTGGCCGTGGACGATCACCTCGAGGCCGCAAGCGCAGAGGCGCCGGCAGATCGCGGCGCCGATCGCGCCGCTGCCGCCGGTGACGAGCGCGCGCCGGCTCACGATGCGAACGCGAAGGTGGCGTCGAGCACGATCGTGACGCGCCCGAGCGCGAGCCCGCGTCCCGCCGCGCCCACGCGGAAGGAATAGAGCACGCCGCCGGCGCCTTCGCCCGCGCGCTCGACCTCGATGTCGAGCGGGTCGTCGATGTCGTCCAGGCGCGAGGCCTGGAACTCGACGCCGCGCACCGCGACGAGGAAACCGGCTTCCGGCGGCGCGGCGCCGGCGGCCAGAAGCGCGCCGTGCGCGGCGGCCGCTTGCGCGGCGTACTCGATGGCGCAGGCGATCGGCAGCGCGCCGTCGCGCCGCAGCGGATTGGCGGGTGCGCGATGGCTGCGCGTGCGCGCGTGCAGGCGCTCCGCGTCCCACGCGACGATTTCTTCCAGCAGGCTCATGGCGCCGCGGTGCGGCAGGTGCGAGGCGAGCCATTCGCGATCGACGATGGCGCCGCTCACGGCCGCACCTCCACGCGCAGGACCAGGCCGTCGAGGTATTCGAGCGCCGCGGCTGCGCGCTCGCCGCGAGCGAGGATCTCGAGGAGCGGTAGCGCGCGCGCGGCGGGGATGTCGCGCCGCAGGCGTTCGAGCTCGGCATCGTGCATCGGCTGCGCGCTTCCCAGGGCGAGGCCGGCCTCGATGCGGGGGCCCGCGCCATCGGCGGCCGACGAGAGCACCATCGCCACCGCCAAGGCGTCCGGCACGGGCCGCGTCGCATGCAGCGGCTCCGGATACGGCGCATCGTAGGCGACCAGCACCACGGGCGTCGCGGGATCGGCGGCGAGGTGCCCGAGCGCTTCGAGGAGCCCGGCGCCGAAGCTCGCGTCGAAGGCCGCGACCGAGTCGACGCTCGCGGTGGCCCCGGTCGCGATGCTCCAGTAGCCGGCAGGCGCGTTGTGCACCGAGTTGTGGAAGCGCGTGGGCGAGATCTGGCGATCGTCGGAGGCGAGCACCTCGCAGATCGCATGGCAGTTCTCGCCATCCCCGCTGGACGAGGCGAACACCGCGGCGAGCGCTGCGGCCTCGCGCTTCGCGCTTGCCACCGCTTCCAGTCCCGCCGCGAGCGCGAGCCGCACCGAGGGGACCGCGCGCCGCCGCTCGGTCGGGGGAAGCGCCTGCGGAGCGGGTACGGTGGTCGACGTGCGCGCATAGGGAACGCGGCCCGCGAGCGCCTCGCGCGCGGCGGCCCAGCTCGCGAAGCCCGGACCGACGAGGCCGATGCCTTCGACGCGCGCGCCGAGCTTCACGCGAGCGACTCCGCGCGCCCGAAGACCAGGCTGCAATTGCTGCCGCCGAAGCCGAACGAGTTGCTCATCACGCGATCGACCCGCCTCGCGCCGCCCGCGATCTCGTAGTGGGCGCCGAGCGCCGGATCGATGCGCCGCGTGCCGACGCCGGGCGGAACGAACCCGTCGCGGATCGCGAGCAACGCCACGATCGCCTCCACCCCGCCCGCCGCCCCGAGCGCGTGGCCGGTCATCGCCTTGGTCGAGTTGCACGGCACGCGGTCGCCGAAGAGCGCGGTGATCGCGCGGTCCTCGGAAGCGTCGTTGCTCTGCGTGCCGGTGCCGTGCAGGTTCACGTAATCGATCGCTCCGGGTGCGAGCGAGGCCGCGCGCAACGCCGCTTCCATCGCCATGCGGGCGCCGCGGCCTTCCGGGTGCGGGGCCGACATGTGCCACGCGTCGGAGGACTCGCCGGTGCCGAGCAGCGCGATGCCGTCCCTCGCATTCGCCGGCACGCGCTCGAGCAGGAAGAGCGCCGCCGCTTCGCCGATCGAGATGCCGTCGCGCTCCGCGTCGTAGGGACGGCAGGGCGCTTTCGAGAGCAGGTCGAGCGAGCCGAATCCGTACAGCGTCGTGAGGCAGAGCGTATCGACGCCGCCCACCACTGCGGCGTCGATCACGCGCGCTTCGACGAGGCGCGCGGCGGAGGCGAACGCCTTGGCGCTCGAAGAGCACGCGGTGGAGAGCGCCGCGCAGGGACCGGCGAGCCCGAGCCGCGCGCGCACGTACTCGGCGACCGAGAAGGTGTTGTGCGTGTGCCGGTAGTCGAAGTCCGCCGGGAGGGAGCCGTCGCGCGGATCCCGGCGGCGGTACGCGAGCTCCGTCTGCAGGATTCCCGCGGTGCTGGTGCCCATGAAGACGCCGATGCGCGCGGCTCCATGGCGCTCGGCCGCTTCGTGCACCGCGTCCGCGAAGCCGTCCTGCGCGAGACCGAGCTCCGCCGCCCGGTTGTTGCGGCAGTCGAAGGCCGCGAGCGCCGGCGGCAGGCGCACTGCGTCCAGCCCGTGGATCTCGCCTACCCAGGTATCGAGGGCGGCCGTCTCGAAGCGGCACGGGGCGAGGCCGCTCGCGCCCGCGGCGAGGGCGTCGCGGGTCGCCTCGAGGCCGAGGCCGAGCGAGCTCGACAGGGTTGCGGCGGAAAGGAGCAGGGGTCGCACGAGGCTCGAAGCTACAGGATCGGGGCCGGTGCGGGCAAGGCTTCAGGCGGCGCGTGCGACGAGGAGCACGTTCGCGAACGGCGTGCCGGCGCTCATCGCGCGCGGCTCGACCTCGAGCCCGAGCGCCTGCAGGCGCGCGATCCACTCCGCGAGCGGACGGCAATGGTAGGCGCCCGGGCGATGCCCGCGCATCCGGAGCGAGAGGCGGTCGAGCGCGACGGTGGCGCGGAAGCGCAGCGTGGGCCGCGCATCGGCGACACGCACGAGCATGACACCGCCCGGAGCGACCGAGCGCCGGGCGCGCTCGAGCACCGCTTCCTGCGCCGGGCGATCGATGTAGTGCAGCACGTCCAGCATCACGATCGCATCCGCCGTGCCGAAATCCGCGGTGCGGATGTCGTCATGCACGAAGCGCGTGTGGCCGTCGGCGGCGGCGCGGGCGCGTCGCACCGCGTGGGGGTCGAGCTCGATTCCCTGGATCGCACACGGCGCCGGCGGCGGCGCCCAGGCGCTGGGCCAGCGCTCGCGCTCGTCGCCGGCCGCCGCGAGCAGCGCTTCGAGCATTCCCTGGCCGCAGCCCAGGTCGAGCAGCCGCTCGCACCCGGCGAGGAGCCCGCTTTCCACCAGGTGGCGGAACGCCGGATCGCCGGTGAGCTTGAAATACGCGAAATGGCGCGCGAAGCGATCCGCGCCGTAGCGCTCGGCCGCGCGGCGCGCGAGCTCGCGGAAGAACTCCGCGCTCACGATTGCACGGCGCGGCGCAGGGTGACGGGGCGAAGCGCGAGGCGTTCTGCGTCGTCCAGGATGCGGGGAAGCGCTTCGAGGAGGACCGGCACGCCGCGCCCGGTGCGGGCGGCGTGGCCATCGTGGAGGAGCAGGATGTCGCCCGCGGCGAAGCCGCGCGTGAGGCGCGCCGCGACCACGCGCGCATCCCGCTGCTTGGTGTCGTAGCTGCGCCGAGTCCAGGCGGCGAGCGCGAGGCCCGCCTCGTGCAGCACCGGATCGAGCAACGGGTTGCGGAATCCCATCGGCGCGCGGAAGAAGCGAGGCTCGCTCCCCGTGGCGCGCGCGATCGCCGCCTGGGCGTCGCGTACCTCGCGCCGGTAGCCCTCGAGCGTCTGCAGCGCGAACGTGGGCGTGTGCGTCATCGAATGGTTCTCGACCGCATGGCCGCGGCGTGCGATCTCGCGGCACAGGTCGGGATGGGCGAGCACGCGCTCGCCGATGCAGAAGAAAGTGGCGCTGCAGCTGCGCTCGTCGAGAAGATCCAGCAGGCGTGGGGTCACTTCCGGATCGGGCCCGTCGTCCACGGTGATCGCGATCTCGCGCCTTTCGCGCGCGGATTGCGGAAGGCGCGTCATGTTGCGTCCGATCCAGTGCGTGCGCGGCAGCAGACCGCAAGCGCCGAGCACGAGCTGGTTCGCGGCGAGCGCGCCGAGCGCCCACGGCCATGCGGCGGGCGTGGCGAGGAGCGAGGCGGCCGCCACGCCGTGCAGGCCGATCGAAGCGGCGATCGCCGGCGTGGGGCGCCATGGGCGAGGCCGATCGCGGGCTTCGAGCGTCGTGCTCACGGGGGGTTGCGCTCCAGGAAATCGTTCCACATGCCTCGCCAATCCTTCCACTCGTGTTCGCCCGCCACCTCGTGCACCGCGGCCGCGGGAAGCCGCATCGCGATGCGCCGCTGGCCCGCGGCGAAGCGGTCCCCCGAGGCGAACCAGCAATCGAGGCGCTGCGCACGCGGCCCGTGGTCGCGCAGCCAGCGCCACGCCTCGCGCTCGGGATCCAGGGGCTTCGCCGCGGCATCCCAGCGCTCGATCCCGCCCGCCTCGTCCATTTCGCGCAGCAGCTCGCGCGTTCCCGGATAAGGTGCGAAGAGCGCCATCCGCTCCACGTCGCCATGGCGCGCCGCGTGGCACAGGCACGCGAGCCCGCCCAGCGACACCCCCGCGAGCCAGACGCGCGCGAGCCCCTCGGCCCGTGCGGGTTCGACCACCGACGCGCGGATGCGTTGCACGATGCTCGCGTCGGAGAAGTACGCCGCACGCACTTCGGCAAGGACGACACGGGCAGCGATCCCGCGCCGCTCGAGGCCTTCCAGGAATCCCTCGCGCACGAAATCCTCCGCCGTGCTGTAGGAGCCGGAGAGCAGGCCCAGCGCGATCGAGGGCGCTTCCCCGATCGTTCGGATCAGCGTCCTCATCGCGCCGCCCCCGATGCGGCGCAATTGTAGCCCGGCTCGCGCGCGAGCGCCGCGGCGAAGACGAGCGTCGCGAAGGCCCCGGCGGCGACGGTGGATCCGATCGCGTGCAGCACCGGGATCGACGAGAACGCGAGCAGGCCGAAGCTCGCGACGGTCGTGGCGTTGGCGAGCGCGAGCGAGGCGAGCGTGCGCGGCGTGCCGGTGCTCGCGGCGAACGCGAGGCGATCGAAGAAGAGCGCGTAGTTCGATCCCACCGCGACGACGAGCAGGAGTCCCACGAGGTGCAGGATCGAGAGCCGGGTGCCGAGGAGGACGTGCGCCGCGGCCACCACGGCGACACCGGCCGCGAGCGGCGCCATCACGGTGGCGACGCGCGATGCGCTGCGCAGCGCGAGGAAGAGCAGCGCCACGATCGCGACGAGGCCGATCGCGGACATGGCGAGCGCGCGATGCAGGTAGCCCGAGTACAGGCGATCGAGCTCGTCCTTGAGGTCGAGGAACGAGGCGCCCGCGACGTTCGCCTTCGCGAGCGCTTCGCGCACGGCGCGCGCGTCGATCGGCGTGCCGGGCTTCTCGGGGGCGAGCCCGAGCACGGCGGTCCAGCCGCCCGCGGCATCGTGGAAGAGCATCCCGTCGAGCGCCGCCGCGAACGAGCTTCCCGCCAGCGTCGCGCGCGTGACGGGCGGCGCCTCGCGCGCGTGCGCGACGTCCTCGACGAACGGCTCCAGGCGCTCGGGGCGCAACGCAAGCCCGGCGAGCGCGGGCTTCAATCGTGCGCGCAGCGTGGCCGGATCGGGCAGGCTCGCGAGGCGCGAGCGCTGCGTCGCGAGGCTCGGCAGGAAGCGCGCGGGCGATTGGTAGGCCCCAAGCCGGCCGCGCTCCACGAGCGGATCGAGCGCCCGGCCCGCGCGCTCGGCGCCCTCGAGCGCCGCCTGCTCGCTGCTCGCGCGCACGATCACCATCGAGCGCGCGTCGGAAGCGCCGAGGGCCGCGCGCAGCTCGGCGTCGAGCGCCCGGTCCGCCGCCGGCACCGGATTGAGGCTCGCGATGTCCGGATCCCAGACCTGCGCGTGCTTCACGAGGAGCACCACGAGCGCCGCGCCGGCGAGGGCCGCGACGCCCGCGCGCAGCCGCGACGCGCTTCGCGCCGCCGATTCGAGCGCGTGTCCCGGCGCGGAAAGGTCGCGCACCTGGAAGCGAGCCGGCAGCAGCCGCGGCAGCACGAAGCGGGTGGCGAGCGCGGCCGCGGCGAGGCCGGCGATCGAGTAAAGGCCCAGTTGCGCGAGGCCCGGCAGACCGGAGAAGAGCAGCGCCGAGAATCCGGCGATGGATGTCAGCACCCCGAGGCGGATCGTCGGCCAGAAGCGCGCGAGCCAGGCCGCGTCCCCCGCGCGCTCGCCGCGGCCGGCCTGCACGAAGAGGTAGATCGAGTAATCGACCGCCTCGCCGATGAGCGTGGTGCCGAATCCGAGCGTGATGCCGTGCACGACGCCGAAGCCGAGCGAGACCGCGGCGATGCCGACCAGGGCGCCGGTCGCGACCGGGACGAGCCCGAGGGCGAGCGCGAGCGGCGAGCGGTACACGAGGAGGAGCAGCGTCGCGACGATCGCCAGGCCGAGCACCGAGAATCGCTCCACGTCGTGCTTCACGAGGCTCCTCGAGCGCACCGAAAGGACGCCCGGTCCGGTCATGAGGAGCCGCGCGGCGCTCGCGTTCGCGCCGATCTCGCGCACCGCCGCGTCGAACGCACCGTGCGCGTCTTCCATCGCGAGCGCCTGGCCGTCGATGTCGGATCCGCCCGCGCGGGTGGTCGCGACGAGGAGGGCCCGGGTTGCGTCGGGAGAAGCCCACACGCCCTCGACGCTGCGCGGAGCGTGCGCGGGGCGAAGGCTCTCGAGGAGCGCGAGCGTCTCGCCGGTCGGATCGCGCAGCACGAGCGGCTTCACGAGCGCACCGGCGGGCGAGGCGAGGAGCGAGATCGTGTCCGAGATCGCCGCGCGCAGCCCCGCCTCGCCGAAGCGCTGCGCGTTCACTTCGGGGCTCAGCGCATAACGGTGCGCGAAGGCGAAGTCCTTGTCGCGCGCGAATCCCTCGGCGGCGCCGTCCTGGACCGAGGCGAAGCGGGGATCGGCGGCGAGGCGGGCGGCGAGCGCACGCGAGAGCCGCGCGCGCGTGGCGGCATCGCTTCCCTCGATGGCGAGGATCATCACGCGCGAGAAGGCGCCCTCGCGCAGCTCGTCCACCAGCAGCCGCTGCTCCGGCGTGGGCGCCGCCGGCAGGAACGAGGAGAGGTCCGCCACGAAGCGTGTGCGTGCGACCTGCACGGCGCAGAGCGCGAGCGCGAGGAGCCAGAGCGCCACCGGCAGGGCGCGCCGCACGCTCACTTCTCCGGACGGATCTGCATGAGCGACCGGTCGCCGTCCGCCTGCTCGATCTCCACGCGCTGCACCTCCGCACCCGAGCCCTCGATCGCGACGCGCGCCACCAGCGACCGCAGCGACGCCTCGCGCGGCACGAGCACCAGGCGCCACGATCCTTGCGCGCCGGAAAGCGAAAGGTCGTAGATGCGCTCGAGCGCGGCGCGATCGCCCGCGAGGGTGCCGCGGATGCTCTCGATCAGCACCGCCGCCTCGGGATGCTCGCGGAAATCGACCACCTGCCTGCGCCCGCCGCGCTCCACCACGAGCCGGTCCCGGTCGGCGACGATGCGCTCCTCGCCGGGGCTCGTCACGTGCTTCTCGAGGCGATCGGGCGGCGTGAACACCAGCTCGCCGGAGGAATCGAGCGGCCGGTCGAGGATCGACACGCTCTTCTGCTCGTCGAAGTGCGCGCGTTTCGGCGGGTGCGCATGAAGCAGCGCCATCAGCGCGTCCACGTTCCACGCGGCGCGGGCGGCCGTGCAGGCGAGGAGTGCGAGCGCGAGCGCGGCGGCCCGGGCGAGGGCGAGGCGCGAGCGCCGCGAGCTCATCGCCAGAAGCGGTGGAAGTTGAAGAAGTTGTACGGCGCGAGCCGCGAGTGGCGCTCCAGGCAGGCGGCATAGCGCGCGACGGCCTCGTTCACCCGCGCCTCGCGCTCGGCGCGCGAGAGCCCTTCCAGGCGGGTGAAGTCGGCGAGCGGCTCGAAGCGGATGTCGTAGCGGTTCCCACCGAGGTAGAGCCCGGCCATGAAGATCACGCGCGTGCGAAGCGCCGCGGCCATGCGCATCGGGCCGGTGGGAAAGGGTGCCGGAGCGCCGAGGAACGGCAGGTCGAGCACCGGCTCCTCGCCCAGCGTGCGGTCGGCGAGCACGCCCACCAGGACGCCCGCCTCGAGGCGCTCCTGCAGGCGCAGCATCGAGTCGATGCGGCCCAGCGCGATCACGTCCTTCGCGAGCTCCGGCGCGATCGCCGCGAGCGCCGATTGCACCTTGTGCGCGTTGTCCTCGTACATCGCCATGGCGATCGGCCGGCGCCCGCGACCGCACGCGCGTACCGCCTCGAAACTGCCGAGGTGCGCGCCCATCACGATCGCGCCGCGCTCGTCGAAGAGCTCCGCGCCGTGCACCGCGACATCGAAGAGATCGAAGCGGCCCTCGAGGAAGAACACGCGATCGTGCACCGTCGAGGCGAACGCGAAGAACACCCGGAAGCGTTCGGCGAGCGTCGGCTCGCGCCCGAGCGCGCGGCGCAGGAATTCGCGCGAGGCGGCACGCGCGGCGCCCGCGGTGAGGAAGAAGTACGCCGCGATGATGCGCAGCAGGATGCGCACGGGCGCGCGCCCGGCGCGGCGCGAGAACCAGACGATGAAGCGGATGAGGAAGCGGCTGCCGCGCTCCGGCCGGCGCGTCCACTCGGCCGGATTGCGCGAACGCCCCGGGGCGGGCGCCGCGGTCATGACCGGCGCG
Organism: Usitatibacter sp.; assembly: GCA_035605915.1. Classification (GTDB taxonomy): domain Bacteria; phylum Pseudomonadota; class Gammaproteobacteria; order Burkholderiales; family Usitatibacteraceae; genus Usitatibacter. The sequence continues at coordinate 9,748 of DATNGJ010000010.1, forward strand.
CGCGAACGAGCGCGCCGCTCGCCACCAGCCGCTCGCCGGCGCGGATCTCGAAGCGCACCCGGCTTGCCGCATCGCCGCGGTGGGCGAGCAGGAGTCGCGTGCCGGGCGCGACCGGGCTCGCGAACTTGGCGCTCTCGAGCGACCAGTCGCGCGCCGCGGTGCCGGTCGCCCGTTCGAGGGCGGCCATGGCATGTGCGAGGAGCGCCACGCCGGGCAGGATCGGACGGCCCGGAAAGTGCCCGTCGAACGCCGGATCGTCGCGCTCCGCCTCGAACGCGGTGTCGAGCTCGAGCGGCATCAGGAGGCCTTCGGGGCGCGGCGCCCGCGCGCGGCGAGCGCGCGCAGCTCCGCGTGCGGAAGCTTGCCGGTGAGCTGTCGCGGCAGCCGCTCCACCATGACGAGCGGGCGCGGAAGGAACGCCGGGTCGATGCGCTCGCGCAGCGCCGCGATCACCTGCGCGCGCGTGAGGCCGGGTGCCACGACGAAGGCGGTGAGCCGCGTCACGGCGTCGGCCTCGCGCTCCTCCGGCACGAAGAACACGCCGTCCACGACGCCCTCGATGGAGGCGAGCTGGTGGTTGAGGTAGGCGAGGGAATTGCGCTTGCCCGCGATGTTCACCATGTCGCTGAAGCGGCCGTGGAGCGCGAAGTGGATGCCGTCGGGCCGCGCCTCGATCACGTCCTGCAGCGCGATGGGCGCCTCGATGTGCGCGCCCGAGACCGTGGCGCGCCCCTCGTGCACGTGCAGGCGGATGCCGGGATAGAGCTGCCAGTCGGACGAGACCGTCGGGCGGCGCGTCGCGACCTGGCCCGCCTCGGTGCAGCCGTAGATCTCGTGCAGCTGCGCTCCGGTGCGCCGCTCCGCCTCGCCGGCGAGGTCGAGCGAGAGCGGTGCCGTGGCCGAGACGATCGCCTCCACGCGCGCCGGATCGTCCGCGCCGAGCCACGCGCGCAGGTGGAACGGCGTGGTGAAGAGCACGCGCGGCGCGGGCACCGCCTCGATCGCGCGGTCGATGTCGCCGGGGTAGTACGGACGCTCGGCGGTGAGGGCCGCGCCGGAGACGAGCGGCAGCAGGATCGTCGACTCGAAGCCGTACATGTGCTGCGCGGGGACCGTGCCGAGGATCGCGTGTCCGGGGCCGATCGCGAGGCGCGCCGCCTCGTTCACCGCGTCGTGCACCATCGCGCCCCAGGTCTTGTAGCTCGGTTGCGGCTCTCCCGTGGAGCCCGAGGTGAAGAGGCACGCGATCTCGCGATCGGCCGGGACGAGCGGCGGCCCGCTGCACGATTTCCCCGGCGCCGAGGCCGGCATGTCGAAGCGGGGGAGGTCGACCGCGATGGCGGGATCGTCCGTCACGAAGTACGCGTCGGGCGCGAAGCGCAGCATCGCGCGGATGAGGTGCGGCGTGGCCGCGGGCGGCAGGAGCGTGAGCTGCCCGCGCGCCACCGCGGCGAGCAGCATCACGGCAAACCGGTAGCGATCGGTGCAGAGGTTGAGGATGTGCGAGCGGTCGGGAAGCGCCGCGCTCACGCGCGCGACCTCCGCGAGCAGCTCGCCGGCGGTGATCGGGCGCCCGGCGCGCCATGCCGCGATGGCGTCCTCGCGCCCGTGCCCGGTGAGCGGCAGCGAGCCGCTCGAGGAGCGTGGGCGAACGTCGACGGAGGACATGGGGCGCTCAGCGTCCCTGCGCGGGCGCCGCCGCGAAATGGCGCGAGAACGCGCGGATGCCTCCGAGGAAGCCCACGCGCTCCACTTCCGGAAGCGAGCGGATGCGCACCGCGTACTCACCGGCGAACATGAGCGCGAGCAGCAAGGGGCTGAGGACGGTGGCGAGGAGCGACCACGCCTCGAGCCAGCCGCCGAAGTAGAGCGCGCTGGAAAGCGCGCACAGCGCGATGAAGAAGATCGTCCACGCGGCGGTCAGGCGGCGCGTGTACCCGGCCACGCCCGGCGGCAGCGTCCCGCCGTGCAGGATGCGCGCGAAGCGCGTGCAGAGCGGCTCGCGCCCGGCCGCGAGCGTGCGCCCGAAGACGAAGGCGAGCGCGAGGTTGCTGCCGGCGTGCTCGGCGTAGAAGACGCTCGGGAAGACGCGCTCGAGACCCGCCCAACCGCGCCATAGCGCGAGCGCTACGAGGACGATCGCCGCGATGGCCCATTCGCGATGGCGCGTACGGCGCGCGAGCCACGCGGCGAGGAGCGCCGCCGGCACGAGCGAAAGCGCGGCGCCGAGCGCCGGCGCGACCCGTCCGACGATGGCGAAATGCAGCAGCACCACGCCGCACACGGAGAGGAAAGCCAGCACCGCCCGCCACAGCGCGCGCCGGCCGCCGGTCACTTCGTTCTCCGCTCCGCGACGTGCGAGGCGAGGCTGCGCAGCGAGCCGAAGATGCGCAGGTTGTCGCGGTCGTCCTCGCGCAGCTTGAACCCGTAGCGCCGCGAGACGACGAGGGCGACCTCCAGGATGTCGATGGAATCGAGGCCGAGGCCTTCCTTGTAGAGCGGCGCGTCCGGATCGATCCCGGATGCCGGGACCTCGAGATTGAGCGCCGAGACCATCAGCTCGGCCACCTCCTCCAGCAGCCGATCATCCAGCCGGGCCCCGCCGAGCGGGACGTTGTCGATCGAATTGGGCATCGGTTTGCGGTCCTCGGTGCGGGACCGTTCGTGTCCTTGTGGGCCGTGAATCGGCGCAGGAATCATAGCACGCGCCCCCGCGCTTCCCGGACGAGATCCTCGCGCCGGAGGGCGAAGACGTAGCCGCGCCCGGCGCTCGTGCGCGGCCACTCGAACGGCAGGTCCGGAAAGCCTTTCTCCAGCGCCTTGCGGTTGTGCCCGATTTCGACCACGAGGAGGCCGCCCGGGCGCAGGTGGCCGGGCGCCTGCGCGAGGATCGCGCGAGTGTGCTCGAGCCCGTCCGTCCCGCTTGCGAGCGCCATGCGCGGCTCCTTGCGGTACTCCTCGGGCAGCGTGCGCATGGAGGAGGCCTTCACGTAGGGCGGATTCGAGACGATGAGGTCGTACTTCGTTCGCCCGAAGGCCGCGAAGAGATCGGACTTCACGAGCCGCACGCGGCGCTCCAGCCCGTATGCGGCGACGTTGCGGCGCGCGACTTCCAGCGCGTCGCCGGAAAAGTCGGCGGCGTCCACGCGCGCCTCCGGATAGCGCAGCGCGGCGAGGATCGCGAGGCAGCCGGAGCCGGTGCACAGGTCGAGGATCGAGAGGGGCGGCGGGGGCGCTTTGCCGGCCGGCGGGAAGAGGGCTCGATTCCCTTTTTCCAGCATCTCGGCAATGAACGAGCGCGGCACGATGACGCGCTCGTCCACGTAGAAGCGATGCCGGCCGAGCCAGGCCTCGTGGAGCAGGTACGCGGCAGGCTTGCGGGTGGCGACGCGCTCGTCGAGGAGCGCCCTGGCCGCTTCGTACTTCGCCGCGACGAGCGGCGTATCGAGGTGCGCGTCGAGCTCCTGCGGCGGATGGCCGAGCGAAGAAAGGATGAGCCACGCGGCCTCGTCCAGCGCGTTGAGCGTCCCGTGACCGTAGGAGATGCGCGACTTTTCGAAGAGGCGCACGCCGTAGTCGAGCAGCTGCCGGACGGTTCGTTTCGGTTCGCGGCTTGCGTTGCTCATCGGCGTTCATCCGCGTTTATCGGCGGATTCAAAGCCTTTCTCTCAGGCCCGGAGCAGCCGCTCGATCGTCTCGCGATAGATGCGCACGAGGGGTCCGATCTCCTCGAGCGCCACCGCCTCGTTCACCTTGTGGATCGAGCGGTTCACGGGGCCGAATTCCGCCACCTCCGGGCAGATTTCGAAGATGAAGCGCCCGTCGGAGGTGCCGCCGGTGCAGTTCACCTCAGGCGTGACGCCGGTCACCTCCCGCACCACCGAGGAGAGCGCGTCGACCAGCTTTCCGCGCGGCGTGAGGAAGGGCTTGCCGCCGAGCGTCCAGTCGATGGAGTAGTCGAGGCCGTGGCGCTCGAGGATCGCGCGCACGCGCGCCTGCAGCGACTCGGGCGTGCTCTCGGTGGAGAAGCGGAAGTTGAAGTCCAGCTGCAGCAGGCCCGGGATCACGTTCTGCGCGCCGGTGCCCGCATGGATGTTCGAGACCTGCCACGAGGTCGGCGGAAAGTATTCGTTGCCGCGATCCCACTCGGTCGCCGCGAGCTCCGCGAGCGCCGGCGCGGCGAGGTGCACCGGGTTCTTCCCGAGGTGCGGGTAGGCGACGTGCCCCTGCACGCCCTTCACCCAGAGCCGCCCGGTGAGCGAGCCGCGCCGGCCGTTCTTGATCGTGTCGCCGAAGCGCTCCGCCGACGACGGCTCGCCCACGATGCAGAAGTCGAGCTTCTCGCCACGGCGCTCGAGCTCCTGGACCACGCGCACCGTGCCGTCGACCGAGGGGCCTTCCTCGTCGGAGGTGATGAGGAGCGCGACGCTGCCCGGATGGCCCGGGTTCGCGCGCACGAGCTGCTCCAGCGCCGTGACGAACGCCGCGATCGAGGTCTTCATGTCCGCCGCGCCGCGCCCGTAGAGCCGCCCTTCCCGCACGTCCGGAACGAACGGGTCGCTCGCCCATTGCTCCAGCGGGCCGGTCGGCACCACGTCGGTGTGCCCGGCGAGCACCACCACGGGCCTCGCCTCGCCGTGGCGGATCCAGAGGTTCTTCACCTCGCCGAACACCATCACCTCGGGGCGGAAGCCGAGCGGGACGAGGCGCTCGACGATCAGCTGCTGGCAGCCCTCGTCGGCGGGCGTGAGCGATTTGCGGGCGATGAGCGCCTTCGCGAGCTCGAGCGTCTCGTGGCTCAATCGCGCGTCCGTCAGGGGCGTTGGGCGCCGGTGCCCCGAGGGATGCGGCGGCGGACGACGGGACCCACGCGCCGCTCGATCGCGGCGCGCAGCGCCGGGCGCGCGCCGAGCAGGAAGTAGAGCTCCGCGCACACGAAGAGCGGTCCGGCGAGGAGCTGGCGCACGTCGTCGAAGAACGCGGGCTTCATCCCTTCGAAGCGATGGCCCAGGAACTGGAGCGCCCAGCCCGCGACGAAGAGCGCGGCGGCGACGCCGAGCGCTCCTCCGGTGCCCAGGCGCGCGAGCGTCTCGCTCGCGACGGCGCACGCGAGGAAAAGCGCCACCGCCATCGTCACGCCGAACACGAAGTCCAGGCGAAAGTAGTAGGCGCAGGCGGCGACCGAGGCGATCGCGGCGAGCGTGAATTGCATCGAGCCCACGGGAATCGCGACGCTCGCGCCCGCCATCACCACGGCGAGCACGATCATCGGGATGCCGGCGAAATGGGTCGCGACGTTGCGGCGGTCGCGGTGGTACGCGGCGTATCCCGCGAGGTTTTCTTCGAGCGTCTTCACCCGATCAGCCGAAGCGCTCTTCGGATTCCTCGTTGATGGTGAACTCGCCGAACGACGGGGCGCCCGGCCGCGACGGCGTGGACGGCTGCTTCGCGCGCTCGGCCATCGCCGGCATGATCCCGGAGTTGCCGAGGAGGAGCCCCAGGTTGGTGGCCGAATCGGCGTTGGCGAGCGCCTCGTCGGTCGAGATCTTGCCCTGGCGCACGAGGCGGAAGAGGTCCTGCTCGAAGGTCTGCGAGCCCGGCGACATGCTCTTCTCCATCGCCTCCTTGATCTCGGTGATCTCGCCCTTCTCGATGAGCTCCTGGATGTTCCTCGTGTTGAGGAGCACCTCCACCGCCGGCATGCGCTTGCCGTCCACGGTCTTCACCAGGCGCTGCGAGACCACCGCCTTGAGAGACACCGAGAGGTCCTGCAGCAGCATCGGCCGCACTTCGAGCGGGAAGAAGCTGATCACGCGGTTCATCGCCTGGTAGGCGTTGTTCGCGTGCAGCGTGGCGAGGCACAGGTGCCCGGAGAGCGCGTAGGTGAGAGCCATGCGCATCGTCTCGAGGTCGCGGATCTCGCCGATGAGGATGCAGTCGGGCGCCTGGCGCATCGCGTTGCGGAGCGCGTCGTGGAACGAGCGCGTGTCGTTGCCGACCTCGCGCTGGTTGAAGATCGACTTCTTCGGCGTGAAGACGTACTCGACCGGATCCTCGATGGTGAGGATGTGGCCCGCCTGCACGGAGTTGCGGTAGTCGAGCATCGAGGCGAGCGTGGTCGACTTGCCGGAGCCGGTCGCGCCCACCACGAGGATCAAGCCGCGCTTTTCCATGACCAGCGTGGAGAGCACCGGCGGCAGGAAGAGGTCGGCGATCTTCGGGATGTCCGAGGTCACGAAGCGGATCACCGTGGAGACCGCGCCCTTCTGCCAGAACATGTTCACGCGGAAGTTGCCCAGGCCCGGCATCGGCTTGGAGAAGTTGAGCTCGAGGTCGCGCTCGAACGCCTCGATCTGCTGCGGCGTGAGCATCTCGTAGGCGATCTTCTTCGTGGTCTCCCCGTCCATCACCTGGGGATTCACCGCCATGATGCTGCCCTGGATCTTGATGCTGATGGGCGAGCCGGCCGACACGAAGATGTCCGAGGCCTTCTTCTCGGCCATCAGCTGCAGGAGCTTCTCGATGAACATTGTGTGCGTCCCCGTCTATCCGGAAAGCCGGGGACGGACCCTGGACCGAGCAACGGCAACACCAGGGTCTGTCCCCAGGATCAGTCGCCCCTGAGGAGCTCGTTGATGCCCGTCTTGGCGCGGGTCTTCGCGTCGACCTGCTTGATGATCACGGCGCAGTAGAGACTATACCGGCCATCCGGGCCGGGCAAGCTGCCCGGGACGACTACGCTGCCCGGCGCGATGGACCCGTACGTCACCTCGCCGGTCGCGCGGTTGTAGATCTTGGTGCTCTGTCCGACGTAGACGCCCATCGAGATCACCGAGCCCTCGCCGACGATCACGCCCTCGACGATCTCGCTGCGCGCGCCGACGAAGCAGTTGTCCTCGATGATGGTGGGATTCGCCTGCAGCGGCTCGAGCACGCCGCCGATGCCCACGCCGCCGGAGAGGTGCACGTTCTTGCCGATCTGCGCGCAGGAGCCCACGGTGGCCCAGGTGTCCACCATCGCGCCCTCGTCCACGTAGGCGCCGATGTTCACGTAGGAGGGCATGAGGACCGCGTTCTTCGCGATGAAGCAGCCGTGGCGCGCGGCGGCGGGCGGGACCACGCGGTAGCCGCCGGCCTGGAAGTCGGCCTGGGTGTAGCGCGCGAACTTGGAGTCCACCTTGTCGAAGTAATGCGTGTAGCCGCCCTGCATGATCTCGTTGTCGCGCAGGCGGAAGGAAAGCAGCACCGCCTTCTTGATCCACTGGTGCGTGACCCAGGTTCCGGCGCGTTTCTCGGCGACACGGATGCGGCCCGCATCGAGCTCGGCAAGCGTGCTCGCGACGGCGTCCTTCACGTCGGCGGGCGCGGAAGAAGGCGAAAGCTCGGCGCGCCGCTCGAAGGCGGACTCGATGAGCGACTGGAGCGCGGGGGCGGAGATGTCGTTCATGCCGGTGCGGCGCGGGCCCGGGCCGATGCGCGTTGCTCGACGAATTGCCGGATGCGCGAAGCGGCTTCGCGCGTTTCCTCGACCGTGGAGACGAGCGCCATGCGCACGTAGCCGCGGCCGGGATTTCCGGCCGGCGTGTCGCGCGCGATGTAGCTGCCGGGGAGCACGGTCACGTGGGCGGCGCGGAAGAGGTCGCGCGTGAACGCGAGATCGGCGGCCTCGGGAGCGCCGGGGCAGGCGGAGCGCACGTCGGTCCAGAAGTAGAAGCCCGCCTCGGGCATCGCGAGCGGCAGCGCCGGGTTCACGCGCTCGTAGAACGAGGCGAATTTCTCCCGGTAGAGGCGGCGGTTCTCGACCACGTGCGCCTCGTCGTTCCACGCCGCGATGGAAGCGAGCTGTACGGCGTTGCTCATCTGCCCGCCGTGGTAGGTGCGGTACAGCACGAAGCGCTCGAGGATGGCGCGGTCGCCCGCCGCGAAGCCCGAGCGCAGCCCCGGCGCGTTGGAGCGCTTGGAGAGCGAGCCCATCACGACCAGCCGCGGCCAGCCCTCGCGGCCCAGCATTCGCGCCGCGGCGAGCGCGCCGAGCGGAGGGCTTGCCTCGTCGAAGTAGAGCTCGCCGTAGCACTCGTCGGAGACGATCACGAAGCCGTGGCGATCGGAAAGCTCGAACAGGCGCCGCCATTCGTCGAGCTTCATCACGCGCCCGCTCGGGTTGCCGGGCGAGCACGCGTACACGAGCCGCACCCGCTTCCAGGCCGCATCGGGAACCGCATCCCAGTCGGGCGCCGCGTTCCCCTGTGCGTTCACGAAATACGGCTGCGCGCCTGCGAGGAGCGCCGCGCCCTCGTAGATCTGGTAGAACGGGTTGGGCGAGACGACCAGCGCCTGGGCCTGCGCGGGATCGAGCACCGCCTGGGCGATCGCGAAGAGCGCCTCGCGCGTGCCGAGCACCGGGATCACTTCCTTCTCGGAATCGATCGTCACGCCGTGCCGCCGGCCCAGCCACGCGGCGATCGTCCGGCGCAGCTCCGGCAGCCCGAGCGTCACCGGATAGCGCGACAGGCCGCCGAGGCTCGCCGCGAGCGCTTCCTTGAGGAGCGTGGGCGTCGGATGCTGCGGCTCGCCCAGGGAAAGCGCGATGGGCGAAACGCCCTGCGGGGATGCCACGCCGGCGAGGAGCTGGCGCAGTTTCTCGAACGGGTACGGCTGGAGCAGGGCGAGGCGCGGATTCATCCCGACGATTATACGGGGAGGCTCCCGCGCGAAGCGGAGTGCGCGGTCTCCTGCCCCCGGCTACTTGAGCACGCCCAGGCGCACCAGCGGCAAGCGCAGCCACCACATCCAGCCGCGCCGCCGCGTCACCTCGCGATTGCACTCGCTGAGCTGCAGACCGCGCGCGAGCAGCTGCGCATCGCGCTGCGCGAGCTCGCGTTGCAGCGCCTCGGCGCGATGCGAGGCGTCGACGAAGCCGCGATACACCTTCTCGTAGTCGCGGTGCACCCAGTCGCCGCGATCGGCCAGCACCGAGAGCGCGGGCGCGACCGCGGCGGGCGCGGCCGCGTCGCGGCTCGCCACGAGCAGGAAGTAGAGCGGCCGGGAAAGCCGCGGGATGGCCTCGTCCGGATGCGCCTCGTCCACTTCGACCAGGTGCCCGCGCGCCGCCTCGGTCGATTCGGGCGCGATCACCGAGTAGAACGTCGCGCGCTGGCCGTACCACCGGCAATGGGGAAAGCGCTCGGCGACGAGGGCCTCGAGCTCGCCGCGATAGAGCTCGCGCACGTGGAACTCGTTGGTGTAGGTCCGCTTGTCCGTGTACTCGACCTTGTCGGGGCAGGAGAGCACGAGGAGGCCATCGGGCCGCAGCACCCGCGCGAGCTCGTCCAGGAACTCGCGCTGCGCCTCGATGTGCTCCAGCGTCTCGAAGGAAACCGCGAGGTCCACGGAAGCGTCGGCGAGGGGCAGCCGCGCGCACGAGGCGCGCACGAACTCGAGGTTCGCGAGACGCGCATACGTCCGGCGTGCGTGGTCGACGGCCTGCTGCGAGACGTCGATCGCGGTGACGCGGGCGGCGCGCTTCGCGAGCAGGGCGGCGCCGTAGCCTTCGCCGCACGCGACGTCGAGCACCGCGCGCCCCGCGGCCCAGCGGGCGGCGAAGTGGTAGCGGTGCCAGTGCTCCATCCAGATCTCGCCCTTCGTGCCGGGCACGAAGCGCTCTCCGGTGAAGGCCAGCTCGTCGTCCGGGGAGGCCAAGCGCCAATTATAGGAAAATGCGGCGGGACACCGGTTCCGAGGGCTCCGGGAGGCGAGCGCATGGTGGAGTGGCAACCGATCACGGAGGCGGCGCTGCGCAAGCGGATCGCGCAGGGCGTCGCTCGCATGTCCGCGGCGTGCCGGCGCCTGTGGGAGGCGGTGCGCGTCGAGCCCGAGAAGTGGGCGCTGCATCCCTATGGCGACGCGGGAGGCGGCTTCTGGGTGGTCGCGATCATCGGCCGATCGGTGATCTGGTACAACGACATCGAGGAGGGCTTCAACCGCTCGCGCTACTCGAGCCACGGCCGCATCGACGACTACTGGCGCAACGACGACGAGCTCGACGTCGCCCTCGCGTACCTCAACAACGCCATCGAGCTGGGCGCCGACCTGCTGCGGCTGCGTCGGCCGCCGGAAAGGAAAGGCCGAAAGTGATGCTCGAATCCGTGCTGATCGCGGCGCCGTGGTTCGTGGTCGGCGCCACCGCCTCGGCGAGCGTGCCGGAGGCGGCGCGGCGCGAGCTCGCCCCCGGCGGCAAGCTGCGCGCCGGAATGAACCTCGGCAACGCGCTCTTCACCCGCAAGGACCCGGCCAGCGGGGAGCTCGGCGGCGTGAGCGTCGACCTGATGCGCGAGCTCGCCGCGCGCCTCGCCGTGCCGCTCGAGCTGGTGCTCTTCGGCACCCCGGGCGAGGTGGCCGACGCGGCGGATGCGGGAACCTGGGACGTCGCGGTCCTCGCGATCGAGGCGGCGCGCGCGGAAAAGATCGCGTTCTCCCCGGCGATGACCGAGATCGAGGCGACGTATGCGGTGCACGAGGACTCGGCGCTGCGCTCGGCCGCGCAGGCCGACGTCGCGGGCGTGCGCATCGCGGCGCCGGCGAAGGCGGGCTACGAGCTCTACCTCACGCGAACGCTGCGCAACGCGACGCTCGTGCGCACGCAGAACGCGGCGGCGGCGATCGAGCTCTTCAACCGGCGCGGCGCCGATGCGCTCGCCGGACTCAAGCCGGTGCTGATGGACTCGCTCGGCAAGCTTCCCGGGGCGCGCCTGCTCGAAGGCCGGTTCACCGCGGTGAACCACGGCCTGGGCACACCGCGCACGCGAGCCGCCGCGGCCGCCTATCTCGCCTCGTTCGTGCGCGACATCAACGCTTCCGGCTTCGTCGCGCGCTCGATCGAGCGCCACGGCGTGAAGGGCCTCTCGGCCGTGAGGTGACGCGCGTCGCACCGGCGGTCGGGTCTCCGGGCGCGAGGCGGGCGCCTGGCAGGCGCAGCGCCGCGTGCAGGCTCCGATGCTCGAAGGCGTCTTCCATCGCGTCGATCTCCTTGCGAGGCAGGCCGAGCGCGGCCGCACGCTCGCGCCACGTCGCCACGCCCTGCGCGATGCGCTTCGCCTCGTCGCGCGCCTCCCGCGCATCGAGCCCGAATTCGCCCGCCGCGGCGAGGACGATGTCGAGCGAGGCGGTGTCGTCCACGCCGTCCACGGAGAGGAGCAGCAGGCGCGGCTCCCTCGGTTCGGGCTCCGGGTTGATGTCGTACGCCGGACACAGCCGCCAGCCGGTCTCGCGCAGCACGAGCCCGTGGTTGCGCAGGTGGTTGTCCTTGTCCGAGACGAGGATGGTAAGCAGAGCACGCCGCCACAGCGCGACGATGTCGTCGTGCGGGCGGCCGCCGATCGCCCGCAGCGCGCGCGCCATGGCGACGTAGCTGCCGGCCTCGTTGTCCTGCGCCTCGAGCCATCCGTAGGCGGTGATGAACGGGATGCGCTGTCCCGCGGGCGTGCGGTCGAAGCGATCGAGGAGCAGCACGGACTCGCGGCCCGCCCGTTCGAGCGAGAACGCGGGTACCTCGAGGCCGCAGTCGCCGGCGAGCGCGAGGGCGAGCGCTTCCCAGCGCTGCATGTCGCGCGTGTCGCCGAGGGAAGGAAACTTCGCGAGCACCAGGCGGCCGTCGGCAAGGCGCAGCGAGGCCTTGGGCCGCGAGCCGCCGAGGAGCTGCCCGCAGGCGATCAGGAGGCGCCGCTGCGATTCGGTCTCGCGTCCCTCCTCGTGGGCGCGCACCGCGCGAAGCAGGCGGCCGAGGTCGGCGTGGCGCGGCAGGCGGTCGGGTGCGCCGTGCCGGTCGAAGGGACCGTTCTCGCGCTGCGAAAAACGCAAAGCGCCGGCGCGCATCTCGTCGTGCACGCCGAGCAGGAAGTCCGCCTCGCGCAGCACGCGCGCGGGTCGCCCTTCGCGTCCCGCCTGCCAGCGCTCGAAGCGGCGCAGCAGCGTGCGGCCCCATCGGTCCGGAGCGCTGTCGCCGAGCGCGCCGAAGAGCGGCATGCTCGCTCCGGTGCGCTGCGCCCCGCGCGGCACTCCGAGGAGGGGCGCGTAGAGCGAGGCGTCGGGGCGCTCGCGCCAGGCTGGCGCAAGCTCCAGGTCGGCGCGTTCGAAGTCGTCGTCGAGGTGCGCGTGAAGGACGCCTATCGGATGCGTCCTACCGTGCAGCTCGATGTGAACCCACAGCTTGCGCTCTTCCGGCATGGGAATTCGCCCGCTCGCGCCGTTGTCCGAGGGAAGTCATCAGGACTGACGGTCGCGGGCATCGGAGGGTTCCGGGGGAATGGCGAGCGGGAAAGGGGACGAGCGCGAGGACGTGAAGCTCTCGCAGGCGGCGAGCTACCTCATCGAGGAGTGCCGCATGGTCCTGCCCGGGGTGCAGGCGCTGTTCGGCTTCCAGCTGGTCGCGGTGTTCGACTCGCGCTTCGAGGACCTGGCGCCGCACGCGAAATGGCTGCACTTCGCCTCGCTCACCCTGATCGCGCTCGCCGTGGGACTCGTCATGGCGCCCGCGGCCTACCACCGCATCACCGGCGTGCGGCACGTGAGCGAAACGTTCCTCGCGATCTCCTCGCGCTTCCTGCTCGCGAGCATGCTCGCGCTCTCGATCGGGATCTCGCTCGACTATTACGTGGTGGGTTGGCTGATGTTCGAAAGCATCGCAGTCGCGCTTCCCGCGGCGGTCCTCTTCGCCGTCCTCACCGTGTTCTGGTTCGGGTTTCCGTACCGGCGGCGCTCCCTGCACAAGAAGCTCGGCCGCCCGGTCTGAGGTCTCAGCGCAGCAGGCGGCGCTTGCGGAACCATTCCTTCGCCGGCTGCCGCCAGGCCGCGAGCCGCGCGAAGAGCGGACGCGAGCGCACCAGCCGACGCAGGTCGCCGCGCGTCACCATGACGACCGTCTCCGTGCGTACGTACGCCTCGGCCATCTCCGAGATCTCGCGCGGCGAGAAGGTGACGCGCATCTTGCGCTGGCGCTCGAGCGCGTCGGCGTAGGCGTGGTCGAGCAACGCCTGGCGCTCGGCGGCGACGAACGCATCGGCCGGCACGCGGTACTTCGAGGTGGTCTTCTCCACCAGCAGGAAGTCGTCCTCGAGCGTGTAGCGCGTCCACAGGTTCCAGTCCTCGAGCTGGTCCATGTCCTCCTCGAAGCCGCCGTGGCGCTCGTAGAGGCGGCGGTGGAACAGCACCGCCTGGATCGGCAGGTAGTTGTGGTGCCAGAGGGCGAGGCGGTGGAAGCGCTGGCGGTGGCGCGTCACGTGCATCACCTCGTCGAGCTTTTCGCCGTCGCCCTCGACGTGCGTCTCCCAGGCGAGCGCGTACGCGCCCGCGACGTTCTCGCGCAGCGCCGCCTCCACCAGCACCTCGACGTGGTCGGCGAAGAGCACGTCGTCGTCGTCGAGGAAGTTGAGCCATTCGCCGGTCGCCTCGGCGAGCGCGAGGTTGCCGGCGCGCGCGCGGCCGATGCGCCGGCCGGTCGCGCGGTAACGGATGGCGAGGCGGCCGCGGAATTCGTCGACGACGGCGCGCGAGCGCTCGGGACCATCCTCGATCACCACCACCTCGAGGTTCGCATACGTCTGGTTCGCGCAGGAGGCGAGCGCGTCGCGCAGGCTCGCCGCGCGGCCGACGGTGCGGATGAGAATCGACACCTTGGCCGCCGCTCGCAACCCATCCTCGCGCCGCGAGGCGAAGCGGTGGAACGCGCCGTCGCGCCGGGTCTCGTAGCCCCAGCCCGAGAACTGCGGCCGGAACGACTTCGTCGGCCGCACGCGTGTCGCGGCGAACGCGGGCCAGCGCACGAGGAAGACCAGCGCGGCGCGCACGAGGCCGCGGCGGCGCCCCGGAAAGGAGGCGGGCGCGGAGATCTCGGCGGCGAGCATCGCGAGGCCCTGCAGCGTGCGCAGCAATCCGCCGTAGCGCGCGCGCATGCAGAGGTTGGTGAGCACGCCGCCCAGCGCCTGCAGCGGCTTCACTTCCTGCGGCTCCCGGTAGGTGTCGTGGACCACCGCGAGCTTCGGCAGGTAGGTGAGGCGCCAGCCGGCGGCGCGCAGCCGCCACGAGAGGTCGACGTCCTCGCCGTACATGAAGATGCGCGGATCGAAGCCGTTCACCGCCTCGATCGCGCAGCGCCGCACGAGGAACGCCGCGCCGCTCATCCATGCGGTCTCGAGCGTCACGGGATCGTAGGCCTTGGGGTGCTCGTACGGGATCTGGCGCAGCTCCCACGCGGCGACGTCGGCGGCGCCCGCCTGCGCGGCAAGCAGCAGCGCCTCGAGCACGCCGGGCTCGAGCACGCAGTCCTGGTTCAGCACCAGGACGAAGGGAGCGCCGCCGCGCGCGATCGCCGCGTTGTGCGCGCGCCCGTAGCCGACGTTGCCCGCCGAGCGGTGCACCTCGATGCGGCCGAACGAGTCGCCGACGCGGGCGCGCGCGAGCTCCTCGATCGCGCGCGTGGTGGCGGGATCGTCGCCATTGTCCTGGATGAAGAGGTTGCGCACGATGGGGGCGCGCGTGGGCTCCGCGAGGCTCGCGAGGAGACGCCCGAGCAGCGCGAAATCCGGGCGGTAGGCGACGATGCTGACGTCAACCTCGGGCATTGCGGACCTTCCTCAGCAGGAAGCGGCGCAGGAGCGAGGGCAGGCGCTCGAACGCTTCGTGCGCGTCGCGCATCCGGCGGTTCTCCTCGGCGAAGCTGCGGCGCGCCTCCACCTCGCGTGCGAGCTCGGCCTGCAGCGCGGCGACGTCGCCGTCGAGCTTCGCGATCCACGTCTTCGCGTTCTCGCGCTCCGTCTCGATGCTGCGGCGCAGCTGGGCCACCTCGTCGGCGAGGCGCGCCACCTCCTCGCGGAAGAGCGCCCCGTCGAGGTTCTTCGCGAGGAGCGACTGGATCGCGGGCGCCTCCACGTCGACCGGCGGCGTGGGATCGATGGAATGGCGGGCGTAGAGGGCTTCGAGGGAGCGCGTCATGGCGTCGAGCCGGGGCACGCGGGCCGGGTCGCCGCGTGCGAGCTCGGATTCTACGCGCCCGAGGTCTTCCGCATGGGCCGCATCGAAACGTTCGCCGAGCGCCGCCGCGATCTCCATGGCGCCGGCTCCCGGCGGAAGCAGCCAGCCGCCTCCATGGCGCCGCACGCGCTCCCCGAGCGCTCCTTCGGGCGGGACGAGCACGGGGATGCCCGCGTCCCAGAGATCCGAGAGCGCATAGCTGAAGCTCTCCGGCACGCGGTTCGGGAAGAGCGCGAGGCGCGCGCCGTAGGCGTGGAGCAGCGCCGGCACCTCGTGGTCCTGGTAGGCGCCATGGACGAAGAGGCTCTCGCCGCGCCAGCCCGAGGGCACCTGCGCGTCGAGGTAGCCGATCACGACGATCGCGATGCCGCTCGCGGCGAGGTGCCGATCGAGCTCGTCCAGCACGGCGCTTCCCTTGTGCGGCCCGATGGCACCGAGCACCGCCGCCACGTGGCGCGGCCTGCGCGCGGCGAACGACGGGCGCGGATCGAGCACCGCCCCGGCGCCGCGCCGCGGCGGCGAGCCGTTGGGGACCACCTGCACTTCGAGGCCGGGGATGTGGCGGCGCGCGAGCTCGGCGACGTAATCGGACGGGGCGAGGACCGCGGCGGCCTCGCGCAGGAAGTCCGCGGTCTGCGCGAGCCACGCGCGGTCCGGGCTCGCGTCGGCGCCGGGTTCGAACGCGTCGGGTCGGAGGAACAGGATGTCGTGCAGCGTCGCGATGGTGGGAAGCGCGAGGCGGCGCGCGAGGGAGCGCGCGCGCTCGCGCGCCGCGCGGGCGACCGAATGCGCGTGCACGATGCCGATGCGCCGTTCGCACAGGAAACGATCGACGGCGGCCGGCGCGCGCTCGAGCGCCGCGGTGTCGAGCGGCAATGCACGGCCCTCGCGCGGCAGCTCGAGCACCTCGGCGCGCGGCGATGCATGCCATACGAGCTGCGGACGCGGGACGTTGCGCACGATGTCGCGCACGTGGCGATCGACTCCGCCACCGTGCAGCGATGCGATGTGCAACACTCCCGACGGTTCCATCGCGCGATCTTACCGTGAAGCTTTCCGCATCCGCGCCGACCTGGGCGCTCCTCGTCGGCGCGACGCTCTGGGGCGTCGTGTGGTATCCGTACCGCCGGCTCGCCGCCGCCGGCCTCGACGGCATCTGGTCCACCGCGCTCACGTACGGTGTCGCGCTGGTCGCGGGGATCGCCCTGTTTCCGCGCGAGGCGCTGCGCCTGCGCCGTGCGCCGCCGCTCGCGATCGTGATGGCGCTCGCCATCGGCTGGAGCAACCTCGCGTACGTGCTCGGCGTCCTGCAGGGCGAGGTGATGCGCGTGCTGCTGCTCTTCTACCTCGCGCCGCTCTGGACCGTGCCGCTCGCGCGCCTGCTCCTCGACGAGCGGCTCGACGCGACCGGATTCGCGGTGATGGCGCTCGCGTTCGCCGGCGCGATGACGATGCTGTGGAAGCCCGAGCTCGGCGTCCCGTGGCCGACGGCGCGCGCGGAATGGCTGGGGCTCGCCGCCGGATTCCTCTTCGCCCTCGGCAACGTGCTCATACGGCGGCTCTCGACCATGACCGACGCGGGCAAGTCGATCGCGATCTGGGCGGGCGTCACCGCCGCCTCGCTGGTCTACGTTCCGATGAGCCGCGTGGATGCCGCCACCGCACTCGAGGCGGCGGCGCACGAATGGCCGCTGGTCGGCGGGATCGGCCTCGCGGTGGTCGCGATGAGCCTCGCGCTGCAGTACGGGCTCGCGCGCATACCGGCCACGCGAGCGATCGTGATCCTCCTCTTCGAGCTGGTGATCGCCGCGATCGCCGCCTACCTCCTCGCGGGCGAGGCGATGGGCCGGCGGGAGTGGATCGGCGGCGCGCTCATCGCCTCGGCGAGCCTCGCGAGCGGCTGGCTCAACCGGAAAAAGGCGTCAGATCCCTTTTTCCGGCAGAAGGAGGGACTGCAGCGAACGGAAAAAGGGATCTGACCCCTTTTTCACTGTTTCAGTGGCCGATGTTCCGGTCGAGGAATTTCGCCACCGCCTCGTAGAAGGCCTTCTGGTTGGCCGGGTCGCGGAAGCCGTGGCCCTCGCCGTCCATCACCATCCACTGGTACTTCGCGCCGGCCTGGTCGAGCGCCGCCTTCATGCGGGTTCCGTGCTCGATGGGAACGCGCACGTCGGCGCCGCCGTAGGCCATCAGCACCGGCACCTTGATGCGGCCGGCGAGCTGGTCGGGCGAGGTGTCGTGCAGGCGTTTCGCGTCCTTGTCCACGTCGCCCACCAGCATCTTCGAGTCGTAGTCGAGGTAGTCGGTGTACGCGAAGTCGGACCACGTGGCGGTGAGGAGCAGCGGAAGGTCGGTCACGCCGACGTAGTCGATGGCGCACTTGTAGAGGTCGGGGTCCTTCGCGACGCCCATCATCGCCGCATAGCCGCCGTAGCTCGCGCCGTAGATGCACACGCGCTTCGGATCGGCGATGCCCTGCGCGACGGCCCATTTCACGCCGTCGGTCACGTCGTCCTGCATCGCGAGGCCCCATTGGCCGAAGCTCGCGTGATAGTGCTTCCAGCCGTAGCGCGTGGTGCCGCGATATTCGGGCTGAAGGACGGCGTAGCCACGCGAAGCGAGGAACTGCACCTCCGGGTCGAACCACCAGCCGTCGCCCGCGATCCAGGGACCGCCGTGCACGAGCACGACCAGCGGCAGGTTCTTGCCGTCGCCGGCTTTCGGGATCGTGAGGTAGGCCGGGATCTCCATGCCGTCGCGGGCCGTGTAGCGCACCGGCTTCACCGGCGACATCGCCTTCGAATCGATCCACGGCGACATGTCGGCGAGATACTCGATGCGGCCCTTCTTCACGTCGAAGAGGTAATAGGTCCCGGGCAGGCGGTCGGAGAAGGACGTGACCACGAAAAGCGAGCGGTCGCGCGAGGCGGACAGGACGTTCACGTGGTCGGGGAAGGCCTTGTCCACGGTCGCCTGCACGCGCGCGAGCGGCTCGTCGAAGAACGCCACGCCGAGGCGGTCCGCGTCGTAGCGCACGCCGACCACCTTGCCGTCGTAGTCGTAGACCAGGTTCTCGAGGTCGACCTGCGGGTGGCGCGCGAGCATCTCGCCGAAGGCGCGCTTCGCCGGGTCGTAGCGGTAGATGGCGGCCTTGTCCTTGCCGCCGTAGGCGGAGACATAGAGCGTCTTGTCGTCCTCGGCCATCGCGAGCGGCATCCAGCCGGGCGTCTGCGCGGCGAACTCGTCGAGCTTCTGCCACGCAGCGTCCGCGTCCGCCCGATAGTAGATGCGCGTGCGTCCCTTGCCGCTTGCGACCATCGCCCGGGCGACGCCATGGTTGTCCACCACCCACTGCTCTTCCTGGGCGCTGTCGGGCTTGTCGAGGAGCAGGTTGGTGCGCCGGCCGGTGCGCGAGTTGATGCGCACCAGCTCGCCCATCTGCGGGCCCAGCTCGTCGAACGTCATCTCCTGCGCGATGAAGTCGTCTCTCTCGCCGGGCAGGAAGCGCACGATCCTCAGCCCGTGGCCGATGGCGGCGGTGCCCGACACGAGCTTCTCGTCGATGCCGTTGCCCTCCGCGAGCTGCTTCACGGCGCCGCCGTCGATGTCGATCGCGTAGAGCGCGCCGCCGCGGTAGTCGTCCACGCGGGTGGCGAGGCTTCCCGTGGAGAAGATCACGCGCTTGCTGTTGATCCATCGAAACCACACCACGTCCTTGCCGTCGAACGCGGTGAGCGGCTGGCCCTCCCGGGGCGGCACGTCGAGGATCACGAGGTTCTGGCGCCCGCGCACCGGCGAGAGCGCCGCGATGTGCCTGCCGTCCGGCGCGAGCGCCATCGAGGCGTAGCGCGGCAGGCGGAAGAAATCCTCGATCGAGGTCGCGGCGTGCGCGGCGGCCGATGCGAGGATCGCGGCGAGCAATGCGACGGTCGAGACGTGCTTCTTCATTTCCATTTCCGGGTTTTCTCCCTGTGAGGCGGCGACGCTAGCGCGTGTTCGATTCGGGCGGGAAGTGCTCCATCCGGACCTCCGGCGCCGGCTTCCAGCCTTTCTTGCGGTGCTCCGCGACGACCGTGGTGTAGATGCCGCCGCGCACGAAGAACTTCGCGGTGAGGCGCATGAAGCGAGGCTTAACCGCCCGCACCAGGTCGTCGAGGATGCGATTGGTCACGTCCTCGTGGAAATGCCCCTCGTCGCGGAACGACCAGATGTAGAGCTTGAGGCTCTTGAGCTCCACGCACTCGCGGTCGGGCACGTAGTCGAGGAAGAGCGTCGCGAAGTCCGGCTGGGTCGTCTTCGGGCACAGGCAGGTGAACTCCGGGATCTGCATGTGGATCGCGTAATCGCGGCCCGGGGCCGGGTTCGGGAAAGTGTCCAGCGCCTTCGATGCGGAAGTCATTGGCGTCGCGTTTCGTTCCGGTAAAATCGCAATTCTACTGAAGGCGCGCCCGTCCGATGCCGCCTCGAAAACAAGCACTTACCCGAGCGTCTCCCCCTTGCGACTCACATCCGTCAAGCTTTCCGGCTTCAAGTCCTTCGTCGACCCGACCGCCATCGCCGTGCCCGGCCAGCTCGTGGGCGTGGTGGGGCCCAACGGATGCGGCAAGTCCAACGTGATCGACGCCGTGCGCTGGGTGCTCGGCGAGTCCTCCGCGAAGCAGCTGCGCGGCGAGCACATGCAGGACGTGATCTTCAACGGCTCGACCGAGCGCAAGCCCGTGGGGCGCGCCTCGGTGGAGCTGGTGTTCGACAACTCGCTCGGGCGCATCGGCGGCCCGTGGGCGGGCTACTCGGAAATCAGCGTGAAGCGCGTGCTCACGCGCGAGGGCGATTCGAGCTACTACGTGAACGGCCAGCACGTGCGCCGCCGCGACGTGCAGGACATCTTCCTCGGCACGGGCCTGGGTCCGCGCGCCTATTCGATCATCGAGCAGGGCATGATCTCGCGCGTCATCACCTCGAAGCCCGAGGAGCTGCGCGTCTTCCTCGAGGAGGCGGCGGGCGTTTCCAAGTACCGCGAGCGGCGCCGCGAGACCGAGCTGCGGCTCGAGGACACGCGCGAGAACCTCGCACGCGTGGGCGACATCCAGGCCGAGCTGGGCGCGCAGATCGAGCACCTCGGGCAGCAGGCGGAGGTGGCCGGCAAGTACCGCGAGCTCCAGGCGCAGCTCGCCTTGAACCACAACCTGCTCTCCTTCACGCGGCTGCGCGAGGCCGAGCAGGCGAAGAACCGCTTCTCGAACGAGGTGCAGAAGGCCGCCGTCGCGCTCGAAGCGGAGATGGCGAAGCTGCGCGAGAGCGAGCGCGCGCTGGAGGAGCTGCGCAATTCGCACTACGAGGGCACCGACAGGCTGCAGGAGCTGCAGGGTGCGCTCTACGCCGCGAACGCCGAGGTGCAGTCGCTCGAGCAGGAGATCAATTTCCTGGGCGAGAACCGGCGGCGCATGGCGGCGCAGGTCGAGTCGATCGCCGCGGAGGCGGCCGAGGTCGAGGGCCGCATCGCGCAAGCGCAGGCCGAGGCCGAGCGCTGGGAGTCGGGCATCGCCGGCGCGCGCTCGGCGATCTCGGAGCGCGAGCACGATCTTTCGCGCACGCGCGAGGCGCTTCCGGCGGCCGAGGCCGAGGCCGTTCGCGCCGCGGGCGAGGTGCGCACCGCTGAAACCGAGATGAACGCGGCGCAGCAGGAGCAGAGCGTCGAGGAGACGCGCGAATCGCACGCGCTGCGCCTCCTCTCGCAGATCGAGGCGCGCAAGAACCGGTTGAAGACCGAGAACATGGCGCTGGTATTCCCGGAGCCGGAGAAGCTCGCCGCGCTGCAATCGGAGCGCTCGGCGCTCGCGGCGAGGCTCGCCGGGATCGAAGCGGCGCGCCACGAGGCCGAGGCGCGCGTGCCCTCGCTCGAGGAGCAGCGCACGGAAGCCACGCGGCGGCTGCAGGAGGCGACGCGCGAGGCCGCGACGCTCGAAGCGGCGCTCGCCGCGCTCGAGGCGCAGCAGGCGAAGCTCGACACCAACGCGAAGCTCAAGGAATGGATCGAGGCCCATCGCCTGGATCGCGCCGAGCGGCTGTGGCAGGCGATCCGCGTCGACGCGGGCTGGGACGACGCGGTCGAAGCGGCGCTCGGCGTGCGCCTGAACGCCGCGCGCCTCGCCGATGATTCCGAGGCCGCGGAGCTGCTGCGCGATCCGCCGCCCGGCAACTTCGCGGTGTTCCTCGAGCGCGGCAACGCGGATGCGGGCGCCGCCACCGGCCACCTGGTGCCGCTTTCATCGGTGGTGCGCAGCGACCGGGCCGGCGTCACCGCGTACCTGCGCGACGCGCTCGCGAACGTGTTCATCCTTCCCGAAGGCGAGGACGGGTCGGCGCTCGCGCGCGTGCTCGCGCCCGGCGCCCTCCTCGTCGACCGCCGCGGGCATCTCTTCGGCCGCCAGGGCATCGTGTTCCACGGGCCGCAGTCGGAGCTCCACGGCGTGCTGCAGCGCCAGCGCGAGATCGAGGATCTGCGCGCGCGCATCCCCGAGCGCACGCGCGCCCGCGGCGAGGAGGAAGCCACCCTGGTGCGCCTCGAGCAGGAGCTGCGCGCCGGGCAGGAGGAAGCGCGGCGGCTCGCGAACGACGCGAAGGGCGCGCGCGAGCGCGACCACGCGCTCGAGGTCGAGTACCTCAAGCTCGCGCAGAGCTCGGAGCAGGCGGAGCGCCGGCGCGAGGCGATCCGCGCCGAGCTGGTACAGATCGACGAGGAGGAAGGCCGCGAGCGGCTCGAGATGCAGGAAGCGCAGCATGCGATGGAGCAGGGCGCGCGCCGGATCGAGGAGATCGTGCAGCGCCTGCAGGCGCTCGAGGACGCCGCCAAGTCGGCGCAGGCCGCGCTCGACGCCGCGCGCGACGGGATCGCCGAGGCGGAGCGCGCCCTCTCGGAAGCGCGCTACCAGGAGCGCAGCGCGCAGGACAAGGCGCAGGCGCAATCGCAGCTCGTGGTGTCGCTGCGCGAGCGGCTCGGCGCCCTCTCGGCCAACCGCGAGAGCGCGGCCGCCGAGCTCGCGAGGCTCGACGAGGGCAACGTGCGCGAGCGGCTGCAGCACGCGCTGGAGGTGAAATCGGAACGCGAGCGCGTGCTCGCCGATGCGCGCGCGGGCCTCGAGCACGTGACCGAGAGGCTGCGCGAGATCGAGGAATCGCGCCTTTCGGTCGAGCAGGGGCTCAATCCCCTGCGCGAGCGCATCACGGAGCTGCGCATCAAGGAGCAGGAAGCCGCGACGCACGCCGAGCAGTACGCCGAGCAGCTGCGCGAAGCGGGCGTCACGCGCGAGGAGATGGCCGAGCAGATCGAGAAGCGCGTGCGCTCCTCCGGCATGCAGGCGGAGATCAACCGGCTGAACGAGGAGATCGCGGCGCTCGGCGCCGTGAACCTCGCCGCGCTCTCGGAGCTCGAGACCGCGCGCGAGAGGAAGGCCTTCCTTGACGCGCAGGCGACCGACCTCTCCCAGGCCGTGGAGACGCTCGAGGCGGCGATCAAGCGCATCGACCGCGAGACGCGCGAGCTGCTGCAGGAGACGTTCGACGTCGTGTCGAGGAACTTCAGCGAGATGTTCCCCGCGCTCTTCGGCGGCGGCCAGGCGAGCCTCAAGTTGACCGGCGAGGAGATCCTCGACGCGGGCCTGCAGGTCTTCGCGCAGCCGCCCGGCAAGAAGAACCAGTCGATCCAGCTCCTTTCCGGCGGCGAGAAGGCGCTCACCGCGATCTCGCTCGTGTTCTCGCTCTTCAAGCTGAATCCGGCGCCCTTCTGCCTGCTCGACGAGGTGGACGCGCCGCTCGACGACCCGAACACCGAGCGCTTCTGCGAGCTGGTGCGCCAGATGTCGGCGCAGACGCAGTTCCTCTTCATCACGCACAACAAGATCACGATGGAGCTCGCGAACCAGCTCATCGGCGTGACCATGCCCGAGCCGGGCGTGTCGAAGATCGTCGAGGTGGACGTGGACGCGGCGATCGAGCTCGCGCGCAAGCAGCAAGCTGCCTGAGGCGGAACCACGGATGAACACGGATGAACACAGATGAAGGCGGGGAACGCGAAGCCGTGGGGGTGTGGCGGTCGCCCTTTGCGTGACGGCCGCCCGTACCGCACCGATCCGTGTTCATCCGTGTTCATCCGTGGTTGCCTCCGCTTGAATGGCGCAGCCGGAAGGGCGACATGAGCCGCCTGCAGCTCGGCCTCATCGCCATCGGCGCGGTCGTCATCGTCGCCGTGATCGTCTACAACGCCTGGGTCGAGCGCCGCGCGCGCCGGCGGGCGGAGCAGGCCTTCGGCGGCGGCGCGGGCGATGCGCTCTTCGAGGCGGGCGGTGCGCCCGGCGAGCGGCGCGAGCCCACCTTCGGCCGGATGCCCGCGGCGGGCGAGGAGGCGGACACCGTCCTCGCGCGCGCCGAGGCGCGGCCGCTTCCCGCGGCCGAGGAGCTCGCGGCCGCGGGCGGTCCCGAAGCGCAGATCTCCGCACGCATCGACACGGTCGCGGTGATCCTCGCCGACGATCCGGTCACCCGCGAGCAGCTCGAGCCCCTCGAGGCGGCGCTCACCGGCCACACCGCCCCGGTCCACATCGAGGGAATCGTCGACGAGCAGTGGCACCCGATCGCGACCTCGCCGCGCGCGAGCTGGCGCGAGCTTCGCGTGGGCCTGCAGCTCGCGAGCCGCAAGGGGCCGGTCGCGCAGGACGAGATCGAGGCGTTCAACGCCGCGATCGCCGATTTCGCGGCGAAGGTGAACGCGGTCTCGCAGCGCGAGGCGCCCGCCACCGCCGCGCAGCGCGCGCGCGAGCTCGACGGCTTCTGCGCCGACGCGGACATCGAGGTGGCGATCAACGTCGTGGGCCAGTTCGGCGCCGCCTTCTCGCTCGCCAGGGTGAAGCAGCTCGGGCTGGAGGCCGGCCTCTCGGAGACCGCGTCGGGCGACCTCGTGCGCTTCGCCGACGGCGGCGCGCCCGCCTACGGCATCCGGCGCTTCGAGGGACCGGAGGCGAAGCCCTCGAACGTCCACGTGAACGGCCTCACCTTCGCGCTCGACGTGCCGCACGTCGCGGACGCGCCCGCCATGCTCGGCGAGATGTGCGAGCTCGCGACGGCCTTCGCCGCGGCGCTCGGCGGCCAGCTCGTGGACGACAAGCGCCGGCCGTTGAGCGAGGCCGGGCTCGCCTCCATCCGCCGCTCGCTCGAGGCGGTGGTGGGCGAGATGGAGGCGCACGGCATTCCGGCCGGCGGCGCGCTCGCGCGGCGCCTCTTCTCCTGACCGGGACGCGATGGCGGCCGATCGCCACGTGCCGCGCGACGTGCAGGCGAGGGCGGCGAAGCTCGCGCGCGAGATCGAGCGCCACAGCCGCCTCTACTACGTCGAGGATGCGCCCGAGATTTCCGACGCGGAGTTCGACCGCCTGTTCCAGCAGCTCGTCGACCTGGAGGCACGCTACCCGGAGCTGCGCACGCCCGATTCGCCCACGCAGCGCGTGGGCGCGCAGCCGAGCGCCGCGTTCGCCGAGGTCGTGCACCGCGTGCCCATGCTCTCCATCAACAACGCCTTCAGCGGCGAGGACGTGGAGGCGTTCGACCGCCGGTGCCGCGAAGCGCTCGGCGTGGAGGCGGTGGAATACAACTGCGAGCTCAAGTTCGACGGGCTCGCGGTGACGCTCGCCTACGAGGACGGCGTGTTGGTGCAGGGCGCCACGCGCGGCGACGGCTACAAGGGCGAAGACGTGACGCCGAACCTGCGCACCGTGCGCTCGATCCCGCTGCGCCTCGAGGCGAAGCGCGCGCCGAGGCTCCTCGAGGTTCGCGGCGAGGTGATCATGCTGCGGCGCGACTTCGAGGAGGTGAACCGGCGCGCGCTCGAGCGCGGCGAGCGCACGTTCGTGAATCCGCGCAACGCCGCGGCGGGCGGCTTGCGCCAGCTCGACCCGAAGCTCACCGCGAAACGCCGGCTCTCGTTCTTCGCCTACGGCATCGGCGCTTCGGAAGGCTTCGAGGTGCCCGCGGCGCATGCGAAGCTCCTCGACCGGCTCGCCGAGCTGGGCTTCCCCGTCGCGAAGGACCGGCGCGTCGCGCGCGGCGCCGCGGAGCTGCTGCGATTCTTCGGCGACGTGGGCGCGAAGCGGCCGAAGCTCGCCTACGACATCGACGGCGTCGTGTACAAGGTGAACCGCTACGCGGAGCAGGAGCGGCTGGGCTTCGTCTCGCGCGCTCCGCGCTGGGCGCTCGCGCACAAGTTCCCGGCCGAGGAGCAGGCGACGGAGCTCCTCGACATCGAGGTCCAGGTGGGGCGCACCGGAGCGCTCACGCCGGTGGCGCGACTCAAGCCGGTGTTCGTCGGCGGCACCACCGTGGTGAACGCGACCCTGCACAACGAGGACGAGGTTCGCCGGAAGGACGTCTGGCGCCGCGACACGGTGATCGTGCGCCGTGCCGGCGACGTGATCCCGGAGGTCGCGGGCGTCGCGAAGAAGGGCCCGCGCGAGAAGGCCGACTGGTTCGAGATGCCCGCGAAATGCCCGGAGTGCGGCTCGGCGGTCGTGCGCCTCGAGGACGAGGCGGTGGCGCGCTGCACCGGCGGGCTCGTCTGCCCGGCCCAGCGCAAGCAGTCGCTGCTCCACTTCGCGCAGCGCCGCGCCATGGACGTCGAGGGCCTCGGCGACAAGCTGGTCGACCAGCTCGTGGAGCAGGGGATCGTGCGCACGCCGGCGGACCTGTACCGCCTCGGCGTCGCGAGCCTCGCCGCGCTCGAGCGCATGGGCGAGAAATCCGCGTCGAACCTGGTGGACGCGATCGAGAAGAGCAAGCAGACGACGCTCGCCCGCTTCCTCTACGCGCTCGGCATCCGCAACGTGGGCGAGGTGACCGCACGCGACCTCGCGCGCCATTTCGGCGCGCTGGACGCGATCATGGATGCGAGCGTCGAGGATCTGCAGGAAGCACCGGACATCGGGCCGGTTGTGGCGGAGTCGATCGCGACCTTCATGAACGAGCGCCACAACCGCGAGGGCATCGAGCAGCTGCGCGCGGTGGGCGTGCGCTGGGCCGAAGGCGAGCCCGAGCGCCGGGAGCGGCGCGGCGCCTTCGCGGGTAAGATTGTGGTCCTCACCGGCACGCTCGTCTCGCTGACGCGCGACGAGGCCAAGGAGCGCGTCGAGGCGGCGGGCGGCAAGGTGACGGGATCGGTCTCGAAGAAGACCGACTACGTCGTCGCGGGCACCGAGGCGGGGTCGAAGCTCGACCGCGCGCAGGAACTCGGCGTGCGCGTGCTGGACGAAGAAGAGTTCCTCAAACTGCTCGGCGCATAGGCCGTCCCTTGCCCATGAAAATAACGAAGGCCGTGTTCCCCGTCGCGGGGCTCGGCACGCGCTTCCTCCCGGTCACCAAGGCCTCTCCCAAGGAGATGCTGCCGATCGTCGACAAGCCGCTCATCCAGTACGCGGTCGAGGAAGCCGTCGCCGCGGGCATCACCGAGCTCATCTTCATCACCGGCCGCGGCAAGCGCGCGATCGAGGACCATTTCGACAAGGCCTACGAGCTCGAGGCGGAGCTGCAGGCGCACGGCAAGAACAAGCTCCTGAAGGAGGTGCGCGGGCTCCTGCCCGAGGGCGTGAGCTGCACGTACATCCGCCAGTCGGAGGCGCTCGGCCTCGGGCATGCCGTGCTGCGCGCGCGCCACCTCGTGGGCGAGCAGCCCTTCGCCGTGATCCTCGCCGACGACCTCATCGACGCGCCGCTGCCGGTCATGCGGCAGATGGCGCTGGCGCACGCGCGTCATGGCGGCAGCGTCATCGCCGTGCAGCAGGTCGCGCGCGAGGACACAGGCTCCTACGGCATCGTCTCCTCGGATCGCATCGGCCCTTCGGTCTCGCGCGTCACGAACATCGTCGAGAAACCGAAGCCGGAGGAGGCGGCCTCGACCCTGGGCGTGGTCGGCCGCTACATCCTCTCGCCGCGCATCTTCCATTTCCTGGAGAACCTGCGCCCGGGCGCCGGGCGCGAGATCCAGCTCACCGATGCGATCGGGCGGCTGCTGCGCGAGGAACCGGTCTTCGCCTACGAGTTCGACGGCCGGCGCTACGACTGCGGCTCCAAGGTCGGCTACCTGGAGGCGACCGTGAACTACGCGCTCAAGCACCCGGAAGTCGCCGCGCCGTTCCGCGCCTTCCTGCACGAGACCGTGGCGGCGATCGCGACCGCCAAGCAGCGCTCGTGAACCGCGGCGATGCCGAGCGCCTGCTCGCGGAGGCGGACCTGCTGTGCAGCGCCGAGGAGGTGAACCGCGCCATCGCCCGCATGGCGGGCGAGATCTCCGCGAAGCTCGCACGGGAGTTCCCCGTGGTGCTCTCGGTGATGGGCGGCGCCGCCGTCTTCACCGGGCGGCTGCTGCCGCTCCTCGGCTTCCCGCTCGAGTTCGGCGCGATCGAGGTGACGCGCTACAACAACGACACGCAGGGGCGCGACATCACGTGGCGCCTGCCGCCGCGGGACAACGTGCGCGAACGCACCGTGCTGGTGATGGACGACATCCTCGACGAGGGCGTGACGCTCGCCGCGATCCGCGCGAAGCTCGGCGAGATGGGCGCGCGCAGCGTCTACGCGGCGGTGCTCGCCGACAAGGACCTCGGCCGCGCGAAGCCGGCGCGCGCCGATTTCGTGGGCGTCACCGTCCCCAACCGCTACGTCTTCGGCATGGGCATGGACGCCTACGGCCTGTGGCGCAACCTGCCGGCGATCTACGCTTTAAAGGACTAGAGCATTGAAAGCGCAGATATCCGCCGATCCAACGCCGATTCCCGCCGATGAATATGGGATGAGTTGCAGGGTCACGATTCGGGCCGCGGCGACAATGGGCGGGGGAATCCATTTTGCCCTGGCGGCGTTCATCGGCGTTGGATCGGCGGGAATCGGCGCTTCCAAGGACTTTCGCTCGCACCACTCACCACGAAAAGCATGATCGCCATCATCGGAGGCAGCGGCCTCACGCGCCTCGCCAACCTCGAGATCACCCATCGCCAGATCGTGCGCACGCCCTACGGCGAGCCGTCGGGACCGCTCACGTTCGGCCGCATCGGCGAGGCGGAGGCGGTGTTCCTCGCGCGCCACGGCTATGGGCATACGCTCGCGCCGCACGAGATCAACTACCGGGCGAACCTGTGGGCGCTCCAGGCGAAGGGAGTGACCGACGTCATCGCGGTGTGCACGGTGGGCGGCATCGCCGCGCACCTCGGCGCGGGCACGATCGCGATTCCGGACCAGATCGTCGATTACACTTGGGGCAGGGCCTCGACGTACTTCGAGGGTGCCGAGCAACCGGTGACGCACATCGATTTCACGCATCCGTACACGCAGGAGCTGCGCGCCGCGGCGATGCGGGCCGCGCAGGCGGTCGACATCCCCGTCTTCGACGGCGGCACCTACGCCGCGGTGCAGGGGCCGCGGTTGGAGACCAAGGCGGAGATCGATCGCCTCGACCGCGACGGGGCCACGATGGTGGGCATGACGGGCATGCCGGAAGCGGCGCTCGCGCGCGAGCTGGGCCTCGGCTACGCGGCGCTCGCCGTGGTGGTGAACGCGGCGGCCGGGCGCGGGGCGAGCGCGCGTGCGATCCCGCTCGGCGACATCGGCCCGGTGATCGAGGAGAGCATGGCGAAGGTGCGCATGATCGTCGCGAAGGTGGTGGAGAGCCATGGCCGTTCGTGAGGTGCTGCGCATGGGCCACCCGCTGCTGCGCGAGCGCGCGAAGCCGGTCGAGCAGCTCGGCACGCCGGAGCTCGAGGCGCTGGTGGCCGACATGAAGGACACGATGGCGGCGAAGAACGGCGCCGGCCTCGCCGCGCCGCAGATCGGCGTGGGGCAGCGCGTGGTGATCTTCGGCGTCGCGGGCAACCCGCGCTATCCCGACGCGGAGGAAGTCCCGTTCACCGTGCTCGTGAACCCGAAGATCGTGCTCCTCACGCGCGAGGTGGAGGAGGGCTGGGAGGGTTGCCTCTCGGTGCCCGGCATGCGCGGCGTGGTACCGCGCTACACGAAGCTGCGCTATTCGGGCTTCGACGAGGAAGGCAATGCCATCGAGCGCGAGGCCGAGGGCTTCCATGCGCGCGTGGTGCAGCACGAATGCGACCACCTCGACGGCATCCTCTATCCGCAGCGCATGACCGATCTCAGCCGGTTCGGGTTCATCGAGGAGCTTTTTCCCGGGGAGGAACTGGTCGATGAGTGATTCCGCACAAGTGCCGTCCAGCGCGCCCACCGGCACGGCGCACGTCATGTACCTGCTGCACGCCATCGCGCCGTTCACGCTCTGGACGCTCGCGCTCGTCGCGCTCGTGGTCGGCGCGGTCACGCGCGACTCGGTGCGCGGCACCTGGGTCGAGACGCACTATTCGTGGCTGCTGCGCACGTGCCTGTGGGGCCTGCTGTGGCTCCTCATCGGCACCTTCGTGTTCGCGGTCACGATCATCGGGCTGCTCGTGATCTTCGTGCCGTGGTTCGTGCTCACCGTCTGGTACCTGTACCGCGTGATCCGCGGCTGGCTGCGGTTGAACGACGGCAAGGCGGCCCCCTAGGCCGCGACCGTCTCGGCGAGGTCGGCCGCGATCGCGGCGCGCTTCGCGGCATCCTCGAGCTCCGGGCCGTTCACCACGAACGTGTCCTCGGCACGCAGGCCGAGCGTCGTGACGCGGGCATCGACCAGGTTCAAGCCGTGCTTGAGGAGCCCGCGCGCGATCGACGAGAGCAGGCCCGGGCGGTCGGCGCAGCTCACCGAAACCAGCCAGCGTCCGGCGCCGCGCTCGGGGACCACTTCCACCCGCGGCTCGATCGGGAAGTGCTTCACCCAGCGCGACACCCGCCCCGACGGCGCGGGCTCGAGCGGCGCGCCCGGGGCGACGCGCTGCCCGAGCCCCGCTTCGACCGTCTGGATGAGGTCGCGGTAGTGCTCGCTGCCGCGCGTGCGCGTGAGCACCTGGAAGCTGTCGAGCGCGAAGCCGTGCTGCGTCGTGTAGATCTTCGCCGCCGCGACATCGAGCTGCATGCGCTCGAAGAAGCCGGTGATGCGCGCGAAGAGGCCCGGCTGGTCGGGCGCGTACACGAGCACCTGCAGCCCTTCGCCCACGGGCGAGAGGCGCGCGCGCACGATCGGCTTGTCGGGGGTGACGCGCGACCAGAGCGTGCGCGTGTGCCAGCCGATCTCGGTCGCCTCGAAGCGCTGGAAGTAGTTGTCGTCGAGGTGCGACCAGAGCGGCGCCTCCTTGCCGGGCTGCGGCACGTACTGGCGGAAGATGCGCAGCGCCTCGTCCTTCTTCGCCGCGATCCACGAGGCGGCGTAGCCGGTCTCGCCGCGCAGCACCCGGCGCGTGAGGACGAAAAGATCCTCGAGGAGCTTTCCCTTCCACGCGTTCCACACCACCGGGCTCGTGCCGCGGATGTCGGCCACGGTGAGGATGTAGAGCGCGGTGAGCGCGCGCTCGTGGCGCACCAGCGTCGCGAAGGCCGAGACCACCTCGGGATCGGTGAGGTCCTGCTTCTGCGCGGTCGAGGACATCGCGAGGTGGTTCTCCACCAGCCAGCCGACGAGCTCGCCGTCGGCCTTCGCCATGCCGTGCGCGCGGCAGAAGCGAAGGGCGTCGTGCGCCCCCAGGTGCGAGTGGTCCCCGCCGCGGCCCTTCGCGATGTCGTGGAAGAGCGCCGCGAGATAGAGCACCTCCACGCGGTCGAACTCCTGCATGAGCCGCGAGGGGAACGGGAACTCGTGCTCGAAGCGCGCGAGCCTCAGGCGCCGCAGGTTGCGGATCACCATCAGGATGTGCTCGTCCACGGTGTAGACGTGGAAGAGGTCGTGCTGCATCTGGCCCACGATCCGTCCGAACGCGGGGATGTAGCGGCCGAGGACGCCGTAGCGGCTCATGCGCCGCAGCGTCCACGTGAGGCGGTCGCCGCGCACGATGTCCATGAAGCGCCGGCGGTTCTCGCGTCTCTCGCGGAAGCCGCGGTTCACGAGCGGCAGCGCGCGCGAGAGCGAGCGCAGCGCCGTGGGCCCGAGGCCCACGATGCCGCGGTTTTCCTGCAGCCGGATGAACGCCTCGAGGATCATGCCCGGGCGCTTCTCGAAGAGCCCGGCGTCGCGCGGCTCGAGCGTCTTGTTGTCGACCGCGAAATCCTCGTCGAGCTTGCGCACCTTGCGCTCGGATTCGGGCGTGATGCGCGCGAAGAGGTTCGAGAGGAGGATCTGGTTGAAGCGCCAGATCGCCTTCGCCGCGAGGTAGTAGCGGCGCATCAGGAGGTCGGAGGGCGCCATCGTGCCGCGCCCCGTGAGCTTGAGCTGGCGCGCGATCTCGATCTGGTGGTCGAACACGAGGCGGTCCTCGCGCCGCCCCGCGAGGTAGTGCAGGCGGATGCGCAGGTCCTGCAGCACGCGCTCGTGGGTGACGATCGCCGCCGCCTCGCGCCCGGTGATGAGGTCCTCATCCGCGAGCGCCTTCCACGAGGTGCCGAGGGCCGCGGCGCGCGCGAGCCAGAGGACCATCTGCAGGTCGCGCAGGCCCCCCGGGCTTTCCTTGATGTTGGGCTCGAGGTTGTAGGCCGCTTCCTGGAAGCGATCGTGGCGCGCCTTCTGCTCGCGGAACTTGGCCTCGAAGAACTCGCGCACGTTGCGACGTTCCCGCAGGCGCGCTTCCAGCGCCTCGAGGAGGCGCGCGTCGCCCGCGACGAGGCGCGCCTCGAGGAGGCTCGTGTCCACGCTCACGTCCTTCGCCGCCTCCTCCACGCATTCCGAGAGGGTGCGCACGCTGTGGCCCGGCTCGAGGCCGGTGTCCCAGAGCGAGCCGATGAAGCGCTCGACCGATTCGTCCGGCGTGCGGCCGTCGGGCAGCAGCACGAGCACGTCGACGTCCGAATGGGGAAAGAGCGCGCCGCGGCCGTAGCCGCCCACCGCGACCAGCGCGAGCGCGGAATCGGCGACGTGCTCGCGCCACAGCCGCTGCAGCATCTCGTCGACGGCCTCGGCGTTGGCGGCGAGGTTCGCCGCGGGATCGGGCCGGCGCAGGTAGCGCGCACGCAACTCCTCGCGCCGCGCGCGGATCCAGGCTCGCGTACCGGGCGCGGGTGCGGACGTCGCGGGGGCGGGAACGACGGTCATGACCTGACTCTAACGAAAAAGGGGTCGGATTACTTTTCCGCGTGGAAAAGCAATCCGACCCCTTTTCCGGTTTTCAGGCGGGGTGGTGCTGGCGCTCGGTGGCGAACGCGGGCGGGGCCGGCATGCCGGCGGAGACGGTGAGGATCTCGTAGCCTTCCGCGGTCACGAGCACCGTGTGCTCCCACTGCGCCGAGAGCGAGTGGTCGGCGGTGACGATGGTCCAGCCGTCGGCGAGCTGGCGGATGTCGCGCTTGCCGGCGTTGATCATCGGCTCGACGGTGAAGGTCATGCCCTGCACCAGCTCGAGCCCCTGCCCGGGACGTCCGTAGTGCAGGATCTGCGGCTCCTCGTGGAAGCGTCGGCCGATGCCGTGCCCGCAGAACTCGCGCACCACGCTGTAGCCGTGGGTCTCCGCGTGACGCTGCACGGCGTAGCCGATATCGCCCAGCGTGGCGCCGGGACGCACGGCGTCGATGCCCTTCCACATCGCCTCGTAGGTGACGTCGCACAGGCGCTTCGCCTGCACCGAGGGCTCGCCCGCATAGAACATGCGGCTGGTATCGCCGTGCCAGCCGTCCTTGATCACGGTGACGTCGATGTTCACGATGTCGCCGTGGCGCAGCACCTTGTCGCCGGGCACGCCGTGGCAGACCTGGTGGTTCACCGAGGTGCAGACCGACTTGGGGTAGGGACGATGGCCGGGCGGCGCATAGTGCAGCGGCGCGGGGACCGTGTCCTGCACCTCGATCATGTAGTCGTGGCACAGCTGGTCGAGGTAGCCCGTCGTGACGCCGGGCTTCACGTAGGGCGCGATGAAGTCGAGGACCTCGGCGGCGAGCTTGCCCGCCACCCGCATTCCCTCGATCTCCTCGGGCGTCTTCACCTTGTTCGCGCTCGTCGCGCCGCGGCCGTCCATCATCATCCTCGCGATTATACCGTTAGGTCCTGCGCGTCCGCGGGGGTTCCGGACGGCTCCCCGGCCGATGGAAACATTTGATCGGCCGGGCCTTTTGGCGCTATAATGCAGTGTTTCCTCGCGGTAAATCCACACCCCGCCCCAGGCTAAGGTGCCGGCCCCCCAACATCGGGAGGCGCTGGTTCGGCTGGCGGGGGAGGCCCAACCTTAACCACAGGAGTTTCCCGGATGTCCGTCACCATGCGCCAGATGCTGGAGGCCGGCGTGCACTTCGGCCACCAGACGCGCTACTGGAACCCCAAGATGGCTCCGTTCATCTTCGGGGCGCGCAACAAGATCCACATCATCAACCTCGAGAAGTCGCTTCCGATGTACCAGGAAGCGCTCAAGTTCGTGCGCCAGCTCACCGCCAACAAGGGGACCATCCTCTTCGTGGGCACCAAGCGCCAGGCGCGCGAGATCGTCAAGGAAGAGGCGCGGCGCGCGGGCGCGCCGTACGTCGACTACCGCTGGCTGGGCGGAATGCTCACGAACTTCAAGACCGTGAAGCAGTCGATCAAGCGCCTGAAGGAAATGGACCAGATGGTCGCCGACGGCTCGCTCGAGCGCCTGTCGAAGAAGGAGCAGCTGCATTTCAACCGCGAGCGCGAGAAGCTCGAGCGCTCGCTGGGTGGCATCAAGGACATGGGCGGCATTCCCGATGCGCTGTTCGTGATCGACGTGGGCTTCCACAAGATCGCGGTCACCGAGTCGCGCACGCTCGGCATCCCGATCGTGGGCGTCGTCGACACCAACAACTCGCTCGACGGCATCGACTACGTGATCCCCGGCAACGACGATTCGACGCGCGCCATCCGGCTCTACGCCCGCGGCGTGGCGGACGCGATCCTCGAGGGCCGCAGCCAGGTCATGACCGAGATGGTGGCGCAGCCGAGCGAGGAGTTCGTCGAGGTCCAGGACGCCGAGAAGCAGTAACGGCCCCGCGCACGGGTGCGGCGAGAAAGGGGCGATGCAAAGCCCCTTTTTTGTAAGTTCAACTACGTCATCCCCCGCGCCGGCGGGGATCCACGATTCCCGCCGGCGCGGGGATGACGTGATGGAGAGGATGGAAATGGCGGAGATCACGGCAGGCATGGTGAAGGAGCTGCGCGAGCTCACCGGGCTCGGCATGATGGAATGCAAGAAGGCGCTCGAGGAAGCGGGCGGCGACATGAAGAAGGCCGAGGAGCTCTTGCGCATCAAGAGCGGCGCCAAGGCCTCCAAGGCCGCCTCGCGGGTCGCCGCCGAAGGCGCGATCGGCGCGTACCTCTCCGGCGACGGCAAGACCGCGGCGATGGTCGAGGTGAACTGCGAGACCGACTTCGTCGCGAAGAACCCCGACTTCACGGCGTTCGCGCGGGGACTCGCGCAGATCGTCGCGAAGGAGAGTCCGCGCGACGTCGCGGCGCTCTCGGAGAAGAAGCTCGGCGCCGAGACGGTGGAAAGTGCGCGCCAGAAGCTGGTGCAGAAGATCGGCGAGAACATCGCCGTGCGCCGCTTCGAGCGCATCCAGACCGCGGCGAAGCTCGCCCAGTACATCCACGGCGTGAAGATCGGCGTGACGGTCGAGTACGAAGGCGACGACGCGGTGGCGAAGGATGTCGCGATGCACATCGCGTTCGCGAAGCCGCGCTACCTCTCGAAGGACCAGTTCCCGAAGGAGGACCTCGACGCCGAGCGCCGCATCCTCGAAGCCCGTGCGAAGGAATCCGGCAAGCCGCCCGAGATCGTCGCGAAGATGGTCGAGGGCGGCATCAACAAGTTCCTCGCGGAGAACGCGCTCCTCGGCCAGCCGTTCGTGAAGGACGACAAGCAGACGGTCGAGAAGATGCTCGCCGCGAAGAAGGCGAAGGTCCTCTCCTACCGCTTCCTGGTGGTGGGCGAGGGCATCGAGAAGAAGCAGAGCGACTTCGCCGCGGAAGTCGCGGCGATGACCCGCAACGCCGCGTGAGGCCCGCGTGAGCGCCGAGACCGGAACGGCCGCGAGCACGACCGAGCCCAACCCGCCGGCGACTCCCGCCTATTCGCGCATCCTCCTCAAGCTCTCGGGGGAAGCGCTGATGGGCAACGACTCCTTCGGCATCAACCGCGAGACGGTCGACCGCATCGTGGGCGAGGTGAAGGAGGTCTCCGACCTCGGCGTGCAGGTGGGCATCGTGATCGGCGGCGGCAACATCTTCCGCGGCGTCTCGCAGGGTGCCGCGGGCATGGACCGCGCCACCGCCGACTACATGGGCATGCTCGCCACCGTGATCAACGCGCTCGCGCTGCAGGACGCGATGAACCGCGCGGGGCTGGTCGCGCGTGTGCAATCGGCGCTCAACATCGAGCCGGTGTGCGAGCCCTACATCCGCGGCAAGGCGATCCGCTACCTCGAGGAAGGCAAGATCGTGATCTTCGCCGCCGGCACCGGGAACCCGTTCTTCACCACCGACACGGCGGCGGCGTTGCGCGGCCGCGAGGTGGAGGCGAACATCGTGCTCAAGGCGACCAAGGTGGACGGCGTCTACACCGCCGATCCCATGAAGGACAAGAGCGCCACGCGCTACCAGCGGATCACCTTCGACGAGGCGTTCGTGAAGAACCTCAAGGTGATGGACGCGACCGCGCTCGCCCTGTGCCGCGACCAGAAGCTGCCGATCAACGTGTTCAGCATTTTCAAGGTGGGGGCCCTGAAACGCGTGGTCATGGGCGAAGACGAAGGGACCTTGGTACATAATTGACGGCGGGAACGGTGTCGGAGCGGACATGACGCGCCGCTCGACACCGCCAGGCGGGGAACCGCGCTGGAGCGGACATGCGGCGCCGCTCGACACGACCAGGCAGGGAGATTCGCTTTCCATGAACATCGCCGACATCAAGAAGACCGCGACCGACAAGATGGCGAAGTCGATCGAGACGCTGAAGCACGACCTCGCCAAGATCCGCACCGGGCGCGCCCACGCGGGCCTGGTCGACCACATCCGCGTCGACTACTACGGGTCGGAAGTGCCGTTGAACCAGGTGGCGAACGTGACCCTCGCCGACGCGCGCACCATCGCGATCCAGCCGTTCGAGAAGAAGATGGTGCAGGTGGTCGAGAAGGCGATCCGCGATTCCGACCTCGGCGTGAACCCCGCCACCTCCGGCGACGTGGTGCGCATCCCGATGCCGCCGCTCACCGAGGAGCGCCGGCGCGAGCTGACCAAGATCGTGAAGCACGAGGGCGAGAACGCGAAGGTGGCGGTGCGCAACATCCGCCGCGACGCGATCACCCACCTGAAGGACCTCCTCAAGAAGGGCGAGACCAGCGAGGACCAGGAGAAGCGCTCGCAGGACGAGGTCCAGAAGCTCACGGACAAGTCCATCGCGGACATCGACAAGCTCGTCGCCGAGAAGGAAAAGGATGTGATGTCCGTATGAGGCGGCGGCGCGAAGCCGGGCCCGCGAAAGGCGGTTCGGAAACCATGACCGAGTTCACCAGCTCCACGCAGGAAATCCCCGAGATCGCGGACGTGCCGCGGCACGTGGCGATCATCATGGACGGCAACGGGCGCTGGGCGAAGCGCCGCTTCCTGCCGCGCGTCGCCGGGCACAAGCGCGGCGTGGAGACGGTGCGCGAGACCGTGAAGGCGTGCATCGAGCGCGGCATCGAGTACCTCACGCTGTTCGCGTTCTCGAGCGAGAACTGGCGCCGTCCGCCCGAGGAGGTCACGTTCCTCATGCAGCTCTTCCTGCGCGCCCTCGAGCAGGAAGTGGAGAAGCTCCACTCCAACGGCATCCGGTTTCGCGTCGTGGGCGACCTCTCGGCTTTCGACCCCCGCATCCGCGAGCACATCCGCCGCGGCGAGGAGCTCACCGGGCAGCACACCCGGCTCACCCTCACCGTCGCCGCGAACTATGGCGGGCGCTGGGACATCCTGCAGGCGGCCGAGCGCTGCCGCATCGAGGACCCGGTCGCGCCGATCACCGAGGAGCGCCTCGGGCGCTTCCTCGCCATGAGCCACGCGCCGGAGCCCGACCTCTTCATCCGCACCGGCGGCGAGAAGCGCGTCTCCAACTTCCTCCTCTGGCAGCTCGCCTACACCGAGCTCTACTTCACCGACGCGCTGTGGCCCGACTTCGGCGCCAAGGCGCTCGACGAAGCCATCGCCTCCTACCGCCGCCGGGAGCGCCGCTTCGGGCGCACCAGCGAGCAGCTCGCGCAGGGCGAACCGGTCAGCCAGGCCGGCTGAGGCTTTCCCGATGCTGGCCACACGGGTGATCACCGCGGTCGTGGCCCTCGTCGTCGTGGTCGCGATGGTGTTCCTCGCGCCGCGTGCCCTCTGGGCGCTCTTCATGCTCGCCGTGGCGCTCGTGTCGTGCTGGGAATGGTCGCGGCTGTGCGGGCTCGCCGAGGGGGTGCGCATCGCCTACCTCGTGCTCTCGGTCGCGGCCGGTGCCGCGCTGTGGGCCTTCTCGGTCTCGGCACCTGCCGGCGCATTCGCGCACGTCACGGTCGTGCTCTTCGCCATCGCGGCGATCTTCTGGGTGGCGATCGCGCCGTTCTGGATCGGCGGCCACTGGAAGCCCGCGCCCGCCATGCGCGCGCTCGCCGGCTGGGTCGTGGTCTGGCCGACGTGGGCGGCGACGGTGGTGCTGCGCGAGGCGAGCCCGTGGATCCTCCTCGCGGCCGCGGCGCTGGTGTGGGTCGCCGACATCGCCGCGTATTTCAGCGGCAGGCGCTTCGGCAAGCGCAAGCTCGCGCCGGCGGTGAGCCCGGGCAAGACCGTCGAGGGACTGCTCGGGGCGTTGGCGGGCGTCTTCGTCTACGGCGTCGTGCTCGCGCTCCTCGCGCGTGCGCGGCCGATGCCCTTTTCGGACCTCTTCCAGGCCGATGCCGGGATCCCCGCGATCGTCGCGATGGTGGCGCTCGCGCTCCTCTCCGTCGTGGGCGACCTGTTCGAGTCGTGGATGAAGCGCGGCGCGGGGCGCAAGGATTCGAGCGGCCTCCTGCCCGGACACGGCGGCATGCTCGACCGCATCGACGCGCTCACGTCCACGCTGCCGGTGGCGGCGCTGGTGCTCACGCTCAGGGCGTTCCTGCCATGACCCGCTCCCCAACGCTCCGGCAAGGGGAAGGGAGCGAACGCCGGACGCGGTTTCGCGAGGTGCGGGCGCCATGAAGAGGCTCGCGATCCTCGGCTCCACCGGCTCGATCGGCGCGAGCACGCTCGACGTGGTGAAGCGCCATCCCGAGCGCTACGAGGTGGCCGCGCTCGCGGCCGGGCGCAACGACGAGAAGCTCCTCGCGCAGTGCCTCGCGCATCGACCGCGCCATGCCGTGCTCGCGGACGCCGCGGCCGCCGAGCGCCTCGATGCCGCGATCCGCAGGAACGGCCTCGCCACCCGCGTGCTGCAGGGACCGGCCGCGCTCGAGGAAGCGGCCGCGGGCGAGGACGTGGACGTGGTGATGGCGGCGAT
This sequence comes from Usitatibacter sp., assembly GCA_035605915.1. Taxonomy (GTDB): domain Bacteria; phylum Pseudomonadota; class Gammaproteobacteria; order Burkholderiales; family Usitatibacteraceae; genus Usitatibacter. The sequence continues at coordinate 48,324 of DATNGJ010000010.1, forward strand.
CGTCGGCGCCGCGGGATTGCCGGCCACCATCGCCGCCGCGCGCGCGGGAAAGACCGTGCTCCTCGCCAACAAGGAGGCGCTCGTGATGTCGGGCGCGCTCTTCACCTCGGCGGCGGCCGAGGGCGGCGCGACGCTCCTGCCGATCGACAGCGAGCATTCCGCGGTCTTCCAGTCGCTCCCGCGCGGCTTCGTGTGCGGGCGCGCGGGCGAGTTCGAGCGCTCCGGCGCGCGCCGCATCCTGCTCACGGCCTCGGGCGGACCCTTCCGCACCACGCCCATCGATCGCCTCGCGGGCGTCACCCCCGAGCAGGCGTGCGCGCATCCGAACTGGGTGATGGGGCGCAAGATCTCGGTCGATTCGGCGACGATGATGAACAAGGGCCTCGAGGTGATCGAGGCGCACTGGCTCTTCGGCGCGCCGCTGGAGGCGATCGAGGTGGTGGTCCATCCGCAGAGCGTGATCCACTCGATGGTCGAGTTCCACGACGGCTCGGTCATCGCGCAGCTCGGCCCGCCGGACATGCGCACGCCGATCGCCTGCGCGCTCGCGTGGCCCGAGCGCATCGCCTCCGGCGTCGGGCCGCTCGACCTCGCGAGCCTCGGCAAGCTCGAGTTCGAGCGCGCCGATCCCGCGCGTTTTCCCTGCCTCGCGCTCGCCGAGGAGGCGATCCGGCTCGGCGGCACCGCGCCCGCCGCGCTCAATGCCGCGAACGAGGTGGCCGTCGAGGCGTTCCTCGCGCGCCGCCTGCCGTTCCCCTCGATCGCCGGGGTGATCGAGCGCGTGCTCGGCGAAACCAACGTCGAGCCCCTCGCGTCCCTCGAGCAGGTTTATGCTGTGGATGTCGAGGCGCGCGCGCTCGCCGCCCGCCTCGTCGCACGCCAGGCCGCCGCTTTCCGCGACGGCGCCGCAGCCTCCCGGATCCATCCATGAGCGTCCTCATCACCATCGTGTCCTTCCTCGTCACCGTCGGCGTGCTGGTGGTCGTGCACGAGCTCGGCCACTACGCGGCGGCGCGCATGATGGGCGTGAAGATCCTGCGCTTCAACGTGGGCTTCGGCCGCGCGCTGAAGATCTGGAAGCGCGGGCGCGACCAGACCGAATGGGCCATCGCGGCGATCCCCCTCGGCGGCTTCGTGAAGATGCTCGACGAGCGCGAGGGCGAGGTGCGGCCCGAGGAGCGCCATCGCGCGTTCAACAACAAGGCCGTGTGGGCGCGCATCTTCATCGTGCTCGCCGGCCCGGTCGCGAACCTGCTGCTCGCCACTCTCGTCTACTGGGTGCTCTTCGTGGCGGGCATGCCGGGCGTGAAGCCGGTGCTCGGCGATGCGGCGCCCTCCACGCCGGCGGCCGCGGCGGGCCTCGCCGACGGCGACACGGTGCGCGCCATCGACGGCGAGCCGGTCTACACCTGGAACGACGTGCGCTGGCTGCTCCTCAAGGACGCGGTGAAGCGCGATGCGGCGCAGGTCGAGGTGCAGACGCACGAGGGCGCGGTCGTCACGCGGCGCATGGACCTCGGCGGGCTCTCGAAGGAAGACCTCGACCGCGATTTCCTGGGCAAGCTCGGCCTGCGGCCCTTCCGTCCCCAGGCGCCCGCGCGCCTCGGCCCGGTGGTCGCCGGCAGCGCCGCGGAGCGCGCGGGGTTGCGCGAAGGCGACCTCATCGTCGCGATCTCCGGAAAGCCGGTCGCGAGCTGGTACGACTTCACCTCCATCACGCGCTCGAGCCCGTCCAGGCCGCTCGAGATCGAGCTCGAGCGCGCGGGACATCGGCTGCGGCTGAGCGTCATCCCCGATACCGTGGGCGAGGGCGAGGCGCGGATCGGGCGCCTGGGCGTCGAGGCCCCGCCCGAGCTCGCGCGCGAGTTCCAGCGCATGACGACCACCGTGCGCTACGACCCGTTCACCGCGTTCGGCAAGGCGGTGCAGAAGGTGGTCGACCTCTCGTCGTTCAGCGTGAAGATGCTCGGCCGCATGGCGATCGGCCAGGTGTCGTGGCGCAACCTCTCCGGGCCGATCACGATCGCCGACTACGCGGGCCAGTCGGCGCAGCTCGGCTGGATCGCCTGGCTGGGCTTCCTCGCGCTCGTGAGCGTGAGCCTCGGCGTGCTCAACCTCCTGCCGATTCCCCTGCTCGACGGGGGACACCTGGTGTATTATTTCGCCGAAATCGTGAAGGGCAGCCCGGTATCGGAAAGAGCGATGGAGATCGGTCAACGCTTCGGACTCGCGCTTCTCGTCGGGCTCACGGTCTTCGCCTTCTACAACGACATCAACCGCCTCTTCACCGGCTGAACCCTTGACGCGTCCTCGCACCCTCCGCCTTCGCCTCCTCATGGCATGCGCGGCCGCAATCGCCGTACCTGCGCTCGCCTTCGAGCCCTTCGTCATCAAGGACATCCGCGTCGAGGGCGTGCAGCGCACCGAAGCGGGCACGATCTTCACCTACCTCCCCGTGAAGGTGGGCGAGAAGATCGACGACGACAAGGCCGCCGAGGCGATCCGCGCCCTCTACGCCACCGGCTTCTACTCCGACGTCCGGCTCGAGGCCGACGGCAACGTGCTCATCGTCTCCGTGCACGAGCGCCCGGCCATCGCCTCGATCGAGATCGAGGGCGCCAAGGAGTTCAGCAAGGACAACCTCAAGGACGGCCTCAAGCAGGCGGGCATCGCCGAGTCGCGCATCTACGACAAGTCGCTCGTGGACCGCGCCGAGAAGGAGCTCAAGCGCCAGTACACGAGCCGCGGCTACTACGGCGCGGTGGTGCGCACCACGGTGACGCCGCTCGAGAGGAACCGCGTGTCCCTGCGCTTCGACATCACCGAGGGCGACGTCACCAAGATCGCCGACATCAACATCATCGGCGCGCACGACTTCAGCGAGAAGGAGCTGCTGAAGCAGATCAAGCTCACGACGCCCGGCTGGTTCACCTGGTTCACCAAGAACGACCAGTACTCGAAGCAGCAGCTCACCGCGGACCTCGAATCGCTGCGCTCGTTCTACCTCAACCGCGGCTACCTCGAGTTCAACATCGAGTCGACGCAGGTCTCGATCACGCCGGACCGCGAGAAGATCTACATCACCATCGCGGTGAGCGAGGGCCCGGTCTACCACGTGAGCGACGTGAAGTTCAGCGGCGACCTCATCGTCCCGGAGGCGCAGCTGCGCAAGCTCGTCGCGGTGAAGCCGGGCGACGTCTTCTCGCGCGAGAAGATCGTCGACGCGACCAAGAAGATCCAGGACCGGCTCGGCAACGACGGCTACTCCTTCGCCAACGTGAACCCGGTGCCGACGCTCGACCGCGCGAAGCGCATCGCCGGCTTCACGTTCTTCGTCGACCCGGGCCGCCGCGTGTACGTGCGCCGCATCAACGTGATCGGCAACCTCAAGACGCAGGACGAGGTGGTGCGCCGGGAGCTGCGCCAGCTCGAGGGCTCCTGGTACTCGCTCGAGAAGATCGCGCGCTCCAAGGAGCGGCTGCAGCGCACCGGCTACTTCTCGGACGTGAACATCGAGACCCCCGCCGTGCCGGGCACCTCCGACCAGGTGGACGTGAACGTCACGGTGACCGAGAGGAACACCGGCGCGCTCACCTTCGGCATCGGCTATTCGGCGGCGGAGAAGCTCGCCGTGCAGGCCTCGCTCTCGCAGTCGAACGTGCTCGGCACCGGGAACCTCTTCGCGATCCAGATCAGCAGCGGCTCGGTCGACAAGGTCTATTCGTTCAACTACGTGAACCCGTACTGGACGGCCGACGGCGTCTCGCGCGGCTTCGAGGTGTTCCGGCGCGACGTGGATACGGCGAACCTCACCGGCATCGCCGCCTACCACACGTACAGCACCGGCGCCGGCATCAATTTCGGCATCCCGGTCACCGAGTACGACACGCTCAACGTCGGCGCCACCCTCGAGCACACCAGCCTCTCGGTGGATCCGGCCACGGCACCGCAGCGCTACCTGGACTTCATCAACGAGTTCGGCGGCAACACCAACACGGTGCGCTCCAACGTCTCCTTCGCCCACGACACGCGCGACAGCCTCACGTGGCCCACGAGGGGCTCGTACAACACGGCCGGCGCCGAGATCGGCGTGCCCCCGGGCGACCTCACCTACTACCGTCTCAATTACCAGAGCGAGTGGTTCTATACGCCGCAGAACGCGTTCTCCTGGCTCACGCTCATGGCGAACGGGCAGCTCGGCTACGCGGCGGGCTACCGCGGCCACCCGCTGCCGTTCTTCAAGAACTTCTACGCGGGCGGCGTCGATTCGGTGCGCGGCTTCTCGACCGCGACCCTCGGCCCGCGCGACACCAACGGCGACGTGCTCGGGGGCAACCGCATGTTCGTCGCCAATCTCGAGGCGCTCTTCCCGCCGCCCGGCTACAAGGAGAAGAACGTGCGGCTCTCCACGTTCGTCGACTTCGGCAACGTGTGGGGCGAGGACGAGAGGATCAGCGGCGCGGACATCCGCGTCTCCACCGGCATGGCGGTGAGCTGGGATTCGCCGGTCGGGCCGCTCAAGTTCTCGTTCGGCGTGCCGATCCGGCACAAGCCCGGCGACGAGATCGAGCGCTTCCAGTTCCAGCTCGGCCGGATTTTCTGACGACGAAGGGGTCGGCCATGAAGATGATCCTCGCGACGATGCTCGCGGCGGCCGCGCTGGCGGCCAACGCCGCGGAGCTCAAGATCGGCTTCGTCAACACCGAGCGCGTGTTCCGCGAGGCGGCTCCGGCGAAGCGCGCGCAGCAGAAGCTCGAGCGCGAATTCGCCGCGCGGAACGCCGATCTCTCCAAGCTCGAGAAGCAGGGGCGCGACCTGCAGGCGGAGCTCGAGCGCGACAACGTCACGATAACGGAGGCCGCGCGCCGCGAGAAGGAGCGCCAGCTCGCCGACATCAGCCGCGACTTCCAGAGGAAGCAGCGCGAGATCCGCGAGGACCTCAACCTGCGCCGCAACGAGGAGCTCGCGAGCGTGCAGGAGCGCGCGACGCGCGTCATCAACCAGATCGCCGAGCAGGAGCACTACGACCTCATCGTGCAGGAGGCGGTGTTCGCCGCTTCGCGCATCGACATCACCGACAAGGTCATCAAGGCCCTGGCGGACAAGTAGCCATGGGGAAGCATTCCCCGATCGCGTTGACGCTGCGCCAGATCGTCGAGCGGCTGGGCGGCGAGGCCGTGGGCGAGGCGCAGGTGCCGCTTACCGGCGTCGCGACGCTCGACTCGGCCGGCCCCTCGCAAATCGCGTTCCTCGCCAACCCGCGCTATCGGGCACGGCTCGCGACCACCGGCGCCGGCGCGGTGATCGTCGGACGCGGCGATCGCGACGCGGCGTCCATCCCGCGCATCGTCTGCGACAATCCGTACGCCTACTACGCGCGCACCGTGGCGCTGTTCCATCCGCAGCCGGCGGTGATGCCGGGCATCCATGCCACCGCGCAGGTCGATCCCTCGGCGCGCATCGACGGCGGTGCACAGGTCGACGCGTATGCGGTGGTGGGCCCGCGCGCGGTCGTCGGGCGCGGCGCGTGGATCGGCGCGCACGCTTGCATCGGCGCGGATTGCGCGATCGGCGAGGCCACCCGGCTGCATGCTGGCGTCACGGTCTACGAGCGTTGCCGCATCGGCGCGCGCTGCATCGTGCACTCCGGCGCGGTGATCGGCGCGGACGGCTTCGGCATGGCGAGGGACGAGGGGCGCTGGATCAAGATCCCGCAGGTCGGGGCGGTGCGCATCGGCGACGACGTCGAGATCGGCGCCAACACCACCATCGACCGCGGCGCGCTCGACGACACCGTGGTCGAGGAGGGCGTGAAGCTCGACAACCAGATCCAGGTCGCGCACAACTGCGTGATCGGCGCGCACACCGTGGTCGCCGGCTGCACCGGCATCTCGGGCAGCGTCACCGTCGGCAAGCACTGCATGATCGGCGGCGGCGTGGGGATCGTCGGCCACATCTCGATCTGCGACCACGTGACGATCTCGGGCATGACGCTGGTCGCGAAATCGATCACGCAGCCGGGGACGTACACTTCGGGCCTGCCGATGATGCCGCACGCGCGATGGCTGAGGAACGCGGCGCTCCTGCGCCGGCTCGATCGCATCGCCGGGCGCGCGCGGCGCGCCCTTCCGGGAGAGGACCGTGAGCCAGACGATGACCATTGAGGAGATCCAGCAGTATCTCCCGCACCGCTACCCGTTCCTGCTGATCGACCGCGTGGTCGAGTACGAGAAGGACAAGCGCCTCGTCGCGATCAAGAACGTGACGATGAACGAGCCGTTCTTCCCGGGGCACTTCCCGCACTACGCGGTGATGCCCGGCGTCCTCATCGTGGAGGCGATGGCGCAAGCCGCGGCGGTGCTCTCCCTCAAGAGCCTCGGCCACAAGAACGACGGGCGCTGGGTCTACTACTTCGTGGGCATCGACGGCGCGCGCTTCAAGAAGCCGGTGGTCCCGGGCGACACGCTGCGCCTCGAGGTGACGCAGGGCCGCCAGGGCCGCGGCATCGGCAAGTTCAACACCGTCGCGAAGGTCGGCGACACCGTCGTCTGCGAGGCCGAGCTCCTCTGCGCGCTGCGCGAGCTTACGGGCAGTGATGCGGGGGGAAAGCCTTGAAAGCGCCGATGTCCGCCGATCCAACGCCGATCCCCGCCAATGAATGAGGTGAATCCGTTCCCGGACAGCGTTGCCGTCGCGACAATGCGCACGAAACCCTTCCTTGCCCTGTCGGGGGCGATCGGCGTTGGATCGGCGGACATCGGCGCTTCCAAGGATTTTTGAGTCCATGGCCACGATCCATCCCACCGCGGTAGTCGATCCGAAGGCGAAGCTCGCGGGCGACGTCACGGTCGGGCCGTACACGGTGATCGACGGCGACGTCGAGGTGGACGAGGGCACGACCATCGGCTCGCACAACGTGATCACCGGTCACACGAAGATCGGAAAGGGCAACCGCATCTTCCATTTCTGCTCGATCGGCGAGGCGAACCAGGACAAGAAGTACAAGGGCGAGCCCACGCGCCTGGAGATCGGCGACGGCAACACCATCCGCGAGTTCGCCACCATCAACCGCGGCACCGTGCAGGACGCGGGTGCGACGCGCATGGGCTCCGACAACTGGATCATGGCCTACGTGCACATCGCGCACGATTGCCAGGTGGGAAGCCACACCGTGTTCGCGAACCTGGTGACGCTCGGCGGGCACATCCACGTCGGCGACTACGCCGTCCTCGGCGGGCAATCGGCGTTCCACCAGTTCGTGAAGATCGGCGCGCACGCGATGGTGGGCGGCGGCAGCATCGTGCTGCAGGACATCGCGCCGTACGTGATGGTCGGCGGGAGCCCGGTCGCGACCCACGGCATCAACGCCGAGGGACTCAAGCGCCGCGGCTTCACGCCCGATTCCATCGCCGCCCTGAAGCGCGCCTACCGCACGCTCTTCAAGTCCGGCCTCACGCTCGCCGGCGCGCGCGCCGAGCTCGCCGCGCAGGCCGCGCGGGATCCCGACGTGAAGGTGATCCTCGACTTCCTCGAGACGTCCACGCGGGGGTTGCTGCGGTGAAAATCGGCATCGTCGCCGGGGAGGCCTCCGGCGACCTCCTCGGAGCCTCTCTCATCCGCGCCTTGAAGGCGCGCTGGCCGTCGCTCGAGTTCGAGGGCATCGCCGGGCCGAAGATGATCGCCGAGGGCGCGCGCTCGCTCTTCCCCATGGAGAAGCTCTCGGTGCGCGGCTACGTCGAGGTGCTGAGGAGCCTGCCGGAGATCCTCTCGATCCGCCGCGGCCTCGCGCGCCACCTGCTCGCGAGCCGCCCCGCGCTCTTCATCGGCGTCGACGCACCGGACTTCAACCTGGGGCTCGAGGCGAAGCTCAAGGCGGCCGGGATCGCGACGGTGCATTACGTGAGCCCGTCGCTCTGGGCCTGGCGTGCGGAGCGCATCCACACCATCGGCCGCTCCGTGGACCGCATGCTGGTGATGTTCCCGTTCGAGGAGGAGATCTATCGCAAGGCGGGGATCGCGGTGGACTACGTCGGGCACCCGCTCGCCGACGCCATGCCGCTCGACCCGGCGATCGACGACGCGCGGACGCAGCTGCGCCTGGCGGGCGGCGCGACGCCCGTGGCGCTGCTTCCCGGAAGCCGGGTGAGCGAGCTCGAGCTCCATGCGGACCTCGTGATCCAGACGGCGCGAGCGCTCCTCGCGAGGCGTCCGTCGCTGCGTTTCTTCGTGCCGCTCGCCACGCGCGAGACGCGCGAGTACTTCGAGCGGCGGCTCTACGAGCTCGAGGCGCGCGAGCTGCCCATCACCATCCTCTTCGGCCACGCGCGCCTCGCGCTGCAGGCGGCGGAGGTGGCGCTCGTCGCGAGCGGCACCGCGACGCTCGAGGCCGCGCTCGCGCGCTGCCCCATGGTGGTCACCTACCGGGTGAAGCCGCTCACCCATTGGCTGGTGAAGAGGAAGGCGCTGCTGCCCTACTTCAGCCTGCCGAACGTGCTCTCGGGCGAGTTCATCGTGCCCGAGCTGCTGCAGGACGACGCGACGCCCGAAAACCTCGCGCAGGCGCTGCTCAACTGGCTCGACAACCGCGTCGCCCGCGAACGCGTGAAGCGGCGCTTCGAGGCGCTGCACCGAAGCCTCGCCGCGGGCCACGAGGAGCGTGTGGTCCGGGCGCTGATGCCGTATCTTTCCGCGTGTGAAGCCTCCGATCCTTCCTCCGGCACCGGGCTCCGCGCGGCTGTGCGGGGTTGACGAGGCGGGCCGCGGCCCGCTCGCGGGGAGCGTCTTCGCCGCCGCCGTGGTGCTCGACCCGGCGCGGCCCATCGAAGGGCTCGCCGATTCCAAGCAGCTCACCGAGGCGGCGCGCGAGCGGCTCGCCCCGGCGATCCGCGCGCAGGCGGCGGCATGGGCGATCGCCTCGGCGAGCGTGGAGGAGATCGACCGCATCAACATCCTGCGCGCGACCCTGCTCGCCATGGCGCGCGCGGTGGAGTCCCTCGGCGTCCCGCCCGACGAGGTCTGGGTCGATGGCCTGCACGCGCCGCGCGTGGCGTTTCCGTGCCATACGATCGTGGACGGCGACCGGCTGGTGGCCGCGATCTCGGCCGCCTCGATCCTCGCCAAGACCGCGCGCGACGCGCAGATGCGCGCGCTCGACGCGCGCTATCCGGGCTACGGCTTCGCCGAGCACAAGGGCTACTCGACGCCCGAGCACCTCGCGGCGTTGAAGCGCCAGGGTCCCTGCGACATCCACCGGCGCAGCTTCGAGCCGGTGCGCGCGCTCCTGCAGGGCGACCTCCCGTTCTGATGAAGGCGATCGCCTCGCGCGAGAACGCGGCGTACAGGGCGATGGCGCGGCTTGCCGCGAGCGCCTCCGAGCGCAGGAAGCGCGGCGCCTCGGTGCTCGACGGCGCGCACCTCCTTGGCGCGTTCCTCGACTCGGGAAGGAAGCCCGAGGAAGTGATGGTGAGCCGGAGCGCGCTCGGGCAACCGGAGGTCGCGCGGCTCGTCGAGCGTTGTGCGCCCGCGCCGGTGATGCTCCTCACCGATGCGCTCTTCGGCGCGCTCTCGACGGTGGAGTCGCCCACCGGCATCCTCGCCGCGGTGCGCACGCCCGAGCGGCGCGACGTTCCCGCCGACGCCTCGTTCGTGCTGGTGCTCGAGGACATCCAGGACCCGGGCAACGTCGGCACGCTGCTCCGCAGCGCCGCCGCGGCCGGTGCCGGCCACGCGGTCCTCTCGCCGCGCTGCGCCTTCGCCTGGTCGCCCAAGGTACTTCGCGCGGGGATGGGCGCGCACTTCGCGCTCAATATCGTCGAGGGCGCCGACCTCGGCGAGTTCCTCGCGGCTTTCCGGGGCGTCTCCGTCGCGCTCGCCGGAAAGGCCGAATCCAGCCTCTACGAGCTCGACCTGCGCGGGCCGATCGCGCTGCTGGTCGGGAACGAGGGAGCGGGCCTGAGCGATCCAATCCTCGCCGCAGCGAGCGTGCGAGCCCGGATCCCGCTCGCCGCGCCGGTGGAGTCGCTCAATGCGGGAACCGCGGGATCGATCGCCCTCTTCGAGGCGGTGAGGCAGCGGAGAGGGAAAGGCTTTGGATCCGCCGATGAACGCCGATGAACGCAGCAAGGCAATCGCTTGCCCGCATACCGGTGGTGCCATGCGTACCGTACGCGTCATGACGTGGCGCGCTTCGGCCATGGTTCGGCGTTCATCGGCGTGCATCGGCGGATCCAAACGATCCAAACCGGTTTGCCCGTTGCAACCACCGACATGACCACTCATCCGTCGCGCACCTACAAGTACTACGACTTCGTCATGGCGTCGTTCGTCGTGGTGCTCGTCTGCTCGAACCTCATCGGCCCGGCGAAGATCGCGCAGCTGCAGCTGCCCGGGGTGGGCGCCATCACGTTCGGCGCCGGCGTGCTGTTCTTCCCCATCTCGTACGTGTTCGGCGACGTGCTCACGGAGGTCTACGGATACGCGAGGAGCCGGCGCGTGATCTGGGCGGGATTCGGCGGCCTCATCTTCGCCGTCATCATGGCCTGGGTCGTGGTGCGGCTTCCGCCCGCGCCCTTCTGGCACAACCAGGACGCCTACCAGATCGCCTTCGGCTCGGCCTGGCGCGTGGCGCTCGCCTCGATGACCGCCTACTTCTGCAGCGAGTTCGTGAACTCCTTCGTGCTCGCGAAGATGAAGATCCTCACCTCCGGGCGCTGGCTCTGGACGCGGACCATCGGCTCGACCCTCTTCGGCGAGGGCGTCGACTCGCTCATCTTCTACCCGCTCGCCTTCTACGGCAGCGGCATCATTCCCGACGACAAGCTGCCGCTGGTGATGCTCGCGCAGTTCGTCGGCAAGGTGGGCGTGGAGGTGGTCTTCACTCCGGTGACCTACTGGATCGTGGGCACCCTCAAGCGCGCCGAGCACGAGGACTATTACGACCGCCACACCCGCTTCACGCCGTTCTCGTTGCGCGTATAGCGGGCGGCGCGAATCGGCGCTTTCAACGCCTTTTGCAGCAATCAGCCGGCACGCTCGAGCCCCGCGCCGCAAGCCCAGCAAAGGTCGAAGGAGGAGGGGTTCTCCTCGCCGCAGGCGGCGCATTTCCGCGGCGGGCCGCTCGGCGAGCAAAGGTACGCCTCGATGATCTCGCGCGCCCGCGGCGCGTCGCCGGGCTTCTCGACCCACACCTGCGGGAGCGTGGCGTCGATCGGCAGCTCCCCGGCGAGGCTCGAGGCGTTCGCGTTGAAGACGCGCGCGCGGATGCCCCGGTCGGCGAGCAGGTCGAGGAGCAGGTGCGCCTCGGGCAGGTTGGCGGCGCTGTGCACGCGCTTCATGGAAGCATTATCCGCGCGCGGCGACCGAGCGCGCCTCCCCGGCCGCGCCCCGAGGCTGCGCTAGAAGCGGTACGAGAGCACTCCGCTGAACCCGTCCTCCTTGAGCCCGGAGCGGTTCGAGACGTTGTAGTAGGCGAGGCTCAAGCCGACGTGGTCGCCGAAATGGCCGTTCACGCCGAGCGAGGCGGTGACGGAATCGCGGTCGGGCATGTAGGCCGGGATGTCGTAGCTGTTGCCGGTCGCCGTGAGCGAGATCGGCATCGCCGTCACGAAGCGCGCGTCGCCGCGGTTGTCGCGGTCGACGGTCACGCGCGCCCACGGCGTCCATTGCCCGAGCGCGTAGGAGGCGCGCACGCCGCCGCTCCACACTTGCGAGCTGCGCGATTGCTGCGCGATGTGCAGGTCCACGGCCCCCGCGCCGCTCTCGTCGAACGCGTTCACCGTCACGTCCTGGTGCGTGAACGAGACCAGCGGCCCGACGGAAAGGCGCCCCAGCTGCCAGTCGTAGCCCGCCGAGAGGTAGACCGAGCCGTTCGAGCCGTCCGTGCTGGCGCTCGCCTGCCGCACCACCGGCCCCAGCGCGACGTTGCGGTGGATGTCGTGGAAATCGATGTTCGAGATCGAGAGCACGCCGGTGCCGTAGAAGCCGCCCGAGCGCACCGAGCCGAAGAGCGAGAACGTGTTCTCGCGCGTGTTGTAGCCGCCCATGCCCTGGCCGAAGCTGCCGTCGGCGCGGTCGTTGGCGTAGGCGAGGCCGAGCACCATCGAATCGGAGGCGCGCACGGTGGCGCCCAGCCCGAAGGAGGAGAGGTCGTTGTTGGCGCCCGGGTTTCCGGTCGACGAGTCGATGTCGTAGCTGCCCCCGCTCCCGGTGACGAAGACGTTGAGCTTGCCGACCGGCGCGTCGCGTGCCGTGAGGATGCCGTCGTCGAGCGTGCGGATGTGCTGCTTGCGCGTCGCGAGCGGGGCCTCGGCGAGGAGCGAGTACTGCACCGGCCCCACGATCAGCGACTCGGCGAACTGCGCGAAGATCGCCTGCACGGCGGAGGTCGGGTGCACGCTGTCGGCGAAGAAGAACGTCTGCGCCGCGTCGGGCGCGACGTAGTTGGCGGGCAGGCAGAACTGCGAGCTCACCGTGGAGGCGGTCGTGATCGGCGGGAACGGGCCGCATGCGAACGACGTCGTGTTGCGGAAGCCGTAGGCCGAGGGGTTCGCCGCGATCTCGCCCGCGAGCGAGAACACGTCCACGGGGATCACGCGGATCCCGGCCGCGGCGAGGCCCGAGAAGAGCGTGGTGTTGTATCCGGCGGAGAGCTGCGTCACCGCCGTCGAGATCGAGCCGGTCCCGGCGAAGGCGGGCGTCGCGCCGATGTCGGGCAGCCCGAAGACCAGCACGTAGCGCGCACCGGCCGCTTCGAGCTTGCCGATCTGCTGGATCTCGGCCGTCGCCGCTCCGAGCACGTTGGTCTGCAGCGTCGCCTGGTTGATCGCGCCTGCCTGCAGCGCAGCGAGGTTCTGGAAGATGTCGTTCGCGCCGATCCACATTCCGTAGAGTGCGTTCGGGTCCGCATGACCGCCGTTCGTGGCGAGGTACTCGTCGATCTGCGTGCTGACCGGGCGTTGCGCCGAGTTGGGCGGCGTGGAGGCCGAGGGCTGCGCGACGCGCGCGCCGCCCTGCGCGAAGATGAACCCGCCGGCGTTGCTCGGAGCGGGCGTGATGCCGTAGTACTGCGAGACGAGCTCCGACCAGACGGGGCCCGGATTCGTGGTGAAGCGGCCGAGCGTCGCCACGACCTGCGGCGGCAGGCCCAGGCTCGCGAGGAAGGGACGGTAATAGCCGGCGTCGGAGAGGCTGTCGCCGAAGACCACGACGTTGTCGAACGGGCCGGCGTGGGAGGGTGGCGCCGCCGTGGTGGCGAAGAGCGAGAGCAGCAGGGCGGGCAGGATTCTCCTCGTCGTTCGCATCACGGCCTCCCAGGGGGCAAAGGGCCGCTATCTTCCCATAAACCCGGCGCGTGACAAACCGGCCGCGCGCGGCGGCCTCAGGACGAGAGCACGCGTTCGGCGAGTAGCGGCGTGCGGGCAGAGGAGAGCGGCGCGCGCGACGAGGCGCCCGGAGCTGGCACCGGTTCGACCGCCGCGCCGATACCCCAGCCGCCCGTGCGACCTTCGCCTCGCGGAAGGCGGAACTGCGCGACCGCATGCGCGAGCGCGGTCGCCTGCTGCTCGAGGCCGCTCGCGGCAGCCGAGAGCTGGCCCACCATGGAAGCGTTCTGCTGCGTCATCTGGTCCATCTGTGCGATGGCGCCGTTCACCTGGTCGATGCCGGCGCTCTGCTCGCGCGAGGCGCTGGAGATCTCGGCCATGGAAGCGGCCACGCGCGCGACGGTGGCGAGCATGTCGCTCATGGTGAGCCCCGCCGCGCCCGCGAGGCGCGAGCCCTCCTGCACCTTCCCGGTGGCATCGGCGATGAGCGACTTGATCTCGTGGGCGGCCGTGGCGCTGCGTTGGGCGAGGGCCCGCACCTCGGTTGCGACCACCGCGAAGCCGCGCCCCTGCTCGCCGGCGCGTGCGGCTTCCACCGCGGCGTTGAGGGCGAGGATGTTGGTCTGGAATGCGATGCTGTCGATGAGGCCGGTGATCTCGGCGATGCGGCGCGAGCCTTCCTCGATCGAGCCCATCGTGTGCACCACCTGCTCCACCACCGCGCCGCCCTTGCGCGCCACGTCCGAGGCGTCCGAGGCGTGCGAGGTCGCCTGCAGCGCGTTGTCCGCGTTCTGGCGCACGGTGCCGGCGAGCTCCTCGACCGAGGCCGCGGTCTCCTCGAGCGAGCTCGCGTGCGACTCGGTGCGGCGCGAGAGCTCGGCGTTGCCGTGGGAGATCTCCTGCGCCGCGGCGTTCACGGCGTCGGAGGCTTCCTTGATCTGGCGCACGATCGCCGCGAGGCGGTCGCGCATCGCGTTGAGCGAGCGGGCGAGCGCGGCCATCTCGTCGTTGCCGCGCGCCTCCACGTGCCCGGTGAGGTCGCCGGATGCGATCGCCTCGGCCATCGCGCCGGCGCGGCCGAGCGGGCCGGTCACGCTGCGCGTGAGGAAGTAGGCGAGCGCGAGGGTCGCGATGGTGGCGGCGGCGAGGATCGCGAGGATCGTGTCGCGCCCGCGCTCGTAGGTCGCGACCGCCTCGGCGCGCGCGGCGTCCATGCCGCGGGCTTCCAGGTCGGCGAGGGCGCGCAGCGCCGCCACGTAGCTCGCGGTGCGCTCCTGCAGGCCGCGGTTCACCATGTCGCGCGCGAGCTCCTTGCGGCCGGCGGCGATCGCGCGGGCCACCTTCACCACTTCCACGGTGTAGCTCGCGTACTCCGACTGCAGCTTCTGCTGCACCGCGCGGCTCTCGGCGTCGTCCGCGAAGCCGTGGTCCAGCGCGTCGAGCAGATCGCCCAATGATTTGCGCCCCTCCTCCACGCGCGCGAGGCGCGCCTTGCTCTCGGCGTCCTTGTCGGCGAGGAGGGCGTCGCGCAGGTCGACCGCGATCGCGCCGGCCTGGTCGATGATGGCGTGCGCCTGCTCGATGCGCGGATGCTCGCCGGCGACGATGCGTTGCAGCGAGGCGTCGAGCGAGCGCACGCTGTGGATGCCGATGGCGGCGACCGAAGCGAGCATCGCGCCCATCAGGAGGAACGACGCGGTGAGGCGGTGGCCGACCTTGAGGCGCGCGATCAGCATTGGGCGTCGGGCTTCCGCTCGAGGGTGGAAAGGAACGCGACCAGGTCGGCGATCTCCTGCTCGTCGAGCTCGTCGCCCCACGCGGGCATCATGGGCGAGCGGCCCATCGCGAGGCCGCCGGTGCGGATGATGCGCACCTTGTACTCGGGCGTGCGGGTGCTCGCGGTGAGGTTCGCCGGCCGCGGCCTGTAGAGGCGCGCTGCGGGACCGCAACCGCGCGCTTCCTCCCCGTGGCACAGGACGCAGCGCGAGTGGAAGATCTCGGAGCCGTGGCGCGCGTCGCCCGGCAGCACGTCCTGCGCGCTCGCCGCCGCGAGCCAGCAGGCGGCGGCGATCCCCACCAGGACACGCGTCATTTCGCGACTACGATCGTCATCTTCATCGCGGGATGGATCGCGCATTCCACGTCGACCTCGCCTTCCTTGGTGAAGGTGACCTTGCGCGATTCGCCCTGCGGGTAGGAGCCGAGGTCGAAGGGCTGCGCCTCCGAGAGCGAGAAGATGTTGTGGAAGTGCGCGTCGTCGTTGTGGAAGGTGACGCTATCGCCCACGTGGATCGCGAGCTTCTTCACGTCGAACTGGTTGCCGCGCTGGTGCACGTCGTAGTCGGCCGCGACGGCAAACCCGGGCGCTGCCGCGAGCAGCACCGCGGCGGCGATGATGTGGCGCATGAGTCGGTCCTTTTATTGGGGGAGTTGCGGAACGGTCACCGTGGGCGACCCGGTCAAGGACTCGAGGAACGCCACCAGGTCGGCCTTCTGGCGCTCGCTCAGGTGGATCGGCTTCATGTCGGGCGAGAGGTTGTCCTTCACGTCCCCGCCGCGCGCATAGTGGTCGACCACTTCCTCGAGCGTCTTGTAGCAGCCGTTGTGCATGTAGGGCCCGGTGAGGGCGACGTTGCGCAACGTCGGCGTCTTGAACGCGCCCTTGAGCACCGCGAGCTTCACCTGCGCATAGCGCCCGAGGTCCTCGTGCCCGTCCGGGTCCTTCAGGCCGATGTTGTGGAAGCCGTTGTCGGTGAAGTTGAAGCCCGAGTGGCAGGTCTCGCAGTTGCCGGGACCGCGGAACACCTCGAAGCCGCGCTTCGCCGCTTCGCTCATGGCGTGCTGGTCGCCGCGCATCCAGCGGTCGAACGGCGAGTCGGTCGAGAGCACCGTGCGCTCGAAGCTCGCGATCGCCTTGGCGATCGTCTTGCCGTCGATGGGTTCGCCCGGATAGGCGGCCTCGAACATCTGCCGGTAGCCGGCGATCGCCTCGAGCTTGCGCTTCATGTCGGCGATCGAGCCGTGCATCTCGGCCGCGGCGGTGAGGGGCCCGAGCGCCTGCTCCTCGAGCGTCGGCTTGCGCCCGTCCCAGAACTGGACCGGATTGAAGGCGGCGTTGACGATGGTGGGCGTCGCGCGGCCGAGCGTCTTCATGCCGTCGCCCGTGGCCTTGGCGAGCCCGTCGGACCAGCCGAGCGCCGGATTGTGGCAGCTCGCGCAGCTGATCCAGTCCGAGCCCGAGAGGCGCGGGTCGAAGAAGAGCGCCTTGCCGAGCGTCACGCGGGCGGGCGTCACGGCGTTATCCGCCGGCGCGGGCGCCGTTTGCGGCCGCAGGTACCAGGAGTTGGGATGGGCGGCGAAGACGGGAGCGAGCGCGAGCCCCGCGATGGCGATGGCGACGCGCTGGACGATGCGACGGCGGTTCATGTTCCGGTCCTCGGAAGTCGATGCGATGCACGCATCTTCCCGGGACCGTTCAGGTTCACGAAATGCCTTTTGTCACAAATACCGCGACGCCGTTCGCTACAGTTGCAGTTGCCGCCTGTTAATAGACGCGGCGCACCAGGTGGGCTTCGTGCAGCATGTGCGTCGCGATCTCCTCGATCGACTTGGTGGTGGAATCGAGGTACGGGATCTGGGCCTGGCGCATCAGCCTTTCCGCCGCGGAGACCTCGAAGCGGCAGTTCTCGAGCGCGGCGTAGCGCGAGTCCGGTCGCCGCTCGCTGCGGATCTGGTGCAGGCGCTCCGCCGTGATCGACAATCCCCAGACCTTGCTCTTCAGCGGGAGCAGCGAGGGCGGCAGGCGGTTCGCCTCGAGGTCCTCCGGGATGAGCGGGTAGTTCGCGGCCTTGATGCCGAACTGCATCGCCATGTAGAGGCAGGTCGGCGTCTTGCCGCTCCTCGAGACGCCCACCAGCACGATGTCGGCCTGCTCGAGGCCGCGGTGCGTCACGCCGTCGTCGTGCGCGAGCGTGTAGTTGATCGCCTCGATGCGATGGTTGTAATCCTTGGCGTTGCCGACGCTGTGGGTGCGGCCCACGGCGTGCATCGACTTCACGCCGAGCTCCTGCTCGAGCGGCACGATGAAGCGCTCGAACACGTCGAGCACGAGGCCGTCGGCCTTGCTGATCTCGGCGCGCACCGCGTCGTCGACGATGGAGGAGAAGACGAGCGGGCGCTCGCCCGACTCGCGGTGCGCCTCGTTCACCTGCGCGATCGCCTCGCGCGCCTTGTCGATCGAGTCGATGAAGGGCATCGTCACGCGCACGAAGTCCACCTCGGCGAACTGCGAGAGGAGCGAGGAGCCGAGGCCCTCGACGGTGATGCCGGTGCGATCGGAAACGAAGAACACGCGCTTGCGCTGGGACATGATCTGGCCGGGGGGACGGGACGGGAATGTTGCGCTGCACGATTTTCATATCCCGTTGGCTATAATTGCAAGCTCCGACGGCCCGCTCCCCAAGAAAATTTCCGACCATGGCGAACCGCTACGTCCTTCCGCTGCAATCCGTCCGCATGGCCGACGTGGCGAGCGTCGGCGGCAAGAACGCCTCCCTCGGCGAGCTCATCAGCCAGCTCGCGGCGAGCGGCGTGCGGGTGCCCGGTGGCTTCGCCACGACCGCGCGGGCGTTCCAGGACTTCCTCGCCGAGAACCAGCTCGCCGAGCGCATCGAGAAGGCGCTCGCCGGGGTGAACGTGGAAGACGTGGGCGCGCTCGCCAGGGCGGGCGCGGCGATCCGCAAGCTCGTCGAGGAGGCGAAGCTCCATCCCGGGCTCGAGCGCGAGATCCGCGAAGAGTACGAGAAGGCGGCGAGCGGCGCGCCCCATGCGAGCTTCGCGGTGCGCTCCTCGGCCACCGCCGAGGACCTGCCGGACGCCTCCTTCGCCGGCCAGCAGGAGACCTACCTCAACATCCGCGGCATCGAGAACGTGC
This sequence comes from Usitatibacter sp., assembly GCA_035605915.1. Lineage (GTDB taxonomy): Bacteria > Pseudomonadota > Gammaproteobacteria > Burkholderiales > Usitatibacteraceae > Usitatibacter. The sequence continues at coordinate 66,576 of DATNGJ010000010.1, forward strand.
TCGACGCCGTGAAGCGCGTCTTCGCCTCGCTCTACAACGATCGCGCCATCGCCTACCGCGTGCACAAGGGGTTCAGGCACTCGGAAGTCTCGATCTCCGCCGGCGTGCAGCGCATGGTGAGGAGCGACCTGGGGGCCGCGGGCGTGATGTTCACCATGGACACCGAGTCGGGCTTCCGCGAGGTGGTCTTCATCACCTCGGGCTACGGGCTCGGCGAGACGGTGGTGCAGGGCTCGGTCAACCCCGACGAGTTCTACGTCTCGAAGCTCTGCCTCGCGAACGGCAAGCCCGCGATCCTGCGCCGCGCGCTGGGCGGCAAGGCGATCAAGCTCGTCTTCGACACCGAGGCGCGCGCCGGCCGTTCGGTGAAGGAGGTGGAGGTCGCGGCGGCCGAGCGCGACCGTTTCTCGCTCTCCGACGGCGAGGTCGAGGAGCTCGCGCGCTACGCGCTCGCGATCGAAAGGCACTATGGCCGCCCGATGGACATCGAGTGGGGCAAGGACGGCGAGGACGGCAAGCTCTACATCCTGCAGGCGCGCCCCGAGACGGTGAAAAGCCAGGAGAAGCGCAAGGACACGCTCACACGCTACCGCATCGGCAAGCGCGGCGAGGTGCTCGCCTCGGGCCGCGCGATCGGCTCGAAGATCGGCCAGGGACGCGTGCGCGTGATCATGAACGTCTCGGAGATCGCGCGCGTGCAGGAAGGCGACGTGCTGGTCACCGACATGACCGATCCCAACTGGGAGCCGGTGATGAAGAGGGCTTCGGCGATCGTCACCAACCGCGGCGGCCGCACCTGCCACGCGGCGATCATCGCGCGCGAGCTGGGCGTGCCGGCGGTGGTGGGCTGCGAGAACGCGACGCAGGCGCTCGCGGAGGGCACCGAGGTGACCGTCTCCTGCGCCGAGGGCGACACCGGCTACATCTACGCGGGCAAGATGGACTTCGAGGCGGTGGACCTCAAGCTCGACCGCATGCCCGAGATCCCGGTGAAGCTCGCCATGAACGTGGGCAACCCGCAGCTCGCGTTCGACTTCTGCCAGCTTCCCAACGACGGCGTGGGCCTCGCGCGGCTCGAATTCATCATCTCGAACACCATCGGCATCCACCCCAAGGCCTGCCTCGAGTTCGGCAAGCTTCCCGCCGACCTCAAGGCGCAGGTCGCACGCCAGTCGCGCGGCTACGAGAGCCCGGTGCGCTTCTACGTGGACAAGATCGCCGAGGGGGTCGCCACCATCGCCGCCGCGTTCTGGCCGAAGAAGGTGATCGTGCGGCTCTCCGACTTCAAGAGCAACGAGTACCGCAACCTCATCGGCGGCACGCGCTACGAGCCGCACGAGGAGAACCCGATGCTCGGCTTCCGCGGCGCCTCGCGCTACGTGGCCGAGTCGTTCCGCGATTGCTTCCAGCTCGAGTGCGAGGCGATGCGCAAGGTGCGCGACACGATGGGGCTCACCAACGTCGAGATCATGATCCCGTTCGTGCGCACCGTCGCCGAGGGCGAGAAGGTGCTCGCGCTGCTGCGCGAGAACGGGCTCGAGCGCGGCAGGAACGGCCTCAAGGTCGTCATGATGTGCGAGATTCCGTCCAACGCGATCCTCGCCGACGAGTTCCTGCGCCACTTCGACGGCTTCTCCATCGGCTCCAACGACATGACGCAGATGACCCTCGCGCTCGACCGCGACTCGGGCCTCGTCATGGAGGCCTTCGACGAGCGCGACGCGGCGGTGAAGCGCATGCTGCACCTCGCGATCCAGGCCTGCCGCAAGGCCGGCAAGTACGTCGGCATCTGCGGCCAGGGCCCGAGCGACTACCCGGATCTCGCCGAGTGGCTGATGGAGGAGGGCATCGAATCCATGTCGCTCAATCCGGACACCGTCGTGGAGACGTGGCTGCACCTGGCGAAGGCGGCGAGCGTCGCGGAGGCCGCGGGCCGATGAAGCGAGCCGTCCCCGAGGGCTCGGGGACCCATTCGTGATCGCCTGGCGCTTCGCCCGCTTCGAAGACCTCGCGCCGCGCGAGATCCACGACCTCTACCGGCTGCGCGCCGCGGTCTTCGTGGTCGAGCAGGAATGCGCCTTCCAGGACCTGGATGGCGCGGACCTGGAGAGCTGGCATTTGCTGGGCTACCAAAGCCCGCCCTCCCCCTTGGGAGAGGGCCGGGGAGAGGGTCCGCTCCTCGCCTACGCCCGCCTCGTCCCGCCCGGCGTGAAGTACGAGGAACCCTCCATCGGCCGCATCATCACGTCGCTCCCGGTGCGCCGCACCGGACTCGGGCGGAAGCTCGTGCACGAAGCGATCGCGCGCGCGGCGGAGCTCTGGCCGGGACAGCCGGTGCGCATCGGCGCGCAGCAGCGGCTCGAGCGCTTCTACCAGGAATTCGGATTCGTCACCGCCTCCGCCCCGTACGACGAGGACGGCATCGCGCACGTCGAGATGCTGCGGCCCGCGGCGCACGCGAAGCGGCCGCGCGGCGAGACGGTCGGTCGATAGCGCTGCGCCGGCGGCGCCCCAGGAGAAAGGAACATCATGGCAGGCCAGCTCTCCGGCAAGTCGGCGCTCATCACCGGCTCCACCAGCGGCATCGGGCGCGGCATCGCGGAATGCTTCGCGCGCGAGGGCGCGAACGTGATGCTCAACGGGTTCGGCGATGCGGCCGAAATCGAGCGCCTTCGCGCGGCGCTCGCGAAGCAATCCCGCGCGAAGGCGCTCTACCACGGCGCGGACATGACGAAGCCGGCCGAGATCGCCGCGATGGTGAAGGAGGCCGAGAAGGCCTTCGGCCGCGTCGACATCCTCGTGAACAACGCGGGCATCCAGCACGTGGCGCCGGTGGACGAGTTCCCGGTCGAGAAGTGGGACGCGATCCTCGCGATCAACCTCTCCTCGGCCTTCCACGCCACGCGCGCGGCGCTCCCCGGCATGAAGCAGGCGAAGTGGGGGCGCGTGGTCAACATCGCCTCGGCCCACGGCCTCGTCGCCTCGCCCTACAAGAGCGCCTACGTCGCCGCGAAGCACGGCGTGATCGGCTTCACCAAGACCGTGGCGCTCGAGGTGGCCGAGCTCGGCATCACGTCGAACGCGATCTGCCCCGGCTACGTGATGACGCCGATCGTCGAGAAGCAGATCGACGACCAGGCGCGGGTGCACGGCGTGCCGAAGGAGAACGTGATCCGCGACGTGATCCTCGCGCCGCAGCCGACCAAGCAGTTCGTGCGCATCGAGGACGTCGCCTCGCTCGCGCTGTACCTCGCCTCCGAGGCCGCGGCGCAGATCAACGGGACGTCGCTCTCCATCGACGGCGGCTGGACCGCCCGTTAGCGGTGACGATGCTGCGCCGGCGGCAGAAGACGCCCCGCGGGCGACCGCCGCGCGAGGCGCCTCGTGGAGATCACGGCGCTCCGCGTTCCCATCGCCGGCCGCGATCCGGCGCCGAAGTGCCCGCCGAGTTGATGCTCACGCCCGAGGCGCTCGAGCGCGGAAAAAAGGGGTCGGATCCCTTTTCCGCGCGAAGAGGCAAGAAGAATCCGGATCCGGTTCCGGCGCGGAAAAGGGATCCGACCCCTTTTCCCGGGACGCGCGGGACGCGCGGTGCCGAGAACGTCGTGCTGGTCACGGGGTTCGAACCGTTCGGCGGCGACACCGTGAATCCCTCGTGGGAGGTCTGCGAGCGGTTGCCGGCCGCGATCGGCGGGATGCGCGTGGAGACGTGCCGCGTGCCCTGCGAGTTCCGCCGCGCGATCGAGGTGGTCGCCGATGCGATCGAGCGCCATCGGCCGTCGCTCATCGTGTCGCTCGGGCTTGCCGCGGGACGCACGCACATCGGTGTCGAGCGTGTCGCGATCAACGTGGACGACGCGCGCATCGCCGACAACGCCGGCGCGCAGCCCGTCGACGAGCCGGTCGCCGCTGGCGGCCCGCCCGCGTATTTTTCGACGCTGCCGGTGAAGGCGATGGTGGCCGCGATGCGGCGCGCCGGCGTCCCCGCCGAGGTCTCGAATTCCGCCGGCACTTTCGTGTGCAACCACCTGATGTACGGCGTGCTGCATTTCCTCGCCGCCCGCGGCAAGAGCGCGCGGGCCGGGTTCGTGCACGTGCCCTCGAGCGAGGCGATGGTGCTCGAGAAGCGCGGCGCGCCCTCGATGGCGGTCGCGACGATGGTGCGCGGCATCGAGGCCGGGATCGAGGCGGCGCTCGCGCACGCGCACGACGTCCGCATCGCCGAGGGGACGCTCGACTAGTAAAATAAGCCGCGTCCTTTTCGAACCGCGGGAACGGTGTTCGCGCGACCGCACCGGCCGCCAACCCCTTCGAGCATGGCAACGACCGACAAGCCCCTCTGGAGTCCTTCCCCCGAACGCATCGCCCAGGCCCGGATCACGGCGTTCATGAAGCTCGTGAACGAGCGCCACCGCCTGCGGATCGAGGACTACGCGTCGTTGCATGCCTGGTCGGTCGCGAACCTCGAGGACTTCTGGAGCGACCTGTGGGACTTCGGCGGCGTGATCGGCGAGCGCGGCACGCGCGTCCTGGCCGACGGCGACAAGATGCCGGGCGCGCGCTTCCTTCCCGACGCCACGCTCAACTTCGCCGAGAACCTGCTGCGCCATCGGCGCGAGGCCGATGCGCTGGTCTTCTGGGGCGAGGACAAGGTTCGCCGGCGCATGGCCTGGGGCGATTTGCACGGCGAGGTTTCCCGCATGCAGCAGGCGCTCGCGGCCGCGGGCGTCGAGGCGGGCGACCGCGTGGCGGCCTTCATGCCGAATATGCCCGAGACGCTCGTCGCGATGCTCGGCGCGGCAAGCCTGGGCGCGACGTTCACGTCGTGCTCGCCGGATTTCGGCGTGCAGGGCGTGCTCGACCGCTTCGGGCAGGTCGAGCCGAAGGTGCTCGTGTGCTGCGACGGCTACTACTACAACGGCAAGTCGATCGACACGCTGCCGCGCCTCGCGCAGATCGTGCGGGAGCTTCCGACCGTGAAGCGCGTGGTGGTCGTGCCGTACGTCTCGGAGAAGCCGCGCGCCGAGTCGGTGCCGCGCGCCGTCTCGCTCGAGGCGTTCCTCGCGCCGCACGCTCCCGCCCCGATCGCGTTCCGCCGCATGCCGTTCAACCATCCGCTCTACATCCTCTACTCGAGCGGGACCACAGGCGTGCCGAAGTGCATCGTGCACGGCGCGGGGGGCGTCCTGCTCATGCACCTCAAGGAACACCTGCTGCACGGCGATCTGAAGGAGGGCGATCGGCTGTTCTACTTCACCACCTGCGGCTGGATGATGTGGAACTGGCTGGTGTCCGGGCTCGCGGCGGGCGCGACGCTGCTCCTCTACGACGGGTCGCCTTTCGCCGCTCGCGGCAACATCCTGTTCGACTACGCGGCGGCCGAGGGCATGACGCACTTCGGCACCTCGGCGAAGTTCCTCGACTCGGCGGCGAAGGTCGGGCTCGATCCGATCCGCACGCACGAGCTGCCGGAGCTGCGCACGATGTTCTCCACCGGCTCGCCGCTCGCGCCGGAAGGCTTCGACTACGTCTACGGCCACGTGAAGAAGGACCTCTGCCTCTCGTCCATCAGCGGCGGCACGGACCTCGTCGCCTGCTTCGCCGGCGGCTGCCCGATCCTTCCCGTGTGGCGCGGCGAGCTGCAGTGCCGGATGCTCGCGATGGCGGTGGAGGTGTTCGACGACGCGGGACGCGCGCTGCCGCCCGGCGAGAAGGGCGAGCTCGTCTGCACGCGACCCTTCCCGACGATGCCGCTCGGGTTCTGGAACGATCCCGACGGCGCGAAGTACCGCGCCGCGTACTACGAGAAGTATCCGGGCGTGTGGCGCCACGGCGACTGGTGCGAGCTCACGAAGCACGGCGGCATGGTCATCTACGGCCGCTCGGACGCGGTGCTCAATCCGGGCGGCGTGCGCATCGGCACGGCGGAGATCTACCGCCAGGTGGAGAAGCTCGACGAGGTGGTCGAGTCGATCGTGATCGGCCAGGACTGGCAGAAGGACGTGCGCGTGGTGCTCTTCGTGCGGCTGCGCGAGGGCGTCACGCTGGACGACGCGCTCGCGAAGAGGATCAGGGACACCATCCGCGAGAACACCACCCCGCGCCACGTGCCGGCCGTGATCCTCCAGGTGCCCGACATCCCGCGCACCAAGAGCAACAAGATCGTGGAGCTCGCCGTGCGCGCCATCGTGCACGGCCAGCCGGTGAAGAACCTCGAGGCGCTCGCCAACCCCGACGCCCTCGAGCACTTCAAGGGCCGCAAGGAACTGATTTAGGGGACGTACCCCGTTTTCCCTTAGGCGGAACAGCCGTTCCGCCTAAGGGAAAACGGGGTACGTCCCCGATTTTCAATCGTGGCCGTGGGCTTCCATGGCGAAGCGATGGACCGGCGTGGCGATGTGCTCCTCGACGAGGCGGCCGAGGAAGTCGACGTCGTAGACCTGCAGGAGGTGCGGCTGGTTGCGGGGCAGCCAGTATTCGAGCTGGGCACGCACGTCCGGCATCGCGCAGAGCACGGCCCAGTCGCGCTCGTCCCACTGGAAGCGCAGGCCCAGCTCGCGGAAGGCGCGGTTGATGGAGTGGCGGTCGGCGATCATGGATCCAGCCTATGCCCGCAACCGGTTAAAGAAAAGTAAAATGGAATTACCGATTTCTTAAGCGATCGTTTAATGAAGAACGCCACGCTCCGGCAGCTGCGCGTCTTCGAGAGCGCCGCCCGCCACCTCTCCCTCACCCGCGCCGCCGAGGAGCTGCACCTCACGCCGCCCGCGGTCTCGATCCAGATCCGCCAGCTCGAGGGCCATGCCAACGCGGCGCTCTTCGAGCGCGCCGGCCGGCGGCTCAAGCTCACGCAGGCGGGCGAGGAGGTCCTCGCGCACGTACGCGGCATCCTCGGCCACATCCGCGCCTCGGAGGAGGCGATCGCGGGCCTGGGCTCGCTCGAGCAGGGCCTCCTCGACGTCGCCGTGATCAACGCCGGCGACTATTTCCTGCCGTGGCTCATCGCCGCCTTCCGTGCGCGCCATCCGCGCATCCGTACGCGCATCACGGTGGGCAACCGCGACCTCCTGCTCGAGCGCCTCGCCGAGCACGAGATCGACCTCGCGGTGATGAGCCACGCGCCTACGCAGCCCGCCTTCGCCGCGCGCCCGTTCGCGCCGCACCCGCACGTCGTGATCGCCGCACCCGGCCACGCGCTCGCACGCCGCCGCAGCGTCATGCTCGAGACGGTGGCGCAGGAGCCGATCATCTCGCGCGAGCCCGGATCGGCCACGCGACTCGCGATGGACCAGGCGTTCTCGGAATCGGGCGTGGTGCCGCGCATCGAGATGGAGATCGCGAGCAACGAGACGATCAAGCAGGCGGTGGCGGCCGGCTTCGGGTTAGGATTCCTCTCCGGCCACGCGGTCCGGCAGGAGCTCGCCCTCGGGCGGCTCGCGATCGTCCCGGTGAAAGGGTTTCCCTTCATGCGCCAGTGGTACGTCGTGCACCGCCGCGAGCGCACGCTGCCGCGCATCGCCGAGGCGTTCGAGCGCTTCGTGGTGGAAGAGGGCGCGCGCCTCATCCGCGGGCTGAAGCCCTCGCCGGGAAAGCGGCGATGAGACTGCGCGCGCCCACTTTCTACGCGTGGGTCTCGCTCGGGACCTCGATCGTCACGATCGTCCTCAAGTTCCTCGCGTACTTCCTCACCGGCTCGGTGGGATTGCTCTCGGACGCGGTGGAGGCGGTGGTGAACATCGTCGCCGCGCTGGTCGCGCTCGGGGTGCTCACCTACTCCGCCGCCGGCCCCGACCGCGAGCACAACTTCGGCCACGAGAAGGCGCAATACTTCTCGAGCGGAATCGAGGGCGCGCTCATCTTCGTCGCCGCGGCCGGCATCATGTGGACGGCGATCCCGCGGCTGCTCCATCCGCAGCCGCTCGAGCAGGTGAGCGCGGGGCTCGCGCTCGCGGTGGTCGCCACGCTCGCCAACGTGTGGTGCGCGTGGGTGATGCTGCGTGCCGCGCGCGCGCACCGCTCCATCACGCTCGAGGCGGACGCGAGGCACCTCCTCACCGACGTGTGGACCACGAGCGGCGTCTTCGTCGGCGTGGTCCTCGTGCAATGGACCGGGTGGCTGCGGCTCGACCCGCTCATCGCCCTCGCGGTCGCGGTGCAGATCCTGTGGACCGGATGGCACCTCATGGCGCGCTCGTTCGAAGGACTGATGGATCGAGCGGTGCCGGAGGAGGATCGCGCGGTGATCGTGCAAGTGCTCGAGGAGCTGCGCCACCAGGGCGCGGACTACCATGCGCTGCGCACGCGCGTCGCCGGCGCGAAGAGCTTCGTCGACGTGCACGTGCTCCTCCCGGGCCGCATGACGATCCAGGAAGGGCACGACCTCGCCGAGCGCCTGGAGAACGACATCCGCGCGCGGCTCCCGCACGTCGAGGTGCTCACCCACCTCGAGCCGCTCGAAGATCCGAAGAGCTGGGACGATCCGCACAATCCCCTCGCCGGCACTTGACCCTGCCCTGCGCTCCCATTCAACCGTGGCCTCCGTGTTTCCGTCTTGCATAAAGTGAATTCCGGATAGGCAGCTGCGTCCAAGGGAAAATGCGGCCTGGCCCCGGTTTGATCGAATCCACCGCGCGCGGGCTCTATTGCGCCGCGGGCGATTTCTACATCGATCCGTGGGAGCCGGTGGAGCGCGCGGTGATCACGCACGCGCACTCGGACCATGCGCGTCCGGGGAGCGGCGCGTATGTGGGCGCCGCGCCCGGGCTCGCGGTGCTGCGCGCGCGCCTCGGCGAGCAGGCGGTGATCGAGCCTCTCGCGTACGGCGAGGCCGTCGTAAGGAACGGCGTGAAGGTCTCGCTCCATCCCGCGGGCCACGTGCTGGGAAGCGCGCAGGTGCGCATCGAGTCGCGCGGCGAGGTGTGGGTCGTCTCCGGCGACTACAAGCTCGATCCGGATCCCACGTGCGCGCCGTTCGAGGCGCTGCGCTGCGCCACGTTCGTCACCGAGTCCACGTTCGGCCTGCCGATCTTCCGCTGGAGCGAGCCCGCGCGCGTCTTCGATGCGATGAACGCCTGGTGGCGCGCGAACGCGGAGGCCGGCCGGGCGAGCGTGCTCTTCGCGTATGCCTTCGGCAAGGCGCAGCGCATCCTCGCCTCGATCGACGCCTCGACCGGGCCGATCCTCGTGCACGGCGCCGTCGGGTCGCTCGATCGTGCGTATGCCGAGGCGGGCGTCGCGTTGCCGGCGACCCAGGTGGCGATCGAGCTCGAGAAGGGATTCGACGTCTCGCGCGCGCTCGTGCTCGCGCCGCCCTCCGCGCAGGCGACGCCGTGGCTCAAGCGATTCGGCGACTATTCCGACGCGTACGCCTCGGGCTGGATGGCGATCCGCGGCCAGCGCCGGCGCCTCGCGATCGACCAGGGCTTCGTGCTCTCCGACCACGCCGACTGGAGCGCTCTCAACCGCGCGATCGAGTCGACCGGCGCGGCGCGCGTGTACGTGACGCACGGCTACACGCTGCCGCTCGTGCAGTGGCTGCGCGAGCGCGGGCTCGAGGCGGCGGTCCTCGAAACGCGCTACGAAGGCGAGCCGGCCGCCGAGGCATGAAGCGCTTCGCCACGCTCTTCGACGCCCTCGACGCGAGCACCAGCACGCGCGCGAAGACCGACGCGCTCGCCGCGTATTTCTCGACCGCCGACGCGCGCGATGCCGCGTGGGCGGCGTGGTTCCTCACCGGGCATCGGCCGCGCCAGGCGGTGCCCAGCCGGCGCCTGCACGCGTGGGCGGCGGAAGCCGCCGGCATTCCACCATGGCTTTTCGAGGAGTGCTTCGACAACGTGGGCGACCTCGCCGAGACGATCGCCCTCGTGCTGCCGCCGCCCGCGCGCGCGACCGACCTGCCGCTCCACGAGTGGATCGAGGATCGGCTGTTGCCGTTGCGCGATCTCGCGGAGGCCGGGCGGAAGGAGCGGCTCCTCGCCTGCTGGCAGGAGCTCGGCGGCACCGGGCGCTTCCTCTTCAACAAGCTCATCACCGGCAACTTCCGCGTCGGCGTCTCGGCGCTCCTCGTGATGCGTGCGATCGCGCAGGCGTTCGGCGTCGATGCGAAGGTGGTCGCGCACCGCCTCGCGGGCGAATGGTCGCCGAGCGCCGAGACCTGGCGCGCGATCGTGCACGAGGCGCACGTCGAGACCGATCGCTCGAGCCCGTATCCCTTCTTCCTCGCGCATACGCTGGAAGGCGATCCGCAGGCGCTGGGGGAGCGCGGCGAATGGCTCGCCGAATGGAAATGGGACGGCATCCGCGCGCAGCTCATCCGCCGCGGCGAGGTGACGGCGCTCTGGTCGCGCGGCGACGAGCCCATCGCCGGACAGTTTCCCGAGCTCATGGCCGATGCGCCGCGCCTGCCGCGCTGCGTGATCGACGGCGAGGTCCTCGCGTGGAAGGATCGCCGCGTGATGCCGTTCGCGGCGCTCCAGAAGCGCCTCAATCGCAAGAACCCCGGGGCGAAGATCCTCGCCGAGTCGCCGGTGATCTTCCTCGCCTTCGATCTGCTGGAGTGGGAGGGCGAGGACTGGCGCGCGCGCCCGCTCGTCGAGCGCCGGCGACGACTGGAAGACGCGCTGCTCGCGATCCCGGGCGCTACCCGCTTCCACGTGTCCTCGCTGGTGCGTGCGCCGACGTGGGAAGCGCTCGCGGTCGCGCGCTCGAGGAGCCGCGAGCAGGGCACCGAAGGGCTCATGCTCAAGCGCGCCTCGTCCGCCTACGGGGTCGGCCGACCGCGCGGCGATTGGTGGAAGTGGAAGATCGAGCCCTACACGCTCGACGCGGTGCTCATGTACGCGCAGAAGGGCCACGGCAAGCGCGCGAGCCTCTACACCGACTACACGTTCGGGCTGTGGAAGGACGGCGAGCTGGTGCCCTTCGCGAAGGCGTATTCCGGCCTGGACGACGCCGAGATCCGCGAAGTCGACGCTTTCGTCCGCCGCAATACGGTCGAGCGCTTCGGCCCGGTGCGCGTGGTGAAGCCGGAGCTCGTGTTCGAGCTCGGTTTCGAGGCGATCCAGCAATCCCGGCGCCACAAGTCGGGCATCGCCGTGCGCTTCCCCCGCATGCTGCGCATGCGCAAGGACAAGGCGCCCGCGCAGGCGAATACGGTCGACGATGCCCGTGAGCTGGCCGGGTGGGGTCAGACCCCGTTTCTCTTGGACGGAACGACTCTTAGGTAGGATGTGCGTTCCGCCTAAGAGAAAACGGGGTCTGACCCCTATAATTGCTCCATGGCCGCCGTCACCCCCAGCAGCACGCGCGTCGATCGCAAGCTGCAGCTCAAGGAAGTGCTCGACTGGATGGTCGAGGACGGGCTTGCGGCGCAGGAAGCCGCGGCGAAACTGCTGCAGGAATCACGCCTCAAGCGCGGGGGAAGCCGGCACCCGGTGATCGTGGTCTCGGAGGCGCGCTGGCGCTCGCTCCAGCCGCCGAACCCTCCGCTCACGGCCGACCTGCTCACCGAGTGGCTGGCGGGCAAGCTGAAGATCCCGTTCTATCACATCGATCCGCTCAAGATCGACCTCAAGGCCGTGACCGCGGTGATGTCCTCGGAGTATGCGCAGCGGCGCGGCATCCTGCCGGTCGAGGTCAACGGGCGCGAGGTGACGATCGCCACGAGCGAGCCGCTCATGGCGAGCTGGGAGCCGGAGCTCTCGGAGATGCTGCGGCTGAAGATCCACCGCGTGTTCGCGAACCCGATCGACATCGAGCGCTACCACGGCGAGTTCTTCAACCTCGCGAAGAGCATGAAGCGCGCCGAAGCCTCGGGTGTCGCGCCGGGCGCGAACCTCAGCAACTTCGAGCAGCTGGTGGAGCTCGGCAAGGCGGGGCGCCCGCTCGACGCGAACGACCACCACATCGTGCACCTGGTCGACTGGCTGTGGCAGTACGCGTTCGACCAGCGCGCGAGCGACATCCACCTCGAGCCGCGCCGCGACGTCGGCGTGCTGCGCTTCCGCATCGACGGCGTGCTGCACGAGATCTACCAGGTGCCGTACCCGGTGATGGTCGCGATGGTGGCGCGCATCAAGATCCTCGCGCGCATGGACGTGGTGGAGAAGCGCCGGCCGCAGGACGGGCGGATCAAGACGCGCATGCCGGACGGCGAGGAGATCGAGCTGCGCCTCTCCTCGCTTCCCACGGCGCACGGCGAGAAGCTCGTGATGCGCATCTTCGATCCCGACGTGCTGATGCGCGACTTCAAGGACCTCGGCTTCAGCCAGGAGGAGCACGAGATCTGGCAGAAGCTCATCCGCGAGCCGGGCGGGATCCTCCTCGTGACCGGCCCCACCGGCTCGGGCAAGACCACCACGCTCTACACCACGCTCAAGCAGCTCGCGACCTCGGAGGTGAACGTCTGCACCATCGAGGATCCGATCGAGATGATCGATCCGCGCCTGAACCAGATGCAGGTGCTGCCGGACCTCGACGTCACCTTCGCCGCCGGCGTGCGCGCGCTGATGCGCCAGGACCCGGACATCATCATGGTGGGCGAGATCCGCGACCACGAGACCGCCGACATGGCGGTGCAGGCGGCGTTGACCGGCCACCTCGTGCTCTCGACGCTGCACACCAACGACGCGCCGACCTCGATCACGCGGCTGCTCGACCTGGGCGTCCCGGGCTACCTGCTCAACTCGACGCTGCTCGGCGTGATGGCGCAGCGCCTGGTGCGCACGCTCTGCCCGCATTGCAAGGAGAAGGTGCCGTTCCATCGCGAGGAAGAGCACCGCGTGTGGAACGCGGTCTGCTCGCCGTTCAAGGCGAATCCGCCGGAGACGATCTACCGCCCGGTGGGATGCCTCGAGTGCCGCAATACCGGATACGTCGGCCGCGTCGGCCTCTACGAGATCATGCAGATCACCCGCGACATCCGGCAGCTCGTCACCGAGCGCACGGACATCATCGCGTTGACCCAAGCCGCGTACAAGGCGGGAATGCGCCCGCTGCGCGTCTCGGGCGCGGCGAAGATCGCGCAGGGCCTCACCACGATCGAGGAAGTGCTCAAGACCGCACCGCTTCCCTGAGTTGAAGCTCGCCCTGCGCATCCTCCTCGCGGTGGTTCTCCTCGTGCTGCTCGCCGGGGCGGGCGCATGGGCGTGGCTCGAGCGCTCGCTGCCGAAGCTCGACGGCACCGTCGCCGCGCACGGGCTCTCCGCGCCGGCGCGCATCGTACGCGACGACGAGGGCGTGCCGCACATCTTCGCGCGGAGCGAGCGCGACGGCTGGTTCGCGATGGGCTACGCGCACGCCCAGGACCGGCTCTGGCAGATGGAATTCCAGCGCCGCGTCGCCGAGGGCCGGCTCGCGGAATTCCTCGGCGAGCGCGCCTATCCGGTCGACCTCCTCATGCGCACGCTCGGCATCGAGCGCATGGCCGGGCAAATCGTCGAGCACCTCGACGTGGACACGTGCGCGAACCTGCAGGCGTACGCCGACGGAGTGAACGCATTCCTCGCGGCGAAGCCGGTGCTGCCGATCGGATTCCAGGTGTTCCGCATCACGCCCGAGCGCTGGAAGCCCGCCGACACCATGGGCTGGCTCCTCGTGATGGCGTGGGACCTCTCCGGCAACTGGCGCCTCGAGCTCGCGCGCCTGCGTTTCGCGGCGAAGCTCGGCCCCGAACGCGCCGCCGAGTTCCTGCCGCCCTATCCCGGCGACCATCCGCCGCCGCTGCCCGACCTGAAGAGCCTCTACGCCTCGATCGCGCCGCAGGCGAACGCGCTCCTCGCCCGCTGGCCGGAGCCGAGCCAATCGATCGGATCCAACAGCTGGGTCGTCTCCGGCGACCATTCGCAGACCGGGAAGCCGCTCCTCGCGAACGACCCGCATCTCGACCTGCAAGCGCCCTCGATCTGGTACCTCGCGCACATCTCGACGCCGGCGGGCAACGTCGTCGGCGGAACGCTTCCCGGCGTGCCGTTCGTCGTGCTCGGCCGCAACGACCACCTCGCGTGGACCATGACCACGACCAACAGCGACACGCAGGACCTTTTCGTCGAGCGCGTCGTGCCGGGCGATCCGTCACGCTACGTGACGCCCGGCGGAACCGCGAAATTCCAGGTGCGCGACGAGGTGATCCGCGTCGGAAGCGAGGAGCGGCACGTGCGCATCCGCTCGACGCGCCACGGCCCGGTGATCTCGGATGCGGTCGCCGCCGCCGCGGACGCCGCGCCCGCCGGACACGTCATCGCGCTCTCGTGGGCCGCGCTCACCGAGGAGAACGCGGTGGCGCGCGCCGGCTTGCGGATGAACCGCGCGAGGAACGAGGCCGAGCTCGTCGATGCGCTGCGCGATTTCACCGCGCCGCACATGAACGTGGTGTTCGCCGACCGCGACGGGCACATCGGCTTCGTCGCCGCGGCGCGCGTGCCGGTGCGCCGCGCCGACAACGAGGCGATGGGCCGCGTGCCGGTGCCGGGCTGGGACGCGAAGTACGACTGGCAGGGATTCCTGCCGTTCGAGGAGATGCCGCGCGTGCTCGATCCGGCCTCGGGCGAGATCGTGACCGCGAACGACAAGATCACGCCGCCGGGCTACAAGCCGTTCCTCTCGTTCGACTGGTTTCCGCCCTACCGCTCGGATCGGATTCGCGAGCTGCTCGCGAGGAAGCCCAGGCATTCGATGGCCTCCTTCGAGGCGATCCAGGCCGACACCGTCTCGCGCCTCGCGCGCGACATGCTGCCGGTCGCGCTCGCGGCGAAGCCCGCGACCGACGAGGGCCGCGCGCTCCAGGCGCTGCTCGCGGGATGGAACGCCGACATGCGCGCCGACGAGAAGGCGCCGCTCGCCTTCGCGGCGTGGTACCGGGAGCTTACCCGGCTCGTCTACTCCGACGAGCTCGGCAGCCTGTTCGAGGAATCGTGGGATTTGCGCGCGACGTTCATGATCGCGGTGATGAAGGACGAGAACGGCGAGGGCCGCTGGTGCGACGACGTCGCGACGCCGCAGCACGAGACGTGCGGCGACATGGCGGCGCGCGCCTTCGACCGCGCGGCGCGGGAATTGCAGCGGCGCTTCGGCGGCGTCGAGCGCTGGGGCGAGGTGCACCGCGCGGCGGGCGACCAGCGGCCGTTCGGCTTCGTTCCGTACGTGAAGCGCCTCTTCAACATCACGCCCGAGACGCCCGGCGACACCTACTCGGTGGACGTCGGCCATTACGTGATCCGCAACGAGGCGCGGCCGTTCGCGAACGTCCACGCGCCGAGCCTGCGCGCGGTCTACGATCTCTCGGACCTCGACCGCTCGCTCTTCATCCAGTCGACGGGCGAGTCGGGGAATTTCCTCTCGCCGTGGTACGCGAACTTCGCCGAGCGCTGGGCGAAGGTGCGCTACATCACCATCCCGACGCAGCCCGCGGCGATCAAGGCCGTGCACACGCTCACGCTCGGGCCGTGAGCGCCTCGGGCGTCATTCCCGGGTCGCCGGGAATCCAGGCCTCAGGCGTCATTCCCGGGTCGCCACGGGCTCGCCGAGCAGCTCCCGCACCATCGCCGATTCGCGCGCGTAGAAGCCCTCGGTGTGGAAGGTCTCGGCGAGCCTGTAGTGCTCGTAGTCGAGGTGATGGCAGACCTCGTGCACGAGCGTGCGCAGGAATGTGCGGAACTTCACGACCTGCACGCGCTGCGCCGTGCGCATCCACAGCGTGATGCGTGCGACGCCGCCGGTCACCTCGTCGGGATCGTAGAGGCCGTGGAGCTCGCCGTACGAATTGGCCGGCCGGCGCTCGAGCACGCGCACCTGCACGGGCGGTGTGGCGAGCTGCGCGTTGATCGCGTCGACCAGCGCCTGGCACGAGCGCTCGACCGCGGCGCGCGACTCGGCGCCGAGCGCGGGCTCGATCGCGCGCGCGAGCGGCATGAGCGCGGCGGCGTCGGCAAGCTCGACGCGGCGGATCTCGTCGCTCCTGCGGTACGTGCGCTTGCTGGTCGCGGACAGCCGGTCGTAGTACGAGAACCGCATTCGGAAGCGCAGCGCGGGAGTCGGATGGCGAGCCGCTAGCATAGCGTCGTTTCGAGGCGCCGCCCGCGAGCCCCGGCTTCACGTAAGCTTGGCGATGTGCCCCTGTACCACGCCGCCCCCTTCCATCTCCCGCTCGCGCCGGGCCATCGGTTTCCCCACGGCAAGTCCGCGCGCCTGCGCGAGCGGCTGCTCGCGAGCGGCCAGTTCGAGGCGCACGAGCTCGCGGTCGCGCCGGCGGCGAGCGACGCGCAGCTCGCCCGAGCGCATGGCCCGGAGTATCTCTCACGTGTGCGCAGCGGCGCGCTGAGCGCGGCCGAGCAGCGGGCGATCGGCTTTCCCTGGTCGGAAGCGCTCGTCGAACGCTCGCGCCGCTCGGCGGGAGCGACGCTCGCGGCCGCGCGCCAGGCGCTCGCCTGCGGCTGGTCCGCCAACCTCGCGGGCGGCACGCATCACGCGTTCCGCGATCGCGGCGAGGGCTTCTGCGTCTACAACGACGCCGCGGTGGCGATCCGCGCGCTGCAGGCGGAGGCCGGCCTCGCGCGCCTTGCGATCGTCGACTGCGACGTGCACCAGGGCAACGGCACCGCGGCGATCTTCGCGGCCGACGACGCGGTGTTCACGTTCTCGATGCACGGCGCGCGCAATTTTCCGTTCGTGAAGGAGGCGAGCGACCTCGACATCGAGCTCGCCGACGGCACGGTCGACGACGAGTACCTCTGGCACCTCGAGCGCGGCCTCGACGAGACGCTCGAGCGGTCGCGCCCGCAGCTCGTGTTCTATCTCGCCGGCGCCGATCCCTACGAGGGCGACCGGCTCGGGCGATTGAAGCTCACGAAGCGCGGCCTGGCACGGCGCGACGAGCACGTGCTCGCGACGCTTCATGCGCGCGGCGTCCCGGTGGTGCTCGCGATGGCCGGCGGCTACGCGCACGACATCGAGGAGAGCGTCGCGATCCACGCCAACACGCTCCGCACGGCGAGGCGCGTCTGGGAGAGCTGAGCCTCACGTCATCCCCGAGTCGCCGGGGATCCATGGATTCCCGCCCGCGCGGGAGCGACGGTTGCGCGCGCCTCGAGGCATGGTTCGGCGCGAACGGCTGGCGCGCGTTCGATTTCCAGCGCGAGGTCTGGAATGCGTACCTCGCGGGCGAATCGGGGCTCGTGCATTCGGCCACCGGGAGCGGCAAGACGCTCGCGGCGTTCCTCGGCCCGCTGGCGGAGTGGATGCAGGAAGGCGAGCGTGAGGGCGCGCCCGCGCTGCGTGTGCTCTGGATCACGCCGATGCGGGCGCTCGCCGCCGACACGGCGCACTCCCTCGAGCGCGCGGTGAAGGGGCTCGAGCTGCCATGGACGATCGGGCTGCGCACGGGCGACACCACGAGCGCGGAGCGCGCGAAGCAGGCGCGCCGCCTGCCGTCGGCGCTCGTCACCACGCCCGAGAGCCTCTCGCTGATACTCTCCCAGGCCGATGCGCGCGAGAAGCTCTCGGAGCTGCGCCTCGTGGTCGTGGACGAGTGGCACGAGCTGCTCGGCAGCAAGCGCGGCGTGCAGACGGAGCTCGCGCTCGCGCGGCTGCGCCGATGGAATCCGAAGCTGCGGACATGGGGACTTTCCGCGACGCTCGGCAACCTCGAAGAGGCGCTGCAGAGGCTCGTCGGAGCGACCCCCTCGCCGACCCTCCCCCAAGGGGGAGGGAGCGACGCCCTGCGAATCGCCGAAGGGGGAGGGAGCAACGCCCTGCGAATCGTGAAAGGCGTCTCCGACAAGCAAGTCGCCATCGATACGCTGATCCCGGGCGACCTCGACCGGTTTCCCTGGGCGGGCCATCTCGGCCTCGCCATGCTCGATCCCGTCGTGCAGGCGATCGAGTCGTCGCGCTCGACGCTCGTCTTCACCAACGTGCGCTCCTCCGCCGAGATCTGGTACCAGGGCATCCTCGAGGCGCGGCCGGAGTGGGCGGGCCTCATCGGCCTGCACCACGGATCGCTCGATGGAGAGGCGCGCGCGTGGGTCGAGCAGGGGCTCAAGGAAGGCCGGCTGAAGGCGGTGGTCGCCACCTCGAGCCTCGACCTCGGCGTGGATTTCTCTCCGGTCGAGCGCGTGCTGCAGATCGGAAGCGCGAAGGGCGTCGCACGGCTGCTGCAGCGCGCCGGGCGCTCGGGCCATGCGCCGGGCGAGGTGAGCCGCGTGACGTGCGTGCCCTCGCATGCGCTCGAATTCGTCGAGGCCGCCGCGGCACGCCGGGCCGCCAATGCCGGACGCATCGAGGCGCGCGAGCCCGTGGAGCGCCCGTTGGACCTCCTCACGCAGCACCTCGTGACCATCGCCGCGGGCGAGGGCTTCGAGGAAGACGCGATGAAGGCGGAGGTCAGATCCGCGCGCGCATTCCGCGACCTGGCGGACGACGAATGGCGCTGGGCGCTCGATTTCGTCACGCGCGGCGGCGAGGCGCTCAAGGCCTACCCCGACTATCGCAAGGTCGTGCTGGACGAGGACGGCCGCCATCGCGTGAAGGACGCGGCCATCGCGAAGCGCCATCGCATGTCGATCGGCACCATCGTGTCGGATGCCGCCGTGAACGTGTGCTACCGGCGTGGCAAGCGCCTGGGCAACGTCGAGGAGTCGTTCATCGCGCGCCTTTCCCCCGGGGATGCATTCGTGTTCGGCGGCCAGCTCCTCGAATTCATCCGCGTCGAGAACATGACCGCGTACGTGAAGCCGGCACGTCCCGGCTCCGCGGTGATCCCGCGCTGGGACGGCGGCCGCTGCCCGCTCTCGAACGAGGTGTCGGGCGCGATGCGCGAGCTCCTCCAGCTGCACGTCGAAGGCCGCGAGGAGGAGCCGGAGATGCGCGCGGTGCGAAGGCTCCTCAAGCTGCAGCATGCGTGGTCGCGCGTTCCGCGCGCGAACGAGCTGCTCGTGGAGCAGACGCAGACCCGCGAGGGACATCACGCGTTTTTCTATCCGTTCGAAGGGCGCCAGGTGCACATGGGCCTCTCGGCGCTCTTCGCGCACCGCATCGCGACGAGCCGTGCAGCGACGTTCAGCCTCTCTTTCACCGATTACGGCTTCGAGCTCCTGTCGCGCGAGCCCATCGAGCTGCTGCCGCTCCTCAAGGGCGGGCTCTTCTCGACGCACGACCTGCTCGCGGACATGCTCGCGAGCCTCAACGCGGCGGAGCTCTCGAAGCGCCAGTTCCGCGAGATCGCACGCGTCGCGGGGCTCGTGTTCCAGGGTTATCCCGGACAACCGAAGACGAATCGCCAGGTGCAGGCGACGAGCGGCCTCATCTACGAGGTGTTCGCGCGCTGGGACCCTTCGAACCCGCTGCTCGGGCAGGCCGAGCGCGAGGTGCTCGAGCGGCAGCTGGAGTTCTCGCGCCTCGCCGAGGCGCTGCGCCGCATGGCGGCCACACCCGTCGTGCTGCGCAGGACGCACAAGCCCACGCCGTTCGCGTTCCCGATCATGGTCGGTCGCTTCCGCGAGAAGCTCACGAGCGAGAAGCTCGCCGATCGCGTGAAGCGCATGCAGCTCGAGTTCGACCGCGCGGCGCCTCCGGAAGATCCCGTCGTCCCCGAGCCGGCTTGCGCCATTCCCGCTTCCGAGTCCGCCATTCGCGATTCCGAGTCCGCCATTCGCGATTCCGAGTGCGTCATTCCCGAGTCGTCGGGAACCCAAGGCTCGCTCTTCCCGTGATCGATTGCGGCATCGCCGGCGAGCGCCTCGTCCTGCTCCCCGAGCGGGCCGTGTTCTGGCCGGCGCGCGAGACGCTCTTCGTCGCCGATTTCCACCTCGGCAAGGCGGCGAGCTTCCGCGCGGCGGGCATCCCGATGCCGTCGGGAACGACGAGCGAGAACGTCGAGCGCCTCGGCGGCGCGATCGATCGCACGCGAGCGTCCCACGTGGTCTTCCTCGGAGACTTCCTGCACAGCGCCGAGGGACGCTCGCCGCGCACCTTCGAGCGCTTCTGCGCGTGGCGCGCCGCGCGCGCAGGCGTGAAGCTCACGCTGATCCGCGGCAACCACGATCGCAAGGCGGGCGATCCTCCGCCGGACTGGAAGATCGATTGCGTCGATGCGGGCGCGGCGCTGGGACCCTTCGTCCTCAATCACGAGCCGGGCCCGAGCCGCGCGGGCTATGCGCTCGCGGGACACATCCATCCCGCGGTTCGCCTTTCGGGCGGCGGCGGCGAGACGCTGCGCCTGCCGTGCTTCTGGTTCGCGAAGCGCCACGGCGTGCTGCCGGCGTTCGGCGCGTTCACCGGCAGCGCGGTGGTGCGCCCGCGGCCGGAAGACCGGGTGTTCGTGATCGCGGAGGAGGAAGTGGTGCGGGTGCGCTAGGCCCGCCGTGCATGCTAGATTGCCGCATCGTGTCGTCGGAGCTTCCATGACCCATCACGATCCATCGTCGCCGGCCCGCATCCCCGGCGATCGCTTCCTGCATTCGCCCGGACCGACCCACATCCCGGCGGAGGTGCTGAACGCGATGCATCGCCAGCCGATGGATCACGGCGATCCGCGGCTCGACGAGATCATCGCGAATTGCGAAGCGGGCCTGCGCCGGCTGCTGCGAACCGCCCAGGCCGAGATCTTCCTCTACATCGCGAACGGCCATGGCGTGTGGGAGGCGACCACCGAGAATCTGCTCGCGCCCGGTGCCGCGGCGCTGCTTCCCTCGACCGGCCACTTCTCCGAGCAATGGGGCCGGCAGCTCGAAGCCGCCGGCCGCCGCGCGATCCACACGACCTATCGCCACGGCTATCCGATCGACGCTTCCGAGGTCGAGGCGATCCTGCGCGCCGACACCCGCCGCGACATCGCCGCGGTCTTCGCCGTGCACACCGACACCGCGAGCGGCATCACGCACGACCTCGCCGCGATGCGCGCGGCGATCGACGCGGCGAAGCATCCCGCGCTGCTGGTCGCGGACGTCGTCGCTTCCCTCGGCGCGGCGCCGTTCGCGATGGACGAGCTGGGCGTGAACGTCGCCGTGGGCGCTTCGCAGAAGGGCCTCATGTCGCCGCCGGGACTCGGTTTCATCGCCGTGGATGCGCGCGCCGCCGAGCTCGCCGCGCGCAATCCGGCGCCGCGCCACTACTGGGACTGGAATCGCCGTCGCGGCACGCAGAGCTACCAGAAATTCTGCGGCACGCCGCCGCAGAACCTGCTGTTCGGCCTCGAGGCGGCGCTCGCGCTCATCGAGCGCGAAGGGCTCGAGGCGGTGTGGGCACGCCACGCATCGCTCGCGCGTGCGGTGCAGGCCGCGGTCGAGCGCTGGTCGAGCGAGGGCGCGCTGCAGCTGCATTGCCGCGTGCGCGAGGCGCGATCGGTGTCCGTCACCACGATCGAGGTGCGCGAGGGCATCGACGTGGAGGCGCTGCGTACCGTCGCGCGCGAGCGCTTCCAGGTCGCTTTCGCGGGTGGGCTCGGTCCGTTCCAGGGACGCGCGTTCCGCATCGGGCACCTGGGCGATCTCAACGTGCCCATGATCCTCGGCTGCCTCGGCGGCGTGGAAGCGGCGCTCGCCGCGCAGGGGATCGCCTTCGGGCGCGATGGCGTCGCTCGCGCGGTCGCGAGCCTCGCGGAAGGTTCCGGCATTCGCGCTCGCTCGAGCCGCGACGAGCGCGCTCCCGCCGCCGTCCGCTCCTAGCGAACCGGCGCGCGGATGTCGCCGAAGTGCGGCACGAATTGGCCGCGCGCGCGATCCTCGAGGAAGTGCTCGAGCGTGCGCCGCACCACCGTGAACGCGAGCTCCTGCCACGGAATCTCCTCCGCGGTCACGAGCTTCACCTCGAGGCTCTCGATTCCCGCGCGGAAGTCGTCGTTCACGAGCCGCGCGCGGAACATCATGTGCACCTGGCTGATGTGGGGCACGGAAAAGACCGTGTAGAGCTCGCCGATCTCCACCTGCGCGTGCGCTTCCTCCATCGCCTCGCGCATCGCGCCTTCCTCGAGCGTCTCGCCGTTCTCCATGAATCCCGCCGGTAACGTCCACAGTCCATAGCGCGGCTCGATCGCGCGCTTGCATAGCAGGATGCGATCGCCGCGCACGGGCAGGCAGCCGACCACGACCTTCGGATTCTCGTACTGGATGGTCCCGCACGCGTCGCACACCGCGCGGTGCAGGCTGTCGCCCTCGGGAATGCGGTGGGTGACGCTCGCGCCGCAGGAATTGCAGAACTTGATCAAGGACTTGCGGGGACGCTCGAGGGCCGGCGCCGGGCGCGCCGCGACGATTTCCCATGGTAACATAAGGCCCTGAAAATCAAGTAAAAACCCAGCCACTCCGCCGGTTCCGGACATACGCGCACGGCCCGGGACCCAGCTCCTGCCATGAACCTTCGCCTCTTCCTCGCCCTGATTGCCTGCGCCGGCGCCGCGCCGGCGGCCTTCGCCCTCGCACCCACGCCCTCGCGTCCCGCGCCGCACGTGGCCCCGCTCCTCGCGCCCGAGTTCCGTGCGCCGCAGCTCGCACCCATCGACGTCGTGTCGCTCGCGCCGCCGCTCGAAGCGAAGTCGGCGAGCACGCCGCAGCCCCACGGCCCGCGGCGCGTCGGGTCGGTGCGCGCGCTCTCGCAATCGATCGCGGTCGCGGCGTGGACGCCGATCGCCGGCGGCTACGTCGCGAAGCTGCGCGTGACCTCCGCGAGCGCGCTCGGCGTGCGCGTGCGAATCGACCTCGGCACGCTCGCGACTCCCGTGGAGTTGCGCGTGCAGGGCGACGACGGGCGGATCGAGACGCAGCTCCTCGGCGCCGCGAATGCGCCCGAGGCATGGGGGCCGTGGACGCCGGGCGAGAGCCAGGTGCTCGAGCTCTTCACGCGCGAGCGGCCGGCGGCGGACGCGGTTCGCATCGGCGCGCTGGTGCATTTCGACACCTCGATCGCCCTCGAATCCGCCGCGATCTGCACGATCGAGACGATGTGCGCGGCCGACGACCCGCTGCTCGCGCCGGGCCTCGCGAGCGCGATCGAGCAGCGCGAGAAGTCGGTGATCCGCCTCAACTTCGTCGACAAGGGACAGGCCTTCCTCTGCACGGGGACGCTGATCGATACCGAGAAATTCCCGGCGCCCTATGTGCTCACGGCCAACCACTGCATCAACAACCAGGCCTCCGCGAACAGCATCGGCGCGCGCTGGTTCTACGAGTCGGACGCGCAATGTCCGGATCGCGGCTTCCCCGCGGGGTTCGCCACGACGAACGGCGGCATGCAGCTCGTCTTCACCAACTACAACGTGGATTCGACGCTGCTCCTGATGAACGTCGCGCCGCCCGACGGTGCGGTCTACGCGGGCATCGACCCCGCGCCGCTCGCGAGCGGCGACGCGATCGTGAGCGTGAGCCATCCGGAAGGCGACACCGCGCGCTACGCCGTGGGCAACATCGACCAGAACTTCCGGCTCGACGACTGGCCGCAGGAGTTCTACGGCGTGCGCTACACGCGCGGCATCATCCAGGGCGGCTCCAGCGGCTCCGGCCTCTTCACGACCGGCGCCGACGGAAGCCTGCAGCTGCGCGGCATCCTCACCGGAACGACGGTGCAGAACAGCGCCGAAGGGTTGAGCTGCACCGACCTCAACGAGGATGGCCTCTACAGCGAGCTGCCCATCTTCGCTCCGGAGATCGAGCCCTATATCACGAAGGCGGGCGTCGCACCCGACGACGCGCCCAACCGCCCGCAGGATTTCGCCGGCACGCCCTTCGACGCGAGCGGCGCCGACATCCTCGACACGCGCGCGACTCCCTTCGAGCTCGACAATCGCCGCATCGACTACGCGGGCGACCTCGACGTGTTCCGCTTCCGGCTCTCGAAGGCCGCCTACCTGAGCGCCTGGAGCGACGGTCCCGGCGGCGCGAACCTCGACACCGTGGGCACGCTGCTCGATTCCAACGGCGTGGAGATCGCGTTCAACGACGACGCGCAGACCCGCAACAACCATTTCGGCTTCACGCACAAGCTCTCCGCCGGGACGTACTTCGTGCAGGTGGCCCACTGGGATGCCGGCGGCACGGGCACGTACAACCTGCACGCGCGTGCCGACACGCTCGACACGAACTACACCGACCTGTGGTGGAATCCGAACGAGTCCGGCTGGGGCATCAACCTCAACCACCAGGACAACATCCTCTTCGCGACGCTCTTCACCTACGACTTCGACGGCTCGCCGATGTGGCTGGTGATGCCGGGCGGCGCGCGGCAGGCGGACGGCACGTACTCGGGGCAATTGTTCCGCACGACGGGCCCCGCGTTCGACGCCCAGCCGTTCGGAGCGATTGCCTCCACCGTGGTCGGCACCATGAAGCTCGCGTTCACCGACGCGAACGACGCCACGCTCACCTACTCGTACAACGGCACGAACGTCACGAAGAGCATCACGCGCCAGCCCTTCGCCGCGACGCCGCCCAGCTGCCAGTGGTCCGCCTTCGACCGCAGCTTCTCCAACAACTTCCAGGACCTGTGGTTCAACCCGAACGAATCGGGCTGGGGCGTGAACGTCGCGCAGCACGGAAACACGATCTTCGCGACGCTGTTCACGTACGACAACAACGGCAAGGGCATGTGGCTGGTGCTTCCCGATGGGGAGGCGACCACCGACGGCAAGTTCAGCGGCGCCCTCTATCGCACCACCGGGCCCGCCTTCAACGCTTCGCCCTGGCACGCGATCGCGAGCACCGCGGTGGGCACGATGACCTTCGACTTCAGCAACGGGAACGCCGGCACGCTCACCTACAGCGTCGACGGCGTGACCGTCACGAAGGCCATCCAGCGGCAGGTGTTCGGCAACGTTCGCACCGATTGCGGATCGTAGCGGCTTGAACGAAGCGCTCATCGAATCCCTGGACCACGAAGGGATCGGCGTCGCGCACGTCGACGGCAAGGTGGTCTTCATCGACGGCGGCGTCACCGGCGAGCGCGTGGAGTTCGTGCGCCGGCGAAGCCGCGGCAACTTCGACCTGGGCTCGGTCACCCGGGTGCTGCGCGCGAGCGCGCTGCGGGTCGAGCCGCGCTGCCGCTACTTCGGCACCTGCGGCGGGTGCGCGATGCAGCACGTGGAGCCGGCCGCGCAGGTGGCTGCGAAGCAGCGCGTGCTCGAGGACAACCTCGCGCGCATCGGCAAGGTGCGGCCCGAGGCGATCCTGCCGCCCGTGATCGGTCCGGCGTGGGGCTATCGCAACCGCGCGCGGCTTTCGGTGCACCACGTGGTGAAGAAGGGCGGCGTGCTGGTGGGCTTCCACGAGCGGCGCTCGAGCTTCGTCGCCGACACGCTCTCCTGCGAGGTGCTGCCGCCCGCGATCTCGGCGCTGATCCCCGAGCTGCGCGAGATGTTCACCTCCATGCGGCTGCGAGAGCGAATCCCGCAGCTCGAGCTCGCGGTGGGCGAATCGGTGACCGTATTCGTGCTGCGGCACCTGGAGCCGATTCCGGAAGACGACCAGTCGAAGCTTCGCGCGTTCGCCGATCGCCACCGGATCCAATGGTGGCTGCAGCCGAAGGGTCCGGAGACCGCGCATCCGTGGTATCCGCTCGAGGCGCCGGCGCTCGACTATCGGCTTCCCGAGTTCGGGCTCTCGCTCGCGTTCGGGCCGACCGAGTTCACCCAGGTGAACGCGGCCGTGAATCGGGTGCTGGTGAAGCGCGCTGTGGACTTGCTCGACCCGCGCCCCGGGGAACGAGTCGGCGATCTTTTCTGCGGGTTGGGCAATTTCTCGCTCGCGCTCGCGACGCGCGGTGCGGATGTGGTGGGCATCGAGGGATCCCCGGGGCTCGTCGCGCGCGCCGAAGCGAACGCGCGGGCGAACGGCCTCGAGGATCGCGCGACCTTTTTCGCGCACGACCTCTACACGGATGCGCCGGGCGCGCTCGCGCGCATGGGGCGCGTCGCGAAGCTCCTCATCGATCCGCCCCGCGACGGCGCGGTCGAGATCTGCAAGGAGCTCGCCGAGGATGGCCCCTCGCGCATCGCCTACGTTTCATGCAGCCCGTCGACCCTCGCGCGCGACGCCGGCGTGCTCGTGAACGTGAAGGGCTATCGCCTGCTCGCCGCGGGCGTCGTCAACATGTTCCCGCACACCGGGCACGTGGAATCGATCGCGCTCTTCGAGCGCTGACAAGAAAAGGGGCCAGATTCCTTTTTCCGCCATGCGGGAAAAGGAATCTGACCCCCTTTTTTCCTTCCGCTACCGGTTGTTGCCGCCGAAGATGCCGAGGAGCGCGAGCAGGTTCACGAAGACGTTGTAGAGGTCGAGGTAGAGCATCAGCGTCGCGCTGATGTAGTTGGTCTCCCCGCCCGTCACGATGCGGTTCACGTCGACCACCATGAACGCCGAGAAGATGGCGATCGCGATCATGGACGTCGCGACCATCATCGCCGGGATCTGCAGGAAGATGTTCGCGAAGCCGGCGACGAGGAGCAGGATCACGCCGATGAAGAGAAACTTCGAGAGGCCGGAAAGATCGCGCTTGGTCACCGTGCCGATCGCCGCCATCGAGGCGAAGATCACGCCGGTGCCGCCGAAGGCGAGGCCGATGAGGCTCGCGCCGTTCGAGAGCCCCAGCACCATGCCCAGCATGCGCGAGAGCATGAGGCCCATGAAGAACGTGAAGCCGAGCAGCACGGCGACACCGACCGCCGAGTTCTTCGTCTTCTCGATGGCGAACATGAAGCCGAACGCGATCGCGAGAAACAGCATGAAGCCGATCGCCGGGTGCGCGGGCCCGATGAGGCTGAACTTGAGCTGCAGGCCGAGCCATGCGCCGAGCACCGTCGGCAGCATCGAGATGCCGAGCAGCAGGTACGTGTTGCGCAGGACGCGATTTCGCGCGAGCGCCGGCGTCGCGATCGTCCTGGACTGGATCAGCGGGTTTTCCGGTTGCATAGGGCTGGAATCTCCTGGTCAATAGGTCCGCAAGACGGACTTGGTTTCGACATCGGGGCTTTCCGGGCGTTTTCAAGGCTGGCCGGGTAAAATCCCTAGGGGAATCATACCCGTTCGGCAGTGAACGGGTTCATTGCGTTTCGATATGGAAGGCTTCGGCCGTCCGGGCAGCAAATCGCAGCTGGCTCCCCGGTACTCGTCGCTCGACGGAAGGTCGGCCCGCAGTGGTGTTTCGATACGGAAGGTTGGCCGAGCGGTCTAAGGCACCGGTCTTGAAAACCGGCAGGGGTTCGCGCCCCTCGTGAGTTCGAATCTCACACCTTCCGCCATCTGTCGATGCCGTTCATCCGCAACTTGCGGTACGCCATGCGCGCTCCGTTGGCGCTAATCTGTGCGCACACGATATCGAACATGAGGAGCCGGCGACATGGCCGACGACATGCCGGATGCAGATCCGGCGGATGAGCGTGATGCAGGGCGATCAACCGACAAGGCGGAGCGCGAGCTGCGACGCGCGCTCGCCGGCTTCTGCTTGTTCCTGGTCGCCGGCGCGATCATCCTGACGCTGATCGCGCTGTACGCCGGCTGGGACGAGCGCATCGTGCCCGTAACGCTCGCCGTCGCGGCTATCGCGCTGGTGTTCGCGCGCATCGCGATTCGGTAGCCGGCCACGATCGTGCCGCCGGCCGCGAAACAACGCGCGACCCATCCATCAAGGCGCCGCCGCTTCGACTCGACTACGGGCCCAGCGGCGGAACTCGGCGCCATTGAGCGCCGCCGAGACGTAATAGCCTTGTGCGAGCTCGCAGTCCAGCGACTGTAGAAGCGACCACTGGGCGGCCGACTCGACCCCTTCGGCGACCGCTGCGATGCCGAGCTTTCTCGCGAGCTCGAGGCTCGACTCCACGATCGCCCGACTCGAGCTGTCCGTCGTCGCCTTGCTTACGAAGCTCTGGTCGATCTTCAGCTCGGTAAACGGGATTCGGGCGAGCCGTTCCATCGAGGAATATCCGGTACCGTAGTCGTCGATCGAGAGGCCGAAGCCCTTCATTCGAAGACGCGAGAGATTCTCGAGGGCCGGCCCCTCTTCGCGCATGGCAGCCGATTCGGTCACTTCGAAGGTGACGTGCGCGGGCTCCAGCGCGCCCTCCGCGACCATCGCCGCGACGCGATCGGCCAGCTTCACATCGGAAAGGGACAAGACGCTGAGGTTCACGGACACGTTTCCCGCGATGCCGGCCTTGCGCCATTCCACGCAGTTGCGCACGGCATCCGTCAATACGACGCGCGTGAGCGTCTCCATCATTCCGCTCGTTTGGACCGCGGGCATGAAAGCCACGGGAGCGAGAAGGCCCTGCCCTGGATGGCGCCATCGCGCGAGCGCCTCCGCTCCGCGAATCCTGCCGGTCCGGAGATCGACTTTCGGCTGGAAGTGGGCCTCGAATTCTCCGCGGAGTAGCCCTGCCTCGACCTCCGCCGCTGTCACGAGGATGGCGGCCGGCCTTACCGGTATGGCGGCTCTTCGAACATCGAGGGAAGCGAGCGCTGCCTCGAGCTTCCTGGCCGTGAGCGGCTTCTGGATCGTGCCCAACACCTTCACGTTGTAGGCCGCGGCCATCGACTCCACGCTCGCCATGAGCGAGCGATCGTGGCTGCTCACGAGCACGACGCAGACGGGATGACCGAGGGCAGCGATGCGGCGGATGAGCTCCATGCCGTCCATCTCCGGCATGTCGAGATCGCTGATGGCCACGTCGACCGGCGCTTCGGCCAGGAGCTTCAAGGCCTCGGCACCGCCAGCGGCTGCGACGACCGATCGCGCGCCGAAGTCCTTCAGCGTGTTCGCGATCAGCCATCGCTGGAATCCCTGATCCTCCACGACGAGAAAATGAAGCTGCGCGATGTCGGTCATGGCCGCGCTGATCGCCGGCGATCCCGGGTCATCGCTCCTGCATCCGCGCTGTCGAGGCGCCGCGGGCACCTCCGGTCGTCGAAATCCTTCACCGGTGTTGGTTAACATTAGTTTTCGTGGGCCGATTGTGGCGCAGTTGGTGGGCGGCCGTCCAGCCGGCGACAGGGCATCTGCGGGCCGAGCTCGGCTTTCGCGTTCAACGCCGCTCGATTACATCCGAAACACGGGACCCGGAATAGAAGGGTTGATCGGCCGGCGGGTCGGAGGCAATATCGATCCCGCAATACGGACGTTAATAAACAACTGCAGGGGACCGGGGGAATGATGGGAATCGTCGAGGCGGTCAACGTCCAGAGGGGCGTTTTTTGCATTCGCGGGGACGGTGGTCGCTACATCTACTTTCGCGTGGATCGTCATGACCTGCCCGCGGTGAACGACAGCATTTCGTATACGCCGCCGCTGCCGGAGCGCGAGGTCCCGTTCGAGAACGTCACGAACGGCGGCGGCGTTCGGCATGCGCGGACGGCGATCCCGAACCTGCCCCAGACCGCGGCGCTGATCCTCACCCGCTAGCAGCGCGGTACCGGCATCATGCTTTCCTGGTCCGCCAGTGTGTGGCCGTTTGCGGCGGCGTTATTCCTGGGCGCCGCGAGCCATGCGCTCGCCCGCGAAACGCGGGGCGGGTTCAACGTCAAGGTTCAGGTGCGAAGCTCGGGGCACGCGGCGAACCTGCCGAAATCCAGCGCTTCCGCGTCCGGGGCATCGAACGAGCTGCGGCTGAGCATCCCGACGAGCTCGGGGTATCTCGTGAGATTCGAGGTGGTCGATCCCGCGGTCGAGCACGTGGAAATTCGCGGCCTCGGCCCGGTGATCCGGATCACGTCCGGCGCAAGGGAAGTGTTCGTGCCGCCGAACCGGGACGAGCAGACGATCACCTACAGCGTCGAAGTTCGCCCCGGCTCTCGCCTGGCCGGCGCGCCGCCCGTGCGGGCGACGCTGCTGCCATGATTGCGAGCGCGATCCGCTAACCGCGCGCGAACTCCAGGATGTCCAGTCCCTGGTTGCGGTCGAGCAGGTAGACGAGCCCGCGCTCGTCCACGTCGACGTCGTTCGATTGCGGGCTCGTGTTGCCGCCGGTGGGCTCGGGGATGAAATGCCCGACCTCGACCGGCACGGCCGGATCGGCGATGTCCACGATGCGTAAGCCCCCGCTGAACCAGCTCGCGTAGACGAGCGTGTCCGCCATGTGCTCGGCCGGCTGGTGCGCGCCGAAACGTCCGATGCGCGACCACGGCGAATCGAGCTCGCTCACGTGGAACATCGAGACCGGCTTGACGTTCGCGACGTCGGTCACGTCGAACACCCACATGCCGGCGTGCAGCCGCCCCGGCACGTGGTCGTGCTCCTCGTCGAAGACGACCGCGACGTCGCGGCCGCCCACCTTGAACGGCACGCGCAGCACCGTGTGCGTGGGCTCCGGGAACGGCGGGTGGTAATCGTAGGCGCCGACGGTGCGCGGATGGCGGATGTCGGCGACGTCGATCACGCGCAGGCCCGCGTGCCAGCACGCCGCCCACATCGTGTCGCCCACGCGCAGGGCGTGGTGCAGCCGGTTCTTGTAGCCGCTCCAGGTCGGCTTCTCGCCCGCCGCGACGTGCTGGCCCGGCATCCACCAGCGGGACACCTCCCCGGGCTTGCCGGGCTTCGCGAGGTCGTAGATCACCAGGATGTTGCCGACGTAGCCCTCCATCTCGGTGGAGATGTAGGCGTAGCGCGAGTCCATGTCGAAGCGATGCACGCCGAAGCCGAAGGTCTTCTCGTGATGAAGCAGGCGCGGCTTGGACTTGTCCGAGATGTCCCATACCTTGAAGCCGCCGTCGTGGTAGCCGTCGCGCCGGAACCGGCGGATCGACGCGATGTCGGCGGGTTCGAGCTGCAGGTCGGCCGCGAGCTCCGTTTCCGTGGGCGCGCGCCCGAGGGACTGCGCGAGCCGCGCCTCGGCCTCGGCGATGCGCTGCGAGCCACGCCGCAGCAGGTGGCGCTGGTTCATCTCGACGTTGGTCACCATGATGTCGCCCGCCACGCGCACCTTGTGCGTGTGCGAGCGGCTGTCCGCGAGCGCAATCGTGGCGACGACGCGCGGATGCTTCGGGTCCTCCACGTCGACGATGGTCGTGCCGTGCGGCGGCTTCATGTGGCCCACGAAGGCGTGGAGGCCCTGCACCACGACCTGCCCGCCGCCCGGAATCTCGAGGCGCGAGACGCGGCTCACGTTGCGCGCGAGCAGCCGCGAGAGATCGGCGCGATCGTTCATGGCGAGGCCTTCCGCTTCGCGAGCCACGCGCGCACGATCGGGAAGAGCAGCGAGAGCAGCAGGAGCGTCCACAGCACGTTGCCCAGCGTCGAGGAGAAGAGGATCCTGGGATCGCCCTGGGAAAGCCGCATGGCGCGCACGAGGTAGTTCTCGAAGATCGGCCCGAGGATCACCCCGATGAGGATCGCGGCGACGTGATAGTCGGTCTTGTTGGCGATGTAGGCGATGATGCCGAAGACGATCGCCACACCCATGTCGAAGAGGTACTGCCGCTCGGAGAACGCGGCGGTCACCGTCACCAGGATGATGATCGGCACCAGGTACGTCGTCTCGATCAGCACCACGCGCGACATGTAGCGCGCGAGCGGGAAGATGGTGAGGATCATGAAGAGGTAGGAGAGCAGCATGCCGACGAAGACGCCGTAGGCGAGCTGCGGCTGGTCGCTGAAGAGCTGCGGGCCCATCACCATGCCATGGTACTGGAGCACGATCATCATCACCGCCGAGGTGCTCCCGCCCGGAACGCCGAGCGCCATCATCGGCACCAGCGTTCCAGAGCACACGCCGTTGTTGCCGCCCTCGGCGGCGATCACGCCATCCGGCTCGCCGGTGCCGTACCTCTCCGGGTGCTTGGACCACATGCGCGACTGCTGGTAGGCGACGAACGAGGCGATGGAGGCGCCGGCGCCGGGCACGATGCCGATGAGAAGCCCGATGCCGCCGGTCCAGAACACGTGCCACCAACGCTTGATGGAGTAGCGCATCGCCTCCAGCGTCTGGCCCCAGTCGTGGCTCGACCCGGTCTTGCGCGCGTCGGCCGAGACGATGAGCTTGCGCTCGACCATGGTGAGCGCCTCGCCCACCGCGAAGAGCCCGATCAGCGCCGGGGCGAGCGGCACGCCGTCGTAGAGCTCGAGGAAGCCGAAGGTGGCGCGCGGCGTGTTGTAGATGTGGTCCACGCCGATCATGCCGATCATCAATCCGAAAAGCCCGGCGATGAGCCCCTTCAGGACGTCCTTCGCGGCGATCAACGCGATGAGCGTGAGGCCGAAGAGCATCACCACCACCATCTCCACCGAGCGCAGGTAGAGCCCCATCACCGAGAGCCAGGGCAGCAGCGCCAGCGTGAGGATGCACGCGAAGAGGCCCGAGAAGACCGATGCGAAGAACGAGAGCACCAGCGCGAACTGACCGCGCCCCTGCTGCGTGAGCGGATAGCCGTCGAGCGTGGTCGCCGCCGCGCCGGGCGTTCCCGGGATGCGCACCAGGATCGCCGGGATGCCGCCGCCCAGGTGCGTCGCGCAGTAGAGCGAGGTCATGAACGCGAACGCGTGCTGCACCGGCATCGCGAGCGTGAGCGGCAGCAGCATGATGAGGGTGTTCTCGGCGTTGAAGCCGGGCAGGAACCCGACCACGATGCCGAGCAGGATCCCGGGCCAGATGATCCACCACAGCGAGAGCTGCTGGGAGAAGAGCTGCGTGAGCAGGTCCCAGCTCATCGCCGCCTAGCCGGCGAAGTGGTGGTAGAGGTGCTCGACGGGGCCGGGCGGCAAGCCGATGTCGAGCGCGATCGTGAAGAGCACCCAGCACACGGCGGTGATGATGAACGCGACCAGCAGGACGTTGCGCGCGGGTCGCACCCCCATGATCCAGAACGCCGCGGCGAGCGCGGCGAAGAGTCCGAGGCCCAGGCCGAGCCAGGGGATGGTCGCGACGAACGCGATCGTCACCGCCAGCATGCCGAGGCGCTTGCGCAGCGCGTCCGGCGGACTCACGAGCGGCGCGAAGCCGAGCGGCTCGCGGCGGCGCACGACCGAGATGCCGATGCGCACCAGCTGCGCGGCGACGAGGAGGATGAGCGCCGTGCCGATGATGAGGCCGTTGGCGCGCGCCTCCCATTGCAACCCGCGGGTCGAGAAGAAGAAGTAGATCGTGAAGGCGAGGGCGAGGACCGGGATGACGAGGTCGGCGCCCAGCGCCTTCGGCTTCTCCTTCGCTTCCTTCACCGCGCGCCCTTCTTCCTGGCCGTGAGCAGCGGCTTGTACTCGTTCGCGAGCTCGATCATGTGGTTCGCGTACTCGGTGCACACCTGCGTGTCGCCGTACTGGATCGACTCGGGCGGCGCGCCGGTCCTGGCGTATTCGGCCCGGTACTTCGGATCGTCGAACACCTTGCGGGCGGTGTCCTCGAGGATCGCGAATTCCTTCGGGTGCTTCTCGATGAAATCGGTGTGGACCGCCCACGCGTGCGAGGAAGGCAGCGTCGGGATGTGCGTGCCGGCGACCTTGTTCACCGAGGGTGCCGACGTGTATTTCGACATCTTCGGCTCGTCGTTGAAGATTCCGAGGACCTCGAGCGTGTCCTTCTGCGTGAGCACCGTGCCGAGCGGCAGTGCCCCGACGTCGCATTCGCCGTTCAGCACCGCGACGCTCGTCGGATGGCCGCCGCCGTAGGGAACCAGGTTGTACTTGCCTCCGGTGGCCTTGCCGAGGGAGAGCAGGCAGATCGAAGCGGGGTGGGGAAGGCGGCTCACGGCGACGTTCAGCGTGCGCTTCTTCGACTCGTCGATCATCTGCTGGAGCGAGCGGATCCGGCCCTTCCTCGAGCCGAACACGACGCTGTCGTCCACGTCGGTGCGGCAGAAGTAGCGGTAATCCCGGGGAAACTTGTAGTCGGGATTCTGCAGCACGTACATGATCATCTCCGGCCCCATGTTGCCGAAGAGGAGGTGCATGCCGTCGTGCGGCATCTTGTGGATGAAGGTCTCGTAGCCGACCTGTCCCGCGGCGCCGCGCATGAACTGGTACTCGAAATGCGTGCCGAGGAGCGGCCCCCAGAAATCATCGAAGGTGCGCGCCAGGCGATCGGCGGCCCCGCCCTGCCCGGTGGGGACGATCACGTGCATGCGGTCGGATGGGAATTTGTCGGCGGCGAAGCCGAGGGGAACCCGCGCGAGGGCTGCCGTCGCGAGCGCGCCACGCAATAGGCGACGCCGCATGATCGAATGCGTCATTCGAGCCTCCTCCTTGGTATGGGTCGATTATCACGAGCGCTTGCAAGGTTGGCAACAGGAAAGCTCGCGCTTTCCGCATGGGAGAACGGATTCGCCTTGCCGCGCAAAAAAATGGGCTCCCATGCAATTCGGGAGCCCGGGTCGGTTCCGAACGGCGCTCGGCGTCAGCGCCGGTTGTGGATCATCCCGTACAGCACGCCGATGATCGCGCCGATGCAGGCGCCGGCGGCCATGTGGAGCGGCACGCTGCCGCTGCCGAAATTGAACATGCCGAAGATCAAGCCGGCGATGGCCATGAGGATCGCGCCGATCACGGCACCGCTCACCAATCCCCGGATCCCGCTCGAGTAGGCGGCTCTCGATTGCTGCTCGATGGTTCGCGCCATGTTGCCTCCTCGCATCGTATGCGGGTTGGATGCGGGCGCACGATGCCGGTTCGGGCTTACCGTTCCGGGTCGCGTAGGCTCGCTCCGACGCTGCCGTAGCTCGCCGGTGTGAACTGCGGCATCGCGCGGCAGGGGGGCGCGTGGTACCTTATCGCGAAAAATTTCGCGCACGAACATCGGAGGACCCGCACATGCGGTGGTTGCGATTCGTTCCCGCG
Source organism: Usitatibacter sp. (assembly GCA_035605915.1). GTDB lineage: Bacteria > Pseudomonadota > Gammaproteobacteria > Burkholderiales > Usitatibacteraceae > Usitatibacter. Next base: position 101,307 of record DATNGJ010000010.1, read on the forward strand.
GCGATGGCCGGGCTCGTGATGGCGAGTGCGTTCGCGCAGGACCCCAATGCGTGGCTGGAATCGCAGGGGTTGGAAGCGACCGACACGAAGCCCTTCGAGGAATTCGTCGCGGTGGTCGCGCACGTGAAGGGCGCCGCGCAGCCGGCGGCCGCCGAGGAGCGCGTGGTGCTCTTCCGGCAGGGCAAGCCCGTGCTCGAGACCAGCGCGAAGGACGCGCCCGCAGGCTCCCGCTGGACCATCCGCTCGATCGGGCGCGACCTCGATGGCGACGGCGAGCCGGACCTGCACTTGTCGAGCTTCACCGGCTCGGGCAACTGCTGCACGACGCATTTCGTCTACCGGCTCAAGCCGCGCGTCGTGCGCACCGCGGTCTACGCGGCGGGCGCGATGGGCGGCGGCGATTTCCTCGACGTGGCCGGCCGCAAGGGCGCCGTGATGATCTCCGCGGACGATTCCTCGGCGAACGCGTTCGCCCCGTACGCCAACTCGTACTTCCCGATGGTGGTGCTCGAGCTCGGGCACGGCCGCTTCGAGCTCGCGCACGACCTCATGCAGTCGCGGCTGCCCGGCATGCCGCCGCCGGTCTGCCAGCTGCCGGTGGCGACATCGAACCTGTGGCTCAAGGAGCGCTGCGGCGAGTACACCTCGCTGCGCCGCCAGGAGCGCACCGCCGACGTGAAGCAGAAGCTCGCCGCGATCAAGTCGGGGCGCTCGGTGGAGAAGCTCGAGTGGTCCGATTATTTCGGCAACGGCCTCCTCGGGGCGGTTGCCGCGGAGATGAACCGCTATACCTACACCGGCCATGGCGACGCGGGCTACAACTGGCTCGAAACCGTGTGGCCCGGCAACGACGAGGTGAAGGTGCGCTTCGTCCAGACGCTGCGCAGGACGCAGGCGAAGAGCCAGTTCGCCGAGGACCTCAAGCGATTGGCCACCGCTGGCGGCTAAACCGGGGACGGACCCCGTTTTCTCTTAGGCGGAACGACTTAGGAGGAGCACGTAGTCGTTCCGCCTAAGAGAAAACGGGGTCCGTCCCCTTTGCGAGCGCGGGCCGCACTAGGCGCGCGGCGGCGGTGGCGTCCATCGGGCGCGCGAGGAAGAAGCCCTGCGCGCGGTGGCATTCGAGCCGCCGGAGCGCTTCGAGCTGCGCCTGCGTCTCCACGCCCTCGGCCACCACGTCCACGCCCAGGCTCGCCGCCATCGCGACGATCGCCGTCACGATCGCCGCATCGTCCGGATCCACGGTGAGGTCGCGCACGAACGACTGGTCGATCTTCACCGTGTCGATCGGCAGGCGCTTGAGGTAGGTGAGCCCGGAATAGCCGGTGCCGAAATCGTCGATCGCGATTCCCACGCCGAGCGCGGCGATCTGGTCGAGCGCCTCGCGCGCCTCGCCCGCGCCCTCGATGATCACGCCCTCGGTCACTTCCAGCTCGAGGAGCCCGCGATCGATGCCCGTCTCCTCCATGAGCGCGCGCAGCCGCTCGACGAAGCTCGATCGCGCGAGCTGGTTCGCCGAGACGTTCACCGAGACCATCACGGCGCGCCCCGGCGATTGCCACGTCTTCGCCTGCAGCAGCGCCTCGCGCAGCACCCAGTCGCCGATCGGGACGATGAGGCCCGATTCCTCGGCGGCGGCGATGAACTGCCCCGGCGAGACGAGCTCGCCGTCCGGCGAACGCCAGCGCAATAGCGCCTCGAAGCCGGTCACGGAGCGGTCGCGCAAGTCGAAGAGCGGCTGGTAGTGCACCTCGAGCTCGCGGTTCTCGAGCGCGCGGCGCAGCGAGTTGTCGAGCGCGAGGCGGTGCTGCGCGGCGACGTTCATGTGCTGCGTGAAAAACTGGAGCTTGCCGCGCCCGGAATCCTTGGCGTGGTACATCGCGGTGTCGGCGTTGCGCATCAGCGTCTCCGCGTCCGCCCCGTCGGAGGGATACAGGCTGATGCCGATCGAGCCCGACACGTGCAGGTCGTTGCCGTTCAGGTGGAACGCGCTCCCCAGCACCTCGAGGATCTTCGAGCCCACGCCGGACGCGTCGGCCGCCGAGGCGATGCCGGGGATCACGATCACGAACTCGTCGCCGCCCACCCGCGCCACCGTATCGCCCTCGCGCACGCATACGAGGATGCGGCTCGCGACCGACTGCAGCAGCCGGTCGCCGAGCTGGTGGCCGAGCGAGTCGTTGATGGTCTTGAAGCGGTCGAGGTCGAGGAAGAGCACCGCGAGCTCGGCGCCGTCGCGGTGCGCGTGGGCGATCGCGTGCTGGATGCGGTCCTTCAGCAGCACCCGGTTGGGCAGGCCCGTGAGCGCGTCGTGGTGCGCCATGTGGGCGATGCGCTGCTCGGCGAGCTTGCGATCGGTGATGTCCATCGCCACGCCGATCACGCGCTGCGCGCGCCCGTCGACACCGCGCTCGATCTGCCCGCGGTTGGTGAGCCAGTGCGTGGAGCCGTCCGGCCACACCACTCGATAGTCGATCTGGAAATCGGCGCCGCGCCGGATCGCGTGCCGCAGCGTCGCCTCGAGCAGCTCGCGGTCCTCGGCATGCAGGCGTTGCTGGAAGACGCGGTAATGGCTCATCGGATCGGCCGAGCGGCCGCCGAAGAGCACGCTCAATCCCTCCGAGTGCAGGAACCGGTCCGTCTCGCATTCCCAGTACCAGATGCCCATCTGCGCCGCGTCCATCGCGAGGCGCAGCTGCTCCTCGCTCTCGCGCAGCGCCTGCTCGGCCATCTTGCGGCGCGAGATGTCGGAGAGCGTCACCATCGTCCCGATCACCTCGTTCTGCTCGCCGTAGATGGGCGCGATGGAAAGCGAGACGTCCACCTCGCTGCCGTCGCGGTGCACGCGCCGCGTCTCCTCGACCCAGAGCGTCTCGCCCGCCTGCGCGCGCCGGCGCAGCTGCCGCGCCTCGGGAACGAGGCGCTCGGGCACGATGACCGTGTTGGTCTCGAGCACCTGCGCCTCGGTCCAGCCGAACAGGCGCTCGGCCGCCGGGTTCCACATGCGGATCACGCCGTCGAGGTCGCGCGCGATGATGGCGATCGGTGCCGCGTGGATCACGGTGCGCAGCCGCTCGTGGCTCTCGCGCGTCTGCGCCTCGAGGGCCTTCCTTTCCGTGAGGTCGGCGAGCACGCCCACGGTCCCGGCGAGATCGCCCGAGGCGCCGAGGAAGGCCGCCCTGTTCACCAGCACGTCGCGGCGCGTGCCGTCGCGCGCGTGCGTGAACGTCGTTTCGTAGGTGCGCGCATCCGGCGCGTGACCGGCGGATGCGCCGTCGAGATCCGGCGCGAGCGTAGCGCCGGCGTCGCGGCCGACGATTTCCGCGCGCGGCACGCCGACATATTCCTCGAAGGCACGGTTCACCCCGAGGTAGCGGCCCTGCGCGTCCTTGTAGAAGATGGGGCTCGGCATCGCCTCGACCAGCTGCCGGGCGAAGGCGAGTTGCGCGGAGAGTGCCTCGCCGCGCCGTGCGGCCGCGCGCCAGCGGGCAAGCGCCCAGGCGAGCGCGGCGAGGCACGCGACGACAACGAGCGCGAGGACCAGCACGGCGAGGGTCGGGGAGCGCAGCAAGCTCATTGGGGCGGCCCGTCGGTAGTCAGCCCACTATAGACGAATTGGCACGCTAAAATGGCGACTTTTGCCTGCCGGTTCCCCCGTGTCCCTGATCGTCCAGAAGTACGGCGGCACCTCCATGGGCAGCCCCGAGCGCATCCGCGAGGTCGCCCGGCGCGTCCAGCGCTTCGTGAAGGAGGGCCACCAGCTCGTCATCGTCCCGTCCGCCATGGCGGGCGAGACCAACCGCCTCCTCGGGCTCGCGAAGGAGATCAATCCCGACGCCGACCCGCGCGAGCTCGACGTGATCGCCTCCACCGGCGAGCAGGTCTCCATCGGGCTCCTCTCGATCGCGCTGCACAAGCTCGGCGTGAAGGCGCGCAGCTACACCGGATGGCAGGTGCCGATCCTCACCGACGCCGCGTACAACAAGGCGCGCATCCTCGCGATCGAGGACCGCAACATCCGCGAGGACCTCGCGGAGGACCGCGTCGTGATCGTCGCCGGCTTCCAGGGGATCGACGACGACAACAACATCACCACGCTCGGCCGCGGCGGCTCCGACACCACGGGCGTCGCGCTCGCCGCCGCCCTCAAGGCCGACGAGTGCCAGATCTACACCGACGTGGACGGCGTCTACACGACCGATCCGCGCATCGTCCCCGAGGCGCGCCGGCTGGACACCATCACCTTCGAGGAGATGCTCGAGCTCGCCTCGCTCGGCTCCAAGGTGCTGCAGATCCGGTCCGTGGAGTTCGCCGGCAAGTACAAGGTGAAGCTGCGGGTGCTCTCGTCGTTCACGGACGTGAGCTCGACCGACATGGGCACCCTCATCACGTTCGAGGAAGAAGACATGGAACAGGCCATCATTTCGGGCATCGCGTTCAACCGCGACGAAGCCAAGATCACGGTGCTGGGCGTGCCCGACCGTCCGGGCATCGCTTTCGCGATCCTGGGCCCCATCGCGCACGCGAACATCGACGTGGACATGATCATCCAGAACGCGTCCACCGAGGGGATGACCGACTTCTCCTTCACGGTGCACCGCAACGAGTACAAGAACGCGATGCAGATCCTCGCCAAGGTGAAGGCGCAGATCCAGGCGAAGGGCGTGGTGGGCGACGACCGCATCGCGAAGGTCTCGCTGGTGGGCATCGGCATGCGTACCCATGCGGGGATCGCCTCGCGCATGTTCGGCTGCCTCGCGCGCGAAGGCATCAACATCCAGATGATCTCCACCTCCGAGATCAAGACCTCGGTCGTGGTGGACGAGAAGTACATGGAGCTCGCGGTGCGCGTGCTGCACAAGGAGTTCGAGCTCGACAAGGCGCCCGACGAGGAGAAGATGCGCCCGTGAGGCTCGTCCTCGCGCTCGCGCTCACGGTCGCCGCGATGTCGGTGAACCTCTCGCACGCCGCGGCGCCCCCCGCGCAGCCGGGCGACGACCCGTACCTCTGGCTCGAGGACGTCGAGGGGGCGAAGGCGCTCGAGTGGGTGAAGGCCCAGGACGCCGAGAGCGAGAAGGAGCTCGAGTCGAGGCCGCAGTACCGCGAGATCCACGACCGCTTCGAGCGCATCTACCAGTCGCACGAGCGCATTCCCTACGTCTCGAAGCGCGGGACGTGGCTCTACAACTTGTGGCAGGACGAGGCGGCGCCGCGCGGGCTCTGGCGCCGCACCACGCTCGAGGAATACCGCAAGCCGCACCCGAAGTGGGAGGTGCTGCTCGACCTGGACAAGCTCTCCGCCGACGAAGGCGTGAAGTGGGTGTGGAAGGGCACGGCCTGCCTCTATCCGGAATATCGCCGCTGCCTGGTGCAGCTCTCGCGCGGCGGCGCCGACGCGGTCGAGGTGCGCGAGTACGACACCGTCGACAAGCGCTGGGTGAAGGACGGATTCTTCTCGCCCGAATCGAAGCAGGACGTGGCGTGGATCGACGCGAACACGATCTACATCTCGCGCGACTACGGGCCGGGCACCATGACGCGCTCGGGCTACCCGCGCATCGTCAAGGAATGGAAGCGCGGCACGCCGCTCTCGGCGGCGAAGACGATGTACGAGGGCGAGGCGAGCGACGTCGGGACGAGCGCCTGGGTGGTCCACGAGCCGGGCCGCACCTACGAGGGCCTCCACCGCAGCATCACGTTCTTCGAGGGTGAGGACTACCTGCGCGAGGGCGAGCACTGGATCCGTCTCCAGACGCCGCGCGACGCGGATGTGTCGGTCGCGATGGGCTGGCTCTTCGTGCGGCTGCGCTCCGACTGGAAGCCGGCCGATCACGACTTTCGCGCGGGCTCGCTCCTCGCGATCGGCGTCGACCGCTTCCTCTCCGGCGCACGCGATTTCCAGGCGATCTTCGAACCGAGCGATCGCGTCTCGCTGCAGGCGTTCTCCGCCACACGGCACAAGCTGCTGCTCGACCTGCTCGACAACGTGGCGGGACGGGTGGTGGAGCTAAGCCCTCCCTCGGCGTTCGAAGGCGGCCGCTGGACCTCCCGCGAAATTCCCGTCCCGGCCAACTCCTCGGTCGGCGCCGCGCCCTTCGACCGCGACACCGGCGACGACTACTGGCTCACCGTGACCGGGTTCCTCGAGCCGACCACTTTGTATCTCGACCATGCGAACGGCGGCGTACGGGAGAAGCTGAAGGCGTTGCCCGCGTTCTTCGATGCGAACGGCCTCACCGTCACGCAGTACGAGGCGACGTCGAAGGACGGCACCAGGGTGCCGTACTTCGCGGTGATGCGCGCGGACGCGAAGCGCGACGGGACCACGCCCGCGATCCTCTACGGCTACGGCGGCTTCGAGATCTCGATGACGCCCTCGTACAGCGCGACCATCGGCGCGGGTTGGCTCGAGCGTGGCGGCGCGTGGCTCCTCGCGAACATTCGCGGCGGCGGCGAGTTCGGGCCGGCGTGGCACGCGGCCGCGCAGCGCGAGCGCCACCAGCGTTCGTTCGACGATTTCATCGCGGTGGCCGAGGATGCCATCCGCCGCGGCATCACCTCGCCCGCGCACCTGGGGATCATGGGCGGAAGCAACGGGGGGCTGCTGGTGGGCGCCACGTTCATCCAGCGCCCGGAGCTCTTCAAGGCCGTGGTCTGCCAGGTGCCGCTGCTCGACATGAAGCGCTACAGCCATCTCCTCGCGGGCGACTCCTGGGTGGCGGAGTACGGCGATCCCGACAACCCCGCGGACTGGGCGTTCATCTCGAAGTATTCGCCCTACCAGAACGTGCGGCCCGGAGTGAAGTATCCGCGCGTGCTCTTCACCACCACCACGCGCGACGACCGCGTGCATCCGGGCCACGCGCGCAAGATGGTCGCGAAGATGGAGGCGCAGGGCCACGACGTCCTCTATTTCGAGAATACCGAGGGCGGCCATGGCGCCGGCTCCACGCCCGCGCAGCAGGCCTACATGTGGGCCATCACGTACACCTTCCTGCTGAACGAGTTGAAGTGACCGTCATTCCCGCGCAGGCGGGAATCCATTCGCACAGCGATTCCCACCCACGCGGGAATGGCGGTCGCCTGATGATTCCGCCTGCGCGGGAATGACGGAAGTTCAGTCGCCCTGGACGTCGCCGCCGCGGCGCGGGTCGGCCGCGCCGATCCAGCCGCCGCTCGAACGCTCGATGTAGCCCGCGCCCGAGAGGAGCGGCGCGACGACGACGTCGTGGCCGAGGGCGCGCAGCGGTCCCGCGAGGCCCTCGGCGGCGGTGCCCTGCTCGACCACGATCTTCCCGATCGTCGCGGTGGAGACGTGTCCCATCACGATCGCCTGCGCGGGCGTCGCATGGTTCGCGAGCATCTCGATCCAGCCCTGGCCGATGTAGTCCGGGATCGGGCCGCCGCCCGCGGATCCGCCCGCCGCGAAAGGCTTGCCGGAGGCGTCGAACACGATCGCCGGCGCCATCGAGGTGAACGGCCGCTTGTGCGGCGCCATTTCGTTCGCCGCGTGCTCGCCCGGATGCGGAGCGGCGGAGAAATTCGTGAGCGCGTCGTTGAGCACGTAGCCGCCCACCATCAGCCGCGAGCCGAAGCCGAGGTTGTTCGTCGTGGTCATCGCGACGACATCGCCGGATGCATCGGCCGCCGTGAGCTGGCTCGTGCCGCCCATCATCAGGGGCTGCGTGGAAGCGAGCGCGACGTTCGCGCCCGCAGGCAGGCCGGCCCGGGGATGCGCATTCGCGGCGCTCGCGTCGATCGACGCCGCCCTTTCGTGCACGTATTCCCGCGCGATGAGCCCCTCGGTCGGCACCGGCGTGAACGCGGGATCGCCGACGTACTTCGCCCGATCGGCGCGCGCGAGCCTTCCCGCCTCGACGAAGAGATGCACGAAGCGCGGATCGTCGAAGTCGTAACGCCCGGCCGACCGCGACTGCATCATCTGCAGCACCTGCAGGAGATAGATGCCGCCGTAGGAGGGCGGCGGCACGGTGCACACGCGATAGTCGAGGAACGGGGCGCAGATCGGCTCGCGCTCCACCGGACGATAGGCGCGCAGGTCTTCCGCGGTCATGAGCGAGGGAAGCGGCCCGCGCTGCGCCGAGGCGACGATGCGCGCGGCGCCCCCGTCGCCCAGCAGTCCATCCACGCCGTGCGCGGCGATGCGACGCAGCGTCTCGGCATATTGCGGGTTCCGGATGATCGTGCCGACGGGAAGCGGATGACCCGCGGCGTCGAAATACATCGCGAGGTCCGGTGTCGCGCGCGGATCGACGTGGTCGAGCTCGACGATGCGATGCAGGAATTCCGGGAGCGGGAAGCCCTGCCCGGCGAGCGCGATCGCGGGCTCGAAGAGCACGGGCCAGGGAAGCTTTCCGTAGCGCCGATGCACTTCCGCGAGCATCGGCAGCGTTCCCGGCACGGCGACGGAGCGACCGCCGGTGTAGACCGCGGCGCGCGGCAGCAGGTGGCCGTCGAGCGCGGTGCGAAGGCTCGCCGTGGTGCGTCCCGGCGCGGCGGCGAGGCCGTCGAAGGACACGAGCTTGCGATGCGACGCGTCCCAGTAGATGAGGAGCGTCCCGCCGCCCGGCCCCGACATCTGCGGCTCGACGAGCCCCAGCACCATCTGCGCGGCGACGATCGCATCGATCGCGTTGCCGCCGCGGTCGAGCATCTCCATCGCCGCATGCGTCGCGAGCGGGTTCGCCGTCTGCGCGATGCGTGCGGTGGCGGCTGCCGGCGCCGGCGATGTGGCGGAGGCCGCGTGCGTGGGCACGACACGAGGCGCCTCGGCGCAGCCGGCCGCGAATGCGAGAAGGAAGACGGCAACGATCCGGAACTTCATGGCGTGGGCGCTCGTCGTAGGGAGGCGCCATCATGGTACCGATGGCTCGGCTATAATTCGACCTTCGCCGGAGAGATGCCCGAGAGGCCGAAGGGGGCGCCCTGCTAAGGCGTTATATGGGCTTAAACCCGTATCGAGGGTTCGAATCCCTCTCTCTCCGCCACGTAGTCCAGGCCCCGCCCCCGGCGGGGCTTTTTTTCTTGGCGTACGCCCCCAAAGGCGCGAAAGTCCCCTTCTCAGTGCCGTCGCTGATGTGCGGCGTCCCCGCGACCTTGCCAAAGTTCTCTGTTCGAGGGTCAAGTGGTACGACTTCGCTGGATCGCCATAAAGCACACCGACCGAAGATAGGCGACGGGAAATGCCGTTGTTTGCACCGCAAAGTGGACGGCGCGCTTGGCGCGGCAATTCTATTGGAGAGCTCGACCTGGTCAGGTCCGCCCGATTACCAATGCTCTTAGCCGCAAGGCGACCTTTGGAGGACCAGCTACGACCCTCTTGTTGCACGCTGCACT
>DATNGJ010000011.1:0-19728 GCA_035605915.1 Usitatibacter sp.
TCATGAGCCGCACCATCGCGTCGCGATCCGCCGCCGATTCGAGGTAATTCGCCTCGATCTTCGGCTGCACGCGCGCATCGGGCGATTGCGCATGCAGCCGCCCGCGCGATTCGGGATAGAGGAAATACCCGCCGATCTGGAAGCCCGAATGCGGATCGATGCCCGTGGCCCGGCTCGTGGAGTAGCGGCTCGCCGCGGCGACGAGCGCGCTTTGGATGCGCACGTCGGGACATGAGAGGCCTTCGCGCGTGCGCACGTACGAAAGCCCGGTGAGCGTCGTGGTCGCGAAGAGTCCGTCGCGATGCACGAAGTAACGCGCGAGCGACTTCACGAAGAACCAGCGATCCGACAGAAGGTCGTTCACGGTGACGTGCGGGCGGCACTCGAACGTCATGCGCGGCATGAGGTGGTCCTGCAGGTTCTCGCCCACGCCGCGCAGGTGCTGCACGACGGGGATGCCGAGCGCCGCGAGCCGCTCGCCATCGCCCACGCCCGAGAGCTCGAGAAGCTGCGGCGAGCGAAGCGCCCCGGCGCAGAGGAGCACCTCGCGTGTCGCGCGTACCTCGTGCACCGCATCGCCCACGCGATAGTGAACGCCGCACGCGCGCCGTCCCTCGAAGAGCACGCGCTCCGCGACTGCATTCGTGATCACGCGCAGGTTCGCTCGACGGCGAGCGGGCGCGAGGTACTCCAGGCCCGCGCTCGAGCGAATTCCGTTCCGAGATGAGACTTGCAACGGAGCGGTGCCTTCGGATAGCGCACCGTTGTAATCGGCCGCAGGCGGATAACCCGCTTCCACGCACGCATCGAGGAACGCCTGCGTCACCGCATCCGGCTTCAATTCGGTCACGCCGATCGGCCCGCCGCGACCGCGATAGGCGGAATCGCCGAACGCGCAGTCCTCGAGCTTGCGGAAATACGGCAGCACGTCGTCGTAGCCCCAGCCCGGACACCCGCCATCGCGCCACTGGTCGTACTTGGCACGATGGCCGCGTGCGAACACCATCCCGTTCACCGAGCTCGACCCGCCGAGCACGCGCCCGCTCGGCCAGTACAAGCGATTGCCGTTGAGCTGCGGCTGCGGCTCGGTGTCGGCCTTCCAGACGAAGCGCTCGTTGGTGAGGAGCTTCGCGACGCCGAGCGGGATGCGCACCCAGATCGAGCGGTCCGATCCGCCCGCTTCCAGCAGCAGCACGCGACGCGTCGGGTCCTCGCTCAGGCGGTTGGCGAGCACGCATCCGGCCGATCCGGCGCCCACGATGACGATGTCGTATCCGCTCGTCGCCATGCGCGATCTCAAGCAGCCTGCAACCACAGTCCCTTGAGGTACTCGCCCTCGGGAAAGTGGATCGAGACGGGGTGGTCGAGCCCCGGCCCCAGGTGGCGGCGGATCTGCACGTCGGCCTTCGCGTCGGCCGCGGCGCCCGCCACGATCTTCTGGAAGAGATCCGGCGAGACCGCGCCCGAGCAGGAGAAGGTGAGCAGGTACCCGCGCGGCGCGAGCAGCTTCATCGCCCAGAGGTTGATGTCCTTGTAGGCGCGCGCGGCGCGTGCGACGTGCTTCTCGGTGGGCGCGAACTTCGGCGGATCGAGGACGATGAGCCCGAAGCGGCGGCCCTGGTCGCGCAACTTCCTCAGGTACGCGAACACGTCGGCGCCGATCCATTCCGCCCGCGCGGCATCGAGCGAGTTGAGCGCGAGGTTGCGGCGGCCCGACTCGAGCGCATCGTCGGACGTGTCCACCGAAACCACGTGCCGCGCGCCGCCCTTCAACGCGGCGAGGCTGAAGCCGCCGGTGTAGCAGAATCCGTTCAGCACGTCGGCATCGGCGGCGAGCGTGGCCGCGAGCGTGCGGTTGTCGCGCTGGTCGAGGTAGAAGCCCGTCTTCTGGCCCTTCGCCACGTCCACCTCGTATGCGATCCCGTCCTCGACGATGCGCACGTCGCCGGGCGCGCCGCCGTGCAGCGGGCCGATACTCGGCTCCAGGCCTTCGAGCGTGCGCACTTCCGCGTCCGAGCGCTCGTACACGCTCTTCACCGGCGCGAGCTCGGCGATCATGGGTCCCCACGAGTCGCGCCAGCGCTCCGCGCCCGCCGCGAGGATCTGCACGACGGCCGCGCCGGCATAGCGGTCGACGACGAGGCCGGGCAATCCGTCGGACTCGCCGTGCACGAGGCGCATCGCGTCGCTTCCGGGCGGCACGATGGAACGGCGTGCGATGGAAGCGGCGAGGCGCGAGCGCAGGAAAGCTGCGTCGACCCGCTCGCGCTCGTCGAACGTCCAGGCCCGCGCGCGGATCTGCGATTGCGCGTTGTACGCCGCCCGCGCGAGGAAAGTTCCATCGTGCGCCGCGACGATCACGGTCTCGCCCAGGCCCGGCTCGCCCTCGACGCGCTCGATCGCCCCGGAGAAGATCCACGGATGGCGATGGCGCAGCGATTTCTCGCGGCCGGGCTTGAGGACGAGGCGAGGTTCGGAATCCATGATCGACGAAAAAAGAGTCAGATTACATGATCGTTCGCGCGGGTCTCCTGGCGCTTTGAAGTCGATAATGCAATCTGACCCTTGCCTCGCGGCGTGCTACGCGAACTGCCTCGCGCTCGCCGCACGCCACTCGCTTTCGACCATCGCGTTCCCCGCCATCTCCACCGGCGTCTATGGCTATCCGAAGGAAGAGGCGGCGCGAGTGGCGCTCCGCGCGATCGGCGAAGCGCTCGAGAAGCTCGACGTCATCCAGGAAGTACGGCTGGTGTTCTTCTCGGCGGGGGATGCCGAGTACACGAGAAACGGATTCCCGCCTGCGCGGGAATGACGGCAAGCGGGAAAGAGGATCTGACCCTTTTTCACGCCGGAATGACGGGGTTCACGACGATCGGCCGCACCTGGTTGCGGCCATGGCGCTTCGCCTCGTGCAGCCAGTGGTCGGCGGCGCCGAGCAGGCCTTGCGGCTCGCGCCGAAGGAGCGGCTCGTTGGGGTGCGCCTCGAGCTCGTGGAGCGCCGCGACCTTCACAGGCGCCTCGCGGTATCCACGCCGGGCACGTCCTTCACCTGGCGCAGCACCCGCCCGATCGCCTCCGCGCTCGACACCTGCACGGTGAAGCGCATGAACGCGTGGGCACCGCGCGAGAGCGTGTTCATGGCGGTCACGTTGATCCGCTCGCGCGCGATCGCTTCGGTGATGTCGCGCAGCAGCCCCTGACGATCGACGGCGACCACCTCGACGTCGGCGAAGAACGGCGCCTCGTCGCCCGTCTTGCCCCAGTCCGCGGGCATCAGGCGCTCGCGCTGCGCCGGATCGAGGTGGGTCACGTTCTCGCAATCCTGCCGGTGCACCATCACGCCGCGCGTGCGGGTGACGAAGCCCACGATCGGATCGGGCGGCACCGGCTTGCAGCACTTGGCGATCATCGTCGCGATGTTGTTCACGCCGAGCACGAGCACGCCCGACGAGGCCTTCTGCGGCGCGGCGGGCGCGATGGGCAACGCTGCCGCGGGCTGCGCCGGCGCGGGCGCCTCGCCGCGCACGGCGATCTCGACCTGGCGCGAGCTGACGTCCCCGCGGCCGAGCGCGGCGAGGAATTCCTCCAGCTTCGGATAGCCGCACGCGGCGGCGATCCGCTCGTGCGATTCGCTCACGGCGCCGATGCGGTGCAGCTCCTTGTCGAGCGCCGTGCGCCCGCCGGCGACGTCCTTCTCGAAGTCCTCGTGCCGGAACCACGCGCGCACCTTGGCCATCGCGCGCGGGCTCGCGAGGTAGCCCTGGTCCTTCGCGAGCCAGTCGCGGGAGGGCCGCGCCTCCTTCGCCGCCATGATCTCCACGCGCTGCGCGTTCTGCAGCTTGTAGTTGAGCGGCACCATCTGGCCGTCCACCTTCGCGCCGCGGCAGCGGTGGCCGAGATCGGTGTGCACGTGATAGGCGAAATCGATCGGGGTCGAGCCGGCGGGAAGATCCACCACGCGGCCCTGCGGCGTGAGGACATAGATGGTGTCCTCGAAGAGGCCGCGCTTCGCCTTGCCGGCCGCGTCGTGGTCCAGCACCTCGCTCTTCCACGCGAGCACCTGGCGCAGCCAGGCGATCTTCGCGTCGAACGCCTTGTCCGCGCGGCGTCCTTCCTTGTAGCGCCAGTGGGCCGCGACGCCGTGCTCGGAATGCTGGTGCATCTCCTCCGTGCGCACCTGCACCTCGAGGGTCTTGCCCTCGGGACCGATCACGGCGGTGTGCAGCGACTGGTACTGGTTCGCCTTGGGATTGGCGATGTAGTCGTCGAACTCGCCCTCGATCGGCGTCCACAGGTCGTGCACCACGCCGAGCACGGTGTAGCACTCGCGGATGTTCCGCACGATCACGCGCACCGCACGGATGTCGTAGAGGCCCTCGAACGTGACGTTCTTGCCGCGCATCTTTCGCCAGATCGAGTAGATGTGCTTCGGCCGTCCCTGGATCGTGGCGGCGATGCCCATCTCGCGCAGCTCCGCCTGCAGGAGCTCGATCACGCGCTGGATGTAGGCCTCGCGCTCGCTGCGCTTCTCGTCGAGGAGCTGGGCGATGCGCTTGTAGAGCTGCGGCTCGGTGTAGCGGAACGCGAAGTCCTCGAGCTCCCACTTGAGGTCGGAGACGCCGAGGCGGTTGGCGAGCGGCGCGAAGAGCTCGAGCGTCTGCGTGGCCGCCGCGCGGCGCACCGCCTCGTCCGCCCGGGTGAGCGAGCGCAGGTACACCACCCGCTCGGCGAGCTTGATGAGGACGACGCGCACGTCCTCGGCGATCGCGAGCAGCATCTTGCGCAGCTGCTCGAGATCGGTGCCGCTGGCGTTGAGCGACTCGATGCGCCCCGCGCGCGCGAGGCCCTTGAGGAGCGCGGTGAGCTCGCCTCCGAACGCCGCCTCGACCGACTCCAGGTCGAGCTCGCCCTCGGGAATCGACTGGCTCACGAGCGCCGCGGCGAGGGTCTCCGGATCGGCGCCCTGCACGAGGAGGAGCCGCGCGACCGCGAGCGAGCGCTCGAACGCCTCGCCGCGCCCCGCGGCCTGCGCCGCGCCGCGCGCGAATTGCAGCGCACGCGCCGGAAGCTCGGCGAGCGCGGCGCCGAAGGTCGAGCGCAGCTCCGCCTCGAAAGGCGCGACGTCCAGGGCGGCGGTGGAGCTGAGCACGGGCGGAGGTGGAGCGAGGGGTGTCGTTCCGATTTTAATCCCCGCGTGCCGAAAAATCCGCACTCCGCGGGGCGAATATCCCATAGGCGCCCGAGCGGAGCGATCGCATCATCGGGCCATGGAAACCCTTTCCACCACCCCTCGAGCCGCAGCCGATCGCGCGGTACGCATCGGGCGCGTGAAGTTCGTCGCGCTGCCCCTCGAGGACGAGCCGGCCGCCTCGCAGGCGCTCGCCACGGCCTCTTGGTTGCACCGCTTGCTGCAGCTCCTGCGCCACTTCGCATCCCGCGTCGACGGCCGGCCTATGGCGGCGCGGCCCTAGGTCGGCCGACGCGGTTTTTCCCGGCCTCCGGTCCTCCTCCGGAGGCCGGTTTTTCTTTTCGGCAGAGCGAATTTCGCCGAGGGCCAGGCCCGCACCATCGAGCGCAATGCGGCGGCCACCTTCGCGGCATGCTGGCGGAACGGTCCCCGGCAGCCGAAGCTCGCCCATGCGCAGCCCTCCGACCCGAGCGCCCGCTGCGAACTGCGGACTCGGAGAACTTTGTCCCCGGCCCACGGACTATCCACGGAAGCAACCACGCTCCCACCGATGACCTACTGCGTCGCCCTGCGCCTCGAAGCCGGCATGATCTTCGCGAGCGACTCGCGCACCAACGCGGGCGTGGACCAGGTCTCGACCTTCGCGAAGATGCGGGTCTACGAGAGGCCCGACGACCGCGTGCTGGTCACGCTCACCTCCGGGAACCTCGCGATGACGCAGGGCGTGATCGACCTCCTCGACCGGCAGTCGCGCGCGCCCGAGGGGACACGCACGCTCTGGAACGCGGACTCGCTCTACGACGCGGCGCAGATCGTGGGCGAGGCGCTGCGCGAGATGCACCAGCGCGACGCCGATTTCCTCGCGCGCTCCAACGTCGAGGCGCACGCGGAGCTCATCGTCGGCGGCCAGATCGGCCGCGAGCGCCCGCGCCTCTTCCACGTCTACTCGCAGGGCAACTTCATCGAGGCGACCGAGGAGACGCCGTACTTCCAGCTGGGCGAGTCCAAGTACGGCAAGCCCATCCTCGACCGCGTGATCTCGCCCGCGACGCCGCAGCGCGAGGCGGCGAAGTGCGTGCTGATCTCCTTCGACTCCACGATGAAGTCCAACATCTCGGTGGGACTGCCGATCGACCTCCTCTGGTATCCGAAGGACAGCCTGCGCGTGGGCCTGCGCCATCGCATCCGGGACGGCGACCCGTACTTCACCATGCTGCGCGCGCGCTGGGCGGGCGGCATCCGCCGCATCTTCGCGGAGCTTCCCGAGCCCGACTGGCTGGACTAGCCGGCGCGCGATCGCCTGCCGCCGCGTTGGTGCAAAATCGCGCTTTCCCCACCGTCCCAAGCTGCCAGGAGATGCCATGAAGCTTTCCGCAATCGGCACGTCGCTCGCGGCGCTCGCCCTGTGTGTCCTCTTCGCCGCCCCGGCGCAAGCCCGGATCGTCGGCAAGACGATCGAGTACAAATACAACGACATGACCATGAAGGGCTATCTCGCCTACGACGATGCGAAGAAGGGCGCGCGGCCGGGCGTCCTCGTCGTGCACGAGTGGTGGGGCCTCAACGACTACATCAAGGAGCGCACCAGGCAGGTGGCGGCGCTCGGCTACGTCGCGTTCGCGCCCGACATGTACGGCGAGGGCAAGGTGACCAACGATCCGAAGCAGGCGGGCGCGTGGGCCGGCGAGGTGGTGGAGTCGGGCGAGCGTGCGGCGCGCGCGAAGGCCGGGCTCGCCGTGCTCCTGCGGCAGGCGAACGTGAAGAAGGACGACATCGGCGCGATGGGCTTCTGCTTCGGCGGCGGCACCGTGCTCGCGCTCGCCTACAGCGGCGAGAAGCTGCGCGGCGTGGCGACCTTCCACGGCAGCCTCTTCGCGCCGAGCGACGAGGAGCGCACGCGCATCCACGCGCCGATCCTCATCATGCAGGGCGAGAAGGACCCGTTCGTGAAGCCCGAGACGATCCAGCAGGTGAAGGACGCCCTCGACGCCGCGCACGCCGACTGGTACATGGTGACCTACGCCGACGCGGTGCACGCCTTCACCAATCCGAAGGCGGACGACTACCACGTCCCGGGCATCGGCTACAACGAGAAGGCCGCGAAGCGCTCGTGGGCCGAGATGGAGCATTTCTTCCACGTGCAGCTGCAGCGCTGAACGAAAGGACGGGCCCGCCCTGGTGCGGGCCCTTCGCCATGCGGCAGTGCGACCCTCGCATCGTGCAATCCCACGGACCGTCGACGACCACGACGACGACCGGCTTCGACCGGTTCCTGCGCTGGCTCGCCTTCGGCGTGATGCTCATGACCATCCCGCAGGTCCTGAGCGTGTGGCGCAACGGCGCCGGCGGCGTCTCGCTCGCGTCGTGGGCCGCCTACCTGCTTTCCTCCATCGCGTGGCTGGTCTACGGCCTCAAGCGGCGCGATCCCACCATCTGGCTGGTGTGCATCGGCTGGATCCTCGTGGACGGCGCCGTGGTCGTCGGCATCCTCGTGAACGCGTGAGGTCCCGCGGCTCAGCGCGAGCAGCTGGCGCGCACGCTCCAATAGCGGCACGTTTCCTCCTGCCCGTGGATCGCCGGCGCAGCGTCCTTCCCCGCCGGCAGCACGACGCGCAACGCCCCTTCGTCATCGGTGCGATGCAGCTCGACCGCGCGGGCGACGTAGCGCGCGACCACGATGGGGCTCGGATGCCGGAAGCGATTGCGATAGCCCACCGAGAAGAGCGCCGAGCGCGGGGCGACCGCGTCGATGAAGGGCTCGGTGGACGAGGTCTTCGAGCCGTGGTGGGGGACGAGCAATACGTCGGACGCGAGCGCGCCGCGATCGCCCGCGAGCATCTCCGCCTCGCTCCTCGCCTCGACGTCGGCCGCGAGCAGCATCGAATGCGCCGCGGTGGAGATCCGCACCACGCAGCCGCGGTCGTTCTCCTTGCGTTTGCCGGCAGCGGCGTAGATCGACGCCGGCGGGTGCAGCACGCGGAACTCGACCCCATCCCAGCGCCAGCCCTCGCCCGCCTCGCAGGGAAACGAAGGCTCCACGAGATCGTGCAGCGGATGGTCGGCCGGTAACGGCGAGAGCATCCAGCGCGGCGCGCGCGAGGCTGCCACCGAGGCGGCGCCCCCCGAGTGGTCGTCGTCCGCGTGCGAGACCACGAGCGCGTCGAGCCGCGCGATGCCCTCGCCGCGCAGGAACGGAACCACGATGCGGCTGCCGCTATCGGAATCGCCGTTCCAGCTCGGGCCCGCGTCGTAGGCGAGCGCGTGGGCCGCGGTGCGCACGACCACCGCGAGGCCGTTGCCCACGTCCAGCACGTCGATCCACGCCTCGCCGGGCGCCGGGCGCGGCGGCACGACGAGGAAGAGAGGCGCGATCCAGGCGAGCGCGCACGAGCGCATCGGGAAGCCGCGCGGCGCGAGGAGCCACAGGCAGCCGATGACCGCGCAGGCGACCGTCCACGGCTGCGGCGCGTGGCTCTCCAGCACGGCGGCAGGCAGTGCCGCGAGCCACTCGAGCGCCGCCATCACGAGCTGCAGCAGCGCGTGCGCGGCGTCGAGGAGCCACGGCATCGGAAGGAAGGCGCCCGCGATGGTGAGCGGCACCACGACGAGGCTCACCACCGGAATCGCGAACGCGTTGGCGATCGGCGAGACCAGGGACACCTGCTGGAAGAGCGCGACCAGCATCGGCAGCATGATGAGCGTCACCGAGAGCTGCTCGAGGAATGCCGCGTGGAGCTTGCCGCGCCGACCGGTGCGCAGGTCCATCGCGTAGAAGATCGAGGCGACCGCGCCGAACGAAAGCCAGAAGCCGGGCGCGAGCACCGCCCAGGGATCGAGCGCGAGGACCACCAGCGCCGCCGCGGCGAGCGTGCGCGAGGGCGAGGCGTGCCGGCCCGCGATGACGCACGCGGCGACGGTTGCGAGCATCGCGAGCGTGCGCTGCGCCGGCACCGCGTATCCGGTCATGAGCGTGTAGCCGGCCGCGACGAGAAGGCCCGCGATGGCGGCGGCCTTGCGCGCCGGCAGCCGCAGCGCGAGCTTCGGGATGCGCACCCACGCGAATGCGGTCGCGGCGAAGCCGAGCGCGGCGAGCATCGTGATGTGGAGCCCGGAGATGCTCATGAGGTGCCCGACCCCGGTGCGCCAGAAGGTCTCCCAATCCGATTCCGGGATCGAGTCCTGGTCGCCGATGGCGAGCGCGACCAGCACGCCGCGGCGCGGCGCATCGCCCAGGTGCTCGAGCATGCGGGCGCGCACCGCGCCGCGCCAGCGATGGAGCAGGCACGGCCAGCCGTCCACGCGATCGGCGAGCCGCGCGGCGGAGGACTCGTCGCGCACGTAGCCGGTCGCACGGATGCCGCGCTCCAGCGCCCAGGATTCGAAATCGAACGCGTGCGGATTGGCGAGCCCGCGCGGACGCTTGAGACGCACCGTGAAACGCCAGCGCTCGCAGGCGACGACGTGCGGCAGCGTCTCGTCCTGCGCGTACCAGGCGAGCGAGAGCGTGGAAGGGAGCGCGCCAGCCCTCCTCGCGCCGGCGCCCCAATGCTCGACATCGAACAGAAAACGCGTTCCCTCGGGGCGTTCCTGCGGAAGGCCCGAGACGATGCCGGTCACGACGATGTCCTGGCCCTCCATCGCGAGCGGCAGCGCCTCGGCGAGCCGCAGCTCCGCGCGCCAGGCCGCGTAGCCGAAGCCCAGGGCGAGCCCACTCGCGAGCGCGAGCAGCGCACCGGTGAGCGGCCGGCGCGCGGCGAGGCGCCACGCGAGCGCGCCCGCCAGCCCGAGGAGCGCCCAGCGCGCCTCGGGAAGCGAGCGTTGCTGCTGGAGAAGGAAGGCGCCGGCGACGAACGCCAGCGCGAAGAGCCGCATCCCGTCCTAACGCGACGGGCGCGGCGAAAGGCTACGGCGTGTCGCCGCTCGGCTTCAGGTTCTTCTTCTTCGGGTCCGGCTCCGAGGACGTGGTCGCGCGGCCCTTGTCGGCGGCGCTCTTCACCGCGAGCGAGCTGTCCGGATGGGCGGGCGCCGGCGGATCGCTCGCCGGGAACGACTCGTCCACCGCCTCGTCGATCAGGCGCTCTTCGTGCGCGTCCTCGTCGGTGCGGCCGGCACGCGGCGGCGGCACCTGGCTGCCGTCCACTCTCGCCGGATTGGGCATGCGGTCGCGCGGGGGCTTCGGTTGCCGATTCGCCATGGGTCCTCCTCGCCGTTCGGGCAATCCCGGATGGACAGGGACCGCGCCATTCGGTTCGCTACAATCGGCCGATGGTTCCGGACTACTGGGCGCAGGCGAAGGCGGAGCTCGCGCGCCGCGACAAGGTGTTGCGCAAGTTCATCCGCAAGTTCCCCGATGCGGAGCTGCGCACGCGCGGCGACGCGTTCCAGACCCTCGCCCGCTCGATCGTGGGGCAGCAGATCTCGGTGAAGGCGGCGCAATCGATCTGGGCGCGGTTCGCCGCGGCGGCCGGGGCGATCGAGCCGGCGAGCGTCGTCGCGATGCCGGTCGAGACGCTGCGTGCGTGCGGCCTCTCGTCGCAGAAATCGCTCTACGTGAAGGACCTCGCGACCCAATTCCATACCGGAGCGATCCGGCCGCGCCGCTGGCCGCGCATGAAGGACGAGGCGATCATCGAGGACCTGGTGCGCGTGAAGGGCATCGGCCGCTGGAGCGTCGAGATGTTCCTCATCTTCCACCTCATGCGTCCCGACGTGCTGCCGGTGGACGACCTGGGCCTGCGCCGCGCGATGGAGCGCGCCTACAACGACGGCGAGCCGCTCACCCGGGACGAGATGCGCGAGCTCGCCGCCGCCTGGTCGCCGTGGAGCTCGGTCGCCACCTGGTACCTCTGGCGTTCCCTCGACCCGGTGAGCTTCTGAAAAGGGGTCAGATCCCTTTTCTTCACCCGGTCGAAACCCAATCTGCAGAAAAGGGATCTGACCCCTTTTTCGGTTGATGCAATCGACTCTCTTCGACGCGCCGGCATCGCTTCCCGACGGGCTCGCCTTCGTCGCCGAATTCCTCTCGCCCGAGGAGGAGCGCGCCTTGCTCGAGGCGATCCGCGGACTGGAGCTTCACGAGGCGCAGTACAAGGAATACACCGCGAAGCGGCGCATCGCGAGCTTCGGCGCGGAATACGACTTCGGCGAGAACGAGCTCAAGCCCGCGCCCGGGCTTCCGTCGTTCCTCGTGCCGGTGCGGTCGCGAGTCGCCGCGTGGCTCGGGCTCCAGGCGGATGCGTTCACGCACGCGCTGGTGAGCGAGTACCGCGCCGGCACGCAGCTCGGCTGGCATCGCGACGTGCCGGAGTTCGAGGTCGTGGCCGGCGTCTCGCTCCTCGGCGATGCGCGCATGCGCTTCCGCCCGTGGCCGCCGACCAAGGGCGCCGCGATCTTCGCGCTGGACCTGCCGCCGCGCTCGGCCTACGTCCTGCGCGACGAGGTGCGCTGGCGCTGGCAGCACAGCGTGGAGGCCACGCAGGCGCTGCGCTACTCGATCACGTTTCGAACGAGGGTGAAAGGGAAGTGAGCACAAAGACTCCTTCGCACTCGAGGGAACCCTCGGCGATGAACGCGAATGCTCCCTCCCCCTCGGGAGAGGGCCGCGGCGGGGATCGATCGATCGAGGCGATCCTTTTCGACCTCGGCGGCGTGCTGATCGAGCTCGACTGGGACCGCGTGTTCGAGCACTGGGCGTCGTGCTGCGATGCGGATGCGGCGGCGCTTCGCGGGCGCTTCTCCTTCGATGCGCCCTACGAGCGCCACGAGGTGGGCGAGATCAGCGCACGCGAGTACTTCGAGGCGCTGCGCCGATCGCTCGGCATCGACATCTCCAACGACGAGTTCCGCGCCGGCTGGGAGCGCGTGTTCGCGGGGCGCATCGAGCCGACCCTCGAGCTGGTGCGCCGCATCGATCCGGCGATGCCGCGCTACATCTTCAGCAACACCAACGCGGCGCACCATGCGGCCTGGGCGCACGACTACGCCGAGGTTCTGGCCGCGTTCCGGCGCACGTTCACCTCGTACGAGCTGGGCGTGCGCAAGCCGGAGCGTGAGGCGTTCGAGCGGATCGCCCGCGAGATCCATGTGCCGGTGGAGCGCATCCTCTTCCTCGACGACACCGAGTCGAACGTCGCGGGGGCGCGTCGCGCGGGGCTTGCCGCGGTGCACGTGCGATCTCCCGGGGACGTCGAGGAAGCGCTGCGTCCCTGGCTTCGCGCCGGATAACTCCGACACCGGGGCGCGGGCCGCATCGACATTTCGTCGCGGCAGGCCCACGAGCTGGTTCGAGGCGACTAGCGGCGGCACGCGCGTTTCGTGCACGGGCTTCTTGATGCGAGGCCACGATCGGCGGCATGCGTGCCGCCCGGCCTTTCCGCCTCTCGATCGCCCTGTTCGTCGCGAGCGCGGCGTGCGGGTTGCCGGCCGACGCGACCGTGCTCTACAAATCGATCGGCCCGAACGGCGTGGTGCAGTTCTCCGACACGCGACCCGAGACCGGCGTGGTCGTGGAGGAGCGCATCGTGAGCGCGGCCTCCGATGGCGCGCCGATCCTCGGCACGGCGGATGGCGTGTCGCTTTTCGGCTTCGAGAATCCCCTCGAGCTTGCGGCCGACAACGGCCTCGAGCTGGACGATGCGCTCGCGAAGGCGAACGCGCAGGTGGACCTCGCCGAGCATGCCCTCGCGCTCGCGCGCGCTTCGGCCTGGACGCGGCAAGAGGGCCTGCGCCTCCAGACCTGGCACCGCGCGGAAGGCGAGGCCCAGCGCGTCGCCTTCTACGAGCGCAACCTCGAAGCCGCGCGCTCCAACCTGCTCGCCCTCATGAAAAGGGGACAGACCCCGTTTTCTCTTAGGCGGAACGCGCAACCCGCCACCCAGGTCGCCGCGGCCGCCGTAAGCCCACCCACCCCGTTCCGCCAATAAGAAAACGGGGTCCGTCCCCTAGACGAGGCGACCGTCGGCGAGGCGGAGCGTGCGGTCCATGCGGCCCGCGAGGTCGGGATCGTGGGTGACCATCACGAATGCCGCGTCGTGGCGGCGATTGAGCTCGAGGATCAGCTCGAAGACGCGCGCGGCGTTCTCGCGGTCCAGGTTGCCGGTGGGCTCGTCGGCGAGCACGCAGGCGGGTTGCGTGACGAGCGCGCGCGCGACGGCGACCCGCTGGCGCTCGCCGCCGGAAAGCTCGCCGGGCCGATGCGCGACGCGATGCGCGAGCCCCACCTCCTCGAGCATCGCCGCCGCGCGCTTGCGGCACTCGTCGGGCGGCGTGCGGCGGATCACGAGCGGCATCGCGACGTTCTCGAGCGCGGAGAACTCGGGCAGCAGGTGGTGGAACTGGTAGACGAAGCCGAGCGCGCGGTTGCGCAGCTTCCCCTGCTCCGCCGGCCCGAGCGCGAGCAGGTCCTCGCCGAGGAGCGTGACGCTTCCGCCGGACGCGCGGTCGAGCCCGCCCAGCAGGTGCAGCAGCGTGCTCTTGCCCGACCCCGAGGCGCCCACGATCGCGAGCGACTCGCCGCGCCGGAGGTCGAGGTCCACGCCGTTCAACACCGGCACCGCGACCTCTCCCATGCCGTAGGTCTTGGAGAGCCCGCGGCACGAGAGCACGGCCTCATTCATAGCGCAGCGCCTCCGCGGGATTGACGCGCGAGGCCCGCCAGCTCGGGTAGATCGTCGCGACGAACGAGAGCACCAGCGAGACCAGCGCGACGGACACCACGTCCTGCCAGTGCACCGCGGACGGCAGCTCGCTGATGTAGTACACGTCGCTCGACAGGATGTGGAAGTGGAAGGTGCGCTCCAGGAACGGCACCACCACGTCGATGTTGCTCGCGAGGAGGAGCCCTGCGATCACGCCGATCGCCGTCCCGATCACCCCGATGATGGCGCCCTGCACCACGAAGATCTTCATGATGCTCGCGGGCGCCGCGCCCAGCGTCCTCAGGATCGCGATGTCCGGGTGCTTGTCGGTCACCACCATCACCAGCGTGGAGACCAGGTTGAAGGCCGCCACCGCGATGATGAGCGTGAGGATGATGAACATCATGCGCTTCTCGATCTGGATCGCGCGGAAGTAGTTGGCGTTCTGCTGCGTCCAGTCGGTGACGTAGAAATCGCCGCGCAGCATGCGGCCGAGGTCGCGCGCGACCTGCGGAGCGCGGTCGATGTCCGAGACCCTGAGCCGGATGCCGCTCACGCGCTCGTCCATGCGATACAGCACCTGGGCGTCGCGCATGTCGATCAACGCGAGCGCGTTGTCGTACTCGTTGTGGTCGAGGCGGAAGATGCCCACCACGGTGAACTGCTTGAGCCGCGGCAAGAGCCCCGCGGGCGTCACCTGCCCCTCGGGCGCGATGAGGGTCACGCGGTCGCCCACGCCGAGCTGCAGGGCGCGCGCGATGCCCACGCCGATCACGATGCCGAAACCGCCGGGCTCGAGGCTCTCGAGCTTCCCCGCCACCATGTGCTCGCCGAAATCGGCGACGGTCGCTTCGAGCTCCGGCACCACGCCGCGCACGTACACGCCGCGCACGGAGCCTCCCGCCGAGAGCAATCCCTGCCCCGACACGAACGGCGCCGCGGCGACCACCTCGCGATCGCCCTTCACCGTCTGCATCAGGCCCTGCCATCCCTCGATCCCGCGCTCGCCGCCCAGCACCTGCACGTGCGCCGCGGCGCCGAGGATGCGCGCGCGAATCTCCTTCTCGAAGCCGTTCATCACCGACATCACCGTGACGAGCGCGGCGATCCCGAGCGCGATGCCGGCCATCGACACCATCGAGATGAAGGAGACGAACTGGGTACGGCGCTTGGCGCGGGTGTAGCGCAGGCCGACGAAGAGCTCGAAGGATCTCTGCAAGGGATGGGATAATCCAAGGGACCGGCTCGCGCATTATCTCAGTAATGCGCGAGGCCCATGATCTCCATGCCGCTCGACCTCCTCGTTCCCGACCTGCTGCCGCCGCCGGATGCGCCCGCCGCCATGCGGGAGGCGCGCGTGCGCGCCTTGGAACGATGGCTCGTGCGCGCGGACCTCGAGCGCTCGCCGGCGGTCGGCGCCGCCGCCTGGCTCGCCGCGCGCTTCGGCCTCGCCGAGCCCGTCCCCTACGCCGCCGTCGCGCTCGCGGGAGAATCGCAGGCGCGTCCCGGCGAGTGGCTGCGCGCCGATCCCGTGCACCTGCGCATCGAGGGCGATTCGGTGGTGGTGCTCGATCCCTCGGTGCTGGGGCTGCAGCGCGAGGAGGCCGAGGCGCTCGCCGCCGCGTTGCATCGCCATTTCGCCGCGGACGGGTTGCGCTTCCACGCGGCCGAACCGCATCGCTGGTACGTCGAGGTGCCCGAAGGCGAGCGGCCGAAGACGGTCGCGCTCGAGGCGGTACGCGGCCGCGATGCGTTCGGGCGCCTGCCGGGCGGCGGCACGGCGATCCGGTGGCGCTCGGCGATCACCGAGGCACAGATGGTGCTCGCCGCGCACGAGGTGAACGCGCGGCGCGAGGCGCAGGGCCGTCCCGTCGCGAACAGCGTCTGGTTCTGGGGCGAGGGGCGTACGCCCGAGCGCGTAGAGAAGCCCTACGTGCTGGTCCTCGCGCACGATCCGTTCGCGCGCGGGCTGGCACGCCTCTCCGGCGCGGAGCTGCAGGCGCCGCCCGCCTCGCTCGCGCAGGTGGACCTGGTCGCCGAATCGCGCTGGGCGCTCGTCGTGCTCGACGACCTCGCCTCGCCGCTCGCGCGCCTCGACCTCGATGCGTGGGCGAAGGCCGCGGCGCGCTTGGACGAGCACTGGTTCCAGGAGCTCGGAAAGGCGATCGATCGCTTCGGCGCGGTGCGGCTGGTGCTGCCGCGTGCGGGCGACACCTTGATCGCGAACCTCCTTCCCGCCGCGCGCCGCCGCTGGTTGCGCCGCGCACGTCCGCTCGCCTCCCATGCCTGAGATCGTCGCCCGTCCCGTCGACGAGCCGGCGTGCGCGCGGTTGATCGCCGCGGGATGCGACGCGCGCCTTGCGCGCCTCTTCGCCGCGCGCGGGGTCGCGTCGAAGGAGGAGCTGGAGACGACGCTCAAAGCGCTCGCCGCACCGGCCGGGCTCGCGCACGTGGAGGACGCCGCTCGCCTGCTCGCCGATGCGATCGAGCGTGCCGAGCGTCTCCTGGTGATCGCCGACTACGACGCCGATGGCGCCACCGCGTGCGCGCTCGCCGTGCGGGCGTTGCGCGGGCTCGGTGGGCACGTCGGGTACCTGGTTCCCAACCGCTTCGAGCACGGCTACGGGCTCACGCCGGAGATCGCGCGCGAGGCGGCGAAGCGCTCGCCCGCGATCCTCGTCACGGTCGACAACGGCATCGCCGCGCTGGAAGGCGTGGCGGAAGCGAACCGCCTGGGCATGCGCGTGCTGGTCACCGACCACCATCTTCCCGGTGCGCAACGGCCCGACGCGGCGTGCATCGTCAACCCGAACCAGGCCGGCTGCGGCTTCCCGAGCAAGCACCTCGCGGGCGTGGGCGTGATCTTCTACGTGATGCTCGCGCTGCGTGCCGAGATGCGCCGGCGCGGCGCCTTCGCCTCGCGCGCGGAGCCGAACCTCGCGGAGCTCCTCGACCTCGTCGCGCTCGGCACCGTGGCCGACGTCGCGCGGCTCGACGCGAACAACCGCATCCTCGTCGCGCAGGGCATCGCCCGCATCCGCGCCGGTCGCGCGTGCGCGGGCATCGCGGCGCTGCTCGAGGTCGCCGAACGCGATCCCCGACAAGCGGGCACCTACGACCTCGCCTTCTCGATCGGCCCGCGGCTCAACGCGGCGGGGCGGCTGCAGGACATGTCGCTCGGCATCGAGTGCCTGCTCGCCGACGAGCGCGCCGCCGCCCTGGAAATGGCGATGCGGCTCGACGCGTTGAACCGGGAGCGGCGCGAGATCGAGGTCGAGATGCAGGAGTCGGCGCTCGCGATGCTCGCCTCCATCGAGGCGGGCGATGCATACACGCTCTCGATCCATCGCGAGGACTGGCATGCGGGCGTCGTGGGGCTCCTCGCCTCGCGCCTGAAGGACCGTTTCCATCGCCCCGTGTTCGCCTTCGCCGCCGATGCGCCCGGCAAGCTCAAGGGCTCCGGACGATCGGTCCCGGCGCTGCACCTTCGCGACGCGCTCGATCTCGTCGACAAGCGCTCGCCCGGCGTGCTCGAGCGATTCGGCGGCCATGCGGCGGCGGCCGGCGTCACGGTGGCGCGCGAGAAGCTGGAAGCCTTCCGCGCCGCATTCGAAGCGGTCGCGCGCGAGCGGCTCACGCCGGCGGACTTGCTACTGCGCATCGAGTGCGACGGCGAGCTCGCCGAGGCGGACGTGAGCCTCGATTTCGCGCGCGTGCTGCGCGAGCAGGTGTGGGGCCAGGGATTCGCCGAGCCGCGCTTCGCCGGCACTTTCGCGGTCGAGTCGCAGCGCGTGGTGGGCGAGAAGCACCTCAAGCTCACGCTCGGCTTCGCCGGCCGCCGCATCCCGGCCATCCGCTTCGGCGTCCCGGACGCCCTCCCCCCCTCCATCCGCGCCGTCTACCGCCTCGACGTGAACGAGTACCAGGGCGCGAGCTCGCTGCAGCTGGTGATCGAGCACGTCGGGGACGTACCCCGTTTTCCGCAAGAGCGAACGGGCGTTCCGCCTAAGAGAAAACGGGGTACGTCCCCGGTATAATCGCCGGTTTGCGCACCACGATCGCCGCCATGGAAGCCGACCGACTCAACGCCATCGAGAACAACCTCCATGGGCTCACCGCGCGCGCGGCGGAGCTCCGGAGGTATCTTTGACTACGACGCGAAGAAGTCGCGGCTGATCGAGGTCGCGCGCACGCTCGAGGACCCGAACATCTGGTCCGACGCGAAGCGCGCGCAGGACCTCGGCAAGGAACGGCGCACGCTCGAGGAAGCGGTCGGCACGCTCGAGCGCATCGACACCGGCCTCAAGGATTCGGGCGAGCTCTTCGCGCTCGCGAAGGCGGAAAGCGACGACGCGACCCTCGTCGCGGTCGAGGGCGACGTGAAGGAAGTGGAGAAGCTCGTCGCCGACATGGAGTTCCGCCGCATGTTCGCCGACCCCATGGATCCCAACAACTGCTTCGTGGACATCAACGCGGGCCAGGGTGGCACCGAGGCGCAGGACTGGGCGCAGATGCTGCTTCGCATGTACACGAAGTACTCCGATCGCCGCGGCTTCCGGGTGGAGCTCGTGGAGGAGAGCGAGGGCGAGGTCGCGGGATTGAAGAGCGCCTCCATCAAGGTGAGCGGGCCGTACGCCTACGGGTACCTGCGCACCGAGACCGGCATCCACCGCCTCGTCCGCAAGAGCCCGTTCGACTCCAACGCGCGGCGCCACACCTCGTTCGCGAGCGTGTTCGTGTATCCCGAGGTGGACGAGTCGATCGAGATCGAGATCAACCCGGCCGACCTGCGCGTGGATACCTACCGCGCCTCGGGCGCCGGCGGTCAGCACGTGAACCGCACCGACTCGGCGGTGCGCATCACCCACGTTCCCACCGGCGTCGTGGTCGCTTCGCAGAACGACCGCTCGCAGCACAGGAACCGCGCCGAGGCGATGGCGATGCTCAAATCCAAGCTCTACGAGCTGGAGCTGCGCAAGAGGAACGAGCAGAAGCAGGCGCTCGAGGACAGCAAGAGCGACATCGGCTGGGGCCACCAGATCCGCTCGTACGTGCTCGACCAGTCGCGCATCAAGGACCTGCGCACCAACGTCGAGGTGGGCAACACCCAGGCGGTGCTCGACGGCGCCCTGGACGACTTCATCACCGCGAGCCTCAAACAGGGAGTGTAGAGATGGCGAACGACAACAACGCGAAAACGCCGGCCGAGCCGCCGCAGGACGAGAACCAGATCATGGCGGAACGCCGCGCCAAGCTCGCGCGGCTGCGCGCCGAGGGCCATGCCTACCCGAACGACTTCCGCCGCGAGGACCTCGCGGGCGACCTCGCCCGCGCGCACGCGGAGAAATCGAAGGAGCAGCTGGAGAGCGAGAAGCCCAAGGCGAAGGTCGCCGGACGCATGCTCCTCAAGCGCGTGATGGGCAAGGCCTCCTTCGCCACGCTGCAGGACATGAGCGGGCGCATCCAGGTGTACGTCAACAACGACGTCACGGGCGCCGAGGCGCACGAGGCGTTCAAGCACTGGGACCTCGGCGACATCGTGGGCGTGGAAGGCCCGGTCTTCAAGACAAACAAAGGCGAGCTTTCGATCCACGCGACGAAGATCCGGCTCCTCTCGAAATCGCTGCGCCCGCTGCCGGAGAAGTTCCACGGCCTCACCGACATGGAGCAGCGCTACCGGCAGCGCTACGTGGACCTCATCGTGAACCCGGAGTCGCGCCGCGCCTTCGAGATCCGCTCGAAGCTCGTGCAGGCGATCCGCGAGTTCTTCGTCGCGCGCGGCTACCTCGAGGTCGAGACGCCGATGATGCAGCCGATCCCGGGCGGCGCGGCGGCGCGCCCGTTCAGGACCCACCACAACGCGCTCGACATGGACCTCTACCTGCGCATCGCGCCGGAGCTCTA
>DATNGJ010000012.1:0-23177 GCA_035605915.1 Usitatibacter sp.
AGGCGCAACTCGCCAATTACCGCCAGGAAACCGGAGGAGGCGGCCTTTCGTCCTACTGCCACCCGTGGCTGATGCCGGATTTCTGGCAGTTCCCCACCGGGTCGATGGGGCTCGGTCCGCTCAACGCCGTCTACCAGGCGCGCTTCATGCGCTACCTCGAGCATCGGGGCCTCGTCGATGCCGCGAAGGCGCCGCACGGGGCATCCCGCAAGGTGTGGTGCTTCGTGGGCGACGGCGAGATGGACGAGCCCGAGTCGCTCGCCGGACTGTCGCTCGCCGCGCGCGAGGGGCTCGACAACCTCATCTTTGTCGTCAATTGCAATCTCCAGCGCCTCGACGGACCGGTGCGCGGCAACGGCTCCATCGTGCAGGAGCTGGAGGGCCTCTTCGCCGGCGCCGGCTGGAACGTGATCAAGCTCCTCTGGTCGAGCGACTGGGATCCGCTCTTCGCGCGCGACGTGCACCAGTGGCTCGAGAAGCGCTTCCTCGAGACGGTGGACGGGGAATTCCAGACCTATGCCGCGACCGACGGCCGCTTCAACCGCGAGCACTTCTTCAACAAGTACCCGGAGCTGCAGCAGCTCGTCGAGCACCTTTCCGACGACGACATCGACCGCCTGCGCCGCGGCGGCCACGATCCGGTGAAGATCTTCTCCGCCTACTGGCACGCGATGCGCCACGAGGGCCAGCCCACGGTGATCCTCGCGATGACCAAGAAGGGCTACGGCATGGGCACGGCGGGCCAGGGGCGCATGACGACGCACCAGCAGAAGAAGCTCGACAGCGCGGAGCTCCTCGCCTTCCGCGACCGCTTCGCGCTGCCGCTCGCGGATGCCGCGTGCGACGCGTGCGAGTTCGTGCGTCCGGCGCGCGAGTCGCCCGAGATGGCGTACCTGCACGCGCGGCGCGAGAAGCTGGGCGGCTACCTGCCGGCGCGCGTGACGAAGGCGGAACCGCTCGCGACCCCGCCGGCCGCGTCGTTCGCGAAGTTCGCCCTGGAAGCGGCCGGCAAGGAGATGTCGACCACCGTGGCCTTCGTGCGCATGGCCGGCGCGCTCCTGCGCGATGCCTCGATCGGCAAGCGCATCGTGCCGATCATCGCCGACGAGGCGCGCACCTTCGGCATGGCCGACCTCTTCCGGCAGATCGGCATCTACTCGCCCATCGGCCAGCTCTACCAGCCCGAGGACCAGCACCAGCTCTCGTACTACAAGGAGGCGGTGGACGGCCAGATCCTCGAGGAGGGCATCAACGAGGCGGGCGCGATCGCCTCCTGGGTGGCCGCGGCGACCAGCTACTCCGCGCACGGCGTCGCGATGCTGCCGATGTACATCTACTACTCGATGTTCGGCTTCCAGCGCGTGGGCGACGCGATCTGGGCCGCCGCCGATTCGCGCTCGCGCGGCTTCCTCTTCGGCGCGACCGCCGGGCGCACCACGCTCTCCGGCGAGGGGCTGCAGCACGAGGACGGCACGAGCCACCTCGTCGCCTCGACGATTCCCAATTGCCGCGCGTACGACCCGGGGCTCGCGTGCGAGCTGGCGGTGATCCTCGAGGACGGGATGCGCCGCATGCTCACGGAGCACGAGGACGTCTTCTACTACGTGACGCTCATGAACGAGGTCTACCCGCAGCCCTCGCTTCCCGAGGGGGCGGGCGAAGGGATCCTGCGCGGGATGCATCGGCTGCGGGATGCCGGCAAGCCCGCTTCCGCGCCGCCCGGCTTCGCGCGCAAGCAGAAGGTGAGGCTCCTCGGCGCCGGCACGATCCTGCAGGAAGCGCTCGCCGCGGCCGAGCTCCTCGAGAACGACTGGGGCGTGGGCGCGGAGGTGTTCTCGGTGACGAGCTTCACCGAGCTGCGCCGCGCGGCGATGGCGATTTCGCGTGAGGAACGCCTCGCGGCCCGGCAATCCCGCGAAGCGGGCCCTCGAGCGATGCAGTCCGGGGACGGGAATCGATCGTGGATCGAGCAACAGCTGCCCCAATCCGGCGCTCCCGTGATCGCCGCATCCGACTACGTGAGCGCGGTGGCCGACCTCATCCGGCCCTGGATCCGCGATACCTACGTGGTGCTCGGCACCGACGGCTTCGGGCGCAGCGACACGCGCGCGAGCCTGCGCCGCTTCTTCGAGGTCGACCGGCATTCGATCGTGGTCGCCGCGCTTTCCGCGCTCGGCGACCGGCGCCTGGCCGACGCCGCGAAGCGCTACGGCATCGATTCGTCATCCGCCCCGCCCTGGACGCGGTGAGGGGACGTACCCCGTTTTCTCTTAGGCGGAACGTGCGTTCCGCCTAAGAGAAAACGGGGTACGTCCCCGGTTTACTGCCGGTCGAACTTGGTCGAGAGCACGAGCGAGCTCTGCGTCGAGACCACGCCCGGCAGGGCGCCGATGGCATCGAGCACCTGGTCGATCTCCTCGGTCGACTCGCCCTCGACGAACGCGAGGTTGTCGAACGCGCCGGAGATCGAGTAGACCGCGCGCACCTGCGGGATCTCGCGCAGCGCCTTCACCACCGCCTCGCCGCGCTTGGCGTCGATGCGCAGCAGCACGTGCACCCGGAACATGCGTCCCTGGATGCGCGGATGCAGCCGCACGGTGTAGCCCGCGACGATGCCATTCCTCTGCAGGCGCTTCAGCCGCTCGACCACCGTGGTGCGCGCGACGCCCAGCGCGCGCGCGAGCGCCGCCGTGGAAAGCCGCGCGTCCTCCTTGAGGAGCGCCACGAGCTTGCGGTCGCTCGCATCGAGCGGATTGGCGGATCGTCGCATATGCTCGTCGAAACGTCGAAATCTTGCCGTTGGATCGTCAGTCTAATCGCTTCAAATTGACATTGCCAGCGGGTACAGTGGGTACATCCCTCTGCGGCGGCAGGAGACGGTCATGGGCACGGCGATGAAGGTGGTCCTCGCGGGCGCCGGCAAGATCGGCGAGGCGATCGTGGCGCTGCTGTGCGAAAGCGGCGACTACGAGCTCACGGTCGTCGACCAGGATGCGGCGCGCCTGGAGCCCTGGAAGCTCTTCCACCAGACCCGCATGTGCACGCTCGGCGATCCGGTCGAGCTCGCCTCGATCCTCGCGGGCCACGACGCGGTGATCTCCGCGTGCCCCTATTTCCTCACGCCGGCGATCGCCGCCGCCGCGCGTGCCGCGGGCGTGCACTATTTCGACCTCACCGAGGACGTGGAGAGCACGCGCGCGGTGAAGCGCCTGGCGGAAGGCGCGGCCACCGCGTTCGTGCCGCAATGCGGCCTCGCGCCGGGCTTCATCTCCATCGCGGCGCACGGGGCCACGCGCGGCTTCGAGCGCCTTCGCGACGTGCGCATGCGCGTGGGCGCGCTCCCGGTCTATCCCAGCAACGCGCTCAAGTACAACCTCACGTGGAGCACCGACGGGCTCATCAACGAGTACTGCAATCCGTGCGAGGCGATCGTGGACGGGCGCCTCATGGAGGTGCCGGCGCTCGAGGAGGTGGAGGAGTTCTCCCTCGACGGCGTGACCTACGAGGCGTTCAACACCTCGGGCGGGCTCGGGACACTCTGCGAGACGCTCGCCGGGCGCGTCGAGCGCCTCGACTACAAGACGGTGCGCTATCCCGGCCACCGCGACATCGTGAAGATCCTCATCCAGGACCTGCGGCTCGGCCAGCATCGCGCGCTGCTGCGCGACGTGTTCGAGGCGGCGATCCCGATGACCACGCAGGACGTGGTGCTGGTGTTCGTGACGGTGACCGGGTACAAGGAGGGCCGGCTGGTGCAGGAGACGTTCGTGCGCAAGATCTACGGCGGGCGCGTGAACGGGCGGTTCCTCTCGGCCATCCAACTCACCACCGCCGCGGGAGTGTGCGCGATGCTGGACCTCGTTCGCGAAGGCCGCATCCGCGGCCGCGGATTCGTACGACAGGAGGAGGCGACCCTTGAGGACTTTCTCGCCAACCGGTTCGGCGGCCACTACGCCGGCGACGGCCTCGCCGGAACCCACCCGGAGCCGCGAAGGGCCCAGCCCCGGATCGCCGCCTGAGCGCGCGCGCCGCCTTTGCACGGCGCTCGGCGTCGACCTCGAGCGCTTCGAGGGCGTGGGGCTCGAGGCGCGCACGCCGATCACCGGCGAGGTCGTCGCGAGGCTGAAGGCGCACGAGGCGTCGCAAGTCCGCGCTGCGATCGAGCGCGCGCACGAAGCGTTCCTCGCCTGGCGGCTCGTGCCCGCGCCCCGGCGCGGCGAGGTCGTGCGCGCATTCGGCGAGCGGCTGCGCGAGGCGAGGCACGAGCTGGGCGAGCTGGTCTCGATCGAGGCGGGGAAGATCCGCTCCGAGGGCGCGGGCGAGGTGCAGGAGATGATCGACATCTGCGACTTCGCGGTGGGACTCTCGCGGCAACTGCACGGCCTCACCATCGCCTCGGAGCGTCCGGGCCACCGCATGATGGAAACGTGGCACCCGCTCGGCGTGTGCGGCGTGATCACCGCGTTCAACTTTCCGGTCGCCGTGTGGGGCTGGAACGCGGCGCTCGCGCTCGTCTGCGGTGATACCGTGGTGTGGAAGCCTTCCGAGAAGACACCGCTCACGGCGCTCGCGTGCCAGGCGTTGCTCGAACGCACGCTCGCCGCATTCGGCGATCTTCCGCAGGCGGTGAGCCACGTCGTGCTGGGCGGCCCTACCGTGGGAGAGGCGCTGGTGCAGAGCGAGCGCGTGCCGCTCGTGAGCGCGACGGGCAGCACGCGCATGGGCACGCTGGTGGCTCCGCGCATCGCCGCGCGCTTCGGCCGCGCGATCCTCGAGCTCGGCGGCAACAATGCGGCGATCGTGGCGCCGAGCGCGGACCTGGACCTCGCCGTGCGCGCGATCGCCTTCTCGGCCGTGGGCACCGCGGGACAACGCTGCACGTCGCTCCGCCGCCTGATCGTGCACGAGTCGATCCGTGAGGCGCTCGTCTCCCGGTTGAAGCGCGCCTACGCGTCGCTTCCCGTCGGCGATCCGCTCGCCGACGGCACGCTCGTGGGCCCGCTCATCGACCGCGCGGCGTTCGAGGCGATGCAGGCCGCGCTCGCCGCGGCGAAGGGCGAGGGCGCCCGCGTCACCGGCGGCGAACGCAGGCTCGAGGCGCAGGCGCCCGGCGCGTACTACGTCTCGCCCGCGATCTGCGAGGCCGAGCGGCAAGGCGAGGTCGCGCGCCGCGAGACGTTCGCGCCGATCCTGCACGTGATGCCGTACCGCGGGATTTCCGAGGCGATCGCGCTGCAGAACGACGTGCCGCAGGGGCTCGCGTCGAGCATCTTCACCGCCGACCTGCGCGAGGCGGAGCGCTTCGTGTCGGCCGCGGGAAGCGATTGCGGCATCGCCAACGTGAACATCGGCCCGAGCGGCGCGGAGATCGGCGGCGCCTTCGGCGGCGAGAAGCAGACCGGCGGCGGGCGCGAATCCGGCAGCGACGCGTGGAAGGCCTACATGCGCCGCGCCACCAACACCATCAACTACTCGAATGCGCTGCCCCTCGCCCAAGGCGTGAAGTTCGACATCTAAAGCCGGGGACGTACCCCGTTTTCTCTTAGGCGGAACGCATCGGTAGCTAAGAGCCGTTCCGCCTAAGAGAAAACGGGGTACGTCCCCAAGCGATGCGGTAGATCGCGCCCGCCTGGTCGTCGGAGACGAGGAGCGCGCCGTCGGGCATCTGCTGCACGTCGACGGGACGGCCCCAGTTGGAGTTGGCGCGCTCGTCGAGGAAGCCCTCGAGGAACGGCTGCACGTCGACCACCTTGCCGTTCTCGATCCGCGCGGTGACCACGCGGTAGCCGCTCTTCCTCGTGCGGTTCCACGATCCGTGCTCGACGATGAACGCGCGGTCGCGATACTCGGCCGGGAACATCGCGCCGGTATAGAAGCGCATGCCGAGCGCGGCCACGTGCGCGCCCAGCTTCGCGGCGGGCGGCGTGAACTCGCTGCATGAACGCTTCCTGCCGAACTCGGGATCGGGCGTGTCGCCCTGGTGGCAGTACGGGTAGCCGAAGTTCATCCCGGGCTTCGGCGCATGGTTCAGCTCGTCCGAGGGCATGTCGTCGCCCATCAGGTCGCGGCCATTGTCGGTGAACCACAGCTCCTTCGTGCGCGGGTCCCAGTCGAAGCCCACGCTGTTGCGGATGCCGCGCGCATAGATCTCCATGGCGGAGCCGTCGGGCTTCAGCCGCGTGATCGACGCATAGGGATCGGGCGGCTCGCAGATGTTGCACGGCGCGCCCACGGGCACGTAGAGCCAGCCGTCGGGGCCGAAGCGGATGAATTTCCAGCCGTGGTGGCGATCGTGCGGATACTTGTCATACACCAGCGTGGGCTTCGGCGGCTTCGGCAGGTGCGACTCGATCGCGTCGTAACGCCACACCTTGTCCACCTCGGCGACGTACAGCGCGCCGTCCTTCACCGCGACGCCGTTCGGCATGTTCAAGCCGCTCGCGATCGTCTCGACGCGGGTCGCCTTGCGCCCATCGTTGGCGATCGCGTAGACCTCGCCCTCGCCGATCGTGCCGACGAAGAGCGTGCCCTTGTCGCCCAGCGCCATCGAGCGCGCGCCGGCCACGTTCCCGGCGAACACCGAGACCTCGAACCCCGGGGGCACCTTGAGGCGCGCGAGGTCGATGCGCGCGTGCGCGGCGCAGGAAGCGGCGAGCATGGAGGCGAGTGCGGCGGCGGCGAGCTTCATGGCGTTTCCTTCGCGAGGATTGCGGCTTGGACGCGGGCGCGGAGCGCGACGTTCCTCAACGGACCGCGAGTTTGAGGATCGCGGCGCAGGCGAGCGCGAAAAAGGCGCCGGCCCAGAACGTCGCCGCCGGTCCGACGAAGCTCCACAGCGCGCCCGCGAGCGCGCTCGCGACGAGCATCGCGATGCCGCTCGCGAGATTGAAGACGCCGAACGCGGTGCCGCGCAGCTCGACCGGGGCCGCCTGGGCCACCATGGCGGAGAGCACGCCCTGCGTGAATCCCATGTGCAATCCCCACAGCGCGATGCCGATCCATGCGACGGCGAGATGGCCGGCCGATGCGAGCGCGACATCGGAGGCGACCAGGAACGCCACGCCCCAGAAGAGCAGCGTCCGCGGCGCCATGCGATCGGCGAGCCGGCCCACCGGATAGGAAACGAGCGCATAGACGACGTTCATCACCACCAGCACCGCCGGAGCGTAGGCCTCGCCGAGGCGGAGGTCGGCCGCGCGCAGGACGAGGAAGGCCTCGCTGAAGCGCGCGAGGGTGAGCGCCGCGCCCGCCGCGGTGACTCCCCAGAATCCGCCACCCAGCGCTCGCAAGGTGTCGCGATCGAAACGCACCTCGCCCTTCCGCGTGCGGGATCCGCGCGCCGGCGCCTGCGGCTCGCGCACGCCGAACGCGATGAGCAGGAACGACGCGATGGCCGGGATCACCGCAACCCAGAACACGGCGCGGAAGTCGTCCCGCCACGCGAGCATGAGGGCGATCGCGAAAAGCGGCCCGGCGAAGGCGCCCACCGTGTCGAGCGATTGGCGCAGGCCGAACGCCGCGCCGCGGATCTCCGGCGGCGCGAGGTCCGCGATCAGCGCGTCGCGCGGCGCTCCGCGAATCCCCTTGCCGATGCGATCGACGAAGCGCGCGAGGAACACGAGGCCCGGCCCGGTCGCGAGCGCGAAGAGCGGCTTGGTGAACGCGGCGAGGCCGTAGCCCGCCGCGGCGATCGCCTGGCGCTTGCGCCAGCGATCCGAGAGCGCGCCCGAGAACACCTTCACGATGAGCGCGGTCGATTCCGCGATGCCCTCGATGAGGCCCACGACGAGGGCGCTCGCGCCGAGCACCGCGGTGAGATACACCGGCAGCAGCCCGTGGATCATCTCCGAGGAGACGTCCATCAGCAGGCTCACGAAGCCCAGGATCCACACGCCGCGCGCAATGGCGGGGGAAGGTTTGCTCATCGAGGGTGGAGCGCTGGTCCGCGCGGTCGCCGGCTCAGGCCCCGTGGCGCGAAAGCGCCCATGCTACAT
This sequence comes from Usitatibacter sp., assembly GCA_035605915.1. Taxonomy (GTDB): domain Bacteria; phylum Pseudomonadota; class Gammaproteobacteria; order Burkholderiales; family Usitatibacteraceae; genus Usitatibacter. The sequence goes on from DATNGJ010000012.1 coordinate 7,995, forward strand.
GCTCCCGCACCAGCGCCGAAGGATGGTCCGCGCGCGAGCGCAATGCGGCGACGATGCCGGGCGTGGTCGGCGCATTGCCGAGCGCCACCGCGATGTTGCGCAGCCACCGCTCGTGCCCGATGCGCCGGATCGCGGAGCCCTCGAAGCGCCGGCCGAATTCCTCCTCGCTCCAGGCGAAGAGGTCGACCAGGCGCGCGTGGTCGAGTCCGTTGCGCACCGTGAAGTCGGGCTCCGCCGCGGTCTTCGCCCACTTGTTCCACGGGCATACGAGCTGGCAATCGTCGCAGCCGTAGATGCGGTTGCCCAGGAGCGGCCGCAGCTCTTCCGGAATCGATCCGTGGTGCTCGATGGTGAGATACGAAATGCAGCGGCGCGCGTCGAGCTGGTAGGGTGCGACGATGGCTTCCGTCGGGCAGATGTGGATGCAGCGCTCGCAGGTGCCGCAATGCGCGCTCGCCGCGACATCGCGCTCGAGGTCCAGCGCGACGAAGAGCTCGCCCAGGAAGAAGAGCGAGCCCGCGTCGCGCGAGAGGAGCAGCGTGTGCTTGCCGCGCCAGCCGAGCCCCGCGCGCGCGGCGAGCGCGACCTCCATCACCGGCGCGCTGTCGGTGAACACGCGGTAGGCGAAGCGACCCAGCTCCGCGGTCATGCGATCGGCGAGCGCCTGCAGCTTCGCGCGCAGCACCTTGTGGTAGTCGCGGCCCAGGGCATAGCGCGAGACGAACGCGCCCTCGCCGTCCTCGAGCGCCTGCCACGAATCGCGCGCGTCGGGCGCGCGATAGTTGAGCCGCGCGGTGATGATCGACACCGTGCCCGGCACGAGCTCCGCGGGCCGCGCGCGGCGTGCGCCGTGGCGCGCCATATAATCCATCTCGCCGTGCCAGCCGCGCCCGAGCCATTCGAGGAGGCGCGCTTCCTCCCGGGCGAGATCGGTTCCCGCGATCGCGATCGCGTCGAAGCCGAGGCCGCGGCCCCACTGCTTCACGCGATCCTCGATCGAGACACTTTCCGCCGCGACGTTCATCCTTCGATGGTAGCGCCGAAAACCTGGCTTCCCGACGAGGCCGCGACGCTCGCGCTGGGCGCCGCGTTCGCCCAGTGCCTCGAGCCCGGCCTGATCGTCTACCTGCGCGGCGACCTCGGCGCCGGCAAGACCACGCTCGCGCGCGGCATCTTGCGCGGCCTCGGATACACGGGCCCGGTGCGAAGCCCCACCTACACGCTGGTTGAACTTTATGAGGTTTCGAGGTTAGACTTGCATCACTTTGATTTTTATAGGTTCCATGACCCGAGGGAATGGATCGACGCGGGCTTCCGGGAGAGCTTCGACGATCGGAGCGTGAGCCTGATCGAATGGCCGGAGAAAGCGGCGGGATCGGTGCCGCCCGCGGATCTCGAAATCACGCTGCAGGCGAGCGCCTCCGGGCGCAGCGCGAGCTTCACGCACCACTCCGTGCGCGGGCAGAAGTGCCTCGTGCGGCTCACCGAGCGTTTCCCGATTTCCTCTTCGGCTTCCTGAAGTACGTCGTCCTCGCTGCGCTCCTCGCCGCCGCCGATCCTGCGTTCTGCGCCGAGGCGATCCTCGCCGCGCGCGTGTGGCCCGCCCAGGAGTACACGCGCGTCACGCTCGAGAGCGCGCACGCGATCCGCGAGCACCACTTCTCGCTCGACGATCCCGCTCGCCTGGTGGTCGACCTCGAAGGCGTGGAGCTGGGTCCCGAGCTCAAGGCGCTCGCTTCGAAAGTCGGCGGCGGCGATCCGTACATCCGGGAAGTTCGCGTCGGGCTCAACCGGCCGAACGTGGTGCGAGTGGTCTTCGACCTGCGCACCGAGGTGAAGCCGTCGATCTTCCCGCTCGCGCCCGCGGGCGAGTACCGCAACCGGCTCGTGATCGACCTCTATCCCGCGAAGCCCGCCGATCCGCTGCTCGCGCTGGTCGCGCCGAAGCCCGATGCGATCGGGGAGGTGGCGCGGGGAGCGGCTGCTGCGAAGGACGCCACGGACGTCGCGAAAGAGAGCGCGAAGGACCCTTCGAAGGACGCATCGAAGGACGCTGCCGCCGCGAAGGGCGCGAAGGCCGACCTGGGCGACGTCGTCGCGCTGAATGTGCCGCGCCTGGACCGGCTGGTGATCGTCGCGATCGACGCGGGGCACGGCGGCGAGGACCCGGGTGCGCACGGGCGCGGCGGCACGCGCGAGAAGAACGTCACGCTCGCGATCGCGCGCCGCCTCAAGGCGATGATCGACAAGGAGCCGGACATGCGTGCGGTGCTCACGCGCGACGGCGACTACTTCGTCCCGCTCGCCCAGCGCGTCGCCAAGGCGCGGCGCATGCACGCCGACCTCTTCGTCTCGATCCACGCCGACGCCTGGGTGCGGCGCGATGCGCGCGGCTCCTCCGTGTTCGCGTTGTCCGAGCGCGGCGCGACTTCCGCCGCCGCGAGGCTCCTCGCGCAGAGCGAGAACGCATCGGACCGCATCGGCGGCGTCGACCTCGGCGCGCAGGACCCGGTGCTCGCGCGCACGCTCCTCGACCTTTCGCAGACCGCGACGATCAGCGACTCCCTCAAGCTCGGACGGGCGGTGCTGAACGAGCTGGGCGACGTGAACGACCTGCACAAGGAGCGCGTGGAGCAGGCGGGCTTCGCGGTGCTCAAGGCGCCCGACATCCCGTCGATCCTGGTCGAGACCGCCTTCATCTCGAATCCGGACGAGGAGAAGCGGCTCAAGGACTCGGCCTACCAGGAAAAGATCGCCGGCGCGATCCTCGGCGGCCTCAAGCGCTACCTCGCGCAGAACCCGCCGCTCGCGCGCCCCAACCTCGCGTCCAGAGGCTGAAAAACGGGACACATTGGAAAAGGGGTCAGATTACTTTTTCGGTCGGTCGAGGAGCGGGTCGACGGTTTCGATGAAAAAGATAATCTGACCCCTTTTCCGCCTTTCAGTCGGCGGCGCTTTGGGCTTCGAGGTGCGCCGCGCCCTGGGCTTTCAGCATCGCGGTCGCCTCGAGCGCCGTCACGGGCTTGGAGAAGAGATAGCCCTGGAACGCCTCGCAATGGTTCACGCGCAGGAACTCGAGCTGCTGGCGCGTCTCCACGCCCTCGGCGATCACGCGCAGCTTGAGGCGCTTCGCCATCGCGATGATCGCCTCGGTGATGAGGGCGCTCGAGACGTCCTGGGGCACGTTCATGATGAACGAGCGGTCGATCTTCATGCTCGAGGCCGGCAGCCGCGTGAGCTGGCCGAGCGACGAATAACCCACGCCGAAGTCGTCCACGGCGACCTGCATGCCGACCGCGCGCAGCTGCGCGAGGGTCTCGATCGACTGCTCGACGTTCCTCATGATCATCGTCTCGGTGATCTCGAGCTCGATGTGGCGCGGGTCGGCGCCGGTATCGCGCACGATCGAGAGCAGCGTGTGCACCAGGCGACGCGACATGAACTGCCGCGGCGAGATGTTGATCGAGATCGTGATCGGCGCGAGGCCCTCGTCCGACCACGCCCGCAGCTGGCGGCACGCGGTGCGGAAGACCCATTCGCCGATCGGCACGATCAACCCGAGCTCCTCGGCGACGAACACGAAATCCTTCGGGAAGATCTCGCCCTTCTGCGGGTCGTTCCAGCGGATGAGCGCCTCCATTCCCGAGATGCGCCCCGTGGCGAGCTCCACCTGCGGCTGGTAGCGCAGGAAGAACTCCTCGTTGTCGATCGCCTTCCTCAGCCGGCTCTCGATCTCCAGGCGCTTGGAGAGCAGGAAGTTCAGGTCGTTGGTGAAGAAGCGCACGGTGTTGCGGCCGGCGTCCTTCGCCTGGTACATCGCGTTGTCGGCGTGCTTGAGGAGCTGGTGCACGTCGGTCGCGTCGTTGGGGTAGTGGCTGATGCCGATCGAGGGCGTCACGTGGATCTCGTGGCCGCCGATCTCCACCGGGCGCGACAGCACCTCGAGGATCTTGTCGGCCACCACGCGCGCGTTCTCGGGCCGCTCGAGGTCGGGCAGGATCACCACGAACTCGTCGCCGCCCTCGCGCGAGACCGTGTCCACCTCGCGCACGCAGGCGACCAGCCGCCGCGCGACGTCCTTCAGGATGAAGTCGCCGGTGTCGTGCCCGAGCGTGTCGTTCACCACCTTGAAGCGGTCGAGGTCGAGGAACAACACGGCGACGTGGCGCTGCTTGCGGCGGGCGGCCATGATCGCCTGGTTCAGGCGGTCCTGCATGAGGCGGCGGTTGGGCAGGCCCGTGAGCGCGTCGTGGTGCGCCATGTAGTGGATGGTGCGCTCGGTGTTCAGGCGCTCGGTGATGTCCTGCACCAGCGAGGCGAAGCCGGTGACCGTGCCCTGCGCGTCCACGAGCGGCGTGTTGTACCACTCGCAGTGGATGGTGCGGCCGTTGCGCGCGGCGTTCACGAGCGTGGTCTTGTTGCCCTCGCCCGACTCGAGGAGCTCGCGGCACATCGCCTCCATGTCCTCGCGCGCGTCGGTCGTGGTGAGCGCGGGGGCGAGCGGCTTTCCCAGCATCTCGTAGGCGGGGAAGCCGAAGATCGCCTCCGCCGCCGGGTTCCACGCGATCACGTGCTGGCGCCGGTCCCACTCCACCACCGCGAGCGGCGTGCTCTCGAAATGCATGCGCAGCTTCTGCGCCGCGAGGAGCTCGCCCTGCTGCGCCTTGAGCCGCTCCGCGTGTTCCTCCACCAGCGCCTCGTTCATGCGCTGCAGGCGGCTCCTCTCGCTCTCGAGCTCGTTCGAGAGCGATTCGCGCGCCTTGCGCGTGGTGAGCGATTCGACCAGCGCGCGGTGCACCCGGGCATGCACGTAGGGCAGCACCATCGCGAGGACCAGGATCATGCCCGAGAGGAACATCTGGTTGCGCTCGCCGGAGCGCCCGAGCGTCACCGCGAGCGGCACGAGCCCGAGGAACGCCGTGATCTTGTACGCGTAGCGGTGCGGCGCGTAGTAGGCGACCGCGCCCGTCATGAGCAGCACCACCAGCATCACCACCGAGAGCCGCTGCACGATGCGCGTGGATTCGGGAAGGAGCACCGTGCCGATCGCCATCCAGCAAAGCCCCGCGAGCACGGTGCCGAGCAGGAAGCGCCGTTCCCAGTCGCGGATCTCCTCGGCCGCGCGCACCTGCTTGATGAAGGCCTTGTAGAGCAGGTAGCGGCCCACGCCCACCAGCGAAACCGCGACGAACCAGAGGAAGAGCGCGGGCCGCGCGAGGTCCTCCCAGAGGATCGCGCCGAGGATGAAGACCACCAGCAGTGTCGCGAGGTAGCCGACGAGCGAGAACCGGAAGAGGAGCCGGATCTGCTCCGCTTCGAGCGGCGAATCGGTTGCGCGCGACGCGGCCGCCGCCAGGGCGGTCCTTTGCGTAGGGGTCATTCCGCTCCTTGCGGCGGGATCGGTTCGGGGGGACGAAACCGCGCGCCCGGGCAGTGTAACATCCCCTGTGGCCCGAATCCGCAGCCTCCCCGAGCTCCTGGTGAACCAGATCGCCGCCGGCGAGGTGGTCGAGCGGCCCGCCTCGGCCCTCAAGGAGCTCCTCGAGAACAGCCTCGACGCCGGCGCCCGGTCGATCGCGGTGGAGCTCGTCGAGGGGGGCGTGCGGCGGCTGCGCGTGGTGGACGACGGCAGCGGCATCGAGCCGGAGGATCTTCCGCTCGCCGTGGCGCGCTTCGCCACCAGCAAGATCGAGAGCTTGCAAGACCTCGAGCGCGCGGCGACGCTCGGCTTCCGCGGCGAGGCGCTCGCATCCATCGGCGCGGTCGCGCGCCTGGCGATCGCGAGCCGTCGCGAGGGCTCGCGCCATGCATGGCGCATCGCGTGCGAGGCCGGCGTGGTCTGCGTGCCGGAGCCCGCCGCGCTCGCCGCCGGGACCGCCGTCGAGGTCGAGGACCTGTACTTCAACACGCCGGCGCGCCGCAAATTCCTGAAAAGCGAGGCGACCGAATTCGCGCGCTGCGAGGAGGCGTTCTCGCGCATCGCGCTCTCGCGCCCCGCGGTCGCCTTCTCGCTCGCGCACAACGGGCGGCGCAACGCCCATCTTCAACCCGAGGATGCGAGGAGCCGCGCCGCGCGCATCGTCGGCGAGGACTTCGCCTGCGCCGCGGTCGAGGTGCGCTCGGAATCGGCGCGGCTGCGCCTCGAGGGGCTGGTCGCCGCGCCCGGCTTCACGCGCGCGACGCGCGAGGCGCAGTACCTCTTCGTGAACGGCCGCTTCGTGCGCGACAAGGTGGTGGCGCACGCGATCCGCGAGGCGTACGCCGACGTGCTGCACCACGACCGGCATCCGGCCTATGTGCTCTTCCTCGAGCTCGATCCGGCCATCGTCGACGTGAACGTGCATCCCGCGAAGAGCGAGGTGCGCTTCCGCGAGCCCAATGCGGTGCACCAGTTCGTGTTCCATGCGCTGTCGCGCGCGTTGGCAGCACCAATGGCGAAAATCGGGGACGTACCCCAATTTCCGAGCGGGGAGACCGCTCCCGCGGCCGGCGGAAATTGGGGTACGTCCCCGATTTTCGAACAGCAATCCCTCGCCGTCTCCCAACCGCGCGCGGCCTACGAGGCGCTCTTCGCCACCGCGATCGCCGACGAGCGGCGCAGCGAAGCGGCGCCCGCCGCCTGCGCCGCGCCCGCGCTCGGCTACGCGCTCGCGCAGCTGCACGGCGTCTATATCCTCGCGCAGAACGCGGCGGGCCTCGTGATCGTCGACATGCACGCCGCGCACGAGCGCATCCTGTACGAGGGCCTCAAGAGCGCGCTCGACGCCGCGGCGCTCGCCTCGCAGCCGCTGCTCGTGCCGATCGCGATGACCGCCTCGGCCGAGGAGGTGGAAAGCGCGGCCGAGGGCCGTCGCGAGCTGGAGAGCCTGGGCTTCGACGTCGCGGCGGCCGGCCCGCGCGAGCTCGTGATCCGCGCGCTGCCCGCGCTCCTCGCCGACCTCGATGCGACGGGCCTGCTGCGCTCGGTGCTCGCCGAGATGCGCGAGTACGGCGCGAGCCGCGTGCTGGTCGAGCGGCGTAACGAGCTTCTCGCGACACTCGCCTGCCACGCCGCGGTGCGTGCCAACCGCAATCTCACGGTCCCCGAGATGAACGCGCTCCTGCGGCAGATGGAGGACACCGAGCGCGCGGGCAGCTGCAACCACGGGCGTCCCACCTGGGTGCAGTTCGCGATGGCGGACCTCGACCGGCTGTTCCTGCGGGGGCGGTGAAGGCGGTCTTCCTCCTCGGGCCCACGGCGAGCGGGAAGACCGCGGTCGCGCTGGCGCTCGCCGAGCGCTTCGCCGCGGAGATCGTGAGCGTCGATTCGGCGCAGGTCTACCGCGGCATGGACATCGGCACGGCGAAGCCCGATCCGGCGACGCTCGCGCGCGTGCCGCACCATCTCGTGGACATCCTCGACCCGACCGAGTCGTATTCCGCGGGACGCTTCCGCGCGGACGCCGAGCGGGCCATCGCCGCAATCGAGCGGCGCGGCCGGCTTCCCATCGTCGCCGGCGGCACCATGCTCTACTTCCGCGCGCTCATGGGCGGCCTCGCGGAGCTGCCGCCGGCGCAGCCGCAGGTACGCGCCCACATCGAGGCGCGCGCCGCGGAGCAGGGATGGCCGCGGCTGCATGCGGAGCTCGCGCGTCTCGATCCGGGAAGCGCGGCGCGCATCGAGCCCACCGACGCGCAGCGCATCCAGCGCGCGCTCGAGGTGCATTACCACACCGGCAGGCCGCTCTCCGAGCACCATCGCGAGGCGACGGCCGCGCCGGCCGACATCGAGGCGCTCGCCCTCTCGCTCGAACCTTCCGAGCGCGCGGTCCTGCACCAACGCATCGCGCAGCGCTTCCGCGCGATGCTCGAGGCGGGGCTCGTCGAGGAGCTCGAGGCATTGCGCGCGCGCTTCGCGCTGCAAGCGGGCCTGCCCTCGATGCGGACGGTGGGCTACCGCCAGGCGTGGGAGACCCTGGAAGGGCTCGCACCCGCGGTGACGCTCGAGGCGCGCGGCATCGCCGCCACGCGCCAGCTCGCGAAGCGCCAGCTCACGTGGCTCCGCGCGATGGGCGAGAAGCCGGGAACGCATCCAGTGGAGCGCTTCGACGCGCTGCGCCCGGATCTCGTGCGCGCGGTGACCGAGCGGGTGGAGCGCTTCGTGGAGCGGCGGCGCTAGCCCTTGCCGCGCGTCTCCTCGATGATCGCGGTCGCGGCGCCCTCGCCCAAGCGGATGTCGATCGCGTCGCCGCGCGCGAGCGCCGCGCTCGAGCGCACCACGTGTCCATCGCGACCGCGGACGATGCTGTAGCCGCGTCCCAGCACGCGCGTGGGATCGAGGTGGCCGAGCGAGGCGCGCAACGCCGCGATCCGGCGCGCGCGCTCCGTCGCCGCGCGCGTGGCGCCGCTCGCGAGCTCGCGCGCCGCCCGCTCGACCTGGCGTCGCTCGGCCGCGACGTCGGGCATCGCCCGGCGCAACCGGCGCGCGTACTGCGCGAGGCGTTCCCGGTCGTGCTGGACGCGCTGCGCCGGCGTGAGCAGGCGGCGCGAGGCGACGTCCAGGCGCTGCCCGGCGGTCTCGACGATGCGCCGCAGGTCGCGCGTGAGCCGGCGGCGCACGCCCGCGAGCTGCTCGAGCAGTCCCGCGCGGTCGGGGCTTGCCGCCGTCGCCGCGGCGGTGGGCGTGGCCGCGCGCAGGTCGGCGACGAAATCGGCGATCGAGAAATCGGTCTCGTGCCCGACGCCGCTCACCACCGGCAGGCGGGAGGCGAAGATCGCGCGCGCGACCGCCTCCTCGTTGAACGCCCACAGGTCCTCGAGGCTGCCACCGCCGCGGCAAACGATGAGCACGTCGCAATCGGTGCGCGCATTGGCGAGCGCGATCGCACGCGCCACCTGCGCGCCCGCGCCCTCGCCCTGCACCGGCGCGGGATAGAGCACCACCGGCACCATCGGCGCGCGGCGCGCGAGCGTCGTGAGCACGTCGCGCAGCGCCGCGGCAGCCGGAGAAGTGACGATGCCGATGGCGCGCGGAAAAGCGGGAAGCGGGCGCTTCCTCGCCGATTCGAACAGCCCCTCGGCTTCGAGCTTCGCCTTGAGCTTCTCGAACGCCTCGTAAAGGGCGCCGAGCCCGGCCTTGCGGATCTCCTCCACCACGAGCTGGTAGTTGCCGCGCGGCTCGTAGAGCGTCACGCGCGCGCGCACTTCGACGCGCATCCCGTCCTCGGGCCGGAAGTCGAGGAACTGCGCGCGCGTGCGGAACATCGCGCATTCGATCTGCGCGTTCGGGTCCTTCAGGCAGAAATACCAGTGGCCCGATGCGGCACGTTTTACGTTCGAGAGCTCGCCCGACACCCACAGCACCTCGAACTGGTTCTCGAGCAGCGCACGCACGCGCCGGTTCAGTTCCGTGACAGTGAGAACCGGCGCGATGCCGGGCAGGTCGGGCGTCATGCGGGTCGGAGCGCGTGAATCGGGGTCGTAGGACGGAACGAACTGGCGGCGTAAGACAAGCGGAAAAGGGGCGTAGGACTTTCGGAAAGGGGATTTCCCTCTGGAGGAACGCGAACGCGACTATCCACCGCCCCTGGCGGCCACGGGGGAGCAGCCAAGGGCTGCCTCGAGAGCGATCGCTACAGAGGGAGGGGAAACGGTAAGTCCTTGATCCGCAGGTACAAACACGCTCCGCTCAAAAATTGAGCGGACGAAAGAAAACCCTTTCGGCAACGCCACTTGGAGATGGCGCCGGGAGCCCGTCCACAGGCTTATCCACAGCCTCTGTGGATGATTCGCGACAATGTCGGCGGCGGGCAACAGTGGTTCCTCGATGCCTACAAGAGGGAATTGTGCGCAAGCGTGAAACGAAGCTGCGCAGCGCTGCCGCGCGCGCGGTCCGCGATTGTGCGGCGAACCGTTTCGCGCGCCAAGCGCTTTGTGGCACGCGGCGCAATTTCGCACAAGACCTTGTGGAACGCGCGACGGCCAGCTAAAGTGCGTCGGCATTTCTTGCAGGAGTCGATTCGCACGTGCTGTCGATCATCGAAGCGGCCGGATGGCCGATCTGGCTGATCATCATCGCCTCGGTCATCGCGCTCGCCATCATCGGCGAGCGCTTCTGGTCGCTCAGGACCTCGCTCGTCGCGCCGCGCGGCGTCCTGCCGGCCACCATCCGCGAGTACCAGGCGAAGGGCGTCACGCCCGAGCTCATCGCGCGGCTGCAGCAGGGGCCGCTCATCGGCCGCATCTTCGCCGCCGCGCTGGTGAACGAGAAGAGCTCGCGCGAGGCGATCAAGGACGCGGTGGAGGATAGCGGGCGCGCGGTGGCGCTCGAGCTCGAGCGCTTCCTCACCACGCTCGGCTCCATCGCCACGATCTCGACGCTGCTCGGGCTCTTCGGCACCATCGTGGGCATGATCGAGATCTTCGGCTCGCAGAACCCGACCAGCGGCGCGGGCAACCCCGCGCAGCTCGCGCACGGCATCTCGGTCGCGCTCTACAACACGCTCTTCGGGATCGGGGTCGCGGTGCCTTCGGTCATCTTCTACCGCCACTTCCGCAACCGCGTGGATGTCCTGGTCGTCGAGATGGAGGGCCAGGCCATCAAGCTCATCGAGATCATCCGGGGCGAGCGCCGCGCATGAATTTCCGCCGCGGCCGCGGGCGGGATGAGCCGGAAATCAACCTGATCCCGCTCATCGACATCCTGATCGTCGTCCTGATCTTCCTCTTCCTCACGACGACGTACAGCCGCTATTCCGAGCTCCAGATCAACCTGCCGACCGCCGGCGCGGGCAACCCCGCGCAGCTCGCGCACGGCATCTCGGTCGCGCTCTACAACACGCTCTTCGGCATCGGCGTGTCGATCCCCGCCGTCATCTTCTACCGCCACTTCCGCAACCGCGTCGACGTGCTGGTGGTGGAAATGGAGAGCCAGGCGATCAAGCTGATCGAGATCCTCCACGGCGAGCGGCGTGCATGAACTTCCGGCGCGGCCGCACGCGCGAGGAGCCGGAGGTGAACCTCATCCCGTTGATCGACGTCCTGGTGGTCGTCCTCATCTTCCTGTTCCTCACCACGACGTACAACCGCTTCGCCGAGCTGCAGATCAACCTGCCGGAAGCCTCGGCGGAGAAGGCGGCGCAGCCGCCGCAGGTGCTGAACGTCGCGGTCGACGCCGCCGGCCGGTACGCGATCAACGGCGTGCCCGCGCCGTACAACGGGCCGGACGCCTTCGCCGAGCGCCTGCGCGACGCCGCCCACGGCGCGAAGGAGCCGGTGATCGCGATCAGCGCGGACGCGCAGGCCACGCACCAGGCGGTGATCAACGTGATGGAAAGCGCGCGCATCGCCGGCTACAACCACATCTCGTTCACCACGCAGAGCCGCCGATGACGCCGGGAGCGGCGCGTCGCTAGAGCGCGGGGGCGCGCGGTGCGGGAGTGGCTCGAATCGGAATGGCAGCGCCGCGGCGGCGGAGCGCTCCTGCTCGCGCCGTTCGCCCTTCTCTTCGCCCTCGCCGTGCGCGTCCGGCGCTTCCTGCATCGGCGCGGCGTGCTGCGTGGCTGGCGCGCGCCCGTGCCGGTGATCGTGGTCGGCAACGTGACCGTCGGCGGCACCGGCAAGACGCCGCTCGTGATCGCGATCGTGGAGCTGCTGCGCAGCCGCGGCTGGAATCCCGGCGTGGTGGCGCGCGGCTATGGGCGCGTGCCCCCGCGCGAGCAGGATCGGCTCGGCGTCGTGCGCGTGCTGCCGGACGTCGCGACGCCCGAGCATTTCGGCGACGAGCCGGTGCTCGTCGCGCGCCGCTGCCGCGTGCCGGTCTACATCTCGCCCGATCGCGTGGCCGCCGTGCGCGCGCTCCTCGACTCCGATCCCGAGGTGAACGTGGTGGTGAGCGACGACGGCCTGCAGCACTACGCGCTCGCCCGCGAGGTGGAGCTCGCGGTGGTGGACGCCGAGCGCGGCTTCGGCAACGGCCTTCCGCTGCCCGCCGGTCCGCTGCGCGAGCCGGTCGCGCGCCTCGCCGAGGTCGACGCGGTGGTCGTGAACGGCGAGGGCGACGTCGCGCTCCCGGCGGTGCGCCGCTTCACCATGCGCTTCGGGCACGAGCGCTTCGTCTCGCTCTCGAACGGCGAGACGCGCTCGCCCGCGGAGCTCGCGGCGGCGCTGCGCGGCCGCCCGGTCGCCGCGCTCGCCGGCATCGGCCATCCGCAGCGCTTCTTCGACCACCTCGCCGCGCTCGGCATCCGCGCGACCGGGCACGCGTTTCCCGACCACTACGCCTACCAGCGGCGCGACCTCAAGCTGCCGGGCGCCGAGGCGATCCTCATGACCGAGAAGGATGCCGTAAAATGCGCGGGCATCGCCGATGCCCGGATGTGGTTCATGCGCATCGAAGCGGTCCTCTCGCCCGGGTTCGACGAATTCCTCACGAGCCGCCTCGCCACCGCCCGCAGGAGCGCCGATGGACCCCAAGCTGCTTGAAATACTGGTTTGCCCGATCTGCAAGGGCCCGCTCGCGTGGCGCAAGGACGCTCTCGAGCTGGTCTGCAAGGGCGACCGACTCGCCTTCCCGGTGAAGGACGACATCCCCGTGATGCTCGAGGACGAGGCGCGCACGCTCGCGCCCGACGAAGAGCCGTAGCGCGTGGAGGTTCCCGCCTTCCGCGTGGTGATCCCCGCGCGCATGCGCTCGACGCGCCTCGCGCGGAAGATGCTCGCCGACATCGCCGGCAAGCCTCTCGTCGCCTGGGTCGCGGAGCGCGCGCGTGCGAGCGGCGCCGACGATGTCGTGATCGCCACCGACGACGACGAGATCGAGCATGCGGTGCGCGCGTTGGGATGGAAGGCGTGCCGCACCTCCCCGCAGCATCCGACCGGCACCGATCGCCTCGCCGAGGCCGTGGCGCTCCTGGGCTATGCGGACGACGACATCGTGGTGAACGTGCAGGGCGACGAGCCGCTCATCGACCCGCGCCTCATCCGCGCCGTGGCGTGCGAGCTCGCGCGCCATCGCCTCGCCTCGATCGCGACGGCGGTGCATCCGATCGGATCGGCGCAGGCGTTCTTCGATCCGAACGTGGTGAAGGTCGCGATGGACGAGGCGGGGCTCGCGCTCTACTTCTCGCGCGCGCCGATCCCGTACGCGCGCGATGCCTTCGCCGGTTCGCGCGACGCGCTGCCCGCGGATTTTCCCGCGTGGCGCCACATCGGCATCTACGCGTACCGGGTGCGCTACCTGCGCGAGTATTCGCGCCTCGCGCCCACCGCCGCCGAGCGCTTCGAGGCGCTCGAGCAGCTGCGCGCGCTCGGCCACGGGCATCGCATCGCCGTCGCCGTGTGGAACGAAACGCTCGAGCCCGGGGTCGACACGCAGCCCGACCTCGAGCGGGTGCGCCGCCGGCTCGGCGCGTGAGCCCGGCCCTCTCCGGGGCTACGGAAAGAGCGAGGCCTCCCGCTATAATGGCGGGCTGACAAGATCGGACCCAAGCGCGATGCGTTTGATTCTGCTGGGCGGACCGGGCGCGGGCAAGGGCACGCAGGCCGTCTACATCACGAGCCACTACGGCATTCCGCAGATCTCCACCGGCGACATGCTGCGGGCCGCCATCCAGGCCGGGACCGAGGTGGGGCGCGCGGCGAAGATGCTGATGGACCGCGGCGAGCTGGTCCCCGACGAGGTGATCATCGGGCTCGTGAAGGAGCGCATCGCCAAGGCGGATTGCGTGCGCGGCTTCCTGCTCGACGGCTTCCCGCGCACCATCCCGCAGGCCGAGGCGATGAAGGCCTCGCAGGTGACGATCGAGCACGTGCTCGAGATCCAGGTGCCCGACGCCGCGATCGTCGAGCGCATGTCGGGCCGCTGGTCGCATGTCCCGTCCGGTCGCACCTACCACGTGCGGTTCAAGCCGCCGAAGGTGGCGGGCTGCGACGACGTGACGGGCGAGGCGCTCAGCCAGCGCGAGGACGACAAGGAAGCGACGGTGCGCAATCGCCTCGCGGTCTATCATCGCCAGACCGAGCCGCTCATCGAGTACTACCGCACGTGGTCCGCCTCGGGCGACCCGCGCGCGCCGCACTACCATCGCGTCGACGGCGTGGGAACGATGGAAGAAGTCCGCGACCGGATTTTCGCCGCGCTCGGGAACTGAGGCCGGAACCACGGAGAGCACAGAGAGCAGGCCATGCCCAGGAACGCCTTCTATGCACAGTCGGGCGGCGTGACCGCCGTCATCAACGCGAGCGCCGCGGGCGTGATCGAGACCGCGCGCAAGCATCGCAAGCACATCGGCAAGGTCTACGCGGGCCGCAACGGCATCCTCGGCGCGCTCGACGAGGACCTCATCGACACGAGCAAGGAGTCGGCGGCGGCGATCCATGCCCTTACCTGGACTCCCGGCGGCGCGTTCGGCAGCGCCCGCTACAAGCTCAAGGGCGTCGAGAAGGGCGGCCACGAGTACGAGCGCCTGATCGAGGTCTTCAAAGCGCACGACATCGGGTACTTCTTCTACAACGGCGGCAACGACTCCGCGGACACCTGCCTCAAGGTCTCGCAGATCAGCGAGAAGATGGGATATCCCATCGTCGCCGTGCACGTGCCGAAGACGGTCGACAACGACCTGCCGATCACCGACACGTGCCCGGGCTTCGGCTCCGTCGCCAAGTACGTCGCCACCAGCATGATGGAAGCGGTGCTCGACGTGGAATCGATGGCGAAGACCTCGACCAAGGTCTTCATCCTCGAAGTGATGGGTCGGCACGCGGGCTGGATCACGGCGGCGACGGGGCTCGCCTCGCAGAAGGCGGGACAGGGCCCGCACATCCTGCTTTTCCCGGAAGTGCCGTGGAATGAAGAAGCGTTCCTCGCGCGCGTCGAGGAGTCCGTGAAGCAATACGGCTATTGCGCGATCGGCGCGAGCGAAGGCCTGCAGGACAAGGACGGCAAGTTCCTCTCCGAGTCCGGCCTCAAGGATGCGTTCGGCCATGCGCAGCTGGGCGGCGTGGCGCCGATGCTCGCCAGCCTCGTGCAGTCGAAACTGAAGCTCAAGCAGCATTGGGCGGTGGCCGATTACCTCCAGCGGGCCGCGCGCCACATCGCCTCGAAGACCGACCTGGAGCAGTCCTACGCCGTGGGCAAGGCCGCGGTCGAGTACGCGGTGAAGGGCATGAACAGCGTCATGCCCACGATCGTGCGCACCTCGAGCA
>DATNGJ010000013.1:0-38842 GCA_035605915.1 Usitatibacter sp.
GTGCTCGACGTGCTCTTCAACTGCGGCGAAGCGAGCCGCGAGATGGTCTGGCCTTCCCCGGTGGCGAACGATGCGCTCCTTGCAGCCTGAGCACGCCGCGCGCTGGTACGAGGACAAGGTCCGGCGGTTCGGCTTCGACCATCGCGGCCTGGGCTTCCGCAACAAGTCCTCGCAGGACAAGCGCTTCGAGGCGCTGCTCTCGCTGGGCGATTTCGCGGGGCGGCGCGTGCTCGACGTGGGCTGCGGCTTCGGCGATTTCCTCGCGTTCCTCGTGGAGCGCGACGTCCATCCGCTCTACACCGGGCTCGACGTGTGCGAGCCGATGATCGAACGCTGCGAGGAACGCTTCCCGGCCGGCGCGGGCAGGTTCCTCGCGGGCGACGTGCTCGACCATGAGCCCGACCAGCCGTACGACTACGTGGTGGCGAGCGGGCTCTTCGGCCTGGACTCGCCCGGCGTGCGCGAGCGCATCGTGCCCACGCTCGAGCGCATGTTCGCGTGGTCGCGCATCGGGCTCGCGGTGAATTTCCTGAGCGCGCGCTACGACCGGCAAGTGGACGGCCGCATCTACGTGGAGCCCGCCAAGGCGATCGAGGCGGCGTTCGCGCTCACACCCGCGGTGCGCCTCGAGCACAACTACCTTCCGAACGACTTCACGATGTATCTCTACAAGACGCCGGCGTGGACCGGCCGGGAAGCGAGGACGACATGAAGAGGGCCTGCGAGACCGAGGTGCGGCCGGCCGGCCAATCCTTCCCGCATCGCTACGCCGGAAAGACGGTCGTCGCCATCGGCGCGCATCCCGACGATCTCGAGATCGGCATCGGCGGTACGCTCGCGAAGCTCCAGCTGCACGGCGCCCGGGTGGTGATGGTGGTGGTCTCGATTCCCAAGGACCACGAGGTGCGGCTCGCCGAAGCGAAGCGCGGCGCGAAGATCCTCGGCTGCGAGCTGAAGCTCCTGGTCGACGACGGGCCGAAGCGCATCGAGGACCTGAAGACCTGCGAGCTGGTCGGCCTGCTCGACGGCGTGGTGCGCGACTACGAGCCCGCGGCCCTCCTCACGCACAGCAACGTGGACTTCCACAACGACCACCTGCTGGTCTACAACGCGTGCCTTCCGACGCAGCGGCTCGCGTACTTCGATTTCTTCTCGTACCACCCGACCAATTGCCGCCCGGTGCCGATCCACTTCCACCCGCGCGCCTACGTCGACGTGACCGACACGATCGACGCGAAGATGCACGCGATCACCGCGCACGCGAGCCAGTTCAGCGGGCGCGGCCTCGACACCGAGATGTACCGCGAGCATGCGCACGTGCAGGGACGCATCATCGGCGTGCCCTATGCCGAGGGCCTCGACGTGGTGAGGTTGCTGCTCAACTAACGTCGCTCCCGCGCAGGCGGGAATCCGCCGCTTCATCGTCATTCCCGCGCAGCCGGGAATCCGCCGCTTCATCGCCATTCCCGCGCAGGCGGGAATCCGCCGTTCGCTCCCCGATTCGCGCCGTACATCGGCGCTGTGGCCTGGCGCAAGCCGCGGGCGGTATCATTTCCCGCCCATGGAAGCCCTCCTGGACGGCCCCCGATCCCCGCGCCCCGCGCGCGGCTTCACGCTCATCGAGATCGTGGTGGTGCTGTTCATCCTCGGCGTGGCGATCGCCATGGCGGTGGCGCTCACCAATGCGCTCACCGCCTCCCAGCGGCTTTCGACCACCACGACGCGCATGCAGACGGTGGATGCGGCGATCGTGCAGTTCGTGATGCAGCAGAAGCGGCTGCCTTGTCCGGCGGACGGGACGCAGGCTTCGACCAACGCGAATGCCGGCATCGAAGGCAATAGAAATTCCGCGGGTTGCACGACAAACGAGGCTGGCGGTGTCGTCCCGTGGCGCGCGCTCGGACTCAGCGAGCAGGATGCGACCGATGGATGGAACCGTCGCCTCACCTATCGCATCCAGACCGGCCTTGCCGCCGACAACGCGCTCGACATGTCGTGGTGCGACCCCGCGGGTAGCGGCGGACTCAATGGCGGCGTCTGCAACAACGCATGCACAGCGGCAAGCCTCGCCAACTGCACGCCGCCATCCACCTACCTGCAGAACAAGGGACTCCAAGTCAGGAATGTGGCCGGGACCACCGTGATGGATCCGGCTACGGCGCCGTACACGGGTGCGGCCTACGTCGTCATCAGCGCGGGGTCCACCGGAGGCGGCGCATACCTCTCGAGCGGCCAGCTTTCCACGAGCACCACGACGGACGGAACCCAGGAGGCCAAGAACTACGCGAGCGCCGCTTATGTCGCGGGCACCAGCTACTACGTCGACGATTCCATCTCGGACGCGGCCGGGACCACTCACTTCGACGACATCGTTTCGCGCCCGGCGCTCCTCACGGTGATCAACAAGGCGGGGCTCGGCCCGCGCTCGCACTCCTGAGATGAAGCGGCCGCAACGGGGCGCAGGCGGCATCTTCGTCTTCATCCTGCTGCTCCTGGCGATGGTCTTCATCGCCGCCATGTTCACGCTCTCGAACACGTCGAGCAGCGTGGACCTGCGGAAGCAGACTGCGACGAGCCTCGCGAACGCGGCCGCCGCGCTCGAGCAGTTCGCGAGCCAGTCGGGGCGCCTGCCGTGTCCCGCGGATCCCACGCTGGATACCGGGCTCGCGGTGCCGAACAACGCGTCGGTGAACTGCACGAATCCGACGGGCACGCTGCCGTGGGCAACCATCGGCATGCGGCGCGACGACGCGATCGACGCGTGGGGCTGGAAGATCGGATATCGCGTCTACAGCGGCAACGGCGGCATGACGCAGGCGAACGGCGCCAGCATGGTGAACTGCGACACGGTGCAGGCGCTCAATCCCGTCGGTCTCGATGGAAACGGCCTGTGCCAGGTCGTCGCCGGCCGTCACGATACGCCGGATACCACCTTCGTGGCGGGCAAAGGCCTTTCGGTCAACGATTTCGGCACGACCTACGACGGCACAAACGCGACGGGAGGCGCGGCCTACGTGCTCATCAGCTTCGGGCCGAGCGGCTTCGGCGCCTACACGGAATCGGGGACGCAGAACCCGAACTCACCGACGTCGAACGACGAGAAGAACAACCTCAAGGCGACCGGCCCCTTCGTGCTCGAGGCGGCCTCGGCGCCCACCGTGCCGCCGAGCGACAGCACCCATTACGACGACATTCTCTTCTATCGCACGATCACCGGGCTCGCCAGGAATGCCAATCTCGCCGCTCGCGACTGGCCCGACGACAACGTGACTTCGAGCAACGCGTTCAACCAAGGTGCTGTTTCCGCGGCTCTTGGTGGGACGGACCCGCGCAACAACGGCGGCAACACCGGCCAGACCAGCCTGTCGTTCGCGTTTGCGACGGTCACAGGATTCGATTCGAGCGGCAACCAGGCGATCTCCTTCACCAACGGAAGCAGCGGCGCGTCGGACGCGATCGGGGTCGCGTCGCCCAGCGGAGGCGGTGGAAACGACCTCAGCAGCACCGGGGGCGAGGGCCTGCGCTTCGACTTCGCCGGCGCGGTCCAGCAGCAGCTCTCCGTTTCCCTCGCGAACTTCACGTTCTTCGACAGCGCGGAGGTCAAGTTCTACGAGGTCGACCGCGCGACTAATGTCGCCACGCTGGTCGATACGGTCGACAAGATCGGCTGCACCTTCTCGGGCGGCTCGGCGAGTTTCACCATCGATGCCGGTACGACGTTCAACCGCGCGGAGATCCGGCCGATCCCCAATTTCTTCGGGTCCGCGTCGGCGTTCCGCGTGGAAGAGGTTCGCACCTGCATTGCCGGCGTTACCTGCCAGACGAATCTCTTCTCATCCGGCGCGCAGTGCTGACCGGGCCGGTGACCGTCGAGGCGATGCGAGAAGCGATTGCAGGTGTAAGCGTGACCCCGCGGATCGTGTGACCTGCGTCATACGTCGCCCTCCCGGCGCACCGTATCCTCGCGCCATCCCGACCACCGGCGAAGACGCTCGCCCCCGAGAATGCCCACCTCGCCGTCGAGCACGGCCGCAATGCGCGTCATCGTGCGGGTCGCCATCGTCGCGGTCACGATCGGGCTCTTCGTGCTGTCCTCGATGCACGCGATGCTCGGCCATCGCGACATCGCGGTGCTCTGCGCGCTCGCGACGCCGCTCGGGATCTCGGCGTGGGGATTCGCGCGCGCCGGCCACGACGAGCCGGCCATCATGCTGGTTTCGGGCGTGCTGCTCACGGTGGTCACGCTCGTCCTCATGCTCAATCCGCTGGGCGTGCACGACGTCTCGATCGTCGCCTACGGCGGCATCGTGCTGATCGCGGCGTTGCTCCTCTCGCGCCGCAACTTCGTCGCGATCACCGCGATCACGGTGGCCGCGGCCGGCACCGTCTTCGCCCTCGACATGACGGGCCACACGCAGAGCGTCGTGCGCCGTGCCTCGGAGTGGTCGCAGCTCGCGGTCTTCGTGGTGCTCACCGCGATCTTCGCCGTCATCGCGCGCGTGGCTTCCGAGACGCTCTTCGGAACCCTCGGAGCCGCGCATCGCGCCGCGGTGGGCGATTCCCTCACGGGACTCGCGAACCGGCCGGGTTTCGAGGCGACCGCGAGGCGCGTCCTCAAGAGGGCGGCGTCGGGCGGCGGGACCTGCGTCTTGCTGCTGGTCCACCTCGAAGGGTTCCGGCGCCTGCGCGTGATGGTGGGACGCGATGCGAGCGACCGGATGGTCGCCGAGGCCGCGCGGCGCATGGTATCCGTCGTGGGCGACGAGCTCGTCGGGCGCGTGTCGGATGCGGAGTTCGCGATCCTCGCGCGCGATCTGCCCGAGGATGGCGGTGCGGAGGCGCTCGCGGGGCGGGTCGGACACGCCCTGGACTTCGAATTTTCGGGCGCCGCGGTGCGCTCGACGGTCGGCTTCTCGCGCTTCCCGCGCGATGCGGACCAGCTCGAGGCGCTGCTGCTCGCCGCCGAAGCCTCGCTCCTGGGCGCGCAGCCCGCCGAGCGGACCTGAGGCTCCTCGCGAGGGGAAGGCGCGAGTAGCGGCGCGTATAATGCGCAGCGAAGGCAAGTCCAGCAACCCCTCAGGAGTTCCCATGAAGAAGCCCATGCGCGTCGCCGTCACCGGCGCCGCCGGCCAGATCGGCTACAGCCTGTTGTTCCGCATCGCGAGCGGCGACATGCTCGGCAAGGACCAGCCCGTCATCCTCCAGTTGCTCGAGATTCCGGACGACAAGGCGCAGAAGGCGCTCAAGGGCGTGATGATGGAGCTCGACGATTGCGCGTTCCCGCTGCTGCAGTCGATGGTGCCGGCCGCCGATCCGAAGGTCGCCTTTCGCGACGCGGACATCGCGCTCCTCGTGGGTGCGCGTCCGCGCGGTCCCGGCATGGAGCGCAAGGACCTGCTGGAAGCGAACGGCGCCATCTTCGTTCCGCAGGGAAAGGCCCTGAACGAGGTGGCTTCGCGCGACGTGAAGGTGCTGGTCGTGGGCAATCCCGCGAACACCAACGCGCTCATCGCGATGAAGAACGCGCCGTCGCTCAAGCCTCAGCAGTTCACCGCGATGGTGCGGCTCGACCACAACCGCGCGCTCACGCAGGTCGCGCAGAAGACCGCGAAGCCGGTGACGTCGGTGAAGCACATGACGATCTGGGGCAACCACTCGGCCACGCAGTATCCCGACGCCTACAACGCGCAGGTCGAGGGCCGGTCCGCCGCTCAGGCGATCCACGACGACGCCTGGATCCAGAACACCTTCATCCCGACCGTGCAGAAGCGCGGCGCGGCGATCATCGAGGCGCGCGGGCTTTCGTCGGCCGCATCCGCCGCGAACGCCGCGATCGATCACATCCGCGACTGGGTGCACGGCACGCCCGCCGACGACTGGGTCTCCATGGGCGTTCCCGCCGATGGCAGCTATGGCATCGCCGAGGGCGTGATGTTCGGCTATCCGGTGAAATGCTCCGGCGGCAAGTACGAGGTGGTGAAGGGCCTGCAGCACAACGACTTCGCCAAGGGCAAGATCGCCGGCACTCACAAGGAGCTGCTCGAGGAGCGCTCCGCCATCGAGCACCTGCTGAAGGGCTGATCCAAAAAGGGGACAGACCCCTTTTCCCTTCAGGCGGAACGGCGTTCGCTCTATCGGAAAACGGGGTCTGTCCCCTTTTGACCTTCGGTCAACGAAAGTGGTCCAATGGTCGTTGAGGGGCTTCCGTCCCCAGGAGGTCGCGCCATGAAGATGCTGCTTGCACTCTCCGTTTCCGCCGCCGTGCTGGGCGCCTGCGCCGATACGGGCGACACGCAGTACGCCCAGAACGATTGCAAGGTGGCGCCGGTCGTCACGACGACCGATTCCAGCCTGCGCAAGGACCAGCAGATCACGGATCTGGATCGCCGCTACGCCGAGATGCAATTGGCGACGTCGAACTATCGCCTGCGCCAGCTGCAGCGCAATCCCGGGTACTCGCAGAACAACATCGAGCAGAGCCTCGCTGACTGCGCTAGTAAGTAGTCTCTTCGGCGAGGCTCTCGGTGATCGCCGGCTCCTGCGGCGCGGGGAGCTCGCGCACCTGCGAGAGCGGCGACAGCCACGCCACCAGCGGCGCGAGGAAGAGCGCGCACCCGCCCACGATCGCCATCGCCGCGCGCAGGCCCAGGTGGTCCGCGATCCATCCGCCGGCCACCCCTCCCAGCGGCGCCATCGAGATCGTGAGTGAAATCATCGTCGCGGTCACGCGTCCCAGCAGGTGGTCGGGCGTCGCCGCCTGTCGCAGCGACAGGTAGTTGATGAAGAACACCATCGCGGTGAGGTCCAGGAGGAAGAGCCCGCCGCCGAAGAGGACCGAGGCGAGCCACGCCGGTCCCATCGCGCTCGCCACGGTGAGCCATGCCGCGCCCGTTCCCCCGAGCCCCGCGAGCATGGTTCGTCCCATCCCGTAGCGGCGGTTGAGCCGCTCGGTGAGGTGGGCCGCGGCGAGCGAGCCGATGCCGCCCGCCATGAAGAGCAGCCCCACGTGCCCGGCGGAAAACCCGAGCGCGCGCGCGCCGAAGAGCACGACGGTCGCGACGAACGCGTGGCGCAGCACCTGCCAGATCCCGGTCGACCACACGAGCGCGCGCAGCGTCGGATTGCGCCATACCGCGCGCAACCCTTCGCCGATCTCGCGGGTCACGGACCGCGCGCGCGCCTTGGGCATGTCGGAGGCGCGCGGCGGAATCCCGCGCAGCATCGCCGCGGAGACGAAGAACCCGGTCGCGTCGAGCAGGATCGCGAATGGCGCGGTGAGCCACTGGATGAGCGCGCCCGCGATGCCGGGGCCGAGGAGCTGCGCGGCCGAATCGGCGATGCCGATCTTCGCGTTCGCCTCGACCAGGTGCGAGCGGCCCACGCGCTCGGTCATGAACACCTGGTAGGCGGGCCAGCCGATGATGCCGCCCAGGCCGACGAGGAAGTTCACGGCGTAGAGAACCGGCATCGTGAGCGCGCCGAACCAGGCGCAGGCCGGGATCGCGGCGAGCGCGAGGCCGCGGCCCACGTCCATCGCGACGATCACGGGAAGCTTGCGCGCCCGGTCCACCAGCACGCCCGCGAAAAGGCCGAAGATCGGATAGGGCAGCGCGCCCATCGCGGTGAGGACGCCCACCTGGAACGGCGTCGCGTGGAGCAGCAGCGCCGCGGTGAGCGGCAGCGCGAGGAAGGTGACCTGGCCGCCGAAGTGCGTGATCGTGAGCGATCCCCACAGCTTCGCGAAGTCCGGATTGCGCCAGATTCCGGTGAGCCAGCGGGCGGGCAGGAGGCGTGCGGCGAGGGGCAGGGAACGCGGGCGCAAGCGGCGAATTATACGGGAGGCGCGCAGTCGGAGCCTTTGCTACACTCCGCGCACCAAGCCACCGTACGCCTCACCGGGAAGATCCATGTTCGGCCGCCTGCTTCCGAAGGAAGGTCGCTTCTTCGACCTCTTCAACGCCCACGCCGCGCAGATCGTGCGCGCCGCCCGCGAGCTCACGGGCCTCATGCAGAACTACGACACGCGCGACGAGCGCGAGCAGCACATGCGCGTGATCGACGACGCCGAGCACGCCGCCGACCGCATCACCGCCGAGGCGATCCGGCTCCTGCACAAGACGTTCATCACGCCGCTCGACCGCGACCACATCCACCAGCTCGTGAACGCGATGGACGACATCTGCGACCTGATCCAGGACTCGACGCAGGTGATGAGCCTGTACGACCTGAGGTCGATCACGCCGGAGACCGCGCGCCTCGCCGACATCGCGGTGAAGTGCTGCGAGCGCGTGAAGGACGTGGTCGAGCTGGTCGGCAAGCAGGACGGCAACTTCGAGGCGATCCTGCGCACCTGCGAGGAGATCGATCGCCTCGAGAGCGACGCCGACCGCGTGATGCGCTCGGGGATGTCCAAGCTTTTCCGCGAGGAGCAGGACGTGCGCGAGATCATCAAGATGAAGGAGGTGTACCAGCTGCTCGAGGCCGTGACCGACCGCTGCCTCGACGTGGCGAACCTCGCCGAAGGCATCTCGCTCGAGAACAGCTAGCCGGCGCCGATTGCCATGACCGGAATGGAGATCGGCTTCGGGACGCTGGTGTTCCTCGTGGGCCTCGCGCTCGCGTTCAACTTCCTGAACGGCCTGCACGATGCGGCCAACTCCATCGCGACGGTGGTCTCCACCGGGGTGCTGAAGCCGCACCAGGCGGTGATCATGGCGGGCTTCTTCAACTTCGTCGCGCTCGCCATCTTCCACCTCAAGGTGGCGGCGACCGTCGGCAAGGGCATCGTCGACGTGCAGGTGGTCGACCAGTACGTGATCTTCGGCGCGCTCGTCGGCGCGAGCGCCTGGAACATCATCACGTGGTGGGCGGGCCTGCCGGCTTCGTCGTCGCACGCGCTCATCGGGGGGCTCATCGGGGCGGCGGTCGCGAAGACGGGTTTCCACTCCCTGGTCGCCTCGGGAATCGGCAAGACCGTGCTCTTCATCGTGCTCTCCCCGGTGCTCGGGTTCATCCTGGGCGCGCTGCTGCTCGTGCTTGTCTCGTGGATTTTCCGGCGCTCGCCGCCCGCGCGCGTGGACCGGTGGTTCCGGCGCCTGCAGCTCGTGTCCGCCTCGCTCTACAGCCTCGGCCACGGCGGCAACGACGCACAGAAGAACATCGGCATCATCTGGTTGCTGCTGATCGCGGCGCACGTGCCGGGCGCCGAGCAAAGCCCGCCGGCGTGGGTGGTGATCTCTTGCTACCTCACGATGGGCCTCGGCACGTTCATCGGCGGATGGCGTATCGTGAAGACGCTGGGCCAGCGCATCACGAAGTTGAAGCCGGTCGGCGGATTCTGCGCCGAGACCGGCGGCGCGATCACGCTTTTCCTCGCCACGGCGCTCGGGATCCCGGTCTCCACGACGCACACGATCACGGGCGCGATCGTGGGCGTGGGCTCCACGCGCAAGGTCTCCGCCGTGCGCTGGGGCGTCGCGGGCAACATCGTGTGGGCGTGGATCTTCACCATCCCCGCCTCCGCCTTCATGGCGGGCATCGCGTGGTGGGCGGCGACGCTCGTCGCCTGAACGGAAAAAGGGGTCAGATACGTTTTCCCTTCGCCATGCCGTTAGTCGCGACGGCGTCGAAGGAAAATGTATCTGACCCCTTTTTCGGTTTACCGGTAGGTGATGGCGAGGTCGCCCACGCCGTCGACGTGGCCCTCGAGTTTGTCGCCGGATTTCACCGGTCCGACACCCGCGGGAGTGCCGGTGAAGATGAGGTCGCCGGGCTGCAGCGTGATCATGCCGGAGAGATAGGCGATCTGCTCCTGCACGTTCCAGATCTGCTGCGCGAGGTCGCCCTGCTGCTTCACCTGGCCGTTCACCTTGAGCCAGATCGCGCCCTTCGCGGGATGTCCGATCGCCGAGGCGGGCTTGAGGGCGGTGCACGGCGCCGATTCGTCGAACGCCTTGCCCATCTCCCAGGGGCGGCCCATCTTCTTCGCCTCGCCCTGCACGTCGCGGCGCGTCATGTCGAGGCCGACGCCGTAGCCCCACACGTGGTCGAGCGCCCTCTCGACGGGAATGTCCTTCCCGCCCTTGCCGATCGCGACCACCATCTCGATCTCGTGATGCACGTCCTTCGTCTTCACCGGGTAGGCGATGGCCGCGCCGTTCTGCACGATGGAGTTGGCCGGCTTCATGAAGAAGAACGGCGGCTCGCGATCCGGGTCGTGGCCCATCTCGCGCGCGTGCTCCGCATAGTTGCGGCCGACGCAGTAGATGCGGCCGACGGGAAAGCGGGCGTCGCTCCCCGCGACGGGAAGCGAGGGCCGCGGCCCCAGCTCGACCACATG
Organism: Usitatibacter sp.; assembly: GCA_035605915.1. Classification (GTDB taxonomy): domain Bacteria; phylum Pseudomonadota; class Gammaproteobacteria; order Burkholderiales; family Usitatibacteraceae; genus Usitatibacter. The sequence goes on from DATNGJ010000013.1 coordinate 10,340, forward strand.
TTTCACGTTCCGCACGTCGTCCGGCATCGCATCCTCCGCTGGGCTCGAATGTGGCAAACCTCGAAGTATGCCACCGCCTAGGTGCCGTAGCGAACCGGCGAGGCGAATTCGCGCAGCGCCGCGAGCGCGCTGTAGCACGCGAGCATCGCGGTCTTCGGATTGTCGGGCGAGGGCACGCTCTCGAAGCGGATGTCGATCGTGCCGGTCGCTCCCTTGATGCGGATAAAGTGCGTGTTGAATCTGAGTGCGGGATCGGCGACGACCTTGAGGCGCGTGCGGTCGAACCCCGCCCCGGCCATCGAGAGCACCGCCGCGATGTTCACGTTTGCCGGAAAGTGCGGCACGCCCTCGCGCGCGCTTCCCTCGAACAGCGTGACCGGTCCTTCCAGCCGATCGAGGTCGATGCCCAGGCGCTCCACGTACGGGATGTCCTTCCAGGCGCGCGCGGGCTTGGTGACCGCGATGCTCACTTCCTCCACGCCGGCCGCGCAGGCCGCCTTCAACGCATCCAGCCCGCCGATTCCGCCCGAGGGAACGTAGAGCAGGGCGCGATGGCGCGCGGCAGCCGCCTCGAGCCGCGCACGCAGCGCCTCGTCGGCAAGGGCGCCGCCGGAAAGCACGATCACCGCGATGCCGCTCTCGAGGAACGCCTGCGCGTGCTCGCGCACCGCGTCGTGCGAGGCGGCCTCGACGACCACGTCCGGGCGGGCGGCGAGCAGCGCTTCGCGGCCGACCGCGTACGGCACGGCGAACTCGCGGGCGAGCGCCGCGCCGCGCGAGGCGGGGCCGCGGCCGGCGATGCCGACGACGCGCGCCTCGCCCATGCGCCCGTCGCGGATGTGCTCGAGGAAAAGGCGGGCGATCACGCCGCCGCCGAGGAGGCCTACGCGCATCATCGGTTCCACGGAGAGGAATCGGACCGAAGATTCTGCCATGCGTTGTCTCCGCGCGCCGCACTGGCTTACCATGCGGGCTCGGCCCGATCGGAGGATTCCCATGCATCGCATCGTCGCGTGTATCGTCGCCTGCATCGCCCTCGTCTCCGGCTCCGCCTTCGGCGCGTATCCGGAGCGCCCCGTGAAGCTCATCGTGCCGTGGGGCGCGGGCGGCGACACCGACGTCATTTACCGGGCGTTGCTGCCGTTCTTCCAGAAGCACCTGGGCGGCACCGTCATCATCGCGAACATCGGCGGCGCCTCGGGCACCAAGGGCGCGAAGGAGGCGAAGGACTCTCCGCCCGACGGCTACACCATCTTCGCCGTGCACGACTCGATCCACTCCACCTACTGGACCGGCGTGGCGGACGTGGACTGGACCGACTTCGAGCCGATCTGCCTCGTCTCCTCGACGCCCTCGATCCTCACCGCTTCGCCCAAGGCACCGTGGAAGGACGTGAAGTCGATGATCGCCGACGCGAAGAAGCGCCCGGGACAGATCACCGTCGCGGCGACGCTCGGCTCCACCAGCCACTTCTTCCCGGCATTGATCGAGAAGGCGACGGGCATCAAGTTCAAGTACGTGCCGTACGAAGGCACCGCCGACCGCATGAACGCCCTGCTCGGCAGCCATGTCGACCTGGGCGAGTCGAACCTCACGCAGAAGGGCAAGGCCGACGCCGGCCACATCCGCTTCCTCGCGATCGCCACCGAGCAGCGCGCTCCGGAGATTCCGAACGTGCCCACGCTCAAGGAGGAGGGTGTCGACGTCGAGTACGCGGTGAATCGCGGGCTCCTCGCGCCGAAGGGCACGCCCGCGCCGGTGCTCGCGAAACTGCGCTCGGCGTGCGGCGCGGCGGTGAACGAGGCGGGATTCGCGAAGGCGATGAAGCTGCAGGGCACGAACGTGCACTACCTCAACGCCGAGCAGTACACCGATTTCCTCAAGAAGAACGACAAGCTGAACCACGACCTCGCGCAGAGCCTGGGACTGCTCAAGCGCTGAGCGGGACGAGCGCGCCGCCATGGGACGCGACGGTATCGCAGGCCTCGTCGTCTTGGTCGTGAGCGTGGTGCTCTTCGGGCTCACGTTCCGCATCCAGTCGAACCCGCTGGTGCCGGTGAGCCCGGCGTTCTACCCGCGCCTCGTGCTGGGCGCGACCGCGGTGCTGAGCGCGCTCATGGTGGCGATCGACCTCGTCAAGCGCCGCCGCGCGGGGCCGACGCCCGCGCCGGCGAAGGCCGCCGCCGCGAAGCCGCGCTACGACATGGTCGTGATCCTCTTCGCGATCTTCGCCGTGTACGTGCTGGTGCTGCCCTACCTCGGCTTTCGCATCGGCACCGCAGCGTTCCTCGCCGTGATGCAATACGCCATGGCCCGGCCGCGGAGCCTCCGCGCGTGGATCGTGCTTGCGCTGGTCGCCCTCGTCGCGACCGCGGCGACGCACGCGATGTTCGAGACCTACCTGCAGGTGCTGCTGCCGCGCGGCCGCTGGACGGATTTCTAGCGATGTTCGAGCTCCTCGGCGGCGCGCTCATCCACATCCTGCAGGTGAAGTACCTGCTGCCGCTCTTCCTCGGCACGCTCGCGGGCGTGATCGGCGGTGCGCTCCCGGGCGTCACGATCACGATGACGATCATCGTGGCGCTGCCGTTCACCTTCGGCCTCGATCCGCTGCAGGGGCTCGCCGCGATGGCCGGCCTCTACGTGGGCGGCTCCGCGGGCGGCCTCGTCACCGCCGTGCTGCTCGGCATTCCCGGCACGCCCTCGACGGTGGCGACCACGTTCGACGGGTATCCCATGGGACGCAAGGAGCCCGGGCGCGCGCTCTGGCTCGGCATCTGGGGCTCGTTCTTCGGCGGCATGCTGGGCGGCGTCTTCCTCATCTTCACCACCAAGCCGCTCGCCGAGTTCGCGCTCGCCTTCGGGCCGTGGGAGTACTTCTCGCTCTTCGTTCTCGCGCTCTCGATGGTGGCGGGGCTGGTCGAGGCCTCGCTCGTGAAGGCGCTCGTCTCGGGGTTCATCGGCCTCATCGTCACCGTGCTCGGCAACGACCCGATGCTGGGCGGTCCGCGCCTCACGCTCGGCATCCCGTTCCTCGAGGGCGGGATCCCGTTCCTGCCGGTGCTGATCGGCGTCTTCGCCTTCGCGCAGATCATGTCGGAAGTGGAGAAATCCGGCGGCGCGGGATCGATGGCCCCGCCCGTGGCGAACGCCGGGAGCCTCAAGGTCTCGCAGCTCAAGGTGATCTGGGAGATCCTGTCGCGGCCGTTCCTGCTCATCTGGTCCGCGATCATCGGCGTCTGGATCGGCGTGCTGCCCGCGATCGGCGGAAGCGCCGCGAACATCATGGCCTACGACCAGGCGAAGAAGTTCTCCAAGCATCCGGAGAAGTTCGGCACCGGCATTCCCGAGGGCATCATCGCCTCCGAGGCCGGCAACAACGCCAACGTCGGCGGCTCGCTGGTGACGATCATGGCGTTCGGCATCCCGGGCGACGCCGTGACCGCGGTGATGCTCGGCGCGATGACGATCCATGGCATCCAATCGGGGCCGCTCTTCATCCAGCAGCACCCGGACATCGCCTACGGCATCTTCGCCGCGTACATCGTCGCGCACCCGATCATGGTGCTGATCCTGGGGCTGGGCGCGCGCTTCGCGATGCGCATCATGACGATCCCGAAGTCGACGCTCTTCCCGATTGTGCTGGTGCTGTGCGTGATCGGCGCCTTCGCGCTCGACAACTCGATGGACACGGTGTACGTGCTGCTCGCCTTCGGCGTGATCGGCTACCTCATGGTGAAGGCGGGATTCCCGCTGGCGCCCTTCATCCTCGGCGCGATCCTGGGCGACCAGATCGAGATCAACCTCATCCGCTCCATCATGACCGACCCCAACCCGATCCTCTTCATCACGCGGCCGATCTCGGGCGGCCTGCTGCTCGCGTCGGTGGCCTCGGTGGTGTTCTCGCTCTGGCAGCACCGGCGCACGCAGCGCCGCATGGCGGCCGCCGCGGCCGCGCCGAGCGACGAGGACATCGCGGATTTCTGAGAAAAGGGGTCAGATTACTTTTCCGGATCGTTTGCTCCCAACGGCAACGGAAAAGTAATCTGACCCCTTTTCTTATCTGCCGAGCACCTTCGCGCGCCGCTCCAAACTCTCCTTCGGCCAGATGTCGCTCGACTTGTAGTACTCGGCCACGGCGGGAACGTCGGGCGGCAGGACCACCCACGGCTGCTTGGTCGAGGTGAAGATGTGGATGTCGGGCGGAAACGCGTCGGGATTGTCGAGCGTCCCCACGCGGATGAAGCGGATGGCGTCGCCGGCGCCGCCGTAGTTGCTCCAGAGCGCGATGCGGCACTTCGGGCAGCGCGCGATCTTCTGGCCCTTGCCGCTGTTGGACGGCGTGTGCACGATCTCCGGCTCGCCGTGCAGGAGCTCGACGCGGTCCGATTCGAACAAGGCGTTCAGCGCGAACGAGGCGCCCGTCTCGCGCTGGCACCAGCGGCAATGGCAACAGTGCACGAACATCGGCCGCGAGGTGAGCCTGTAGCGCACCTCGCGGCAGTCGCAGCCGCCCTCGAACGTGCCGTCGTCCGCCACGATGCGCGTGCTAGGCCGTCACTGCGGACGCGGGGCTCTGCGCCACGAGATCGCGCAGCACGTAGGAGAGGATCCCGCCGTGCAGGTAGTAGTCCACTTCCACGGGCGTGTCGATGCGCAGCAGCAGCGTCGCCTCCTTCTTCGAGCCGTCCTTGCGATGGATGGTGAGCTTCACGTCCATCTGCGGGTGCAGGCCGTTCTCCAGCCCGGTGATGTCGTACGTCTCCTCACCGGTGATGCCGAGGCTTTCCACCGAGTCGGACCCCTTGAATTGCAGCGGCAGCACTCCCATGCCGACGAGGTTCGAACGGTGGATGCGCTCGAAGCTGCGCACCACGACTGCCTTCACGCCGAGGAGCTGCGTGCCTTTCGCGGCCCAGTCGCGCGAGGAGCCGGTGCCGTACTCCTCGCCGCCGAAGACCACGGTGGGCGTCTTCTGCGCGATGTACTTCATCGCCGCGTCGTAGATCGGCATCTGCTCGCCCGAAGGCTGGAAGAGCGTGACGCCGCCCTCGAGGCGCGTGCCGTCCGGACGCTGCGGGATCATCAGGTTCTTGATGCGCACGTTCGCGAACGTGCCGCGCATCATCACCTCGTGGTTTCCGCGCCGGGCGCCGTAGCTGTTGAAATCCACCTTCTGCACGCCGTGGGAGAGCAGGTACTTGCCGGCAGGCGAGGTGTCCTTGATCGAGCCCGCGGGCGAGATATGGTCGGTGGTGACCGAGTCGCCGAAGACGCCGAGCGCGCGCGCGCCCTTCACGTCGTGCGCCTTGCCCGCGTGCATCCCGAAGCCCTCGAAGAACGGCGGCTCGGCGATGTAGGTGGACTTCGGCCAGTTGTAGACGTTGCCGCCGGCGGTGGCGATGGCGGCCCACATGTGGTTGTCCTTGCCGAGGTCGCCGTACATGCGGCCGAACACCTTCGGGTCGATCGCGTACTTCATGAGCGCGTGGACCTCCTCGGAGGTCGGCCAGATGTCCTTGAGGTAGACCGGGCCGTCCTTCCCCCGGCCGAGCGGCTCCTTCTCGAGGTCCTTCAGCACCGAGCCCGCGATCGCGTAGGCGACGACGAGCGGCGGGGCGGCGAGGAAGTTCGCCCGCAGGTTGGGATGGATGCGCGCCTCGAAGTTGCGGTTGCCCGAGAGCACCGCGCAGCACACGAGGTCGTTGTCCACCACCGCCTGCTCGATCGCCGGATCGAGCGGCCCGGCGTTGCCGATGCACGTCGTGCAACCGTACGCGGAGACGAAAAAGCCGAGTTTCTCGAGGTAGGGGAGGAGCCCCGCCGCCTTGAGGTACTCGGTCACGACGCGCGATCCCGGCGCGAGCGAGGTCTTCACGTGCTTCGCCACCTGCAGGCCCTTCTCGACCGCCTTCTTCGCGATGAGTCCGGCGGCGAGCATCACGCTGGGATTCGAGGTGTTGGTGCACGAGGTGATGGCGGCGATCAGCACATCGCCGTTGCCGACCTCGAGGCCGTCCTTCGTCTTCACGCGCTTGCCGAGGTTCTCCGGTTTCAGCGCGAAGCCGTTGGAGAGCACGGGCGCGGAATAGAGCTCCGTGAAGCGGCTCTTCATGTCGCCGAGGTCGATGCGGTCCTGCGGGCGCTTGGGACCGGCGAGCGACGTGCGTACCGTGCCGAGATCGAGCTCCAGCACCTGCGAGTAGTCGATGTCGCCCTTCTTCGGCATGCCGAACAGGCCCTGCGCCTTGAAGTACGCCTCGATGGTGGCGACCTGCTCGGCGGAGCGGCCGGTGTTGCGGAAGTAGTCGAGCGTCTTCTCGTCCACCGGGAAGAAGCCCATGGTCGCGCCGTACTCGGGCGCCATGTTGCCGAGCGTCGCGCGGTCGGGGACGGCGAGGGAGGCCGCGCCTTCGCCGAAGAACTCGACGAACTTGCCCACCACCTTCGCCTTGCGCAGCATCTCGGTCACGGTGAGCACGAGATCGGTCGCGGTCACGCCTTCGCGCAATTTCCCGGTGAGATTCACGCCCACGACGTCCGGGGTGAGGAAGTACACCGGCTGGCCGAGCATGCCGGCTTCCGCCTCGATGCCGCCCACGCCCCAGGCGATCACGCCGATGCCGTTCACCATCGTCGTATGGCTGTCGGTGCCGACGCAGGTGTCGGGGTAGTACACGCCGTCCTTCTCGAACACGCCGCGCGAGAGGTACTCCAGGTTCACCTGGTGGCAGATGCCCACGCCGGGCGGGATCACCTTGAAGGTGTCGAACGCGGTCGTGCCCCACTTGAGGAACTGGTAGCGCTCCTTGTTCCTCTCCATCTCGATCTTCATGTTGAGGTCGAGCACGTTGGGGGCGCCGTAGTTGTCGATCTGCACCGAGTGGTCGATCACGAGGTCCACCGGCACGAGCGGTTCCACGACCTTCGGATCCTTGCCCATGCGTCCCGCCACGCCGCGCATGGCCGCGAGGTCGACGAGCGCCGGCACGCCGGTGAAATCCTGCAGCAGGATGCGCGCGACGATGAACGGGATCTCGGCGCTCCTCGCGCCGGTGGGCTTCCAGTTGGCGAGCTGCTGCACGTGCTCTTCGGTCACTTTCTTGCCGTCCACGTTACGCAGCACGCTTTCCAGCACGATGCGGATCGACACCGGCAGGCGCTTCGCGTTGGGGAATTTCGCGGCGAGCGCCGGCAGCGAGTAATAGCGGCCGGTCTTGCCGGCGGCGGGCTGGAAGGTCTTCAGCGTGTCGAAGGTGTTGGCCATGATGGTGGTTTTCTTTGACGGTTCGTGGATGGGTCCCCGTCTTCACGGGGACGACGGTCCTGCTATCTCGGTCGAAGCTGCACGTCGAAGATGCGGCCGCGGTCGTCGCGGCACATGCCGGCGCCGGTGCCGCGATCGGTGCGCAGGTCGCAGCGTAGTCCCGAGCCGTCGGGCGCGCTGAGGAGCGCCTTCGATTCGACGCCTTCCGGATTGTCCATGGTGACGATGCCGCCCATGGCGCCGCGCCAACCCCACCAGCCCCAGCCGCCGCCCACGAACGCGGTGGAATGCGCGGGCGTGGACTGGACCCACGTGCCGGTGTAGGTCTTGTCGTCGATGGTGACCGAGATCGGCCCTTCGCCGCCGCCCAGGTCCTCGGCGACGCCGTGGTAGATCACGCCGCGATCGTGCGGCATGAGCGCGAGCTGGTAGTTGGTCGCGCAACCGCCGAGGGCGAGCGCGAGGACGAGGACGAGCATATTGCGCATGGCGGGACTCCTTGCGGTGGCTCTAGGGCGCCATCAGGTCGACGAACTCGTGCACGGGCGTCGCTTCCAGCCGCTTGGCGTCCATGCACAGCTCCAGCACCTGCGTGCGCCGCTTCTCGGGGAACACGCGCGCGAGGTTGGTCCTGAACTTCTCGACCAGCACCGGCACGCCTTCCTTGCGGCGGCGCTTGTGCCCGATGGGATACTCGACGACCACTTCCTTCAGCTTCTTTCCGTCGGCGAACTCCACGGTGAGGGCGTTCGCGATCGAGCGCTTCTCCGGATCATGGTAGTCCTTGGTGAACTGCTTGTCCTCGACGCAGGCGATCCTCGCGCGGAGCTCGTCGATGCGCGGATCCTTCGCGACCGAGTCCTCGTAGTCCGCGGCGGTGAGGCGGCCGAAGAGGATCGGGACCGCGACCATGTACTGGATGCAATGGTCGCGGTCGGCCGGATTGGCGAGCGGTCCCTTCTTGTCGATGATGCGGATCGCCGCCTCGTGGGTGCGGATGGTGATGCGCTTGATGTCGTGCGCCGTCCGGCCCAGGCGGGAGAGCTCCTGGTGGAGGGTCATGGCCGCTTCGACCGCGGTCTGCGAGTGGAATTCGGCGGGAAACGAGATCTTGAAGAGCACGTTCTCCATCACGTAGCTGGCGTACGGGCGCTGGAACTTGAACGCGTTGCCCTTGAAGAGCACGTCGTAGAAGCCCCAGGTCTTCGCGGTGAGCGCGGACGGATAGCCCATCTCGCCGGTCCTCGCGATGAGGGCGAGGCGCACGGCGCGCGCGGTGGCGTCGCCCGCGGCCCAGCTCTTGCGCGATCCGGTGTTCGGCGCGTGGCGATACGTGCGCAGCGACTGGCCGTCGATCCAGGCGTTCGACACGGCGTTGAGCGCTTCCTCGCGCGTGAGGCCGAGGAGCGTGCAGACGACGGCGGTCGAGGCGACCTTCACCAGCACCACGTGGTCGAGCCCGACCTTGTTGAAGCTGTTCTCGAGCGCGATGCAGCCCTGGATCTCGTGCGCCTTGATCATGCCGGTGAGGACTTCGCGCATCGTGAGCGGGGGCTTGCCGGAGGCGACCGCGTTCCTCGAGACCCAGTCCGCGGTCATGAGGATTCCCCCGAGGTTATCCGACGGATGGCCCCACTCCGCGGCGAGCCAGGTGTCGTTGAAGTCGAGCCAGCGCACGATCGCGCCGAGGTTGAACGCGGCCTGCACCGGATCGAGCTGGTACGGCGTGCCGGGGACCTTCGCGCCGTTCGGCACGATCGTGCCCGGCACGATCGGACCGAGGAGCTTGGTGCACGCGGGATACTCGAGCGCCTCGAACCCGCAGCCGAGCGTATCCATGAGGCAGTAGCGCGCGGTCTCGTAGGCCTCGCGCGAGGAGACCTTGTATTTCCGGACGTAGTCGACGATGTCGACGATGACCTTGTCGAAGTCGGGGCGGACGTTGCTGATGTGCGCGGACATTCTTCGCGGCGCCTACTTGGCGGGCTTCGCCGGCGAGAGGACCGGATCGAGCTTCGACTCGCACGAGCCGGCGTACGCCTTGCGCGCGCCCGGATCGGCCAGCTGGTTTTGCACGTGCGCGCGCTGGATCCGCAGCAGCTTCATGTAGCGGCTGGAGTGCGGCAGACGGTCGAGGAGCTCGGCGTTGTCGCTGCGCCAGGCGCTGTACTTGGCCCGGTTCGCCTGCGCGAACTGCGGCGAGGCCGTTTCGCAGCCCTCGTAGGTCGAGAGCGTGGAGACGACCGAGTCCATGCGCGGATCGGCCCCGTCCTGGTCGGAGCGAAGCAGGCCCGTGGGCCCGTACGCGGATGCGGACTTCGCCGTCGCGGCGGCTTGCGGCGCGGAAGGCGCGGGCCCCGGCATCACGGTGACCTTCTCCTCCTTCGAGCTCTCGGGGCAGGGCGCGTTCTGGTACGACACCTTGCCGTGGTGGTCCACGCATTTGTTGATGGCGTGCACGGGCATGGCGGCGAGTGCGAGCGCCGCGGCGGCGAGCGATGCGCGGGCGCGGCTCATGGGCGCTTCTCGATCGGGACGAACGCGAGGTTCTCCGGCCCGGTGTAGTTGGCCGACGGGCGGATGATCTTGCCGTCGATGCGCTGCTCGATCACGTGCGCCGCCCAGCCCGAGGTGCGCGAGATCACGAAGAGCGGCGTGAACATCGCGGTCGGCACGCCCATCATGTGGTAGCTGGTCGCGCTGTACCAGTCGAGGTTCGGAAACATCTTCTTCTCGCGCCACATCACCTGCTCGACGCGGGCGGAGATGTCGAAGAGCTTCATGTTCTTCGCGTCCTTCGAGAGAGCGCGCGCGACTTCCTTGATCACCTGGTTGCGCGGGTCCGCCACCGTGTACACCGGGTGGCCGAAGCCGATGATCACCTGCTTCTCCACGAGGCGCTTCACGATGTCGCGCTCGGCCTCGTCCGGCGTGTCGTAGCGCCCGATGGTGTCGAAGGCGAACTCGTTGGCGCCGCCGTGCTTGGGCCCCTTGAGCGCGCCGATCGCGCCGGTGATGGCGGAATGCAGGTCCGATCCCGTCCCGGCGATCACGCGCGCGGTGAAAGTGGAGGCGTTGAACTCGTGCTCGGCGTAGAGGATGAGCGAGGTGTGCATCGAGCGCACCCAGAGCGGCGAGGGCTTGCGCCCGTGCAGCAGGTGCAGGAAGTGGCCGCCGATCGAGTCGTCGTCGGTCTCGACCTCGATGCGGCGCCCGGAATGCGAGTAGTGGTACCAGTAGAGCAGCATCGAGCCGAAGGAGGCCATCAGGCGGTCGGCGATGTCGCGCGAGGGCGCGAGCTTGTGATCCTCGCCCTCGGGCAGCACGCTTCCGAGCGCCGAGCAGGCCGTGCGCAGCACGTCCATCGGGTGCGTGCTCGCCGGAATCGCCTCGAGGATCCGCTGCACCGCCGCGGGGACGCCGCGTAGTCCTCCGAGCTTCTGCTTGTACGCGGCGAGCTCGGCGAGGTTGGGCAGCTTCCCGTGCACGAGGAGATAGGCGATCTCCTCGAACTCGCAGTGCTCGGCGATGTCGAGGATGTCGTAGCCGCGGTAGTGCAGGTCGTTGCCGGTGCGCCCGACGGTGCACAGGGCGGTGTTGCCGGCGGTAACGCCCGAGAGCGCCACCGATTTCTTCGGCTTCGGCGCGGCGGTGGGGGCGGCTGCAGCCTGGGACATCGTGTCTTCTCCCTTCACTTCGATCTGGCGAACAGCGCGTCGAGCTTGCGTTCGTACTCGTGGTAGCCGAGGTAGCGGTAGAGGTCCTCGCGCGACTGCATCGCCTCCACCACATCTTTCTGCGTGCCCTTCGCGCGCAGCTCGCCGTACACCTCGAGCGCCGCGGCATTCATGGCGCGGAAGGCGGAGAGCGGGTAGAGCGCGATGTCGACGCCGGCAGCGCGCAGCTCGTCCACCGTGAAGAGCGGCGTCTTGCCGAACTCGGTGATGTTCGCGAGCACCGGCACCTTCACCGCCTGCTTGAACTTGCGGTACATCTCGAGATCCGTCACGGCCTCGGGGAAGATGCCGTCGGCGCCCGCTTCCACGCAGGCGAGCGCGCGCTCGATGCCTCGCTCGAGGCCCTCGGATGCGATGGCGTCGGTGCGCGCCATGATGAAGAACGCCGGATCCGTGCGCGCATCCACCGCGGACTTGATGCGGTCGACCATCTCTTCCTTGGAGACGAGCTCCTTGCCCGGGCGGTGGCCGCAGCGCTTCGCGCCCACCTGGTCCTCGATGTGCATCGCGGCCGCGCCGAACTTGACGAGCGACCGGGTCGTGCGGGCGACGTTGAAGGCGCTCGCGCCGAAGCCGGTATCCACGTCCACGAGGAGCGGCAGGTCGCACGCGTCGGTGATGCGCCGGATATCCGTGAGCACGTCGTCGAGGTTCGAGATGCCGAGGTCGGGCATGCCGAGCGAGCCCGCCGCGACGCCGCCGCCGGAGAGGTAGATCGCGCGGAAGCCGCTCGCCCTGGCGAGGATCGCGTGGTAGGCGTTGATCGCGCCCGGCACCTGCAGCGGCTTCTCCTCCTTGAGCGCCTGCCTGAACTTTTCACCTGCGGTCATGCTGCATTTCCCTCTGCGTTTCCGTCTTGAACAAAGCCGTAATTGTAGGCGCTTCGCGCAAGGCCATTACCAGCCGGCCTCGAGCTTGGCGATGAGATCCGACATCGCGAGCAGCCGCCGCGCCGCCTTCACGTGGTGCCCCTCGACCAGGCGGCCGTTCACGACCACGGTGCCGCGCCCCTCGCGGTGCGCGCGGTCGAGCGCCTCGATCACCTCGTTCGCCGCGGCCGTCTCGTGCGGCTTGGGCGTGAATGCGTCGTTGCAGTAGGGAAGCTGGAACGGGTGCACGAGGCTCTTGCCGTCGAAGCCGAGGTCGCGCGCGAGGCGGCATCCGTACTCGAAGGACTGCATGTCCTTCAGGTCGGTGGAGATGCCGTCCACCACGGAGCGGTCGTGCGCGCGCCCCGCGAGGAGCACGTGCGAGAGGCTGTGGAGCAGCGCCACGCGGTCGGGCGTGCGGCGGCCGTGCAGCTGGTTGCGCAGGTCCGAGGTCGCGACGACGATGCAGGCGATGCGATCCGAGGCCGCGGCGATCTCCTCGGCGCGCAGCACGCCGAGCGGGCTCTCGATCATCACCATGATCGGAAGGTGCGGGCCGCCGGACTCGTCGAGGAGGGCGATCGCCTCGTCCACGTCGCCGCGCGACTCGATGTTCGGGAAGAGCACCGCGTCGACGCCTGCGCGCGCGACCGCCTTCACGTCCTCGCGCCCCCACGGCGAATCGAGGTCGTTCACGCGCACCACCACCTCGCGCCGGCCGTAGCCGCCCGCGAGCACCGCCTCGCACACGTTGCGGCGCGACTCGACCTTCTTGTCGACCAGGATCGGATCGCCCAGGTCCAGGATCACGGAATCGACCCGCAAGGTCCTAGCCTTGTGCAGGTAGCGGGTGTTGCTGCCGGGGACGTAGAGCATGGACCGGCGGGGCCGGTAGTACGGGTTCATCCAGGCAACCCTTTGAAAAGGCGGTAAAAGTATCCATGGCGCCGCCCTATGAAACTTGTATCTTATATAAGACGTGGCCAAAAAGCTATGGTACGATGGTGGGCAGATGAAGAGAGACGCCCGAGCCGTGCAGCGATCCTCCTCCGTGGGTCCCCGGATGCGTCCGGCGTTCCGCCCACTCTACGAGCAGATCAAGATCCTCCTCACGCAAAGCCTCGTCTCGGGCGAGTGGAAGCCGGGCGAGGCGATCCCTTCGGAGCTCGAGCTCGCGGCGCGCTATCGCGTGAGCCAGGGCACCGTGCGCAAGGCGATCGACGAGCTCGCGGCGGAGCACATCCTGCTGCGCCGCCAGGGAAAGGGCACGTTCGTCGCGTCGCATTGCGAGCCTTCGTACCAATACCGCTTCCTGCGCGTGATGCCCGATTCGGGCGAGAAGATCCATCCGCAGAACCTCTTCTTCGCGCTCGAGCGCGGCAAGGCGCACGGCGAGAGCGGCGCGGCGCTCGGGCTCAAGGCGGGCGCGGCGGTGCTCGGGTTCAAGCGCGTGATGTCGTTCTCGGGGCGTCCGATGATCCTCGACGAGATCGTGCTCGACGCACGGCAATTCCCCGGCATGACGCTCGCCGAGCTGGAGGAGTTCGGCGGCTCCGTCTACAGCTTCTACGAATCGGTGTTCGGCGTGCGCATGATCCGCGCCGAGGAGCGGCTGCGCGCGGTCGCCGCGGATTCGTTCGCCGCCGCGCACCTCAAGGTTGCGAAGGGCGCCCCGTTGCTGTGCGTCGATCGCGTCGCGTTCACCTACGGGGACAAGCCGGTGGAATGGCGCCGGGGCCTCTGCCGCACCGACGGGTTCTCGTATTTCAACGAGCTCAGCTGATATTGGGGCGCCGATGCCACCCGAGATAGAATCGCCGATCCTTGCCAAGCCGACAACCAAGAACATGAGCGCCGCGCCCAAGCCGAGGCCGAAGTACTACGAGCTCAACCTGGCGCACATGTGGCCGCCGGCGGTGCTCTCGATCTTCCATCGCATCTCGGGGGCGCTGCTCTTCTTCCCGATCCTGCCGCTCCTGCTCTGGATGCTGCAGTCCACGCTCGCGGGCGAGGAAGGCTACGCGCGCTGGCACCAGGTGTTCGCGCACCCCGTCGCGAAGCTCGCGGTGATCGCGGCGGCGTGGGCCTACGCGCACCACTTCTTCGCCGGACTGCGCTATCTCATCCTCGACCTGCACCTGTGGAGCGCAAAGCCCGCGGCGCGCGCCTCGGCGCTCGCGGTGTTCGTGCTCGGCGCGTTGGCCGCCGTGGCCGTCGCGGGGTGCGTATGGTGAAGCACGGATACGAGAAGAACCCGGTCGGCGCGCATTTCGGCACGGGCAACTTCCTGGTGCAGCGCTTCAGCGCCGTGGTGATGGCGCTCTACACGATCTTCGCCGTTCCCTACATCCTGTGGCGCTCGCCCGCGTCGTACGCCGATTGGAAGGCGCTCTTCGCGGGTGGCTTCTTCCGCCTCGCGACGCTCACCGCGCTGGTCGCGATCGCGTGGCACGCGTGGATCGGCATGCGCGACGTGATCATCGACTACCTGCACGGGTACGCGCTGCGGCTCGGCGCGCAGTTCGTGGTGGCGGTGGTGCTCGTGTTCTACCTCCTCTGGTCGTTCTCGATCCTGTGGGGGCGATGAGATGACGATCCCGGTACGCAAGTTCGACGCGGTGATCGTCGGGGCCGGCGGCTCGGGCATGCGCGCCTCCCTGGAGCTCGCGCACGCGGGGCTGCGGGTCGCGGTGCTCTCGAAGGTGTTTCCCACACGCTCGCACACGGTGGCCGCGCAGGGCGGCATCGGCGCGGCGCTCGCCAACATGGGCGAGGACCACTGGCTCTGGCACATGTACGACACGATCAAGGGCTCCGACTACCTGGGCGACCAGGACGCGATCGAGTTCATGTGCCGCGCCGCGCCCGAGCTGGTGATCGAGCTCGAGCACTTCGGCATGCCGTTCGACCGCAACGAGAACGGCACCATCTACCAGCGCCCGTTCGGGGGCCACTCGGCGAACTTCGGCGAGAAGCCGGTCCAGAGAAGCTCGTGCGCCGCGGACCGGACCGGCCACGCGATGCTGCATACGCTCTACCAGAGGAACGTCCTCGCGAAGACGCAGTTCTTCGTCGAGTGGATGGCGCTCGACCTCCTGCGCGACGCGAGCGGCCGGGTGGTGGGCGTGACCGCGCTCGAGATGGAGAGCGGGGAGATGGCGATCTTCCACGCCAGGGCGACGCTCTTCGCCACCGGCGGCGCGGGCCGCATCTTCCACTCGTCGACCAACGCGTTCATCAACACCGGCGACGGGCTCGGCATGGCCGCGCGCGCCGGCATCCCGCTCGAGGACATGGAGTTCTGGCAGTTCCACCCGACCGGCGTCGCGGGCGCGGGCGTGCTCATCACCGAGGGCGTGCGCGGCGAGGGCGGCTACCTCCTCAACAAGGACGGCGAGCGCTTCATGGAACGCTATGCGCCGACCATGAAGGACCTCGCCTCGCGCGACGTGGTCTCGCGCGCGATGGCGACCGAGATCAAGGAAGGGCGCGGCGTGGGCGAGCACGCCGACCATGTGCTGCTCAAGCTCGACCACCTCGGCCTCGAGACGATCGAGAAGCGCCTGCCGGGCATCCGCGAGATCGCGATCAAGTTCGCGAACGTCGATCCGGTGAAGGACCCGATCCCGGTCGTGCCCACGGTCCACTACCAGATGGGCGGGATCCCGACCAATTTCCACGGCGAGGTCGTGGTATGGGACGGCAGCCGCGAGGTGCCGGTGCCCGGGTTCTACGCCGCGGGCGAGTGCGGCTGCGCCTCCGTGCACGGCGCCAACCGGCTCGGCACCAACTCGCTCACCGACCTCCTCGTGTTCGGCCGCAGCGCCGGGCGCGCGATGATCGACTTCATCGCGCGCGAGGGCACGTCGCTGCCGGAGCTCGCGAAGGATGCGGCCGAGCCCTCGCGCGCTCGCATCGCGCGCCTCGATTCGCAGGCGGGCGGCGAGGAGGTGAGCGAGGTGAGGAACGACATCCAGCGCACGATGCAGGCGCATTGCGGCGTGTTCCGCTTCCCCGACCTCCTCGCGCAGGGCGTGGAAAAGATCAAGGCGATCGCGGAGCGCGCGAAGCGCACGCAGATCAAGGACAAGTCCAGGGTCTTCAACACGGCGCGCATCGAGGCGCTCGAGCTCGACAACCTCGTGGAGACCGCGCGCGCCTCCATGATCTCGGCGGCGGCGCGCGAGGAAAGCCGCGGCGCCCACGACCGGGAAGATCATCCGAAGCGCGACGACGTGAACTGGCTCAAGCACACGCTGTGGCACCGCGAGGGCGACCGGCTCACCTACAAGCCGGTCCACCTGAAGCCCCTCACCGTCGAGACTTTCCCGCCCAAAGCCAGGGTCTACTGAGAGCGAGATGAAATTCCGCATCCAGCGCTACAACCCCGAGAAGGACGAGAAGCCGCATTTCCAGGACTACGACCTGGAGATCGGCCCCTCCGACCGCATGCTGCTCGACGCGCTCGTGCGCATCAAGGCGCTCGACGACACGCTCTCGCTGCGCCGCTCGTGCCGCGAGGGCGTATGCGGCTCGGACGCGATGAACATCAACGGCAAGAACCGGCTCGCCTGCATCACCAAGCTCTCGGAGCTCAAGGAGCCCGTGGTGATCCGGCCGCTGCCGGGGCTCCCGGTGGTGCGCGACCTGGTCGTCGACATGACGCAGTTCTTCGCGCAATACCACTCGGTGCAGCCGTACGTGATCGACGATCGGCCCATGCCCGAGCGCGAGCGCCTGCAGTCGCCCGCCGAGCGCGAGCAGCTCGACGGCCTGTACGAATGCATCCTCTGCGCGTGCTGCTCCACGGCGTGCCCGAGCTTCTGGTGGAACCCGGACAAGTTCGTCGGGCCCGCGGGATTGCTGCAGGCGTACCGCTTCATCGCCGACAGCCGCGATACCGCGACCAACGAGCGCCTGGACAACCTCGAGGACCCGTATCGATTGTTCCGCTGCCACACCATCATGAACTGCGTGGACGTGTGCCCGAAGGGGCTCAACCCGTCGCTCGCGATCGGCAGGATCCGGTCGCTGCTGGTGAAGCGGGCGGTGTAGCGCCGCCGCGATGGACCACCGGGCGCTCGAGCGGCTGCGTTGGAGGAGCCGCAGGGGATTGCTGGAGCTCGACCTCGTGTTCGACCGCTTCTGGTCGGGACGGGGCGCGAGGATGAACGAGGAGGAGGCGGCTCGGCTCGAGGCCCTGCTGGAGCTGCCGGACAACGACCTGCTCGACATCGTGATGGGCAGGGCCGAGGCGCCGGAGGCGAAGCTCCGGCACGTGGTGGACATGCTGCGCGCCGCCTGAAGGCGCGCGGGATCAAGATCGGAGCGCGAGACGATGGAAGCGAAAGGCAAGGCGACACTCAGCTACGAAGGCGACAAGAAGCTCGACTTCCCGACCTACTCGGGCACCGTCGGGCCGGACGTGATCGACATCCGCGCGCTGTACGGCAAGACCGGGATGTTCACGTACGACCCCGGCTTCCTGTCGACCGCGAGCTGCGCCTCGAAGATCACCTACATCGACGGCGACCAGGGCATCCTCCTGTATCGCGGCTATCCCATCGAGCAGCTCGCGGTGAACTGCGATTTCCTCGAGGTGTGCTACCTGCTGCTCTACGGCGAGCTGCCGGACAAGGCGCAGAAAGGGGAGTTCTGCTCGACCGTCGTGCACCACACGATGGTGCACGAGCAGCTCGCGCGCCTCTACCAGGGCTTCCGCCGCGACGCGCACCCGATGGCGGTGCTGGTGGGCGTGGTGGGCGCGCTCTCGGCCTTCTACCACGACTCGCTCGACATCAACGATCCGAAGCACCGCGAAATCTCGGCCTTCCGCCTCATCGCGAAGATGCCGACCATCGTCGCCATGGCCTACAAGTACAGCATGGGCCAGCCGTTCATGTACCCGAAGAACGACCTCTCCTACACGGCGAACTTCATGCGCATGATGTTCGGCGTGCCGGCCGAGGAGTACCAGGTGAACGACGTGCTGGTGCGCGCGATGGACCGCATCTTCATCCTGCACGCCGACCACGAGCAGAACGCGTCGACCTCGACCGTGCGGCTCGCCGGCTCCTCGGGCGCCAACCCCTTCGCCTGCATCGCCTCGGGCATCGCATGCCTGTGGGGCCCGGCGCACGGCGGCGCGAACGAGGCGGCGCTGCAGATGCTCATCGACCTGCAGAAGGCGGGCGGCGTCGAGAAGATCGGCGAGTTCATCAAGCAGGTGAAGGACAAGAACTCGCACGTGAAGCTGATGGGCTTCGGCCACCGCGTCTACAAGAACTACGACCCGCGCGCGAAGCTCATGCAGGAGACCACGCGCGAGGTGCTCGACGCGCTCGACAAGCACAACGAGCCGCTGCTCAAGCTCGCGATGGCGCTCGAGAAGATCGCGCTCGAGGACGACTACTTCGTCTCGAGGAAGCTCTACCCGAACGTGGACTTCTACTCCGGCATCGTGCAGAGCGCGCTCGGGATCCCGACCTCCATGTTCACGTGCATCTTCGCGCTCGCCCGCACGGTGGGCTGGATAGCGCAGTGGAACGAGATGATCTCGGACCCGGAGCAGAAGATCGGCCGCCCGCGCCAGCTCTACGTCGGGCCCACGAAACGCGACGTGGTGCCGATCGCGAAGCGCGGATAGATGGGGAACGCCGACCCTCTCCCAGCGAGGCAAGGTTGAAAGGATTCCTTCAATGGCAAGCCTGATGGAGCAGTTCGCGGCGTCCTCCCACCTTTTCGGCGCGAATGCGCCGTTCGTGGAGGAGCTCTACGAGCGCTACCTCGCCGATCCGTCGTCGGTGGATCCGGAGTGGCGCGCCCAGTTCGACGCGTGGCAGAAATCCGGCAACGGCAAGGACGTGCCCCACGGGCCGATCGTCGCGGCGTTCGAGAACCTCGCGCGCCACCCCGCGGCGCGGCCGCCGGTCGCCGCCGCGGACGACAAGTCGCTCAAGGTGCTGCAGTACATCCGCGCCCATCGGGTGCTCGGCTCGCGCTACTCGCAGCTCGACCCGTTGAAGCGCCTCGAGCGCACGCCCGTTCCCGAGCTCGAGCTCTCGTTCTACGGCTTCACCGAGGCGGACATGGACCGCGAGTTCTCGCCCGGCTCCTGGCAGGGGCCGAGGGCGGTTTCCTCGGGCGGGGCGGCGCCGATGAAGCTGCGCGACATCGTCACGGCCGTGAAGAAGACGTACTGCGGCACGATCGGCATCGAGTACATGTACATCTCCTCCACCGAGCAGAAGCGCTGGATCCAGCAGCGCTTCGAGGGGACGCTCTCCACGCCGCGCTACTCCGCCGACGAGAAGCGCTACATCCTCGAGCGGCTCACCGCGGCCGAGACGCTCGAGCGCTACCTCCACACGCGCTACGTGGGACAGAAGCGCTTCTCCGGCGAGGGTGGCGAGAGCATGATCCCGATGCTCGACACGATCATCGAGAACGCCGGCGCCGCGGGCGCGAAGGAGGTCGTGATCGGCATGGCGCACCGCGGGCGCCTCAACGTCCTGGTGAACAACCTCGGCAAGATCCCCGCCGACCTCTTCTCCGAGTTCGAGGGCAAGCACGCGCACGAGCTCTCCGCGGGCGACGTGAAGTACCACCAGGGCTTCTCCTCCGACATCAAGACCGCGGGCGGCACGGTTCACCTCACGCTCGCGTTCAATCCCTCGCACCTCGAGATCGTGAACCCGGTCGTGGAAGGCTCGGTGCGCGCGCGCCAGCACCGCCGCGGCGACCACTCGGGCGACGAGGTCGTGCCGCTCCTCATCCACGGCGATGCCGCGTTCGCGGGCCAGGGCGTCGTGATGGAGACGCTCGCGCTCTCGCAGACGCGCGGCTACAAGACCGGCGGCACGCTGCACATCGTGGTGAACAACCAGATCGGCTTCACCACCTCGGATACGCGCGACGCGCGCTCCTCGCTCTACGCGACCGACATCGCCAAGATGGTGGAGGCGCCGGTCTTCCACGTGAATGGCGACGATCCCGAGGCCTGCGTGATGGTGGCCGCGATCGCGCTCGAGTACCGCCGCAAGTACCATCGCGACGTGGTGGTGGACCTCGTGTGCTTCCGCCGCCTCGGCCACAACGAGCAGGACGAGCCGTTCGTGACGCAGCCGCTCATGTACAAGAAGATCGCGCAGCATGCCGGCACGCGCAAGCTCTATGGCGACAAGCTGGAGGCCGAGGGCGTGATCCCCGCGGGCTACGCCGACGAGCTGGTGACGAGCGTGCGCACCGCGCTCGACGCCGGCAAGGGCACGAACCCCAAGATCCTCTACGGCCTCAAGCCCGCGCTCGCGATCGACTGGGCGCCGTTCATGGGCGTCGATTGGCGCCAGGCCGCCGAGACCGCCGTGCCGCTCGCGAAGCTCAAGCACTATGCCGCGCGCCTCACGGAGATCCCGCCGAACTTCAAGCTGCATCCGTCGGTCGAGCGCCTGCTCGCGGCGCGGCGCGAGATGGGCGAGGGCAAGGCGCCGCTCGACTGGGGCATGGCGGAGAACCTCGCGTACGCCTCGCTCGTCGACGGCGGCCACCCCGTGCGCATCTCCGGGCAGGACTCGGGGCGCGGCACCTTCGCGCATCGCCACGCGGTGCTGCACGACCAGAACCGCGAGCGCTGGGACGCGGGCGTATACGTGCCGCTGCAGAACATCCGCAACGGCCAGGCGAACTTCGTCGTGATCGATTCGGTGCTCTCCGAGGAGGCGGTGCTCGGCTTCGAATACGGCTACGCGAGCGCGCAGCCCTTCGAGCTGGTGATCTGGGAAGGCCAGTTCGGCGACTTCGCGAACGGCGCGCAGGTGGTGGTCGACCAGTTCATCGCCTCGGGCGAAGCGAAGTGGGGACGCCTGTGCGGCCTCACGATGTACCTGCCGCACGGCTACGAAGGGCAGGGGCCCGAGCACTCCTCGGCGCGCCTCGAGCGCTACCTGCAGCTCTGCGCGGAGCACAACATCCAGGTGTGCGTGCCCTCGAACGCCGCGCAGTTCTTCCACATGATCCGCCGCCAGGTGGAGCGGCCGATGCGCAAGCCGCTCATCGTCATGACGCCGAAGAGCCTGCTGCGCAAGAAGGAGGCGTCCTCGCCGCTCGCCGATCTCGCGAACGGCGGCTTCCAGGTGATCATCCCCGAGACGGAGAAGCTCGCGCCGAAGAAGGTGAAGCGCGTGATCTTCTGCTCGGGCAAGGTCTACTACGACATCGTCGCGGAGCGCGCGAAGCGTGCCGTGGAGGATATCGCGGTCGTGCGCATCGAGCAGCTCTATCCCTTCCCGCACGAGGAATTCCAGGCGCAGGTCGACCTCTATGCCAACGCGAAGAGCGTCGTGTGGTGCCAGGAGGAGCCGGGCAACCAGGGGGCGTGGCACCGCATCCAGCATTACTTGCTGCGCCACATGCGGCCCGACCAGGAGCTCACGTACGCGGGACGCGCCTCGTCGGCGTCGCCCGCGGTAGGGTACCTGCAGCTGCACAACGAGCAGCAGAAGGCGCTCGTCGAGGCCGCCCTGAGCCTCGACGCCGGAACGCGCAAGCAGGCCGCCTGACGCGCGGCGCGAGAGGATCCGACCATGCAAGTGGAAGTGAAAGTCCCGCAGCTCTCCGAATCGGTCTCCGAGGCGACGCTCGTCGCCTGGCGCAAGAAGCCGGGCGAGGCCGTGAAGCGCGACGAGAACCTGATCGACATCGAGACCGACAAGGTGGTGCTCGAGCTTCCCGCGCCCGTCGACGGCGTGCTCGCGAGGATCGTGAAGAACGACGGCGCGAGCGTGACGAGCGGCGAGCTGATCGCCGTGATCGACACCGAGGCGAAACCGACGGCAAGCGCCGCCGCGGGCGCGCAGGCGGCGGCCCAGACGCGCGCGCCGCAAGCCGGAACGCCGGCCGCGGCGGCGATCTCGAGTGGTGCCGCCGCGAAGGCCGCGTCTCCCGCCGCGGCGAAGATCGCGGCCGAGAAAGGGGTGGACACCGCGGTCGTGCCAGGCACCGGACGCGACGGCCGCGTGACCAAGGCGGACGTCCTCGCTGCGCCCGCGGCGCCAGCCTCCGTCGGCACCACGATCTCGCCCGCGGCTTCGACCGGCACGCAGGCGCCTGCCGCGAAGGCGCCGCCGCGGCCCGCGCCTTCGATCCAGATCCCGTCGGGGTCGCGCACCGAGCAGCGCGTGCCGATGTCGCGGCTGCGCCAGCGGGTCGCCGAGCGCCTCGTGCAGTCGCAATCGACCGCCGCCATCCTCACGACCTTCAACGAGGTCAACATGGCGCCGGTGATGGAGCTGCGCGCGCGCTACAAGGAGAAGTTCGAGAAGGAGCACGGCGTGAAGCTCGGCTTCATGTCCTTCTTCGTGAAGGCCGCCGTGCACGCGCTGCGCAAGTATCCGATCGTGAACGCCTCGATCGACGGCAGCGACATCGTCTACCACGGCTACTACGACGTCGGCATCGCGGTGGGCAGCGAGCGCGGGCTGGTGGTGCCGATCCTGCGCAACGCCGACCTCATGTCCATCGCCGAGATCGAGCAGCAGGTGGCCGACTTCGGCCGGCGCGCGAAGGACGGCAAGATCAGCATCGAGGAGCTCACCGGCGGCACTTTCTCGATCTCCAACGGCGGCGTGTTCGGCTCGATGCTCTCCACGCCGATCATCAACCCGCCGCAGAGCGCGATCCTCGGCATCCACGCCACGAAGGAGCGGCCGGTGGTGGAGAACGGGCAGGTCGTGATCCGCCCGATGAACTACCTCGCGCTCTCCTACGATCACCGCATCATCGACGGCCGCGAGGCGGTGCTCTCGCTCGTCGCGATGAAGGAGGCGCTCGAGGATCCGGCGCGCCTGCTGCTGGACATCTGACCCGTGGCGCGCCGCAGGAAGCGGCTCACGGCCGCGGCCATCGCGTGGCGGATCTTCTTCTTCGCCGCGGGGTCGCTCTTCGTGGGGTTCCTCACGGTGTTCCTCGACGCGCAGCTCGGCATCTACCTGCCGCGCCACTTCGCGGTGTCGCTCGCGGTGGGGATCGCGGTCGCGGTGACCTTCTGGCTGCTGCGCCTCCTCAAGCATCCGCCGCTCCTCCTGCGCGACGTGCCGCCGCTCGCCGCCGGGATCTGCGCGGGACTCGGCGTGCACATCGCGCGCTTCTGGCTGAGATAACGGACATCCCATGGCACAGGCATTCGACGTCGTCGTGATCGGCGCGGGACCCGGGGGCTACGTCGCCGCGATCCGCGCCGCGCAGCTCGGGTTCAAGGTCGCCTGCATCGAGGGCTGGAGGAACGCGAAGGGCGAGCTCGCTCTCGGCGGGACCTGCCTCAACGTGGGCTGCATTCCCTCCAAGGCGCTGCTCGCCTCCTCCGAGGAATACGAGAAGGTCTCGCGCCATCTCGAGCCGCACGGCATCACGGTCTCCGGCGCCAGGATCGACGTCGCGAAGATGCAATCGCGCAAGGATGCGATCGTCTCCAAGATGACGAAGGGGATCGAGTTCCTCTTCAAGAAGAACAAGGTCGCGTGGCTGCAGGGCTTCGGCCGCTTCACCGGGCGCGCGGGCGAGGGTTATTCGATCGAGGTGGCGGGCGTGGGCGAGGCGCAATCGCTCAGCGCGAAGCACGTGATCGTCGCGACCGGCTCCAAGGTGCGCCAGCTTCCCGCCGTCGCGATCGACAACGAGACGGTGTGCGACAACGAAGGCGCGCTCGCGTTTGCCGCCGTGCCCAAGCGCCTGGGCGTGATCGGCGCCGGCGTGATCGGGCTGGAGCTCGGCAGCGTCTGGCGTCGCCTCGGCTCGGAGGTGACCATCCTCGAGGCGCTGCCCAATTTCCTCGGCGCCGCGGACGAGGCGGTCGCGAAGGAAGCGTGGAAGCAGTTCACGAAGAACCAGGGCCTCGACATCCACCTCGGAGTGAAGATCGGCAAGGTCGCCGTGAAGAAATCGGGCGTGGCGGTCGAGTACACCGACGACAAAGGCGCCGCGCAGAAGCTCGAATGCGACAAGCTCGTGGTGTCGATCGGGCGCGTGCCGAACACCGAGGGGCTCGGCGCGGAGGCGATCGGCCTGAAGCTCGACCCGCGCGGCTTCATCCAGGTGGACGAGGACTGCCGCACGGCGCTCGCGAACGTCTACGCGATCGGCGACGTCGTGCGCGGCCCGATGCTCGCGCACAAGGCCGAGGACGAGGGCGTGATGGTGGCGGAGATCATCGCCGGGCAGAAGCCGCACATCGACTACGCGTGCATTCCGTGGATCATCTACACCAACCCCGAGATCGCATGGGTCGGCATGAGCGAGGCGCAGGCGAAGGCCGCGGGATTCACGGTGAAGGCGGGGCAGTTCCCGTTCTCGATCAACGGCCGCGCGCTCGGCCTCGAGGAGCCGGTGGGCTTCGCGAAGGTGGTCGCCGATGCCGCGACCGATCGCGTGCTGGGCGTGCACATCATCCACGCGCGCGCTTCCGACATCATCCAGGAGGGGGTGACGACGATGGAATTCGCCGGCGCTTCCGAGGACATGGCTCGCATCGTCCATGCGCACCCCACGCTTTCCGAGGTGGTGAAGGAAGCGGCCTTGAACGTGGAGAAGCGGTCGCTGAACATGTAGCGGGCGAAAGGCTTTGAAAGCGCCGATGCCCGCCGATCCAATGCCGATGGCCGCCGATAAGGCGGGAGAGGGATCGTTCATGCACGTCGTGCCCATGTCCATTGATTCCGTCCATGCAATTCTTCATCGGCGGGAATCGGCGTTGGATCGGCGGGCATCGGCGCTTGCACGGATGTTTGCCAGCTGATGCGCCCGGCGCAGGAAATTCCGATATCCGACAACGGCCGCGACGAGGAAGTCGAGGCGGGGGATTTCTCCGGGCCGCTCGAGTGGTACTGGCACTTCAGCCAGCGCCACGACTTCGAGACCGACAGCGAGCAGCTCGCGGTCGTGGAGCAATTGCAGCGCCTCTTCGAGCAGCTCGAGGAATACCGCCTCTATCGGCAGGGGAAGATCAACCGGCTGGTGACGAACCTCGGGGCGGGCCGCAAGCCGCCGCGCGGGATGTACATCTGGGGCGGCGTCGGGCGCGGCAAGTCGCTCATGATGGACGCGTTCTTCAAGGTCTCGCGCCATCGCAGGAAGCGCCGGGTGCATTTCCACGAGTTCATGCGCGAGATCCACGCGCGCATGAAGGCGCTCACCGGCCAGGAAGATCCGCTCGAGGCGATCGCCACGGAGATCGCGCACGAGCTTCGCATCCTCGCCTTCGACGAGTTCCACGTGGGCGATATCGCCGATGCGATGATCCTGGGGCGGCTGCTCGAGCTGCTGGTGGAGAAGGGCGTCGTGCTCGTGATGACCTCGAACTACAGGCCCGCGGACCTGTATCCGAACGGCTTGCAGCGCGCGCGCTTCCTTCCCGCGATCGACGTCCTCGAGCGCGAGCTCGAGGTCGTCCACCTCGGCGGCAGCGTCGACCACCGCAGGCGGCTCCTCGATGCGCTGAGCGTCTACTACACGCCGCTCGACGCGAACGCCGACGCGCACCTCGTGAGCATCTTCGAGGCGATGACCAAGGCGACCTACGCGCAGGACGGCACCATCGAGGTGGGGAACCGCCCGCTCGCGTTCCGCCGCCGCGCGAAGGGCGTGATCTGGATCGACTTCGCCGAGCTCTGCGAGAAGCCGCGCTCGCAGGTGGACTACCTCGAGTTCGCGAGCGCGTACCACACGGTGCTCGTGTCCAACGTTCCCGTCCTCGGGGCGCAGCGGCAAAGCGCGGCGCGCCGCTTCACGTGGCTGGTGGACATCTTCTACGACCAGCGCGTGAAGCTCGTCGTCACCGCGGCCGCGCCGCCCGAGGCGTTGCTCGGCGAGGCGGGCGAGGGCTCCGGTGCCGAGCGCATGCTGCGCGCGGAATTCGCGCGCACCGC
The DNA here is from genome assembly GCA_035605915.1 of Usitatibacter sp. Classification (GTDB taxonomy): domain Bacteria; phylum Pseudomonadota; class Gammaproteobacteria; order Burkholderiales; family Usitatibacteraceae; genus Usitatibacter. The sequence continues at coordinate 36,129 of DATNGJ010000013.1, forward strand.
GAGCCGGCTGCGCGAGATGCAATCGCGCGATTACTTTGCGCGAAAGCACGCTTCGGCGGAAAATCCCCAGGTACTGTTGAGGTAACAGCGAAAAAGGGTCAGATCCCTTTTCCACGGGATAATGCGTGTAGCCTCGACGCTAACATTCGGAAAAGGGATCTGACCCCTTTTTCGATTTCGACCTGCCCATGAAAGCCATCCTCCTCACCAGGGAAGCGGACAAGTTCCAGGCGCGCGTGGCGGATCTCGGGGAGAACGACCTTCCCCAGGGCGACGTCACGGTGAAGGTCGAGTACTCGACCGTCAACTTCAAGGACGCGCTCGCGCTCACCGACAAGTCGCCCATCGTGCGCAAGTGGCCGATGGTGGCCGGCATCGATTTCGCGGGCGTCGTCGAGGCGAGCGCGCACCCTTCGTGGAAGCCCGGCGACCACGTGCTCCTCAACGGCTGGGGCGTGGGCGAAACGCATTGGGGTGGCCTCGCGCAGAAGGCGCGCGTGAAGGGCGACTGGCTGGTGCGCGTCCCGCAGGGCATGACCACGCGCGAGGCGATGGCGATCGGCACGGCGGGCTACACGGCGATGCTCTGCGTGATGGCGCTCGAGCGCTTGGGCGTCACGAGCGATCGCGGCGACGTCCTCGTCACCGGCGCGACCGGCGGAGTCGGCAGCATCTCGGTCGCCATCCTCGCCCAGCTCGGCTACCGCGTGGTCGCGTCGACGGGAAAGCTTTCCGAGAAGGCCTACCTCGAATCGCTCGGCGCGAAGGAGATCGTCGAGCGCGCCACGCTGTCCCAGCCGGGCAAGCCGCTGCAGAAGGAGCGCTGGGCCGGCGTGGTCGATTCCGTGGGAAGCCATACGTTGGTCAATGCCTGCGCGCAGACGATGGCCGAGGGCGCGGTCGCCGCGTGCGGCCTCGCGCAGGGCATGGATTTCCCGGCGACGGTGGCGCCCTTCATCCTGCGCGGCGTGACGCTCGCGGGCGTGAACAGCGTCACGGCGCCCATGGAGAGGAGGCTCGAGGCCTGGCGCCGCCTCGCCACGCAGCTCGACCGCGGCAGGCTGCGTTCCACCATCGGCGACATCGGGCTCGCGGATGCGCTCGCGAAGGCGCCGGAAGTGATCGCAGGCAAGGTCCGTGGCCGGCTGGTCGTGGACGTGAACCGCTAGAGGAGGGCGCATGGCGACGATCGACGAGGCGCGTACCGGTACCTACCGCGAGTTCTACGATCGCTCGATCCGCGAGCCCGAGGCCTTCTGGGCCGAGCAGGCGAAGCTCATCGAGTGGCACAAGCCCTTCGCGAAGATCCTGGATGCTTCGAAGCCGCCGTTCCGCTCCTGGTTCGTGGGCGGGGAGACGAACCTCTGCCACAACGCGATCGATCGGCACCTCGCGAAGCGCGCCGACCAGCCCGCGCTCGTGTGGATTTCCACGGAGGTCGACCGGCAGCGCAGCTACACCTTCGCGCAGCTCCACGACGAGGTGAACCGCTTCGCCGCCATCCTGCGTTCTCTGGGGATCGGCAAGGGCGACCGCGTCCTCATCTACATGCCGATGATTCCCGAGGCGGTGTTCGCGATGCTCGCGACCGTGCGCCTGGGCGCGATCCACTCGGTGGTGTTCGGGGGCTTCGCCGCCGCGAGCCTCGCCGCGCGCATCGACGACGCGCAGCCCAAGGTGATGGTCACGGCCGATGCCGGCATGCGCATGGGCAAGATGATCGCGCTGAAGCCCCTCGTCGACGAGTCGATCCGGCTCTCCAGGCATCCACCGGCGAAGGTGCTCATCGTCGATCGCGGGCTCGACCCGTCGATGACGCGCGTCGTCGGCCGCGACGTCGACTACGGCGAGGCGCGCGTGGGGCAGGGCGCCGCGAAGGTGCCCGTCACCTGGCTCGAATCGAACGAGCCCTCGTACATCCTCTACACCAGCGGAACGACCGGCCAGCCCAAGGGCGTGCAGCGCGACACCGGAGGGCACGCGGTGGCGCTCGCCGCCTCGATGCCGCACATCTTCTGCTGCAATCCCGGAGAGGCTTATTTCTCCACCTCGGACATCGGCTGGGTCGTGGGGCACTCCTACATCGTCTACGGGCCGCTCCTCAACGGCAACACGACCATCATGTACGAGGGCGTGCCGGTGCGGCCCGATCCGGGCGTGTGGTGGCGCATCGTGCAGGATTACAAGGTCACCGCGATGTTCACCTCGCCCACCGCGATCCGCGTGCTCAAGAAACAGGATCCGGCGTGGATGAAGAAGTACGACACCTCGAGCCTGCGCTACCTCTTCCTCGCCGGCGAGCCGCTCGACGAGCCCACCGCGCGATGGGTGGCGGAATCGCTCGGCGCGCAGGTCGTGGACAACTACTGGCAGACCGAATCCGGCTGGCCGATCCTCACCGCGTGCCCCGGCATCGAGGACACGCCGAGGAAGTTCGGCTCGCCGTCGTTCCCGGCCTACGGCTACCGCGTGAAGCTCAAGCACGAGGAGACGGGCCGCGAGGTGGGCACCGACGAGAAGGGCGTGCTGTGCATCGTGCCGCCGCTTCCGCCCGGCGCGATGACCACGGTATGGGGCGACGACGAGCGCTTCGTGAGCACCTATTTCAAGTCCTTCGCCGACGAGATGGTCTATACGACCTTCGACTGGGCGACGCGCGACGCGGACGGCTATTACTTCGTGCTGGGGCGCACCGACGACGTGATCAACGTGGC
>DATNGJ010000014.1:0-21048 GCA_035605915.1 Usitatibacter sp.
CTGCGGCGCACGCTCATCATGAGCGGCGTCACGCTCACCGGCATCGAGCTCTTCTCGTTCTACTTCCCGGTGTACGGGCGATCGATCGGGCTCGCCGCTTCGACCATCGGCATGGTGATGTCGAGCTACGCGGTCGCGGCCTTCATCGTGCGGCTCGGGATGAACGGCGCCGCGCGGCGCATCGGCGAGATCGGCGTGCTCACGGTTTCGCTCTTCGTGGCGGGCGCCACGTACATGCTGGTGCCGTTCGTCTCCCACGCGATCCTGCTCGGCGTGGTCGCGTTCCTGCTGGGGCTCGGATTGGGTTGCGCGCAGCCGCTCACCATCCTCCTCACCTACAACCACGCTCCGAAGGGCCGCTCCGGCGAGGCGCTGGGACTGCGCATCACGGTGAACAAGCTCACCCAGATCGCGGTGCCGGTCGTCTTCGGCGGGCTCGGTTCCGCGTTCGGGCTCGTCCCGGTATTCTGGGCAAACGGGATCTTCCTGCTCGCGGGCGGCGTGATGTCGCTCGCCGAGCGCAAGCTTTCGACAGCGCGGGTCGTGCACGCCTCGGCGGGCGCGATGGCCGCGGAACGACAGGAGGAGAAGACATGACAAGAACGGCAATGGCTTTGGCTTTGGCGCTGGCGCTCGCCGCCGCTTCGATGGCGGCGTCCGCTGCGGCACCGCAGGGCAACGCCGCGCGCGGCAAGAGCGTCTTCACGAGCGAGATGTGCTGGACCTGCCACGGCACCGAGGGGCACGGCAGCGTCTACGGCCCGCAGCTCGCCCCGCACGTGTTCCCCTGGGAAGCGTTCGCGAACCAGGTGCGCCACCCGATGAGCTCGATGCCGGCCTACGCGCCGCGCTACCTCACCGACAAGGACCTCGCGGACATCTACGCCTACCTCTCCTCGATGCCCGAGGGCGCGAAGGCGAGCACGATCCCCCTTCTCAAGGACTAAAAAATGGGGACGTACCCCGTTTTCCGTAAGAGGGAACGGCCGTTCCGCCTAAGAGAAAACGGGGTCCGTCCCCTTTTTCTCGCTCGTGGAGGAGCGCTGCACGAAGTGCCACTGGTTGGAGAACATCCAGCGCAGCGGCTACTCGGCCGAAGGCTGGAAGAACACGATCAGCATGATGAGGAACGTCGGCGCCCAGCTCAAGCCTTCCGAAGCCGACACGGTCGTCGCCTATCTCGCGCAGGGCAGCAACTTCGTCGGCCGACTCGATCCGAAGGCCGGCGCGATCAAGATGGCGCGCTCACCCACGCCGCGCTCGCGTCCTTGCGGAATGCAGATCGATGCGAATGACGTGCCGTGGTTCGTCGAGTTCGGCACGAACAAGGTCTCGCGAATCGACCGCGACACGATGGCGATCCACGAGTACACGCTGCCGAATCGCGATGCGCGGCCGCGTGTCTCGCGATCACGCCCGACGGCGCGATCTGGTACACCGACTACTCGCGCGGCGCGCTGGGTCGTCTCGATCCTGCAACCGGCAACGTGAAGGAGTGGCCATCACCGAGCGGCCGCGAATCGTGTCCCTACGGAATTCTCGCGGACGGGGACGTGCTCTGGTACAGCGAGTCGGGTGTGGAGTCCAACACGCTGGTGCGCTTCGATCCGCGCGCGTCGAAGTTCCAGACCTGGGCGATCCCCTGCGGCGGCGGCGTGGTGCGCAACATGATGCTCGCGCCCGACGGCGAGCTTGCGCTCGCGATGAGCGGGGTGAACGGGGTCGGGCCGGTCGCGACACGCTGACCCTCTCCCCGGCCCTCCCCCAAGGGGCAGAAGCTACGCCCCCTGGCAGACCACATCCACCAGCGCGGGATGTCCCGACTTCACGACTTCCAACGCGCGCTTGAACGCCCCGGCCAGTTTCCCCGGATCGGTGATCGGCCCCTCGCCCCACACGCCGTACGCCTGCGCTAGCTTCGCGTAATCGACGAACGGGTTGTCGATCGTGGTGCCGATCCACGAGCGGGAGACATCGCGGTTGTGCATGCCCGCCATGCGCTGGACGTGCATCGTCTCGTGCAGGTACGCGCGGTTGTTGAACATCACGTAAAGGATCGGGATCTTGTGGAGCGCGGCGGTCCACAGCACGCCCGGCGAGTAGTTCAGGTCGCCGTCGGGCTGGAAGGTCACGGTGAGGATGCCCTTCGACTTGTTGGCGAGCGCCACGCCGAGCGAGCCCGGCGCGCAATAGCCCACGCCTTGCGCCCCCGCGCCGCCCATGATGTGGTGGTGCTCGGTGATGGTCCAGAGCGCGCGCGGCGCCTTGATGCGATCGCTCACCGCGAGGCACCACGGCTCGCCCTTGATCTGCGCCCACAGCTCCATCGACATGCGCGCGGTGGAGATCGGGCTCTCGTCCCAGCCGATCGCCGCCTCGTCGAACGCCTTCTTGCGCGATTTCGCGTGCAGCTCCTTCAGCTTCGCGCCGCGGTCGGCGAACGCGCGCTTGCGATCGTCGGTCACGAGCTTGCGCACTTCCTCGATCAACGCGGGCAAGGTCGCCTCGCCGTCGCCGTTGATCGCGAGGTCCGCGGGCCAGTAGCGCTGGAAATCCTGATAGTTGGAATGCAGGAACACGTCGTGCATCGAGACGTCGATCACGCGCGCGTCGGGATTGGCGAAATGCGTGAGCTTGTGCGCCGGATCGGAGATCGAGTTGAACTGCCCGTAGGGATCGCCCACCTCGAGGAGCAGCACGACGTCCGCCGCTTTCATGAGGCCGCGCTTGCCGGTCTGGTAGAGCGGATGGGTGTTGGGGAAATTCATGCGGCCGCCCAGGTCCACGACGGGCGCCTGGAGAACCTCGGCGAGCTCCACGAGGCGCTTCACCCCCTCGGGGGTGCGCGCGCAGCGATCGGCGATGATCACCGGGTTCTGCGCGCCGACCAGCCACTTCGCCGCTTCCGCGAGCGCCGCCTGCTCGCCCTGCGCGGGGATCGAGTGCGCGAGCTTCGGGATCGAGAGCTTGCCCTCGCGGATCGCCTTCTCCTGCAGGTCGATGTCCGCGGTGATGAGCACCGGCTCCATCGGCGGCGTGGTCGCGATCTTGTACGCGCGCACGGTGGACTCGGCGAAGTGCTGCAGCGACATCGGATAGTCGTCCCACTTGAGGAAGTCGCGCGCGATGAGCGCGGGATCCTGCACCGAGTGGTTCCATTCGGTCCCGGGACGGCGGCTGGTGATGTCCAGCCCGTTGCCCGCGAACATCACGATCGGCACGCGGTCGACCCACGCGTTGTAGATCGCCATCGTGGCGTGCTGCAGGCCCACGGTGCCGTGCATCGCGACCGCCATGGGCTTCCCCGCCGCCTTCGAGTAGCCGTGCGCCATCGCTACCGCGGCCTCCTCGTGCATGCACGTGACGAGCTCCGGCGCCTTGTTGCCGCCGTAGTTGATGAGCGACTCGTGGAGGCTCCGATAGCTCGAGCCGGGGTTCAACGACATGTACTCGAACGGCAGCGTCTTGATGACGTCCACCATGAAGTCGGAGCCGGGGCGCTCGATGATCTCGAGGCCGCCCTTTGCGTCATTCCCGTGGCTACCGTCATTCCCGCGATGGCGGGAATCCGCGTGGGTTCCCGCCTCCGCGGGAACGACGTTGCTGGCACCGTCCTTCGCCGCCGCCGCCACCAGCGGCGCAGCGGCCGTCGCACCCGCGCCCGCCATCGCCGATTTCAGGAACGACCGCCGATCGACGCCGGCCTTGCGATCCTCTTCCATGTTTCCCCTCCGAATGCGATTCGATTTTTGGCTCGGGAAAGTCTAACATCGGCGATTGCCGCAGGAACGCCGTTCCACATCGAAGAAAATTCCATGACGACGAAGATCATGCCGCTCGCGCAGGCGATCGGGCGTTTCGTGAAGGACGGGCAGACCGTCGCGCTCGAGGGCTTCACGCACCTCATTCCGGTCGCGGCGGGCCACGAGGTGATCCGCCAGGGACGCAAGGATTTGAAGCTCGTGCGCATGACGCCCGACATCCTCTACGACCAGATGATCGGCATGGGCTGCGCGAGCGGCCTCGTGTTCTCGTGGGGCGGCAATCCGGGCGTGGGCTCGATCCACCGCTTCCGCGACGCGATCGAGAACGGCTGGCCGCATCCGCTCGCGATCGAGGAGCACAGCCACGCGGACATGGCGGGCCGCTACCAGGCCGGCGCCTCGGGACTTCCCTTCTCGGTGCTGCGCGGCTACGTCGGGAGCGACCTGCCCAAGCACAACCCGAACATCCGCACGATCACCTGCCCCTTCACCGGCGAGAAGCTCGCGGCGACGCCGGCGTTGAATCCGGATGTCACCGTGATCCACGCGCAGCAGGCCGATCGCAAGGGAAATGTGCTCATCACGGGCATCGTCGGCATCCAGAAGGAGGCGGCGCTCGCGGCGGACGCGACCATCGTGACCGTGGAGGAGATCGTCGACGACCTGCACGCGCCGATGAACGCGTGCCTGTTGCCGCACTGGGCGCTTGCCGCGGTGTGCGAGGTTCCGTTCGGCGCGCACCCGAGCTACGCGCACGGCTACTACGTCCGCGACAACGCGTTCTGCAAGGCGTGGGATGCGATCTCGCGCGATCGCGAGACGTTCCTCGCGTGGATGAAGAAGCACGTGCTGGGGACGAAGGACCACGCGCAGTTCCTGGAGTCTTTGCACATTGTCGTCCCCGTGCAGCCGGGGACCCACGCGGGTTCCCGAGTCCCCGGGAACGACGGAGCGATTCATGCCTGACGCAGTCCACACCGCATACACCGCCACCGAGATCATGACCATCGAGGCGGCACGGCGGCTTCGCAGCGGCATGGTGTGCTTCGTGGGCATCGGTATGCCGTCAGCGGCCGCCAACCTCGCGCGCCTCACGCACGCGCCCGAGGTGGTGCTCATCTACGAATCGGGCACGATCGGCGCGAAGCCGGACGTCCTCCCGCTATCGATCGGCGACGGCGAGCTCGCGGAGCACGCGGATACCGTCGTCTCGATTCCCGAGATCTTCCGCTACTGGCTGCAGGGCGGCCGCGTCGATGTCGGCTTCCTCGGCGCGGCGCAGATCGACCGCTTCGGCAACATCAACACCACGGTGATCGGCGGCGACTACGCGCATCCGAAAGTGCGGCTGCCGGGCGCGGGCGGCGCGCCCGAGATCGCGTCCAACGCCAAGGAGACGTGGATCATCATCAAGCAGACCAAGCGCAGCTTCGTCGCGCAACTCGATTTCATGACGTCGGTGGGCCACCTCACCGGCGGCGATTCCCGCGCGAGGTCCGGTGCGCGCGGTGCGGGACCGACCGCGGTGATCACGGACCTCGGAGTGCTCACACCCGATCCCGCCACGCGCGAGCTCATGCTGAACGCGCTCCATCCCGGCGTGACGGTCGAGCAGGCGAAGGCCGCGACCGGCTGGAACCTGAAGGTCGCGGCGTCGCTCGAGCGCACCGCCGCGCCGACGCCCTACGAGCTTCAGGTGCTGCGCGACCTCCACGCCCGCACCGCGAAGGCGCACGGCAGCGTCGCGAACGAATAAGGTCGCGCTGCGCCTCCTAGCCGATCAAGCGGTCACTTGCGGGCCGCCTTGGGAGCCGCCGACTCGCCGGGCCGCGTAATCGGCGATATGCGCCGCACATGCTCGACCAGGAGATCGCCGAAAGCCACGGCATAGGGCGGCTGCGGGCGGCGACGATCGGAGAGCAGGTGCAGTCCCTCCCGAAGCACCTTCCTGCGATACGTGATCCGCGCAATGCGCACACGATAGCCGTGCGTGCGTAGCGCCGAGGGGACGATCGCAACTCCGTGGCCGGCCTCCGCCATGGCAAGCAGCGCATGGGGCGCCCGGCTTTCCAACGCGTTGTTCGGCTCGAATCCCGCGACACGGCACGCGGCATCGAACGTGCGCCGGATCACGTATTCCGGCCCGGTCTGCAGCAACGGGTAGGGAGCGAGCTCCGAGATCTCGACATGCCCGCGCTTGCCGATGGGCAGGGCCGGATCGCAGGCGGCGAGCATCTCGACCGCCTCGAGCGGGCGGCTCGCGATGTGCGAGTTGCCCGGCCCGAGCACTCGCGCCGTGCTTTGCGCGAAGTGGATCTCGCCGCGCTCGAGCATGCCGAGAGTGACCGGCCCGATGATGTCCACCAGCTTCACCTGCACATCCGGGAAGCGCCGGGCGTAGCTCCTGAGGAATGCGGGGAAGACGCCCTCGAGATAGTGCGGCGAGGCGGCCACCCGCAGCACGCCGGCATCGGGCCGGCGCAGCAGCCGTGCGTGCTCGCCCAGCTCGCGCGCGTAGTTGAGCAGCCCACGCGATTCCGCGAGGAGGCGCTCGCCCGCGCCCGAGAGATGCAGGCGCCCCGCCAGCCGGTCGAACAGCGCGACACCGAGCTCGTCCTCGAGCGCGCGGATCTGGCGCGACAGCGCCGGCTGCGCGGTGTGCAACGCCTCGGCTGCATGGGAGACGGTCCCCAGCTCCGCCACCGTTACGAAAGTCCGCAGTTGCCGAAGGTCCATCGCGCCTCCTATGCCGAAACGGCATGGCCGAAGCGCGCAATTCTATATTGGACGTTCCCCGGGCCGCGTATGAGCATGGGCACACCGCGCGAACGGCGCGCAAGAAAGGGGAAGCGTCGATGAACATCCCACGTACCGTCGCGGCGCTGGTCGGTATGGTCGCCCTCGCCGGCGCCGCGGCGCAGGCTGCGACGTGGCCCGCCAAGCCGATCCATCTCATCGTGCCCGTCGGCGCCGGCAGCACGGCGGACATCATTCCGCGGGTCGTCGCCGATCCGCTCGCCGCACGGCTCGGGCAACCCGTCATCGTGGCGAACCGCGCGGGCGCCGGAGGCACGATCGGTTCGGCGCAAGTGGCCGAGGCGCAACCCGACGGCTATACCTTGCTCGCGCACAGCTCCGCTCACACCATCGCGCCCGCCCTGTACGCCAACCTGCCCTACGATCCGGTGCGCGATTTCGCGGCCGTCGTGCCGCTCGGCGTATCGCCCGCCGTGCTGGTCGTATCGCCGACGAGCCCGTACGCCACGGTCCAGGATCTCCTGTCGGCCGCCCGCGCAAGGCCCGGCGCGCTCACCTACTCGTCGGTCGGCGTTGGAACCGCGACGCACCTGAGCGCGGAGCGGTTCCTCGCGAGCGCCGGCGTGACCGCGCTCCACGTGCCGTTCAAGGGCGGAGCCGAGGCGATGACCGAGGTGATGGCCGGGCGCTGCGATTTCTTCTTCGCGCCGCTGGGGCTCGCATTGCCGCACATCCGCGAGGGCAAGCTGCGGGGGCTCGTGGTGAACGGATTGCATCGTTCGCAAGCGCTGCCCGATGTGCCGACCACCGGCGAGGCAGGCCTGGTCGACGCGGAATATCCCATCTGGTTCGGACTGTTCGCGCCGGCGCGTACACCGCAGGAAGTGATCGATCGACTGAACCGGGAGACGCTGGCGGTGCTGCAGGAGCCCGCGGTGCGGGAAAAGCTCGCCGGCATGGGCCTCGATCCGATGCCCATGAGCACCGCGGAATTCCAGGACTTCGTGCGCAAGGAGGTGGCGATGAACGGCGCGCTCGTGAAGCGGATCGGTCTGAAGCCGCGATGAGCGGGATGGCGGCCCCCGCGCATCCATTCGACGACGGCATGGCCTATGAGCGTTTCATGGGCGCCTGGAGCCGCGCGGCCGCTCCGCGCTTCCTGGACTGGCTGGCGGCGCCGAGGAAGGCGCGCTGGCTGGACCTCGGCTGCGGCACCGGCGTGCTCTCCGAGGCGATCGTCGCGTCCGCGGCGCCCTCCGAGGTGCAGGCGATCGACGCGGCACGCGCGCAAGTCGAAATCGCGGCACGCAAGCTGGGCAAGGACGTCCGCTTCCACGTGGGCCGTGCCGAGTCGCTGCCTTTCGCGGACAGCCGCTTCGACGTCGTCGCCTCGGCGCTCGTCATCAATTTCGTGGCCGACCGTCCCCGGGCGACATGCGAGATGCGGCGCGTCGTCCGCGATGGCGGCGTGGTCGCAGGCTTCGTGTGGGACTTCGCCGCCGAGCGCTCGCCCTCATGGCCGATGCGGGAAGCGCTGCGCCGCATGGGAAAGGCCGTGCCGGAGGTTCCCGGGACGAAAGAAGCGACGGAGGCGTCGCTGCGCCGGATGTTCGAGGCGGCACGCCTCGACGCGGTCGAGACCATGGTCTACGAGGTTGCCGTCGCGTTTCGCGATTTCCACGACTACTGGGAATCGCAGACGCCGAGCTACAGCCCGACGACCCACGCGATCCAGGCGATGGGCGGGTCCGATCTGGCGTTGCTCCAGCGCACCCTCGATGACGTCGTCCCGAGGCGCGCCGGCCGGATCGAGTACTCCGCGCGTGCGAACGCGATCAAGGGCGTGAAGGCGGGCAGTGCCCGCTGAGCGACGGTTACTTCTGGCCGCCCTGCTTCCCCGGGTCCCTCACGTCCGGGAACTTGTCGAACTCGACGTTCCAGTACTGGCCGTCGCGCTTCTCGACGCGGCGGATGTAGACGGTCTGGACGATGTCGCGCGTGGCGGGATCGATGTGGATGGGGCCGCGCGGGCTCGTCATCTTCTCGTGCTTCAGGATCTCCATCGCCTCGTCGGGATCGATGCGGTCGCCAAGCTTCTTCACCACGTCCGCGATCGCCGCCATGCCGTCGTAGCCGCCCACCGCCATGAAGTTGGGCCGGTCGAGGCCGTTGCCCACCTCGCGGAACGCCTTCACGAACGCGCGGTTCTCGGGTGAATCGTGCGCGGCCGAATAATGGTGGCTGCTGATGATGCCGAGCGTGGGCTCGCCCATCGCCTGCAGCACGTCGTCGTCGGTGAGGTCGCCGGTCGCGATGAGCTTGATGCCGGCTTCCTTCAAGCCGCGCTCCTCGAATGCCTTCATGAAGGCGACGCTCTGCTCGCCCGCGGGCACGAAGATGAAGACCGCGTCGGGCTTCGCGTCCTTGATGCGCTGCACGTAGGGGGCGAACTCCGGATTGCGCAGCGGCGTGCGCACGGAATCGACCACCTTCCCGCCGGCCGCCTCGAAGGTCGCCTTGAACTGCTTCTCCGCGTCGATCCCGGGCGCATAGTCGGTGACGAGCGTGTAGACGTTCCTGATGCCGTGCTTCGCGGCCCAGGTGGCCATCGGCGCCGAGACCTGCGGCAGCGTCATCGAGAAGCGCACGATGTAGGGCGACTTCTCCGTGACGATCGACGTTGCGGCGTTCATGACCACCATCGGCTTCTTCGCCTCGGTCGCGACCGGCGCCACGGCGAGCGCCTCCGGCGTGAATCCGAAGCCCGCGAGGAAATCCACCTTGTCGCGCGTGACGAGCTCCTGCGCCAGGCGCTTCGCCACGTCGCCGTTGGGTCCGCCGGTATCGCGCACGACGAGCTCGATCCTGCGGCCCGCGAAGGTGTCGCCGTGGAGCTTGAAGTAGGCCTGCATCCCGGCCTGCATCTGGCGGCCGAAATCCGCTGCGACACCGGAGAACGGCGCGATGACGCCGACCTTCACGGGCTGCGCCGCGTGCACCGGCGCGGTTGCGAGCGTTGCGGCGAGGACGGCGGTTGCGAGGAGGCTCTTCATGGCGGCAATCGCGAAGCGGGTCGGGGATGGCAGGATGCCGAGCGCGGCGCGCGCCGTCAATCGGCCTCGGCCCACGGGAGCCCGACGTAGTTTTCCGCGAGGGATGTCGCCGCGGCGCGCGAAGAGGCGACGTACTCGAGCTGCGCGAGCTGCAGCTTGCGATGGAAGCTCGACTCGCCGTGGAAGCGATGCAGCATCGCCGTCATCCACCAGGAGAAGTGCTCGGCGCGCCACACGCGCCCGAGGCAGGTCGCGGAGTACGCTTCCAGCCCGGACGCGTCCCCGCTCGCGTACCAGCGCGCGAGGGCCCGCGCGAGCACGCGCACGTCGGCCACCGCGAGGTTCAACCCCTTCGCGCCGGTGGGCGGCACGATGTGCGCCGCATCGCCGGCGAGGAAGAGCCGCCCGTGGCGCATCGGCTCGACGACGAAGCTGCGCATCCCCGCGACGATTCTCTCGAGGATCGGTCCTTCGTTCGGCTGCCATCCGTCCGCACCCTCGAAGCGCGCGGCGAGCTCCGACCAGATGCGCTCGTCGCTCCAGGCCTCGATGCGCTCCTCCGGCTCGACCTGCAGGTAGAGCCGCGTGAGGCTCGGCGAGCGCATGCTGAAGAGCGCGAAGCCGCGTTCGTGGCTCGCATAGACCAGCTCGCTGCGCGAGGGCGCGGCCTCGGCGAGGATGCCGAGCCACGCGAAGGGGTACGCGCGCTCGTGCACGGCGAACGAGCCCTCGGGCAGCGAGCCGCGGCACACGCCATGGAACCCGTCGCATCCGGCGATGAAGTCGCAGTCGATCGTCTCGCGCTTGCCGTCCGCCTGGAAGCGCACGCGCGGATGCTCGCCATCGAACGCTTCGATCGCGACCTCGCGCGCATCGAAATGGATCGGACGCGCGCTCTCGACGCGCGCCGCGATGAGGTCCTTCACCACCTCCTGCTGCCCGTACACGGTGATCGAGCGGCCGGTGAGCGCGGTGAGGTCGATGCGATGACCCTCGCCGCCGAAGCGAAGCTCGATGCCGTGGTGCACGAGCCCTTCGCGCCGCAGGCGCTGCCCCACGCCGCATTCGACCAGCAGGTCCACCGTTCCCTGCTCGAGCACGCCGGCGCGCACGCGATGCTCGACGTGCTCGCGGCTGCGGATCTCGACCACGGCGGAATCGACGCCCGCGCGATGCAGGAGGTGCGCGAGGGTGAGCCCCGCGGGGCCCGCGCCGACGATCGCGACTTGGGTGCGCACGTTCCTCTCCCCGGAATGTGGGCGGATTCTATAACGCGTCCGGGCGAGCTCCGCATAGTAAGATCGCGGGCTGCGGCGCAAGTCCGCGCGAACGCATTCCCGCAGGAGCCATTCCCCATGCCCGAAGCCTTCCTCTGCGACGCCCTCCGCACGCCCTTCGGGCGCTACGGCGGCGCGCTATCCTCCGTGCGCACCGACGACCTCGCCGCGATCCCGATCGCGGAGCTCGTGAAGCGCAACCCGAAAGTCGATTGGGCCGCGTTGGACGACGTGATCTACGGCTGCGCGAACCAGGCGGGCGAGGACAACCGCAACGTCGCGCGCATGGCGCTGCTCCTCGCCGGCCTTCCGGTCGAGGTGCCGGGCGCGACGGTGAACCGCCTGTGCGGCTCGGGCATGGAAGCGCTGGGCCAGCTCGCGCGCGCCATCAAGGCGGGCGAGGCGCAGATCGGCATCGCCGGCGGCGTCGAGAGCATGTCGCGCGCACCGTTCGTGATGCCCAAGGCCGAGGGCGCCTTCTCGCGCGCCAACGCGGTCTACGACACCACGATCGGCTGGCGCTTCGTGAACCCGAAGACGAAGGCCAGGTACGGCATCGACTCGATGCCCGAGACCGCCGAGAACGTCGCGGCGGATTTCAAGGTCTCGCGCGCGGACCAGGACGCCTTCGCGCTGCGCTCGCAGCAGCGTGCGCTCGCGGCCCAGGCGAGCGGCGTGCTGGCGCAGGAGATCGTGCCGGTGACGATCCCCGCGAAGAAAGGCGATCCCGTGGTCGTCGCGAAGGACGAGCATCCGCGCGAGACCTCGCTCGAGGCGCTCGCGAAGCTCAAACCCATCGTGAGGGAGAACGGCACCATCACCGCGGGCAACGCCTCCGGAGTGAACGACGGAAGCTGCGCGCTGTTGGTCGCGAGCGAGGCCGCCGTGAAGAAGTACGCCCTCACGCCGCGTGCACGCATCCTCGGCATGGCCTCGGCCGGCGTCGCGCCGCGCATCATGGGTTTCGGTCCGGCTCCGGCCTCGCAGAAGCTGCTCGCGCGCCTCGGGCTTTCCGTCTCGAAGATGGACGTGATCGAGCTCAACGAGGCGTTCGCCGCGCAGGTGCTCGCGGCCCTGCGCGACCTCGGCGTTCCGGATGATGCGAAGCACGTGAACCCGAACGGCGGCGCCATCGCGCTCGGCCATCCGCTGGGCGCTTCCGGAGCGCGGCTGGTCACGACGGCGTGCTACCAGCTCGCGCGGCAATCGGGCCGCTACGCGCTCTGCACCATGTGCATCGGCGTGGGACAGGGCATCGCGATGGTGATCGAGCGCGCCTAGCGCTCCCTCTCGCGATTTTCGCTCGACGCACCTTACAGAAGCGAAGCCTGCGGCCCCGGATATTCGAGGTGCGAATCGACCGGCACGGCATCGGGCGTCATGTTCGCCGGCTCCGGCACGTCGCTCGAGACGAGGTGGAAGACGTCGCAGCCGCGCGCGAGGAGGTAGTCCGTGATGATGCGCCGGTGGCAGCGCCACCACACCGATTCCGCGCACATGATCGCGCAGCGCCGCTCGCCGCCCAGCGCGATCAGCCGCTCCAGGCCGGCGCGGAATTCGGCACCCATCGCATAGTCGGCGTAGTTGTGGAAGCTCCGGTTCTCCCAGTACCCGTTCACCTCGGGCGGCACGTCGCGGCGATGGGCGCGCAGCCCTCCCAGCGAGGCGATGTGCTCGTAGCCGATGCCGCTCGAAGCGAGGGAGGCCGGCAGCGCGTCGGCGTTGTACTGCGGATTGGTGCGCGATCGCGGAACGGTGCGCACGTCCACGAGGAGCGTCACGCCGTTGGGAACGAGCAGCCCGGTGAATTCCTCGAGGCTGCGCGTGGAGTGGCCGATGGTGAAAAAGGGTTGTGCCATCATTGGATCCTACGCGTATTCCCGGAAGAGGCGAGCGATGGAGCTGGTGATCCGCGACCTTTCGAAGCGCTACGAAAACGGGGTACAGGCCCTCGACCGGGTCTCGCTCACCATCGGGCCCGGGATGTTCGGGCTGCTGGGGCCCAACGGCGCGGGCAAGTCCACGCTGATGCGCACGCTCGCGACGCTGCAGGAAGCCGACGGCGGCTCCGCCATGCTCGACGACATCGACGTGCTGCGCGAGAAGGATCGCGTGCGGCGCCTGCTCGGCTACCTGCCGCAGGAGTTCGGCGTCTACCCCAAGGTCACCGCGCAGGAGATGCTCGACCACTTCGCGCGGCTCAAGGGCATTGCCGATTCGCGCGAGCGCAAGCGCGTGGTGGACGCCCTCCTCGAGCGCACCAACCTCGCCGCGGTGCGCAAGCAGAAGCTGGGCGGCTTCTCCGGCGGCATGCGCCAGCGCTTCGGCATCGCGCAGGCGCTCATCGCGAACCCGCGGCTCGTCATCGTCGACGAGCCGACCGCGGGCCTCGACCCCGAGGAGCGCGTGCGCTTCCACAACCTCCTCGCCGACATCGGCCGCGAGGTGATCGTGATCCTTTCCACCCACATCGTCGACGACGTGGCGGACCTCTGCCCGCGCTTCGCCGTGATCCACAAGGGCCGCGTGCTGCTGGAGGGCGAGCCGGGCGCCGCGGTGGCCCGGCTGAAAGGCCGCATGTGGCGCCGCGTCGTGGAGCGTGACGAGCTCGGCTCGCTGCAATCGACGCTGCCCATCGTGTCCTCGCGCCTGCAAGCCGGCCGCACCGTGGTCCGCGCGTATTCCGAAGGCGCGCCGGGAGCGGGCTTCGAGGCGGTGCCGCCCGAGCTCGAGGACGTGTACTTCACCGCGGTCGCCGGCCGGCTGGAGCCCGTGCGCGCCGCCGCGGAGGCCTGATGCGCACCGCGCTCGCCATCGCGGGCTTCGAGCTGCGCACGAAGCTCGCGCGCATCTCGACCGCCGTCTACTTCTGCGTCTTCGCGGCGCTCTCCGCGCTCTGGATGGCTGCGGCCGGGGGCGCGTTCGACAGCATGAAGGTCGCCTTCAGCAGCGACAAGGTCTACATCAACTCTCCGTACGCGATCGCGCAGACGGTCACGCTGATGGGCCTCCTCGGCGTGGTGACCATCGCCGCGTTCATGGGCCGCGCGATCCAGCAGGATTTCGAGCACCTCACCTCGCACTTCTTCTTCACCAGCCCGATCTCGAAGCGCGACTACCTCGCGGGCCGCTTCCTCGGCGCGGCCGCGATCCTGCTCGTGATCTTCCTCGGCATCGCGGTGGGCACCGTGATCGGAACCCATTGGCCGGGCGTGGAGGCGGAGCGCCTCGGGCCATGGTCGGTCGGCGCGTTCGTGCGGCCGTATCTCGTGATGCTGCTGCCGAACGTGGTCTTCCTCGGCGCGCTCTTCTTCATGCTCGCGGCGCTCACGCGGCGCATGGTCGGCGTGTACATCGCGGGCGCGGCGGTCCTGATCGGATACATCGTCTCGTTGCGGCTGCTCGCCGACATCGACAATCGCACCATCGCGGCCCTCGTCGATCCGATCGGCTCGACCGCCCTGGGGCTCGCGACGCGCTACTGGAGCCCGGCCGAGAAGAACGTACGACTCGTGCCGTTCAGCGGCGAGCTCGCGTGGAACCGCCTGCTGTGGCTCTCCGTGGGGCTCGCGTTCCTCGGGTTCTGCTACCTGCGCTTCCGCATGGCGACCGAGGCGGGCGAAAGCGCGTCGCGCGGTTTCCTGCGTCGTCGGCGGCCGGCCGCGCTCCGGGCCGCCGCGGAAGAAGAACCGCCGGCGCACGGCGTGGTCGCCCTGCCGGTGGTCTCGCTCGACACGCGCGGCATCGCGTACCTGCGCCAGCTTCCGGGCCTCGCCGCGCTCTACGTGCGCGAGACGATCAAGAGCACCTACTTCGTCGCGATCGCGGTCACCGGCGCGCTCTTCATCCTCGCCAACGCGAAGGTCATCGGTGCGCTCTACGGCACGAACACCTATCCGGTGACCTACCTCGTGCTCGAGTTCGCGTCGGGCACCTTCCGCATCTTCATGCTGGTGATCATCACGCTTTACGCGGGCGAGCTGGTGTGGCGCGAGCGCGACGCGCGCATGGCGCTCATCGCGGACAGCCTGCCGGTGCCCGGTTGGCTGCCGCTCGCCGCGAAGCTCGCCACGCTGCTGGTCGTCCCCGCCGTGCTGCAGCTGGTCGTCCTCGTGTGCGGCCTGCTCGTGCAGCTCTTCAAGGGCTACACCCATTTCGAGCTCGGGCAGTACCTGTTCGACCTCTTCGTGCTGGAGCTTCCGCGCTACTGGATCCTCGCGTGCCTGGTGTTCGCGATCCACGTCGCGGTGAACCACAAGTACCTGGGACACTTCCTCGTCGTCGCCTACTACATCGCGAACGTCGCGGCGGCCGGGTTCGGCTATACGCATTGGATGTGGCACTTCGGCTATGTGCCGGGCGTCACCTACTCGGACATGAACGGGTACGGCCATTTCCTGCGCCCGATCCCGTGGTTCGAGCTCTACTGGGCGGCCGCGTGCGTGCTGCTGCTCCTCGCGGCGCGCGTGCTGTGGGTGCGCGGCACCGATGACGCCTGGCGCACGCGCATCGCGATCGCCCGCGCGCGGGTCTCCGGGCCCGTGAAAGTGGCGGCCGCGCTCGCCGTGATGGTCCTCGCCGGTGACGGCGCGTGGCTCTACTACAACACGGACATCCTCAACCCCTATCGGAGCGAGTACGCGCGGGACGAGCTGCGCGCGCAGTACGAGAAGCTCTTCAAGCAATATGCCGCGCGGCCGCAGCCCAAGGTGACGGCCGTGCGCGTCGCGGTGGACCTCTTCCCGCACCAGCATCGCGTCGTGGCGAAGGCGACCTACACGATGCGCAACAGGACCGACCAGCCGATCGGGGAGCTGTACGTGGCGCTTCCGGAGGAGCTCATCGTCCACCGCATGGAAGCGAGCATTCCGCTCACGCTCGCCGAATCGCGGCGCGATCTCACCTGGCAGCGTTACACGCTCGCCCATCCGCTCGCCCCGGGCGACTCGATGACGCTCGACTTCGACGTGGAGTACGCGCCGCACGGCTTCACGAACGACGGCGAGAGCTCGATCGTGGTGGACAACGGCACCTTCCTCAACAGCGGGTACCTGCCCCACGTGGGCTACAACGAGCGCAGGGAGCTCACCGAGGATCGCGATCGCAAGCGCCACGGCCTCGCCCCGAAGCCGCGCATGCACGACCTCGACGATGCGGCGTTCCACCAGCGCAACTACATCACCGGCGAGGGCGACTGGATCGACTTCGACGCCACCATCTCCACCGCGCCCGAGCAGATCGCGGTCGCGCCCGGCGTGCTCGAGCGCGAGTGGAGCGAGGGAGGCCGGCGCTACTTCCACTACCGCACGCCCGCGCCGATCCTCGACTTCTACGCCTTCCTCTCCGCGCGCTACGCCGTGAAGCGCGACGAATGGCACGGCGGCGGGAAGGCCGTGCCGATCGAGATCGACTACCAGCCGGGCCACGACTACGACCTCGCGCGCATGATCGACGGCGTGAAGGACGCGCTCGACGACTACACGAAGAGCTTCGGCCCGTACCAGTACGATCGCCTGCGCATCGTCGAATTCCCGCGCTACGCCCAGTTCGCGCAGTCGTTCCCGAACACCATTCCCTATTCGGAGGCGATCGGCTTCATCGCGAAGGTGGACGACAAGGACCCGAAGGACATCGACTATCCGTACTACGTGACCGCGCACGAGGTCGCGCACCAGTGGTGGGCGCACCAGGTGGTGGGCGCCGACGTGCAGGGCGCGACGATGCTCTCCGAAACGCTCGCGCAGTATTCGGCCCTGATGGTGATGAAGCACCGCTACGGCGACGCGAAGATGAAGCGCTTCCTCAAGTACGAGCTGGACTCGTACCTGGTCGGCCGGGCGACGGAGCGCAAGGCCGAGGAGCCCCTCTACCGCAACGAGGACCAGCCCTACATCCACTACCGCAAGGGCAGCCTCGCGATGTACGCGCTGCAGGACTATATCGGCGAGGACGCGGTGAATCGCGCGCTCGCCTCCTTCGTGCACAAGTGGGCTTTCCGCGGGCCGCCCTATCCCACGTCGCGCGACCTGCTCGCGGAGCTCGCCGCGGTGACGCCGCCGCAATACCAGTACCTCATCCGGGACCTGTTCGAGACCATCACGCTCTACGAGAACCGGGCGGTGTCGGCCACGGCACGGCGCATCGCCGACGGGCGCTACGAGGTGAAGCTCACGGTCGAGGCGAAGAAGCTGCGCGCCGACGAGCGCGGCGTGCAGCGCGAGGTGCCGATGGACGACTGGATCGACGTCGGCGTGCTCGGCAAGGACGACGCGCCGCTCTACCTCGAGAAGCGCCGCATCCCGGCCGGGCGCTCCACCTTCACGCTCGAAGTGAAAGGCACGCCCTTGCGCGCGGGCATCGACCCGATCGTGAAGCTGGTGGATCGCCGGCCCGACGACAACACGGTCGCCGTGGCGATGACCGGGCCCTAGACCGACGAAGGGAGACGAGCGCATGGACCGGATCGTCGATGCATGGGGCTCGCTGCACGAGCGGCTCGACGCTCGCGGCGGCATCCGGATTGCTGGACGAAGCCGTGACCGCGCTCCCGACCGCGGCTATACGCCGGCCTCCTTGAACACCTCCTTCGCAAGACGCGTGCCCTCGACCGCCGCCGGGACTCCGCAGTAGATCATGCACTGCACGATCACCTCGAGGATTTCGTCCTTGGTGACGCCGTTGGTGAGCGCGCCGCGCACGTGGGTCTTGTACTCGTGCGGGCGGTTCAACGCGATGAGGATCGCGAGGTTGAGCATGCTGCGCTGCCTGCGATCGAGGCCCGGCCGCGTCCACGCCGCACCCCAGCAGTACTCGGTGATGAGGTCCTGCATCGTCTTCGTGAATTTGTCGGTCTGCGCGACCTGCGGATCGACGTACTGCGCGCCGAGCACTTCGCGACGCACCTGCAAGCCCTTCTCGTACAGCGCCTTGTCCATGCCGTTCTCCTCGTGAGGGGCCGCGCCCCGAGGCGAGGACTTTAGCATCGCGACGCGAGCGGGCGCAGCCGGCCACATTCGAGGCCGGCGCGCGTTCGCGCCCGATCCCGCCCCGGGCGTCAGACGCTCACGCGGCGCCGCTCCTTCGCCGGCTGGTACGTTCCCGCGGGCGTGCGGAACCCGATGCTGATGCGGTTCCAGCCGTTGATCGCGACGACGGCGAGCGTGAGGTCCGCGATCTCGCGCTCGGAGAATTGCGCGCGCAGCTCCTCGTACAGGTCGTCGGGCGCATGGCTCCCGGCGACCAGCGTGAGCGCCTCGGTCCACGCGAGCGCCGCCCGCTCGCGCGGCGAATAGAGATCCACCTCGTGCCACGCATCGAGGAGATAGAGCCGCTGCTCGCTCTCGCCCGCGGCGCGCGCGTCCTTCGAATGCATGTCGAGGCAGAACGCGCACCCGTTGATCTGCGAGGCGCGCATCTTCACCAGCTCGAGCAGCGGATGCTCGAGGCTCGTGTCGGCGATGGCGGCTCCCAGCCCCAGCATGGCCTTCATCGCGGCGGGCGAGACTTTTGCGAGTTCGAGTCGACGTTCCATGGTCATCCTCCACTTTCCGGGTAACGAAGGGGATGACTCGATGCTACAACTGCCGGGGCGTCTGCCGAAAGGCGCCGAACGACTCCTAGAACCGTTGCCGCGTGAGGGCCGTGGTGCGCCCGTTCGGCAGCGTCAGGATGGCGCTGTCCGGACCGCTGAACTGGATCGTGAGCGGCGCGACGTCGTCGCTCACCTGGTGGTTCTGTTGCCACGCTCCGGTGAGCGTCTGGCCGCCGCCGTAGCTCAGCCAGTGGTTCGAGAACGTGCGGCCATCCGCACCCTTCATCGAATCCACGCTGATGTACCAGACGGGGTTTCCCGCGTCGTCGTACATGTAGCCCGCGACGTCGAGCACGCCGCCCTGCCATTCCAGGAAGAAGCCGCGGCCCGACTCGTCCGGGTTCCACCACCATCCGTTCTCCGGCTGGTTCGCCGCGGGCGCGAGCGTGAGGCCGTTCGGGATGATGTCGAAGCGCTGCATCGGGACCGTGCCGCCCGGCCACACCATCGTTCCATGGCTCGCGTCGTTGAAGGCGAGCGTCACCGTTCCCAGGTGGTCTACCGCGGGGAATCCCGGATAGCTGCCGCCGAGCGTCTGCCCGCCGTGCGCCGAGAGGAGCTCGCCGGTGAAGAGCGCGCCGTCGAGCGACACCGGGCCCGACGACACCACCCACGTCGCGCGCCCCGACACGTCGTAGAGGAACGAAGCGAAGAAAAGATCGTTGCCGTGCTTCTCGATCGAGAAACCGCGGCCGTCCTCGAGCGGGTTCCACCACCATCCGGTCTGCGGCGGCTGCGGCGTGCATTGCACGCTGCCCGGCACCGTGAGCACGCTGCGGTTGGTTCCGTTCGCGATCATCGAGGAAGCGTCGGCCCCGTAGCCCACGAAGAACGTGGCACCCGCGACTTGCGGCCCCGGCGCGGAGTTGAGGAGCGAGACGGATTGGCCCTGCGCCGAAAGCACGCCGCTCAGGTACGGCTGCAGGTTCGATGCGCTCGCGGCCTGCAGCGAGCCCGAGGCGTCGAGCTGCGCGAGCACGCAGGGCACCGGCGTATCGGCCGGAGCGCCCCGCGCGTAGGTAATGCGCTGCGCGCTCTTCCGTGCGTCGTTCACCTGCGTGGCGGGGGCGAGCGCGAACACGAAGACGCTCCCCGACGCGCCTTCGTCTTGCGCGCGGAAGTGAATGTCGGTCGCGACCTGGCCGTTCGTGTTCGTGGCGACCGCGAGGAACACCGGCTGGAGGTCGAGCGGAATCGACGTAGGTGCCGCGGGATCGAGGTCGAGGAACCAGTCGTTGCCGGCGATGGTGCCGGCGCCGTTCTCGTGCAGGACCACGACCGGCGAGCCGCGTCCGGCGAGCGTTCCATCGCCGAGCTGGCCGAAGTCGTTGCCGCCCCACGCGAGCACCGAGCCGTCGGACTTCAACGCGAGCGTGTGCGTCTCGCCGAGCGAGATGCGCGTGACGCCGTCGATTCCCGGCACGCCCATCGGTGCGAAGCGATCCTCGAACGTTCCGTCGCCGAGCTGGCCGAAGAAGTTGGCGCCCCACATCCACACATGTCCATCGGGCGTGATCGCGGCCGACACGACGTTGCCCGCGGCGATCGACGTGATGCCCGAGAGGTTGCTCACCGGCGCTGGAACGGTGCGGTCCGCCCCGCCACCGTCGCCGAGCTGTCCCTCGTAATCCGCGCCCCACGCCCATACGCGACCGTCGCGTGTGCGCGCGAGCGAGTGGTCGCCGCCCGCGGCGATCTCGACCACGTTGGCGAGCCCGTTGACGCGCACGGGAACGAAGCGGGTCTCGGTCGTGCCGTCGCCGAGCTCGCCGTGCTCGTTCTCGCCCCATGCCCAGACACTGCCGTCGCTTTCGAGCGCGAGCGAATGGCCGCTGCCCGCGGAGATCGCCGTGACGCCGGCGAGGCCGCTCACCTGCACCGGCAGCGGCACCTGGGAACCGTCCCCACCGTCTCCCAGGCGCCCGTTGAAGTCGAGCCCCCACGCCCATACCGTGCCGTCGCTTTTCAACGCGAGCGAGTGATAGAACCCCGCGGAGATCGCCGTCACGCCCGACAATCCCTGTACCGGCGCGAACGATGCTCGGCTCGCCTCGGTGCCGTCGCCGAGCTGGCCATAGTCGTTGTTGCCGGCTGCGAGGACGGTGCCGTCCGCTTGCAGTGCGAGGGAATGGCGGCCGCCGCCCGCGACCGCGATCCAATCGCTCGTGCCGCCGGGAAGCGTCGGCGTCGAGACGAACACGCGCACGCCATCGCCGAGCTGACCCGATCCATCGTCGCCCCACGCCCACACCGTGCCGTCGCTTTTCAATGCGACCGTGTGCGCGGAGCCCGTGGAGATGGCGACGACGTTGGCGATGCCCGCGATCGCGACCGGCGTGATGCGCTCCTGTGTCGTGCCGTCGCCCAGCTCGCCGTGCTCGTTGTGTCCCCAGCTCCAGATATGCCCGTCGGCTGCGACGGCGGAGGTATGGATGAAGCCCACGGTCGCCGTCGCGATCGGCGGCAGGGCCGCGAGCTTCTCGGGCGTGAGGTGGTCGACGAACGTGCTGTCGCCGAGCTGGCCGTAGCCGTTCGAGCCCCATACCCACACGCTGCCGACGGACTTGATCGCGAAGGAATAGGAGCCGGCGAGGATCGTCGTGACG
>DATNGJ010000015.1:0-9197 GCA_035605915.1 Usitatibacter sp.
CGGCAGCGAGAACTCCCACTGGAAGAACGAGAAGAAGCCCAGGATGATCACCACGTCGTGCAGGTTCGCGATGATGGTCGCCACCGCGAAGCGCCACTCGAAGCGGAACGCGAGGTAGATCACGACGCCGATGCACACGAAAAGGAGCGCGAGCGCGCCGTCGGTCGCGAGCTCCTTGCCGACCTGGCCGCCCACGTAGTCGCGGCGGCCGAGCGTCGCGCCGGTGTCGTCCGCCTTGAGGGCCGACATCACGTCCGCGGCCTGCTTCTCCATGGCGGCGTTCTGCGCCTTCTCGTCCGACATCGCCTTGAGCGGCAGGCGGACCATCACGTCGCTGGAGCTGCCGAAGTTGAGCACCTCGGCGTCCTTGATGCCTTGCTTCTCGAGCACCTGGCGGATGTGGGCCGTGTCCGCGGCGTGCGGATAGCTCACCTCGAGCACCGTGCCGCCCGTGAACTCGATCGAGAAGTGCAGCCCCTGGGTCGCCAGCGAGACCACCGCGATCACGAACACGATGGCCGAGATCACGTTGAACACCAGCGCGTGGCGCATGAAGGGGATGGTGCGCCGGATGCGGAAGAATTCCATGGTTACGCGGCCTTGGTCGTCGTGGCGGTGCGATGCCAGTTGGTGTTGCCGATCGAGAGCTTCGCGACCTTCTTGCGACCGCCGTAGATGAGGTTCACGATGCCGCGCGAGACCACCACGGCGCTGAAGATCGAGGTGAGGATGCCCAGGCAGTGCACCACCGCGAATCCCTTCACCGGGCCGGAGCCGAAGGCGAGGAGCGCGAGGCCCGCGATGAGCGTCGTCACGTTGGAATCGAGGATGGTGCCGAAGGCGCGCTCGTAGCCGGCCTGGATCGCCATCTGCGGCGTCATTCCGGCGCGCAGCTCCTCGCGAACCCGCTCGTTGATGAGCACGTTGGCGTCGATCGCCATGCCGAGCGTGAGCGCGACCGCCGCCATGCCGGGAAGCGTGAGGGTGGCCTGCAGCATGGAAAGGATCGCCACCAGGAAGAGCAGGTTGCACGCGAGCGCGATCACGGAGACGAGTCCGAACACGGCGTAGTAGATCGCCATGAAGACGGCGATCGCGACGAAGCCGTAGAGCACCGCGTCGTAGCCTTTCTTGATGTTCTCGGCGCCGAGCGACGGACCGACCGTGCGCTCCTCGATGATGTCCATGTTGGCGGCGAGCGCCCCGGCGCGCAGCAGCAGCGCGAGGTCCTTCGCCTCGTTGAGGTCGCCGATGCCGGTGATCTGGAAGTCGGCGCCGAACTCCTCCTGGATGTTGGGCCACATCGCGATCGTGGTGCCGCTCTTCTCCACCAGCATGATCGCCATGCGCTTGCCGACGTTCTCGCGCGTCGTCTGGCGCATCACGCGCCCGCCCGCGCTGTCGAGCTTCACGCTCACGATCGGGCCGCCGGTGCGCTGGTCGAAGTTCGCCTGCGCATTGGTGATCCGGTCGCCGCCGATCACGAGGGATTTGCGCACCAGCACGGGCGCCCCGCGCTGGTCGAAGTATTTTTCCGTGCCGACGGGCGCCGGCTGGTCCTTGTACTGCGCGAACGCGTCCTCGCCGCGGCCCTGCGCGTACTCCTCGGCGACGAGGCGGATCTCCAAGGTGGCGGTGCGGCCGATGATCTCCTTCGCGTGCTCCGGATCCTGCACGCCGGCGAGCTGCACCACGATGCGGTCGGCCCCCTGCTGCTGCACGATCGGCTCGGAGACGCCCAGCTCGTTCACGCGGTTGCGCAGCGTCTGGATGTTCTGCTGCAGCGCCGACTCCTGCGTCGCCTTCACCACCTCGGGCTTGATGGTCGCGACCAGCACGCCCTCGGAGCCGTTGTCCTGTTGCGTGAGCACGAGGTCGGTCATCTCGGCGCCGATCTCGCGCAGCGCCGCCGCCTCCTGGTCCTTCTCGCGGAAGCGCAGCACGATGCGCTCGCCCTGCCGGTCGAGGCCGGAGTAGTAGATCTTGTGGTCGCGCAGCAGCGAGCGGATGTCGCCCAGGTAGCGCTCCACCGCCTTGTTCTGCACCGACTTCATGTCCACCTGCAGCAGGAAGTGCACGCCGCCGCGCAGGTCGAGGCCGAGGTACATCGGCTTCGCGCCGATCGCCTGCAGGAAGCGCGGCGTGTTCGGCACCAGGTTCAGCGCGACGCCGTAGTTGTTGGTGTCGATCGCCTTCTGCGCGATGTCGCGCGCCTTGAGCTGCTGGTCGGTGTCGGCGAAGCGCAGCGAGAGCTTGCCGTCGGACATCTCGATGCCGGCGGGCTCGACCTTCGCCGACTCGAGCGCGGCGACGACCTTGTCGCGCATCGCGTCGTCCACCCGGATCGCGGTGCGCTTCCCGGCGACCTGCACGGCGGGGATCTCGCCGAAGAGGTTCGGCGAGGCGTAGATGAGGCTCACGACCAGCGCGATGGCGATGATCGCGTACTTCCAGAGCGGATACCGGTTCATGACTTACTGGGCGCCTTTCAGCGTGCCCTTCGGAAGGAGCTGCGTGACCGCCTGCTTCTGCACCTGGACGGTGACGTTGGGCGCGATCTCGAGCGAGAGGAAGTTGTCGGAGATCTTCTCGATGCGCCCGAGGATGCCGACCGCCACGACCTCGTCGCCCTTCTGCAACTGCTCGAGCATCGTCTTGTGCTCCTTCGCCTTCTTCATCTGCGGGCGGATCATGAGGAAGTACAGGACCACGAACATCAGGATGATGGGCAGCATGCCCATCAACGTGTCGGTGCCCTGCGCCGTGCCCGCGGCCTGGGCGTATGCGGTGCCGATCATGGGAAACTCCGAGCGGAAAGGGTTGACGCGGTTGGAATTTCGACCGCTTAGCCAGTCTGCGATTCTATCATGCGCTCGCTCTCGAAGAGCCTGCGGAAATCGGCGAGTTTTCCGGCCGCGATCGCCCCGCGCAGGCCCTCCATGAGGCCCAGGTAGTAGTGCAGGTTGTGGATCGTATTGAGGCGCGGGCCGAGCATCTCGCCGGCGCGGTCGAGGTGGTGGAGGTAGGCGCGGCTGAAGTGGCGGCAGGTGTAGCACGCGCACGACGGGTCGAGCGGGCCGGTGTCGTCGCGATGGCGGGCGTTGCGGATCTTCACGTCGCCGCGGCTCGTGAAGAGCCAGCCGTTGCGCGCGTTCCTCGTGGGCAGCACGCAGTCGAACAGGTCGACGCCGTTCGCGACGGCATCGACGATGTCCTCGGGCGTGCCGACGCCCATGAGATAGCGCGGCGCGCTTGCCGGGAGCCGCGGCGCCGAATGCGCGACGATGCGCCGCATGTCTTCCTTCGGCTCGCCCACGGAGACGCCGCCCAGCGCATAGCCGTCGAAGCCGATCGCCGCGAGCGCGCCGGTCGATTCGTCGCGCAGGTCCTCGTACATGCCGCCCTGCACGATGCCGAAGATCGCGTTGCCATTCCCGTCGTGCGCCTTCCTCGAGCGCGCCGCCCAGCGCATCGAGAGATGCATCGATTCGGCGGCCTGCTCGCGCGTCGCCGGGTAGCCCGTGCACTCGTCGAACGCCATCGCGATGTCGGAGTCGAGCACACGCTGGATGCGCATCGCTTCCTCGGGCGTGAGGAACAGGCGATCGCCGTTCACCGGCGACTGGAACGCGACGCCCTCCTCGCTCACCTTGCGCAGCGCGCCGAGGCTGAAGACCTGGAAGCCGCCCGAATCGGTGAGGATCGGCCGCTCCCACGCCATGAAGCGATGCAGGCCGCCGAACTTCTCGATCACCGCGAGCCCGGGGCGCAGCCACAGGTGAAAGGTGTTGCCGAGCACGACCCGCGCGCCGAGCCCCATCAGCTCCGCGGGGCTCATCGTCTTCACGGTTCCGTAGGTGCCCACCGGCATGAAGGCGGGCGTCTCGACGGTTCCGTGCGCGAGAGTGAGTGAGGCGCGGCGCGCCACACCGTCGGTGCTACCAATGCGGAATTGCATCGCTGTCGGAGCTACGAATACGCATCGCTGTCGGAGCTACGAATACGCATCGATGTCGGAGCTACGAATACGCATCGATGTCGGAGCCACGAATACGCATCGATGTCGGTGCCACGAATGCGCGATTGCATCGATCGTCGTCCCCGCGAAGGCGGGGACCCATTCAACGCCAGTGCGGCGGGAAAGTCTTCTCGAAGTATGGCATCGATTCGATGCGCGAAGCCCAGGCCGCGAGCGGCGCGGGAGCGAGCTCGGGATAGCACGGAGCGCGTGCCGCATTGCCGGCAGCCGGCCTCCGCGGAATCGCCCCTTCACGGCCGGAACCCTTCGAGCGGCACCGCGGGCTTGCGAGCCGCGCAAAGATCGGCGACCACGCGCCCGGTCGCGAGGGCGAGCGTGAAGCCGAGCGCGCCGTGGCCCGCGTCGAGGAGCAGGTTCGAATACGGCGTCGCGCCCAGCACCGGCGTCCCGTGCGGGGTGGCGGGGCGCAAGCCGCACCACGGCTGCAGCCGCGAGAAGTCGCTCGCCTGCGGGAACGTGGCGCGCACCTCGTCCACGAGCTGGCCTACGCGCTCCGTGTCGATCGTCGGCGTGCGCCCGGCGAGGTCCGCCATGCCCGCGACGCGCAATTCGTTGCCGAGCCGCGCGTAGACCACCTTGCGCTGGTAGTCGGTCACGCTGATGCGGGGCGCGCCCGCGTCGTTCGTGATGGGGAGCGTGAGGCTGTAGCCCTTCAGCGGATACACGGGAATGCGGATGCCGAGCGGTCGTGCGAGGGCCGGTGCGCTCGTGCCGAGCGCGAGCACGTAGCGGTCGGCCTCGAACACGCCCTGGCTCGTCTCGACGCCGATGAGGCGCCGGCCGATCGCGAGCAGCCTCTCGACCGACACGCCGAAGCGCAGGCGCACCGGGTTCGGTCCCGCGGTCATGAGGCGCGCGAGCTCGTTCACGAACTTGAAGCAGTCGCCCGCGTCCTCGCTCGGGGTGTAGATGGCGCCCGCGATGCGCTCGCCCAGCGATGCCAGCGCGGGCTCGATTTCGACCGTGCGCTCGCGGTCGAGCGCCTCCTGCTCGGCGCCCAGGCCCCGCTGGTACGCGAGGAGCCGCTTCGCCGACTCGAACGAGCGCGCCTCGGTGTGCACGACGAGCTTGCCGTTCCTCACGTAGTCGAAGTCGAGCGCGTGCTCGGCGACCAGCTCGTGCATGAGCGAGCGGCTGTAGAAGGCGAGGCGCAGCAGGCGCTGCGTGGTGAGCTCCGACTGCCGCTGGTTGCACGCGGCGAGGAAGGCCGCGATCCAGCGCCACTGCTCCACGCTCCATTCGGGAACGAACTTGAGCGGCGAATCGCGCCGCAGGAGCCACGGCGGGATCTTCGGGATCACCGAGGGACTCGCGAGCGGCGCGACGTAGCTGTAGGAAAGCTGGCCGCCGTTCGCGAAGCTCGTCTCCAACGCGGCGGCCTCGTTCCTCTCGAGCACCGTCACCTCGTGGCCGTCCTTCCACAGGTACCACGCGGCGGCCACTCCCGCGACTCCGGCTCCGAGGACGAGGACCTTCATGGGTTGCCGATCATGCGACGGGTAGAGAGTGATGCGGGGGAGAGGTGTGTGGACTCGCACGGGCCAGTCCTTCTGATTCATCGGCGGCAATCGGCGTTGGATCGGCGAGCATCGGCGCTTCCAAAGACTTTCGTTTCCGCAGGCCCCCAAGAAGAAAGGGCCGCCGCGGCGGCCCTTTTGCCCTCATCCCGCCATCTCCCAAGGAGCGGGAAGCTTAGCGCACCAGCAGCGGCACGATGAGCAGCGCCACGATGTTGATGATCTTGATGAGCGGGTTCACGGCCGGACCGGCGGTGTCCTTGTAGGGATCGCCCACCGTGTCGCCGGTCACCGCGGCCTTGTGGGCCTCGCTGCCCTTGCCGCCGAAGTGCCCGTCCTCGATGTACTTCTTGGCGTTGTCCCACGCGCCGCCCCCGGTGCACATGGAGATCGCGACGAAGAGGCCGGTCACGATCGTGCCCATCAGCATGCCGCCCAGCGCCTGGATGCCGGCGTCGCGGCCCATCAACGCGCCGACCACGAGGGCGACGGCGATCGGCGAGAGCACCGGCAGGAGCGACGGGATCATCATCTCCTTGATCGCCGCCTTGGTGAGCATGTCCACGGCGCGCGAGTAATCGGGCTTCGCGGTGCCCTGCATGATGCCCTTGATCTCGCGGAACTGGCGGCGCACTTCCTCCACCACCGAGCCCGCGCAGCGCCCCACCGCTTCCATCGCCATCGCGCCGAAGAGGTAGGGGATCAAGCCGCCGATGATGAGGCCGATGATCACCGCCGGATTGGAGAGATCGAAGCTGAGGTGCCGGCCGGCTTCCTCGAGGCGGTGCGTGTAGTCGGCGAAGAGCACCAGCGCCGCGAGTCCCGCGGAGCCGATGGCGTAGCCCTTGGTCACCGCCTTGGTCGTGTTGCCGACCGCGTCGAGCGGGTCGGTCACGTTGCGCACTTCCTTCGGCAGCTCCGCCATCTCCGCGATGCCGCCCGCGTTGTCGGTGATCGGACCGTACGCGTCGAGCGCGACGATGATGCCCGCCATGGAGAGCATCGAGGTCGCGGCGATCGCGATGCCGTAGAGGCCGCAGAGCGTGTACGCGGCCCAGATGGCGGCGCACACCGCGAGCACGGGCCACGCGGTCGAGCGCATGGAGACGCCCAGCCCTGCGATGATGTTGGTCGCATGGCCCTTGGTCGAGGCTTCCGCCACGTGCTTCACCGGCGAGTAGTCGGTGCCCGTGTAGAACTCGGTGATGATCACCATGAGCGCGGTGAGGATGAGCCCCACGACGCAGCAGCCCCACAGCTTCGCGACGGTGAGCGCGGGATAGGCCGCCACCACGTCGTGCATCATCCAGTCGGTCACGAAGTAGAACGCGATGATCGAGAGCACCCCGGCCACCGCGAGCCCGCGATAGAGCGCGCCCATGATCTTGCCGCCCTGCGTGGTCTTCACGAAGAAGGTGCCGATGATCGAGGCGATGATCGAGACGGCGCCCAGCACCAGCGGATAGGTGACGGCGTTGCCGACCAGGCCGGCGCTCGGGATGAGCAGCGCGCCGAGCACCATGGTCGCGATGATCGTCACCGCGTAGGTCTCGAAGAGGTCGGCCGCCATGCCCGCGCAGTCGCCCACGTTGTCGCCCACGTTGTCCGCGATCACCGCCGGGTTCCTCGGATCGTCCTCGGGAATGCCGGCCTCGACCTTGCCCACCAGGTCCGCGCCGACGTCCGCGCCCTTGGTGAAGATGCCGCCGCCCAGGCGCGCGAAGATCGAGATGAGGGAAGCGCCGAACGCGAGGCCGATGAGCGGCTTCACGATCTCGGTCATGCTCGAGTCGTGCGGGCTCGAGCCCTGCAGGTACATGAAGAAGCCCGACACCGCGATGAGCCCGAGCCCGACCACGAGGAGCCCGGTGATCGCGCCGCCCTTGAAGGCGACGTTGAGCGCCGTCGCGACGCCTTGCCGCGCCGCTTCGGCCGTGCGGACATTCGAGCGCACCGACACGTTCATGCCGATGAAGCCCGCCGCGCCCGAGGCGATGGCGCCGATCGCGAACCCGCACGCGGTGGCCCACCCCAGCACGAAGCCGATGATGAGGAAGAGGATCACGCCCACCGTCGCGATGGTGGTGTACTGGCGCGCGAGGTAGGCCTTCGCGCCGGTCTGCACCGCCGCGGCGATCTCGCGCATGCGCTCGTTGCCGTCGGGCTGGCGCAGGATCCACATCGCGGTGAAGCCTCCGTACAGCAGGGCGGCCACCCCGCAGACGAGCGCCAAGAGGATTGCCTGGTTCAACATGCTGCTTCTCCCTGGTTATCGTGTAAGTGCGTTTTGCTGCGGATCGTCATGCCGCGAAGCTCGCGCCCGTCTTCCTGCGGACCGGCGTGTTGCGGAGCCTCACGTACCTGGGTAAGCCCTTCTCGAAGGGAGGAAACGCCTCGCCGGCGATGAGCGGCTCGAGATAATTGCGGCACTTCTGCGTGATGTGGAAGCCGTCCGGCGTGATGAAGTCGCGCGGCATCTTCTTTTCCACGTTGGCGACCTCGGAGAGCTTCGCCACGCCGATCTTCCACCGATACGGTCGGCTCGACGTGCGCACGATGGTGGGCATGACGCTGTTCATGCCCCTGAGCGCGAATTCCACCGCCGCCTTGCCCACGGCGTACGACTGCTCGAGGTCGGTCCTCGAGGCGATGTGCCGCGCGGAACGCTGCAGGTAGTCCGCCACGGCCCAATGGTGCTTGAGGCCGAGCTTGCCGCGCACGAGCTCGGCGAGGCGCGGGGCGACGCCGCCGAGCTGCGCGTGCCCGAACGCGTCCTTCAACCCGCTCTCGGCGAGGAAGCGCCCGTCCCTGTCGTGCAGGCCCTCGGAGGCGCCGACCGCGCAGTAGCCGTACCGCTTCACGCTCTCCTCGACCTTGGCGAGGAATGCCGCCTCGTCGAACGCGATCTCGGGGAAGAGCAGCAGGTGCGGCGCCTCGCCCGCCCTGGATTGCGCAAGCCCGGTCGCGGCCGTGATCCAGCCCGCGTGGCGTCCCATCACCTCGAGGATGAAGACCTTGGTCGATGTCTTCGCCATCGACTCCACGTCGAGCCCCGCCTCGCGCATGCTGGTCGCGACGTACTTCGCCACGGAGCCGAAGCCGGGGCAGGTGTCGGTGATCGGCAGGTCGTTGTCCACCGTCTTGGGCACGTGGACCGCGACCATCGGGTAGCCCAGCTTCTCGCTGATCTGCGAGACCTTGAGGCAGGTGTCCGCGGAGTCGTTGCCGCCGTTGTAGAAGAAATAGCCGATGTCGTGCGCCCTGAACACCTCGATCAGGCGCTCGTACTCGTGGCCGCCCTTCTCGACGCCCTTCAGCTTGTAGCGCGCGCTGCCGAAGGCTCCGCCCGGCGTGGACGTGAGCGCGCGGATGTTCGCGGCGCTCTCGCGGCTGGTGTCGATGAGGTCCTCGGTCAGCGCGCCGAGGATTCCGTTGCGCCCCGCGTACACCTTCCCGATGTGCTTTTTGTGCTTGCGCGCCGTTTCGATGACGCCGGCCGCACTCGCGTTGATGACCGCGGTCACTCCACCGGACTGCGCATAAAAGGCGTTTCTGGCCATTCGAAAACCCGTGCCTTACGAATCCAGCGCGGCGAAGATCCGGTCGCGGACTTCGTCCACCGTGCCGACACCGTCGATGCG
>DATNGJ010000016.1:0-82821 GCA_035605915.1 Usitatibacter sp.
CACCCCTGTAGCAAGCTAACCACCCAGTACGGGACAACAACCAACCGGGGGTGCGCGATGGGGAATATGGTGCACATGACCATGTTGGAGGACCTGAAAAGGGCCGCCTGGGCGAGAACGAGCCCGGTCTCTGGTCAGGCAAGCGCGTGGGAGTTCCGGAAGGACTGCCTGGGCAACCTGGTGCGCTACTCGGACTTCGGCAATCGCCATTCGCCCTTCGGCTGGGAGCTCGACTACATCGTCCCCCGCGCGATCGGCGGCTCGACCGATCCGGAAAACCTGCAAGCCCTGCACTGGAAAGCGAACGCCGCGCGCAGCGACGCCATCCCGGCCGGGTTGATGCGCGGCGCCAATGTCGCCGCGGTTTCTTACTAGGTCATTCCTGCGTAGGCAGGAATCCAGCATGCAACGAAGTTGCTAGTGGCCTCACGACGTAGCTACCAACAAACAACAAAACAAAAAGTGGCGGTCCCACCTAACGCCAGGAACGAAGGAGCGGAGAGATGCTTAGCTTTGAAGACGACACGCCAGTGACCCCCACGGTTGGGCTGCAATTGCTGCATTCGACCCCATCAGGGCGCACGTCACCGGCGCAACCGACCCCGACGGGAGACGCTCCTGCAACGCTCGGCGACGTGAAAGCGCCGCCGACCCATACCCGTGTACGCGCCGAAGACAAGCGCGTCATCAACGCGAAGACGGATGTAAACCAGCTCGTCCCCTTCAAGTACAAGTGGGCCTGGGACAAGTACCTCGCGGGCTGCGCGAACCACTGGATGCCCCAGGAAGTGAACATGAACCGGGACATCGCCACGTGGAAGAACCCGGAAGGGCTCACGGACGACGAGCGGCTCATCGTGAAGAGGAACCTCGGCTTCTTCGTGACGGCCGATTCGCTCGCCGCGAACAACATCGTGCTGG
The DNA here is from genome assembly GCA_035605915.1 of Usitatibacter sp. GTDB lineage: Bacteria > Pseudomonadota > Gammaproteobacteria > Burkholderiales > Usitatibacteraceae > Usitatibacter. The sequence goes on from DATNGJ010000016.1 coordinate 922, forward strand.
GCACGTATCGCCACATCACCGCGCCCGAGTGCCGCCAGTACCTGCTGCGCCAGGCCTTCGAGGAGGCGATCCACACGCACGCCTACCAGTACATCGCCGAGTCGCTGGGGCTGGACGAGAGCGAGATCTTCGCGGCGTACAAGGAAGTGAAGTGCATCCGGGACAAGGACGATTTCCTGATCCCGTTCATCAACGTCCTCACCGATCCCAACTTCAAGACCGGCACCGAGGCCGCCGACCGCGACCTGCTGAAGAGCCTCATCGTCTTCGCGTGCCTGATGGAGGGGCTCTTCTTCTATGTCGGCTTCGCGCAGATCCTCGCGCTCGGCCGCCAGAACAAGATGACCGGCGCCGCGGAGCAGTACCAGTACATCCTGCGCGACGAGTCGATGCACTGCAATTTCGGCATCGACCTCATCAACACCATCAAGCTCGAGAATCCGCACCTCTGGACGCCCGACTTTCGCAAGGAGCTCACCGAGCTATTCCACAAGGCAGTGGAGCTCGAGTATGCGTATGCCGAGGACACGATGCCGCGGGGAGTGCTCGGGTTGAATGCGCCGATGTTCAAGGAGTATTTGCGGTTCGTGGCTAACCGGAGAGCGCAACAGATCGGGCTCGATCAGCTCTTCCCGGGTGCGACCAACCCGTTCCCGTGGATGAGCGAGCTCATCGATCTCAAGAAGGAAAAGAACTTCTTCGAGACTCGGGTGATTGAGTATCAGACGGGTGGGGCTCTTAGCTGGGATTGACGGAAGAGATCCCTTGCTAGACGGGCGAGCTGGTCTTATCGCGTTAGCCTAAGCTCAGCCGACTCGACTAGAAATTTACCGTATGTTAAAAAGGGCGCCTCCGCGCCCTTTTTAACTTTCCGGAGTATCAAGATGGCGAGACGGTGCTTCTACAGCTTTCACTTCAAACCCGATTGCTTCAGAGCCTCGCAAGTCCGAGAAATTGGATCAATCGAGGGGAATAAGCCTGCTCACGACAATGATTGGGAGGCAATTGTCGGCGCCGGGGACGCTGCGATAGAAAAGTGGATCGATCAGCAGATGGCCGGAAAATCCTGTGCGATCGTCTTAGTTGGTGAGAACACCGCCAATAGAAAATGGATTAACCGCGAGATTGTAAAGGCTTGGGATAAAGGACTCGGCATCGTCGGAATACGCATCCACGGTCTGAAGGACTCAAGTGGTCTAAGTGCGATGAAGGGCGCCAATCCATTCGACTACGTCACGCATAGTCCTACCAAGCGACCGTTATCCCAAATTGTTAAGTGCTACGACCCTCCAGGAGCAGACAGCAAGGCGAAATATGGCTGGATTTCGGAGCATATCGCGGCCGCGGTAGAAGAAGCTGTGGAGATTCGGAACGCTAACAAGTAGGAGGAAAGAAAGTGCCGATCTCAATTCGAACCTTGGAAGAGAAGGCCGCGTTGGGTCGTACTGTAGTCGCGAAGTCCCTGACCGAGGCCCGTCAGATAGGGGTCAAGACCGCATTCCTTTGCCATAGCCATCTGGACGAGCGGCTGGTGGCGGGGTTGGAGCGCCACCTCGGCGACGAGGGATGGCGCCTCTACATTGATTGGCGGGACAACACAATGCCGGTGACGCCAAACCGTGAAACAGCGCGGCGGATCCAACAAAAGATAATCGACTGCAACTACTTCTTATTCTTGGCGACCGCCAATTCCACTCGATCTCGTTGGTGCCCTTGGGAAATTGGATTTGCTGATGGAAGAAAGGATCTTCCAAGTATATTTATCATTCCGACTGAAGATGGGCAGGGCTCACACGGAAACGAGTATCTGCAGCTCTACCGCCGCATTGACTACATGACAAATAACCGGCTCGGCGCCTGGTTTAGCGAGGATCCGGCTGCCACGGCCGTGCGAAATTTGTAGCAGAAGAAGCGAATCGCAATGCAGCCCTTTGCTACAGGTGTCCAAGGCGCTCGCATCTGGCTCTCCGGGTCCGTTCCGGTCGCCGAGGAATCCACAGCTCAACAACGAGAGTCGATTGAAGCGTTCATTGTGCGATTTGCGAGGGCTATTTTTCGTTCCGGCGGGCACATCGTCCACGGTGCCCACCCTACAGTGGTGCCGCTATTGCTTCGCGAAGCCCAGCACCATCAACATAGCGGCGGACGCAAGGATTGCTTAACGATTGCCATTTCGCGATTCTGGTCAAAAGATCGAGAGAGGGAAGTCGACGAGTGGCGTAAGACTGCGTTAGTAAGCGAGGTTCAAGAGGGACACGACCAAGACGAAAGCCTCCGGTTGCTTCGATATTGGCTAGCCGCGCGCGTAGATGCCGCTGTTGTCGTCGGCGGCCGATGGTGGGACATCAACCGCGTTCAAGCTGGGATTCCCGCAGAAATTGTGTTGGCTGTAGAACGCGGTTTGCCGGTCTTCCTGGCCGGCGGACTCGGCGGTGCAGCACACGGCTTCCTCATGGCAAATCCAGCACTCTTGCGCCTTTTGAAGAACGGCCTCAGTGAAGAGGAGAACAAGAGGCTCTCTCTTTCTGATGACGTTGCTTCAATTTCAACCGAAGTCGTAGCACAACTTGAACGATTGCCCCTAGTTAGAGGAGCAGCCTCAGAGGGGGCGACGTTTCGGATTCTCAGCCTCGACGGGGGCGGTATCAAAGGTACATTTGCCGCCGCCGTAATCGCCTCCTGGGAACAGTTGACCGGCTTGCGGGTGGTAGATCATTTTGACCTGGTCGCTGGTACCTCAACCGGAGGCATTCTCGCGCTTGGTCTTGGCGCTGGATTATCCGGCGAAGCGATGCTTAAGTTCTATAGAAGGAAAGGACCACAGATCTTCCCAGTTACAAGCCTCCGTAGCCGCTTCTTGCATGCACTTCGACACGCAGTCCGGCCAAAGTATTCACAACACATATTGTTCACTGCGCTAGAGGAGGGCTTGTACGATGGAGGCGCTGTAAAACGAATGAAGGACGCGAGGACTAGGCTTGTCATACCGTCCTACCATGCGCTAGCAGGCTCGCCTCACGTCTTTCGGACGCCGCATCATCCGGATGTGGCGGGCGACGCTGAGACTCCTTTGGCCTGTGTTGCGTTGGCAACCGCTGCGGCTCCCACTTATTTTGCGTCGGCGCGGATCAAGAACGCCATAGCGGAGACGAGTTTCGTGGATGGCGGGGTTTGGGCAAATAATCCGTCGCTTGCCGCAATGATTGAGGCCGTTACTTACCTTCGCATTCCACTTGAGAGAATTGATCTGCTAAGTATCGGCACCACGGAGGAGCCGTTTACGATAAAGAGCGTCGGGAAATCCGGGCTATTTGGCTGGAGTACTAAGTTGGTGAAGCTTTTGTTGAGCGCGCAGGAGGACGCAGCAACTGAACATGCGAGGCTCCTTGCGAGCGAGCCTCGTTTCATTCGTATCAATACGATGACGGCTCCCGGCGCTTATAGCCTCGACGGTGTTCGAGACATCGAGGAATTGGCATCGCTTGGCAACCGTGCGGCAATGGAGCCAACCGTACTTTCCCAAGTGCGTTCGCGATTTCTGAATGGAGTTAAGACCTCGCCTTGGTGAAAGCCAGCGGTGGATTCGACCGCGCTGGCTCTCGAAACTCTTGTGCGTCGATTTAGCTTGGCGTTACCGCGTAATGCCAACCAATAGGGGGCAAAGGTGGCGAAGAACATCCTCATTTACTCGGACGGCACAGGGCAAGAGGGCGGGCTAAAGCCGGACCAGCGTATAAGCAACATCTATAAGCTCTACCAGGCTTCACGGACTGGGCCGACCAGTCCAATCAATCCGGGCGAGCAAGTGGGCTTCTACGACGCAGGATTAGGGACGAATCGTGACGAAGGACCCATTCACGTCCGCGCACTGCAGTTCATACGCAAAACGGTCAGCGCCGGCCTTGGCGTGGGAATCAGTCGGAATATTGCCGATTGCTATGAAGCAATATTGAAGTATTACGAACCGGGGGACCGCATATTTCTCTTTGGATTTAGCCGGGGCGCATACACCGCGCGCTGCGTAGCTGGGGTAATGAACTTGTGTGGAATACCGACACAGTTACCGGACGGCAGCTCATTGCCCCGATACGGTAAGCGACTCCGCGCAATTGCGGAGGAGGCTGTTCACGATATATACGAGCACGGCGCTGGTCGTGATCGCGTGAAGTTTGAGCCAGAGCGGGAGGAGCAAGCAAGGCGCTTTAGAGAAAAGTACGGCTCTGCCCTAGACGGAAAAGCTAATGTCACCCCCTATTTTATAGGTGTCTTCGATACGGTCGCGGCGCTTGGTGCTAAGGGCGTAAAGAGATTTGTAATTAACTCTGCGATCGTTATTTCCGCTATGGCGTGCGCCGCTTCAATTGCGTGGATTGCAACCATTTGGGGTCAACGGTTTGTTAGCTCATTTGGTGTGCTTCTAATCGCAATTTTCGGTTTGGTTGGTTTCGCTGCCTTGAAGTCCAGCATAAGGGTCATATGGAATTATCCGAAGCCTGGCCGGTTCCGTTGGCATTTCGCTGGGTGGCACTCCGGGTTCTATGATCAATACTTGGACAAGCGTGTTCGGTTCGCTCGGCATGCGCTCGCCATCGATGAGAGTAGGGCCGACTTCTCTCGAGTCCCTTGGGGTATAAGAGGTGATCACCCCCCCAGGGAAGAGGGAGAACCTGAGTGGTTCCAGCAAATTTGGTTTGCTGGCTGCCATTCCGATATCGGGGGGAGCTACGCGGAAGAGGAGTCTCGTCTGTCGGACATTTCACTTTCTTGGATGATCGATCAGGTCACCGCCGTCCCATTTCCCGTGCAGTTCGATTCGTCCAAACTTCGCCTCTTTCCGGATGCCGCCGGAATGCAGCACTCCGAGGTCGAGTCATTGCGCGATATGTATCCCTCGTGGATTCCAAGGTGGGCTCGCCGAAGCTGGGCGGAAAGGCCGCGGATCGAGGCAAGAGGCGCGCCACTGCACCCGTCGGTCTTCGAGCGCTTCAAGGCCCGGGCGGTGCTTCAATATGCCGATTTGAAACCATATCGTCCCGAAACATTGAACGGAGACGAGCGGCTCAGCCAGTACTACGCTTAGCGTGCATCGTTCTTCACAAGCGACTAAGTTTGCCAATGCGCATTAGAACGACCCTGTCTCTCTGAGATGCTTCTAACAGTAGACGTCCAGTGGAGCGCAGATGTTCGCCCCGTCTGTTCAAGGGGGAGGTAACGCTCTCACCACTACACACGCGCCGCCAATATCGAGCCCACAATCACCATCGGAAACCCGACCGCCATCCCCAGCGTGAGCGGCTCCCCGAGGAAAATCACGCCTAATACAATCGCCACCAGCGGATTCACATAGGCGATAACCGTGGCACGAGCCGGCCCCGCCTCAGCGATCAAAGCAAAGAAGATTAGGAACGCCGTCGCGGTGCAGATCACGCCCAAGCCCACGACCGAAGCGAACGCGGCAGCGGTCGCGTGAGCCGGCCAAAGGAATAGCGCAAACGGCGCGTATAACGCCGTCGCGAGCATGAGCGACCCCGTGATCACGCCGAGCGTCGGCGCATCGCGAAGCTTCCGGCTGACGATGATGGGCCCGACCGCGTAGCCAAGGGACGCAAGCACCAGCGCGAGCACCGCGAGCCAGTCGGAGAATCGCACGTCGAGGCCGACCAGCGCCGCGACGCCCAGGAATCCGACGAAGAGCCCGAGCACGCGGCGGGGACGAAGCTTCTCGTGGCCGAGCCACGCGACGATCGCCGCGGCCATGAGCGGCACCATCGCGACGAGCAATCCGGCGGTCGAGCTGTTGAGCCGCGTCTCGGCGTGCCCGATGAGGAGCCACGGCAAGCTGATCTCGACCAGCGTGAAGGCGACCAGCGCGGGCCAATGGCGGAACGCGGCCGCCAGCACCTTGCGGTGGAGCGCCACGGGAAGCAGCAGCAACGCGCCGACCAGCGTGCGGCCGAACGCCACCACCAGCGGGTCGATCGTCCCCACCGCGATGCGGATGAGGAGATAGGGCATGCCCCAGATGATTCCCAGGGCGACGAAGAGCGCCCATCCGCGTTTCGACATGGGCGGGGAGGTTACCTCAATCCTCGAACCCCGCCTCCCGCTGATGGCGGATCGCACGCACGATGACGCGCTCGAACGCGGGATAGTACTGGTAGAGCGCAATGTAGCCGGTTCGCCCGCGCGAGATCACCAGCTCGCGCAGCTCTCCCGATACGCGCCGCCCGATGAACGGATGCGATGCAAGCACGTCGACCGCCTCCTCGATCAGGTCGAAAGTGGCTTCGGCCGCTGCGGGATCGCTGGTTGCCAGGAAATCGGCGATGCGTTCGGGGTCCTCGAGGGCGCCATGGTCCCAGAGGAGCCGCGCCACGTCCGGTTACCGCTCGGCGGCGCGAATGCGGATCGGTTTCGGCCGGCGGGCCTTCTTACCCTTGGCGCGCCCACGGGCGTAGCGCATCGCCTCCTTGTGCGAATACGCGACGCCGGTCCGCTTGAACTCCGCGGCGGCAGCGTGGCCAGACTCGACGAACTCGCGCCGCTTCTCGTCGCGCGCCACCTTTTCCGCGATCGCTTCGACCATGTAGGCGTGCGGGGTCTGCGCTACGCCATGCGCGAGCTCGCTCACCTTGTCCTTGAGGTGCGGAGGAAGCTTGAGGGAAGTCGTATCGGCCATGGGTGTCACCATGGTAACACCGGAGATGGCGAGCGTCAACGCGACCATCAACGCGCGCGTGGAGGGCGGAGTATCCTTCCGCCGTGATCACCGTCCACCACCTGGAAAACTCCCGTTCCCACCGCATCCTCTGGCTTCTCGAGGAGCTGGGCATCCCCTACGAGATCCGGCACTACAAGCGGGATCGCGAGACCAGCCTCGCGCCGCCGGAGCTGCTGGCCGTCCACCCGCTCGGCAAGTCGCCGGTCATCACCGACGATGGCGCGACGCTCGCCGAGTCGGGCGCGATCATCGAGTACCTGGTCGATCGCTATGGGAAGGGAGCGCTGGTGCCGGCGGAGGGCACGCCCGAGAAGACGCGCTACACGTACTGGATGCACTTCGCCGAGGGAACGGCCATGCCGCCGCTCGTGATGAAGCTCGTCTTCAACCGCATCGAGCGGGCGCCGATGCCGTTCTTCGCGAAGCCGATCGCGCGCGGCATCGCGAGGCGCGTGAAGGGCGCGTTCATCGACCCGAACCTGGAGCGGATCGTGAAGCACATCGACACCGAGCTCGGCCGCAGCGGCTGGTTCGCCGGCGACGACTTCACCGCCGCGGACATCCAGATGAGCTTTCCGGTGGAAGCCGCGGCCGTCCGCGGCGGCGCTGCGTCGATGCCCAACATCCAGCGGTTCATCGAGCGCATCCACGAGCGGCCGGCGTATCGGCGCGCGATCGAGAAGGGCGGGAAGCTGGAAATCCTCGGGTAGCCGGCACCTGCGCGGGCGCTGCCCGCATCGCGATGATGATCGCGGCGAACCCGGCGTTATCGCGCGTGCTCGCCCTTCGCGACCTGATGCGGCAAATCCCACCCGAAGTACACCTCGGTCGCTACGAGCATCCCGTCGCGCACGGCGTTGAGCTCCGTGTTGCGGAATCGGTGGCCCGAGCGGGTGCGCGCCTCGTACGTGACGAAGGCGAGGTCGCCGTTCTCCGCCTCGTGCACGATGTCGAAGGCGACGAAGTCCTGGCTGTGCGGCCAGCAGATCCGCCAGTACGCGTCGCGATCGAGCGCGTCGTCCATCGGGCTCGTGAAGCGGTAGTCGTCCGCGAGCAGCGCCTCGAGCGCGGCCCGGTCCTGCGTTGCATAAGCACGCAGGCAGGCGCGCACCACCTCGACGGGGCGGCGGCTCATGGGATCAACCCGGTCCGGGCTTTTCGCCGGCTTTCCTGGCCGCACTGTGCGCGACCGCGAACGCCCGGCTTTCGTCGTGGTGGTACTCCTCGTAGGCGCTATTGAACGCCTCGAGGAATGCCTTCTTCTGGTGAGGGTTGTACTGGTCGGTCTGGGCTTTCGGGAGGTCTTCGATCGAGCGATAGGGCATGGCTGTGTCTCCTCGAGGTCTCTCGAGGATGGGACATTCACCGCAAATCGGCGTTCCGGCCCGGCACCATGAGGCCGAACTACGGTCGCCCGTCGAACCGGAACGGCTCCGGATACTTCCAATGGCACTTCGAGGTGCGCGCTCACACGGGACATGTGCTACACTGAATCCGTGTAACGATCGGCGGAGCAGCCATGGCCAACATCACCCTTTCCATCGAGGACGCGCTCCTCCAGGCCGCGCGCGTGCGCGCGGTCAAGGAAGGCACGAGCGTGAACGAGATCTGCCGCCGGGCGATCGAGCTCTACGCCCGGCGCAAGGACGATCGGCTCGCCCGCTACCTCGAGCTCCAGGCGCGCATCGACGCGGACCCGGGTGTTTCCGGCAAACCCCTTCCCGCGATCAGCCGCGAAGAGCTCTACGACGCGATGCTTTCCGAGCGCCGCCTCCGGAAATGAGGCAGTTGTTCGACACGAACGTCCTGGTCTGTTCGCAGGACCCGCGCGAGCCGAAGAAGCGCGAGATCGCGCGGACGCTGATCGCGGAGGCCATCGGCGCGGACGCGTTCGTCCTGAGCACGCAGGTGCTGGTCGAGTTCTATGCGGCTTGCGTCCGCCGCAAGTTGCTGGGGCCGAGCCAGGCGCTGCACCTCGTGCAGCTCTGGAGCCAGCACGACACGGTCTCCCACACGCCGGAGCTCGTCGCGCGCGGCCTCGTCCTGCACCAGGCGCATTCGATTTCGATGTGGGATGCTTTGGTCGTCCAAGCCGCCCTCGATGCGCGATGCGATGTCCTTCTGACCGAGGACCTCCAGCACGGACGGCGATTCGGCGATCTCGAGGTCCGCAATCCGTTCGCCGCGAGCGGCGCGCACGAGCGGCCGGGTACGCCGTATCGCGCACGGCGCACGCGCGGGAGCGCCGTCCGAACCCGCTGATCGCCGCAGCCCTCAACGCGTATTGGCCGCCTCGTTGCACGTCTCGCTGAACCGCGAGGTATCGGCTACCCCGCGCACGCCGAACTCCGGTCCCGCGAACGGACGCACCTCGCATTCGACGTTCCATTCGTCGCCGTGGACCTCGAGGAAGCGCTTCGTGAGCTCGATCGCCTCGGCCACGGAGGCCGCCTCGAGGATGGCGTAGCCGCCCACCACTTCCTTGGTCTCCGTGAAGGGGCCGTCGGTCCTCGAGATCTTTCCGTGGTTCGAGCGCATGCGCACGCCCTGGGAAGTCGGCGTGAGGCCCGCGGTGCTCACGAGCTTCCCCGAGCGCGTCATCTCCTCCATGAGCTTGCCCATCTCGCGCATCAGCCGCTCGGTGGGCACCTGGCCGCCGTTCTCGTTGATCCGGACCATCGAAAGGAATCGCATGTTCGCCTCCTGGGCATCGGGGTTGGTCGTATCCACCAGTCGAATGGCGCCCGGCGAAATCGACAACGGGCCAGCCGCTCTTCCGGCGGGCCACCCGCACGATCTTCGCACGACTTGGGAGGCCATCGCACAGCGCCTTTGCCCGCCGTCCTGCACCATTTGAGGACATCGACCGACGGACAACTCGGCAATCGCGGACGCCGCGCCGAAAACGCGGCCGATGGCTTGCTGCGCCGCACCGGGCGCATCTTGACGGTATGTGGATGCTCTACGCCTTCCTCACGATGCTGCTCCTGCCGGTCGCTGCGGTGATGGCGATCTACGCCTCGCGCATCCGGTTCTCGAAGCGGATCGTCGCGCGCACCATCCCCGCGCAATCGTCGCCGCCGCGCTGCGGGCGCACCATCGTCATCGCCGGCGACAGCACCGCGTTCGGCGTCGGCGCCCTTCCGGACGAGTCCACGGCGGGAAGGCTCGCCGCCGCGTTTCCCCATGCGCGCGTGATCAACGTGGCGCGCTCGGGGGCGAACATCGGCAAGGTCCTGGGGCAGCTCGCGCACGTGGTCGAGCGGCTCGCCCGTGTCGGCTGCCGGCGGGTCGATTTCGTGCTGATCCACGCCTGCGCCAACGACGTGATCGAGTTCCGCTCGCCCGAGGACGTCGAGGAGGACCTGCGCGCGGTCATCGCGCTCGCGCGCGGGTTGAGCGACAACGTGGTCGTCATGCCGGGCCAGAACTTCAGCGTCGCGCCGTTCTTCCTGCGCCCGCTCAAGGCGATCATCACGTGGCATGCGAGGCGCATCCACGCGGTGGTGGAGCGTGTGACGGCCGAGCTCGGCGTGCCGTTCGTCGACCTCTTCCGCGACCCGTCCGAGGATCCGTTCGTGAAGGAGCCGCAGCGCTACTACTGCGCCGACGGGCTGCATCCCTCCGGCGAGGGCTACGGACTCTGGTTCTCGGCCCTCAAGGGCGCCGTGCCGCTCAAGACCTTCCTCGGCGCGGACTCGTAGCTTTCACGCCGGAGATCGCGTGGCGGGTTGACGATGAACTGTAAGGTCTGTACAGTTCAACCACCATGCCATCGGCCGCGAAGCGAAACGTGAAAGGCGTCGAGGAGGCGCGCAAGACCTTGCCGGCCATCCTCGAGGCGGCGGCGCAGGGCAAGACCACGATCATCACCCGCCACGGCAATGCGATCGCCGCGATCGTGCCCGTGAAAGCGGCGCCGCCCGCGAGCAGGTTGTCGCTCCTTTCCCTCGCTGGGACCGGAAAGGGGATGTGGGGCCGCGACAGCGCTCGCGGCGTCTCGCGCCTGCGCGAGGAATGGAACCGCTAGACGCTGCGTCGCTCGCCCAGGGCGCGCTCGTCCTCGTGGATAGCGCGCCCATCATCTACACGCTGGAATCGCATCCCAGGCTCGCCGGCCGCTTCGCGCCGGTTTTCGCGCGCCACGAACGCGGGGAGATCGTGCTCGCCGTGTCCACCGTGACGATCGCGGATGTGCTGACGGGAGCTTTCGGGGCGGGCGAGGAAGCGCTCGCCCGGCGTTACCGTGCGGTCCTCGATTCCTGGCAGGTGGTCGCGCTCACCAGTGACATCGCGGAAAGCGCCGCCCGCCTTCGCGCGCAGTATCGATTGCGCTTGCCCGATGCGATCCAGCTGGCGGCCGCGCTCGCCATCAACGCGGACGCATTGATCACGCACGATCGGGACTTCGGCAAGGTGCGTGGGCTGCGGATCCTGGGCTGAATCGCAAACCCTGCCGGCAAGACGGCCGCGCGAGGACACTGGCACACTCGCCCGGCACGCGCTAATGTCATGTCCGGCCGAACCCCCCGGAGACCAGCATGCCCAGCCTGCGCCTCGCCCCGCTCGTTCTTGCCGCCGCCGCCGCCGTCGCCTCGCTCCACGCGCTCGCCGGCCAGGTCGTCCTCTACTCCTCCAATGCCGTGGACGCGATCAACGCGGTCACGGAGGAATTCAACAAGAAGCATCCCGAGATCCAGATCAGCGCGGTGCGCGGCAGCACCGGCGCCATGATGCAGCGCATCAAGGCGGAGGCGGGCGCGCCCAAGGCGGACATCTTCTGGTCGGGCGGCTTCTCGCTGCTGCGCCTCTACGAGCCGTATTTCCTCGCCTACCAGTCGCCCGAGTACGCGAGCCTTCCCGCCGGCTACCGCAGCCCCGAGGGGCTCTGGGCCGGCACCAACGCGCACGTGATGGTGATCATGGTCAACAAGCGCGCGCTGAAGGGCGATCCGGCGCCGAAGACCTGGTCGGACCTCGCCAACCCGCGCTGGAAGGACCGGCTCATCATCTCCGATCCCGAGAAGACCAGCTCCTCGCTCGCGACCCTCTGGGGCATCCAGCAGACGCTCGGCAAGCGGCCGCTCGAGGGCATCGCCAGGAACGCCACCGTCACGAGCACCGCCTCGCAGGTCTACGATGGCGTCGCGAAGGGCGAGTTCGCGGTCGGCATGACGATGGAGTACGCGGCGCACGAGTACGTGGCGGGCGGCGACAACGACATCGAAGTGGTCTATCCCAGCGAGGGCACCTTCATCGCGCCGGAAGGCATGGCGCTCGTGAAGGGCGGTCCGAATCCCGTCGAGGCGAAGGAGTTCTACGATTTCCTCGCCTCGAGGCAGGCGCAGGCGATGCTGGTGAAGAAGTTCTTCCGCCGCCCGATCCGCGACGACGTCGACACGACGCAGGTCGGCCTGCCCAGGTCGGGCAGCTTCAAGGCGATGGCGATCGACGACCGCAAGCTCGCCGCCGACCAGCCCGCGTTCATCAAGAGCTGGAAGGAGCTGGTGTCCTCGAAGTAGCCGCATGCGCATCCGCTTCGAGCGCGTCACGCAGCGCTACGACGGGCAGCCGCTCTTCGCCGGCCTCGACCTCGAGATCCCCTCGGGGCGATTCTTCACGCTGCTCGGCCCCTCGGGCTGCGGCAAGACCACGCTGCTGCGCATGCTCGCGGGCTTCGTGCGCCCCGATGCGGGCCGCATCTGGTTCGGCGAGCGCGACGTCACCGCGCTGCCGGTGCACAAGCGCGGCGTCGGCCTGGTGTTCCAGGACTACGCGCTCTTCCCGGACCGCTCGGCCGTTGCCAACGTGACGTACGGCCTCGAGGCGCGCGGCGTGGCGGCGGGCGAGGCGAAGAAGCGTGCGATGGCGATGCTCGAGCGTGTCGGGCTCGCGGAGCTCGCCGATCGCTCGCCGGCCCGGCTCTCCGGCGGCCAACGGCAGCGCGTCGCGATGGCCCGCGCGCTGGTGATCGAGCCGCAGCTCCTCCTGCTCGACGAGCCGCTCGCCGCGCTCGACGTGAAGCTGCGCGTGGAGCTGCGCGCCATGGTGCGCGAGCTGCAGCTCGAGTCGAAGGTCACCACCGTCTTCGTGACGCACGACCAGGAGGAGGCGCTCGCGCTCTCCGACCTCGTCGCGGTGATGGACCGCGGCCGCATCGTGCAGGTCGGCGCGCCGGCCGAGGTGTATGCGCGGCCGGCGAACGGATATGCGGCCGATTTCGTCGGAAGCGCGAACCTCCTTCGCGCCGGCACGTCGGTACGCATCGTGCGCCGCGAAGAGATCGAGATCGGAGGCGATCTCCCGGTCGCCGAGGGCTGCGCGCAGGCCGAGGGGGGTGATGGCGTCGCAGGTGTCGTGGAGGGCGTGGAGTTTCGCGGTGCCGTGACCGGATACCGCATCCGCACCGATTCGGGCCTCCTGCACGTCGACGTGTGGAGCGCGCACCAGCCGCGCACCTACCGACGCGGCGAGCAGGTGCTGCTCCGCCTGCCGCGCGACGTGCGCACGGTCGAGGAGCGATGAACGCGATCCTCGGGCGCCGCGATCCGGCCTGGACCGGCGTGCTGCTCTTCGCGCTCGCCGTGTTGGCTCTCTTCCTCGTCTGGCCGCTCCTCACCACGTTCGCCCACAGCTTCACCGACGGGGAGGGCGGCCTGGGCCTCGGCGGCTATGCGGCGTTCTTCAGGAGCCGCTCGTATCGCGACTCGCTCTGGAACACGCTCATTCTCGGCGGTTCCGTGACCGCGACCTCGATGATCGTGGGCGGCGCGCTCGCCGTCCTCGTCGCGCGCTGCACGTTTCCGCTCGCGGGCTGGGCCGCGGCGCTGCCGCTCGTCACGCTCGTGATCCCCGATGTCGTCGTGGCCGCCGCCTGGATGCTCATCCTCGGCCAGCAGGGCATCGTCAACACCTGGCTCGCGCCGACCGGCATCCAGGTGGGCTCGCTCTACTCGTGGTGGGGCCTCGTCTTCGTGATGACGCTCAACAGCTACGTGTACGCCTTCGTGATGATCCTGGTCGGGCTCAAGGCGATGGACCGCAATCTCGAGGAGGCGGCGTCGAGCCTGGGGCGGCCGATGTCGCGCGTGTTCGCGGGCGTGACGCTGCCGCTGATCCTGCCGACGCTCTTCGGCGCGGCGCTGGTGGTCTTCACGCACGTGATCGGCAGCTTCGGCATCCCGGCGATCCTGGGCGCGCGCACGCCGGTGCTGGCGGTCAAGGCGTACAACGAGTTCGTGAGCGAGCTGGGCGGCAATCCCCGCATGCAGAGCGTGATGTCGACGCTGCTCGTGGCGCTCGGCATCGCGATGCTCGGCGTGCAGAAGCTCGTCGTCGAGCGCGGGCAGTACCAGATGGAATCGGGCAGGACGCCGGCCGCGGTTCCCATCCGCGGCGCGCGGGCGACCACCGCGGCGCTCGCGGTGATGGTCGTGGTGGTGCTCTCGCTCGCGCCCGCCATCGTCGCGGTGGTCACCGCGTTCACGCCCTCCAACGGACCGGTGCTCGACTACGGCGGCTTCACGTGGGACCACATGGCATCGGCGCTCTCCCGCGCCTCGAGGCCGCTGTGGAATTCGCTCGCGTTGGCGGCCGTCGCGACGCTCGCCGGCGTGGTGTTCTCCGTCGCGGTGGCCTACCTGGTGGTGAAGCGCCGCACGCCCGCCACCGCGGCGCTCGACGTGCTCGTCATGCTGCCGCTCACCATCGCCGGCACCGTGCTCGGCATCGCGCTCATCAACACGTTCAACACCGGCTGGCTGGTGCTCACCGGCACCTGGATCATCATGGCGCTCGCGTACTTCCTGCGCCGGATTCCCAACAGCGTTCGCGCCGCGGTGGGGCCGCTGCACAACCTGCGCGATTCGATCGAGGAAGCTTCGGTGAGCCTGGGCGTGCCGCCGTTGGCGAGCTTCTTCAAGGTGGTGATGCCGCTCATCGGTCCCGCGGTGGCGGCCGCCGCGGTGCTCATGTGGGTCACGTCGCTCTCGGAGCTCTCGGCGACCATCGTTCTCTACTATGGCGGCATGAGCACCATGCCGATCGAGATCTTCCAGCAGGTCGATAGCGGCCGGCTCGCTCCCGCCAGCGCCTACAGCGTGATCCTCATGCTCGCCATCTTCGTTCCCCTCGCCATCGCGCGCTGGATCTTCCGCGTGAAAGTGGATTCCCTCCAATGACCCGATCGATCCTCGCCCGGCGCGTCGCGAGCGCGCGGCCTCCCATGACCCGCGAAATGACGCGCCTCGGCAACGAGCTCGCGCGTGCCGGACGCTCGATCATGTCGCTCGCGCAGGGCGAGCCGGACTTCGATACGCCGGCGCACGTGCGCGAGGCGGCGAAGCGGGCCATCGACGCGGGCAAGACCCGCTACACCGACGTGCCGGGCACGCGCGAGCTCACCGAAGCGATCCTGCGCAAGTTCCAGCGCGACAACGGGCTCGCGTTCCAGCCGAACGAGATCACCATCGGCGTGGGCTCGAAGCAGGTGCTCTACAACGCGCTGCAGGCGACGGTGGACCCCGGCGACGAGGTGATCGTCGCGGTGCCGGCGTGGGTCTCGTATCCGGAGATGGTGAAGCTCGCCGAGGGCGTGCCGGTGATCCTGCCCGCGCAGGCCGATGCCGGCTTCAAGATCACGCCCGCCGAGCTCGAGGGCGCGATCACGCCGCGAACCAAGTGGCTGATGCTCAATTCTCCGAGCAATCCCAGCGGCGCGATGTATTCCGCGGCGGAGCTCACGGCGCTCGCCGCGGTGCTGCTGCGTCACCCGCACGTCTGGTTCATGTCCGACGACATCTACGAGATGATCCGCTACGTCGAGGGCCCGTTCCCCACGATGGCCGCGGTGGTGCCCCAGATGTCGTCGCGAACCCTCACCATCAACGGCGTCTCCAAGGCCTTCGCGATGACCGGCTGGCGCTGCGGGTACGCGGCGGGGCCGGCGGAGCTCATCCGCGGCATCAACCTCGTGCAGGGGCAGTCCGTCTCGCACACGAGCTCCGTGACCCAGGCCGCGGCGGTCGCGGCCCTCGACGGACCGATGGACTTCCTGCCTCCCTTCGTCGAGGCGTACCGCCGCCGGCGGGATCGCGTGGTCGCCGCCATGAGGAGCATCGAGGGCCTCCGCTGCACGCTGCCCGACGGTGCGTTCTACGCCTTTCCGAATTGCCAAGCGCTGCTCGGCCGCCGCACGCCGAAGGGAAAGACCATCGCGACCGACCTCGACCTGTGCATGTACTTCCTCGAGGAGGCGGGCGTCGCGCTCGTGCCCGGCGGCGCATTCGAGCTGCCCGGGCATTTCCGCATCTCCTACGCCGCCTCGGACGCCTCGCTCGACGAGGGAATGAAGCGCCTCGCCGAGTCTTGCGCGCGGCTCGCGTAGGCGAGCCGCCGCGATGCGACCGGAGCGCGATTACACGACCTCGATCGTCCCGGGATGGGCAGCCAGGCGTTCGTCGGTCGTGATCAACGCCATCGGCTCCACGATCGCCTGCGCGACGAGCATTCGATCGAACGGGTCGGCGTGGATGGGCGGAAGTCCCGGAAGCGCGGCCGCATGCTGCGCCGCGATCGGAAGCTCGTGGAATCCGTTCGCATCGAGGGTGGCGCGGATCGCCGCGGTGTCCGCGACGAAAAGATGCTTCTTGGCTTGATGGATGTTGACGGATTTCATGCCGGACTGGACTAAGTCTAGTCCGAATCCGCCTCCGTATGGCAACCCCTGGAGTCCTTCACGTCCGCGGCGTGCGCCTTGTCCGGATTCGCCTCGGATATGATGGTCGATCGACCTCCTGCATGGAAACGAAGATGCAACTCGCGATGATCGGGCTGGGGCGCATGGGCGCCAACATGGCGGAACGACTGATGCGCGGCGGCCACCGCCTCGCGGTTTTCGATCCGAAGATCGAGGCTCGCCGGAGCCTGCAAGCCAGGGGCGCCGAGCCCGCGGATTCGCTCGAAGCGCTCGTCGCGAAGCTGCCCGCCCCGCGCATCCTGTGGCTGATGGTGCCCGCGGGCGCGATCACCGACGGCACGCTCGATCGCCTGCAGGGCCTCCTCGCGGCCGGCGACACGGTCGTCGACGGCGGCAACTCCAACTACAA
The DNA here is from genome assembly GCA_035605915.1 of Usitatibacter sp. Taxonomy (GTDB): domain Bacteria; phylum Pseudomonadota; class Gammaproteobacteria; order Burkholderiales; family Usitatibacteraceae; genus Usitatibacter. The sequence continues at coordinate 17,749 of DATNGJ010000016.1, forward strand.
GGACACGCTGCGCCGCGCGCAGGCGTTCGCCGCACGCAAGATGAACTACGTCGATTGCGGCACGAGCGGCGGCATCTGGGGCCTGGCCGAGGGCTACAGCATGATGGTGGGCGGCGACGCCGGGGTCGTCGAGCGCCTGCGCCCGATCTTCGAGACGCTGGCACCCGCGCCCGATCGCGGCTGGGGCCGCGTGGGTCCCGTGGGCTCCGGCCACTTCACCAAGATGGTCCACAACGGCATCGAGTACGGCATGATGCAGGCGTACGCCGAAGGCTTCTCCATCCTGAAGCACAAGAAGGAGTTCGCGCTCGACCTGCACCAGGTGGCCGAGATCTGGCGCACGGGAAGCGTCGTGCGCTCGTGGCTGCTGGACCTCACGTCGGATGCGCTCGGCAAGAACCCGGAGATGAGCGGCATCGCCCCGTACGTCGACGATTCCGGGGAAGGCCGCTGGACCGTGGCGGAAGCCATCGACCTCGACGTCCCCGCGCCGGTCATCACGCTCTCGCTCCTCGAGCGCCTGCGCTCGCGCGACCAGGACTCGTTCACCGACAAGCTCCTCGCCGCGATGCGCAACGAGTTCGGCGGCCACGCGATCAAGAAGGAATGACCGCGACGCGCTGGATCGAGGTGGCGGACGTCGAAGAGCTCCGCCGGGCGGCGCGCGAGCGCATCCTCGATGCGGCGGCAACGGCGATCGCGGCGCGCGGCGCGTTCGTCGTCTGCCTCGCCGGCGGCGACACGCCCCGCGACCTCTACGCGATGCTGCGCGAGGCGCCCACCGACTGGACGCGCTGGCAGGTGTACTTCGGCGACGAGCGTTGCGCTCCGCGCGAGGACCCCGAGCGCAACAGCCGCATGGCGCGCGAAGCGTGGCTCGACCATGTTCCGATTCCCGCAGCCCACGTCCACGAGATCGAAGCCGAGCTCGGTGCGGAAGCGGGGGCGGCCCAGTACGCGCAGGCACTTCGAACCGTCGGCGACTTCGACCTGGTCCTGCTGGGCCTGGGCGAAGATGGCCACACCGCGAGCCTCTTTCCCGGGCATGATTGGGGCGACGCACCGGGCGCGCGCGATGCGATCGCCGTATTCAAGGCCCCGAAGCCGCCGCCGCAGCGCATATCGCTCAGCGCATCACGATTGAGCCGCTCGCGCGCGGTCCTCTTCCTGGTCGCGGGCGAATCGAAGCGCGCCGCGGTCGCGAAGTGGCGCGCCGGCGCGGACATTCCCGCGCGCGCGATCCGCCCGGCTGCAGGCGTCGACGTGCTGGTGGAAGCCGCGCTCCTCGCGTAGCGCGCGGCGCTCAGCGCTTCACGAGCGCCAGGGCACGCGCGCAGACGTTTTCCACCGTGAAGCCGTATTCGCGCAGCATCACGGCCGCCGGCGCCGAGGCGCCGAACTTCTCCACGCCGAGCACGTCGCCCGCGGGTCCGACATAGCGCTCCCATCCCTGCGCGATTCCCGCTTCCACCGCGAGGCGCGCGGGGACCGAACGCGGCAGCACGCTGTCGCGATATTCCCGCGGCATGGCCTCGAACAATTCCCAGCTCGGCATCGAGACGCAGCGCACCGCCACGCCCTGCGCGGCGAGCTTGTCCGCGGCGGCGGCGATGAGGCTCACCTCCGAACCGCTCGCGATGAGGATGAGCCCGGGCCTGGCATCCTTCGGATCGAGCAGCACGTATGCGCCGCGGCGCAGGCCCTCGGCATCCGCGTAGCGCGTGCGTTCGAGCGTGGGCAGGTTCTGCCGGCTGAGGATCAACGCCACCGGTCGATCGCGCGACTCCATCGCCACGCGCCACGCCACCGCCGCCTCGTTGGCATCTCCAGGCCGGATCACCACGAGCTGCGGGATCGCGCGGAGCGCCGCGAGGTGCTCCACCGGCTGGTGCGTGGGCCCGTCCTCGCCGAGCGCGATGCTGTCGTGGGTGAAGACGTGGATCACGTGCAATCCCATCAGCGCCGCGAGCCGGATCGACGGGCGCATGTAGTCGGAGAACACGAGGAACGTCGCGTCGTAGGGAACGATCCCGCCATGCGCCGCCATGCCGTTGCAGATCGCGGCCATGGCATGCTCGCGCACGCCGAAGTGCACGTTGCGCCCGGCGTAGCTCCAGCCGCCGCCACTCGAGCCCTGCATGTCGGGGCCGTTCACGCCCGGCGGCTCGAAATCGCCCTGGTCCTTGAGGGCGGTGTACGTGGAGGGATCGAGGTCGGCCGATCCGCCCATGAGCTCGGGCACGCGCGGCGCGATGGCGTTCATCACCTTGCCGGCGGCCACGCGCGTCGACAGGCCCTTGGCATCGGCCGGGAAGCTTGGGATCCCGCTGTCCCAGCCGGAAGGAAGCTCGCCTCGCACGATACGCTGGAGCTCGCGCGCTTCGTCGGGGAATGCCTTCGCATACGCGGCCATGCGCTCGTTCCACGCGGCCTCGGCGGCGTTGCCGCGCTCCACGGCCGCGCGGAAATGCTCGAGTGCCTCGGGCGGAACCAGGAATGCCGGCTCCACGGGCCAGCCGAGGTTCTGCTTGGTGAGCCTCACCTCGTCGGCGCCGAGGGGCGAGCCGTGGGCTTCGTATGTATCCTGCTTGTTGGGCGAGCCGTAGCCCAGGTGCGTGCGCACGAGGATGAGCGAGGGACGCGAGCGCTCCGCGCGCGCGGCGGCGATGGCGGCGTCGATCGCGGCGAGGTCGTTGCCGTCCTCGAGCCTCTGCGTGTGCCATCCATAGGCCGCGAAGCGCGCCGCGACGTCCTCGGAGAACGTCATGTCGGTGCCGGCGGAAAGCGTCACGCGGTTGTCGTCGTAGAGGCAGGTGAGCTTGCCGAGGCGCAAGTGGCCGGCGATGGAGGCCGCTTCCGAGGCGACACCTTCCATCATGTCGCCGTCGCTCGCGAGCACGTAGGTCGCATGGTCGATCACCGCATGGCCCGGACGGTTGAAGCGCGCGGCGAGATGCGCCTCCGCCATCGCCATGCCGACCGCGTTGGCGAAGCCCTGGCCGAGCGGTCCGGTGGTGATCTCGACGCCCGCCGTGTGTCCGCGCTCGGGATGGCCCGGCGCCTTGCTGCCCCATTGCCGGAAGCGCTCGATCTCTTGCATCGGCAGGTCATAGCCGGTGAGGTGCAGGAGGCTATAGAGCAGCATCGAGCCGTGCCCCGCGGAGAGCACGAAGCGGTCGCGATCGAACCACCGCGGATCGCGCGGATTGTGCTCGAGGAAACGCGTCCACAGCACGTAGGCCATGGGTGCGGCGTCGAGCGGCAGGCCCGGATGACCGCTGTTCGCCTTCTGCACCGCGTCCACCGAAAGGAAGCGGATGGTGTTGATGCAGAGCGTGTCCAGGTCGGTCGCCATCGGGACGTCCATGCTCAGCCCGCCTTCTTCAGCACTTCGCCTTTCGCGGCGATGCGCTCCAGGAGATCGTTCCAGGACTTGGCGAACGCATCCCCGCCCTCGCGCTGCAGCTGGCTCGACACGGCGTCGACGTCGATGCCCGCCTTCGTGAAGGCCGCGATCTCGGCCTCCGCGTCGCCGCCATCCACCGGCATCACGCCGGCGACCTTGCCGTGGTCGGCGAACGCGTGCAGCGTCTTCTCGGGAAGGGTGTCGATGGTGTCGGGCGCGGCGAGCGCTTCGACGTACAGCACGTCGGAGGCGCTGGGATCCTTGGTGCCGGTGCTCGCCCACAGTACGCGCTGCGGCATCGCGCCGGCCGACGCGAGCTTCTTCCAGCGCGGCGAGGCGAGGAGATCCCGATACGCCTTGTACGTGCGCCGGGCGACGGCGATCCCGAGGCGGTTGCGAAGCTCGGCGGGCACCTTGTCCTTCACCGCGACGTCCAGGCGGCTCACGAAGAGCGAGGCCACCGAGGCCACGCGCACGTCGCGGCCCGCGGCGAGGCGCCGCTCGAGGCCGCGCAGGTAAGCCTCGGCGACTGCGCGGTATTGCTCGCGTGAGAAGAGCAGCGTCACGTTGATCGGGACACCGGCGAAGATCGACTCCTCGATCGCGGGAACGCCGGCGGGCGTGCCGGGAATCTTGATGAAGAGGTTGGGACGCTTGGCGCGTGCGTGCAGCTCGGCGGCGGATTTCACCGAGCGCGCGGTGTCGTTCACGAGCAGCGGGGAGAGCTCGAGCGACACCCAGCCGTCCACGCCTCGGGTCGCTTCGTGCGCGGGGCGGAACAGGTCCGCGGCGCGCACGAGGTCCTCGAGGGCGAGCTCGAGGAAGAGCGCCTCGCCCGACTTGCCCGCGCGCGACTTGGCGAGGATCGCCGCGTCGTAGGCATCGGAATCCTTGATCGCGAGATCGAAGATCGTCGGGTTCGAGGTGAGCCCGGTGATCCCGTAGTCGCGGATGTAGCGCGCGAGCTCGCCGCTCTCGAGGAGCTTGCGCGTGATGTTGTCGAGCCACAGGCTCTGCCCGAGGTCGCGAAGTTGCCGGGTGGGTTTCATGGAATCTCCTCGAGCTCGAATTGCGCCAGCTCGCCGATGCGCTCGATCGTGACGTCGGCGTGCGCGGACTTCGGGGCCATCACGGGATCGAGCGCGTAGTGGCCCTGCCGCGCGAAGACGGTGGTGAGGCGCGCGCCCCAGACGCGCTTCATCGCCGCGAGGACGGGCAGCTTGTCGTCCACCATCACATAGCGACTCGCGGGATAGCGCTGCGCGACATCGTCCAGCATCGCTTCCTTGTGGACGTAGACCAGCACGCGGCCGTCCACAGCATGCCACAGGCCCGAGCGCTCGATCTTGCGCGGCTGGAAGACCACGTCGCCATCGGAGAGGATCACCGTCGGGCCGATGCGGCCCAGGTGCTCGATCGCCGCGAGGGCGCCGGGATAGAGGCGATCGGCGAACGGATAGTCCAGCAGGAAGCCGGACATCTTCAGCAAACGCGGATCGTGCATGTCGCCCAGTCGATAGCGCTGCAGCGCGCCGAGATAGTCGGCGTAGCCGAGCTCGATGCGCAGGGCCTCGAAGAGGTCCCAATAGCGCTGGCAGCTCGGCGCGCCGAACTCGCGAGTGAGGTGCCGGCGCAGGTCCTCCTGGACGCGATCGTTGTCGAGCAGCGTGTTGTCGCAATCCAGCAGGAAGACGGTGCTATCGGGTTCCACGGACGGGCTTCTCGTCCCACAGGCGCACGCCGCCCTCGAACGCGTAGCTGTTGTCGCCGCGGCGCGCGTTGGGCGGCAGTTGCTTGAGCCGGCGGGCGTTGCCCCCGCCCAGCACGACGTATTCGGGCAGCAGCGCGCGCTGCAGGCTCTCCACGATGTCGTTCACGCGCTTGCGCCAGCGGCGATTGCCCGCGCGCTCGCGTCCGCGTTCGCCGACGAGATCCTCGTAGGTCTTGCGCGGGCCGCAGTGCAGGTGCCCGAGCTCCATCGGCACGACGATCCCGTCCACGATCATCGCGGAGCCCAATCCCGTGCCCAATCCCAGGAACAGCATCTTCCCGCCTTCGTAGCAGCCGAGCGCCTGCATGGCCGCGTCGTTGATGAGCCTCACCGGGCGCTTGAGGGCGGCGCTGAAGTCGAATCCGACCCAGCCGCCTCCGAGGTTGAACGGCTCGCGCACGATCCTGCCGTGGAGCACCACGCCGGGGTACCCGATCGATATCGCGTCGAAGCGCCAGTCGCGCGTGACGGCCAGCAGCTCGCGCGTCATTCGCTTCGGAGTGAGCGCGGGGCCGGACTCGAATTCGCGCACCTCGCCGCCGGAGACCGCGCACTTCACGTGCGTGCCGCCGACATCGACGACCAGGATCCTCTTGCGCTTGGACATTGCCGCCCTCAGCTTGTTCGACCCGGATTGCGCCAGCCCCCGTCGGCCTCGATGAGGGCATCGGCCGCCTTCGGCCCCCAGCTGCCTCGCCGATAGGCAAGCGCGCGATGGTGATGCTCGAGCACCGGGTCGACCACGGCCCAGGCGGCCTCCACCACGTCCTCGCGCGTGAAGAGCGCGTCGTTGCCCGCCATCGCATCGCCCAGCAGGCGTTCATAGGGCGTCTGCTCGTCGTGCCGCTCGTCGACGAGCATCAGCTCGCGCTGGTCGCCGATGAACGCCTTGCCGGCGCGCTTCACGCGGGCGGCGAGCGCGATCGCGGAATTGGGCTGGATGCGGAAGCGGAAATAATCGGCGTCGCGCAGGGCGAGCGACGAATCCTGGAACAGGCGCTCGGGCGGCGCCTTGAGCTGCACCGTGACCTCGGCCGCGGTGTCGGCGAGGCACTTGCCCGAGCGCAGGTAGAACGGCACGCCGGACCAGCGCCACGAGTCGATGAAAAGCCGCAGCGCGCAGAACGTCTCGACGTCGGAGCTCCTCGCCACGCCCGGCTCCTTGCGGTATCCGGCGTACTGGCCGCGGACGAGGTCGTCGGAGACGAGCGGGCGCATCGCCTGCAGGATGTCGGCCGTCTCGCCGTGGACCGCCTCGAAGCCGCGACGCGTGGGCGGCTCCATCGCGAGCAGCGCGAGGATCTGGAACAGGTGGTTCTGGACCACGTCGCGCAGGCATCCCGCGGTCTCGTAGAACGCCCCGCGCCCGTCGACGCCGAACGATTCGGCGAGCGTCACCTGCATGCTCGCGATGTAGTTGCGGTTCCAGATCGGCTCGAGGAACGAGTTCGCGAACCGGAAGTAGAGGATGTTCATGATCGCTTCCTTGGCGAGGAAGTGATCGATGCGGAAGATCGCGTCTTCCGGGAACACGGAGTGGGCGATGCGGTTGAGCACGCGCGCCGACGCGAGGTCGCGCCCGAAGGGCTTCTCGACGATCACGCGCGCGTCCTTCGAGAGGCTCGTCGCGCCGAGGCTCTCGATCACCGTGGGGAAGAGAGCGGGCGGGATGGCGAGGTAGTGCGCCGGGCGGCGCGCCTTGCCGAGCGCGGCCTTGAGCTTCGTGAAGGTGGCGAGGTCGTTGTAGTTGCCCTGCACGTAACGCAGCGCGGAGAGCACGCGCCGCAGCGCCGCGCGATCGTCCACCTTGCCGGCCGCGCCGATCGCCTCGCGCGCCCTCTCGTGCAGCTGCGCGATCGTCCACGCCGAAGAGGCGACCCCGACCACGGGGAAATCGAGCGTGCCGCGCTTCGCCATCGCGTAGAGCGCGGGAAAAATCTTCTTGCGGGCCAGGTCGCCGGTAACACCGAACAGCACCAGCGCATCGGAGCGGGCTTTGCTGCCGTGAGTCTCGTTCATCTGCCGGTTGTTCTTCGGATCAAGACCGAGACTAGCACAGGCCCCGCGGGGGGCTCTCCCAAGGGAGAGGGAGCACTCGGCGCCCTCTCCCCACCGAGAGAGAAACCCGCGCTAGTACGATTTTCCGGAGCTGGACGTCTTGGAGTTGCTGCTCGATGCGGTCGAGCCGGTCGCGCCGGCCTTCTCGCGTGCGGCCACGTGCTCGGGCGCGTTGTAGTGCTCTTCACGCGAAAGCTTGCCGTCGCCGTTCTTGTCGAGCTGCGCGAATTCGGCCTCGTGCGGCGTGCCCCTGGCCTCTTCCTTCGAGATGAAGCCGTCGTGGTTCTTGTCCATCGCCTCGAACATGGCCTCCGCGCCGCCATCGTTGGCGCTGTTCGCCGATGCGGACGGGCTGGACGAGCTGTTGTCGTTGGCGGCGTTGGCGGCGTTGGCGGCGAACGGGAACGCGAACGCTGCGGCGAGTAGTGCGGCGTACAGGGGTTTGGCTTGCATGCTGGCTCCTCGTGACGGGTGGACCGGCCCACCCGGCCCGCGCCTTTCCGGCGCGTGGGTTGGGCAGCGCGGCGCGCGCGGCCGTTCACGCCGCCGGCCGTGCGAGGCCGGTCCGGATGCCGAATGGACCTCGACCGGATGAATCAGTCGATTGCACGCGCGATTCTTGGCCGCCACACCTGCGCCAACCAATCCCGCGACCGTCAGGCAGAGGGGACACATGCTTCCTCCGCCTTCGCCGCGTACTCGTCCTTGCGCCGCAGCCAGTAGCCGGTCTCGTTGCGGCCCCTGGGTGCGCGGTCGAGCCACTGGTACATGCCCCACAGCCCGTCGAGGCCGCGTGCGTACGTCGAGTACGTGTGGTAGATCGCGCCGTCCTCGAGCACGAAGGCGCTCATGCCGGGAAGCTCGCGCGTGAAGGTGGGCGCATCGACGCCGGCCGTCGCCGCGATCGAATCGACGATGCTCGTGCCGTCGTTCTTGGACGAAGACGGCTTGGCGCCTGGCAGCCGCTCGTAGTTGTATTCGATGCCCGCGCGCTGCTGCGCCTCGGTGAAGTGCACGGCGAAGTCGGCGTTGAAGTCGCTCGCGCTCGAGGACGCCCACGGGAACGTCCATCCCATCCGGCGCCGGTACGCGTCGAGCTTCGCGAGCGGCGCCCGCGAGACCGCCCACAGCATGACGTCGTGGTTCTCGAGGTGCGGGGCGAATCCGTTGAAGCCGTCCGCGATCGACGTGCACGACGGGCAGCCCGCCGTGTAGTCGGGGCCGAACATGAAGTGGTAGACGAGGAGCTGCGAGCGCCCGCGGAAGAGGTCGGCGAGCGACGCCGCGCCTTCGCCGGTCTCGAAGCGATACGCCTTGTCGATCCGCACCCAGGGGAGCGCCTGCCGCTCGCGGGCGAGCGCGTCGCCGCGCCGCGTGTGCTCCTTCTCCGCCTTCAGGAGCTCGAGGCGCGCCGCGAGCCATTCCTTGCGTGTCCCGACCGTGTGTGACGCCATGGTTTCCTCCGTGTGGTTGGCGCTGCTGGAGACCACGGTAGCGCCGGCCGGCGAAGGTGCGGGAGTGACAAGTTTGGCGGGATTTCGCACGGCGATCGCCATGACCCGGCTATCATGGATCGTCATGCGCGCCCCGCCGATTCCCTACCTGCATCGCACCCGGGACTGGTACCTCGCGCTCGGCTACGACAATCCTTATCGCTGGGCCCATCACGAGGACGTGCCGTTCCAGCCGCTCGGGAAGCCGCTCTCCCGGTGCACCGTCGCGCTGGTGACCACCGCCGCACCCTACGACCCGGAAAAGGGGCCGCAAGGGCCGGGTGCGCCGTACAACGCGAGGGCGAAATTCTTCGCGGTCTATTCCGGCGACACGGCGATCGACCACGATGTGCGCATCGCGCACGTGGCGATCGACCGCAAGCACACGACGATGGAGGATCGCGGCACCTGGTTCCCGCTGCCCAAGCTGCGGGAAGCGGCGCGGCGAGGACGCATCGGCGTGCTCGCGCGGCGCTTCCACGGCATGCCGACCAATCGCAGCCAGCGCCGCACGCTCGAGCAGGACGTGCCGGAGCTCCTCGCGCGCTGCCGCGAGGACGCGGTCGACGCCGCGGTGCTCGTGCCCAACTGCCCGGTGTGCCACCAGACGCTCTCGCTCGCCGCACGCCATCTGGAGGCGAACGGCATCGCGACCGTGGTGATGGCCTGCGCGCGCGACATCGTCGAGCATTGCGGCGTGCCGCGCATGCTCTTCAGCGATTTCCCGCTCGGCAACGCCGCGGGCCGCCCGCGCGACCCGGCCTCGCAGGAGCTCACGCTCGAGCTCGCGCTCCTCACGCTCGAATCGGCGGCCGGGCCGCGTACCGTCGTCGAGTCGCCGCTGCGCTGGAGCGATTCGGACGAATGGAAGCTCGACTACATGAACGCCGAGCGCCTCACGCCGGAAGAGATCGCGGCATTGCGCGCGGAATCCGATCGCGCCAAGGCGGCGGCGCGCGAGATCCGTCAGGACACCGCATCGCGGTAGCGCATCACGGTGAGCGGTTAGCCGACAACTCGGTCGGCTCCGGTCCTACATACGCGTGGATCGCTCCGTGGCACGTTTGCAGTCATCCCGCCACAAACGCCGTCCGCCATGCGCTACATGCCGCGTGCCCTGCTATTCCTGGTTGCCGTTCTGCTGGCTTCGTGCGGCGGTGGTGGCGGCGGTGGCGGAGGCGGCGCCGGTGATCCCGGTCCGGGCCCCGGCGACCCGAGTCCGTCGGCGGTGCTGCCGACCGCGGGCATGCGCGTCGAGGAGTCCGATCCCACCGTCACCTTTACCGGCACGTGGACGAAGGCCGATACGAGCAAGGGTTGGAGCGGCGGCTCCGCCATGCAGGCGAACACGTCGGGCGCCACCGTCTCGATCAGTTTCGTCGGCACTTCCATCCGCTGGATCGGGAGCCGCGGCCGGGCCATGGGCATCGCGCAGGTGAGCGTCGATTCGGGCGTGGTGCGCACCGTCGACCTCTTCGCGCGTCCCGCGGACGAGGTCCACACGCCGATCGTCACCCTCTACGACCTGGGTCCCGGCCAGCACAAGCTCACCATCACCGTCACCGGCACGCAGAACGGCCAGGCGGAGGGGAACGTCGTGGTCGTGGACGCCTTCGACATCCAGCCGGACTTCACCGTGTCGCACTGGCAGGATACGAATCCCGACCTCAAGTTCAGCAGCGGCTGGACCAAGTCGAGCGAGCAATTCGCGTGGAGCGGCAGCGGCGTGTCGAACCTGCCCGAGCTGCCGGTCACCGCGCAGGAAACGCAGAAGGCGGGCGAAACGATGTCGGTGCCGTTCCGTGGAACCGGCATCAGCTGGATCGGCTATCGCGGTCCCGACGCCGGCATCGCCGACGTGCAGATCGATGGCGGCGCCGCGACGCAGGTGGACCTGTATGCGCCGAGCGCCACCTTCCAGCCGGTCGTGTTCACCAAGACCGGCATGACCGATGGCAACCACACCTTGACGATCACCGCGACCGGCACGAAGAACGCCTCGTCGAGCGCCGCGCGCGTCGTCGTGGATGCGCTCGACGTGATGACGCCCGGCCGCCGCTACGAGGATTACGACCCGTCGGTCTCGTACGTCGGCATGTGGACGCACGACAACAACGCCCGGGTGTGGAGCGAGGGCGTGACGTCCACCTCGAACCAGACCGGCGCCACCGCCACCTTCAGCTTCACCGGCACGTCGGTGAGCTGGATCGGCTGCGAGAAGGGCAGCGCCGCGGGCGTCGCCGACATTTATCTCGACGGCGTCTTCCAGAAGGAGCAGAAGCTCTTCCAGCAATACCCGATCGAGGGCTACCAGATGACGATCTTCCGCGCCGACGGGCTCACCAACGGCCCGCACACGCTGATGATCAAGGTGGTGAACATCGACGGGTCGTATGTCGTGGTGGATGCGTTCGACGTACATCCCTGACCGGCTTAGATTGCGGGCCCGTCCACTATCCGTGCGGCTTGGAAATGGGAGTCCGCTTGCCTCCGTGAATTTGGCCAAGTCCGGTTGGCCGGGCGGCCGATCCATGAAGGCGCCTCGGATCCGCGTCCTGTGCACCACCGCTACAACGGGGGTCGCCCAGGCCGCCCTTCGAGATGCTCTATGACCGCTGATCGCCACAAGCCCCGAGCGCTTAATATCGGCATCAATTGTTCCTGAGCGTCGCCAGTCCGACGACCGTGCAAGGCGAAGCGCCTCGGAAAATCGGGCTGCCTAGGGGTCGATTCACTGTACAGGGCGGCTCCAACGCTTTGTGCCTGCGATGCGCTATGGCAACTTAACGTCAGTTGACCAAAGACAAATAACAATTGCAGACTACTGCCGCCCACCAGCTAGGCGGAGGCGCCGATGGAAAAGGTCCCGCGCGATTTTGAGCGTTATCTGGACGCTACGGTTGCATCCTCTAACCGAATCCGGCAGGTGATCATCGTATTGGTCACGGCTAGCGTCGTGATGACTGTCGCTACATGGAACGCTTGGGATTTGACGAGCTGGTTTCTTTTTCGGAAGGATTCGATATCTCGTGCAATTCACTGGCACAACATGCAGAAGTCGCCAGAAGAATCATCGCGACATTCTGAATATCTCGCCAAGCTCGCGTTAGGAAACCGAGAGGCTCAAACAGAACGGGAGGAGATTCAGACCCAAGACGAAGCGGCAAAACGTCTTGAAAAGCGGATGTACGCGACCATGTCTGACGAACAGATATCACAGCTAGCGATGAAATGGCGCGACCAAAGTTACGACAATGTGAACATCGTTAAGCTGCCATTCTTCGGTGTCGTCATCGACGCCAATGATGTTCCTCTGTTCGGCGGCTTCGCGCTACTCGTAATACTTGTATGGTTGCGATTAAGCCTATGGCGGCACTACATCAACCTTAATGCCGTTTTTTCGAACACGAACACGGACCTTCTCGGCTTCGGTTATCAATACCTTTCCATGGCGCAGGTGTTGAACATTCCGAGGTCGCTCGAAGAGAAAGACACACCAACTCGACCGGCATCTCGATGGATCGATGGTCTGATATTCCTGCCCGTTGTAGCGCAGGTTATTGGGTTGGCTTCGGATTTCATGACGCTTAAGGTGTTGGTACCGTTCGATGCGGTCGGGCATGGGGTGATTCTCACAATGTTGGGCATCATTTGGCTACCCTTCATGCTGTACATGGCAATCAAATGCCTGACCTTACGGCATTATTTGGAAGCGGTATGGCAAGGCGCATTTGAGCAACTCACGCGGCTGTCCGCAAAAACGGCGGGACAGCCAGCCCAGCCAGGCGAAACCCCGTAGCATTAACCGGTGTTGACGCCCAGTTAATTTTGGCGTTAACTACGCGCCGCATTGGGACGACAGATCCCGTGCAGTAGAGGAGGCGCACGATGAGTAAACTTCGAGCGATTACCATACCTCTCCAGTTGGTCTCTCGACGATGGGGCTGCCCTCAAGCTCCGGTCGCCGCCCTGTCTTGCAAATGTCCTAGCGCGTCCTAAGTACCGGGCGCCAACACACCGTGTTCAGTGCGACCGCGCAGGCTCGCCGAAGCGTTCGCTAGCCCCCGCTTGCTGAACGCGGCACATCAACCCGACTCAGGAGGACTGCCATGTCTTTGAAGGACTATCTCATGCAGTTGGCCGAAAGCCCGGACAAGGTGCGGGCTCTGCGCGCTGATCCAGAAGCAGAGATGAAGAAGGCTGGACTCACCGATTCCGACAAGCAGGTAATACGCAGCGCCGATGCGGGAAAGATACGCGCGGCGCTCATGGGAGGAGCAACTCCGCGTGGAGATAATGTTGTCGTTATCGTCGTCGTCGCGATCGGATGACTACATGTCGACCGGATCCATCACGATCGTCGGGACAGGCATCAAGTCGATCGGACAGCTCACGTTAGAGGCGGTCGATGTAATCCGCGCTGCGGAGGTGGTTTTCTATCTGGTTGCCGATCCGCTGACCGCTCAGTGGATCCGTGATCATAACGATAAAGCGCGATCGCTCGAGCATCACTATGCGGACGCGAAGCGCCGGATCGATAGCTACCGCGGAATGGTCGATGAGGTATTGGAATCGGCGCGGGACGGACATGTGGTCGGTGTCGCGTTCTATGGACATCCCGGCATCTTCGTGTATCCCTCACACGAGATCGTGCGCCGCGCGCGCATGGAGCGGATCACTGCATGCATGTTGCCCGGGATCTCGGCTGATGCGTGTCTCTTCGCCGATCTGGGAGTTGATCCGGCAAGAGCTGGGTGCGCGGGCTTCGAAGCTACAGATTTCCTAGTGCACCAACGCCGCTTTGACCCGAATGTCGGGCTCGTCCTATGGCAGGTCGGACTAATTGGCGATCTCACTTATCGACAGGAGGGCTATGATCCGCGAGCGAATCTCGACCGGCTCGCGCGCCGGCTCACGACTGACTATGGAGAAGAGCACGAGGTTACGCTCTACGAAGCCGCGCAGTATCCGATCTGCGGGCCGCGCATCGAGCGCATGCCGTTGTCGCACCTCGCCGAAGCGGGCGCAACGCCGATCTCCACCCTCTATATCCCGCCTTTGGCCTCGGCGCGCGCCGATTCCAAGGTAATGGAACAACTCGGCATGAAGCCCGAATTCATTGCCTAAACGGGAGGACGCCCCATGGGATCGGCTACGGAATGGGTGAACATGTCACGGAATTTACCAGAATCGGACCGCGCTTCGGCCATAGCAAATGTGCTGAGTTCACTTCCAGCGAGCGAGGCGCGAGCTGCAGTGAGCGCGGCAGGATTGATCGCGCCGCCTGCCGCTGGTCCGGCCACGAATCTCCTTTGGACTCTCTTTGTCGGCGCTCTTTGTGCCGTATTCATCGCCTCATCGGCCGCTTTACTTTACGGACTCTTCAGCCCAGTGGTCTCAGACGGCGTGAAGCCAGAGACAGTTTTCACGATCTTTTCTACGGTCGCGGCTTATTTGGTGGGGCTGTTCTCGCCTTCACCTCGTACCAGCCACTAGTGCGATAACGCACTCCGGGCTGCCTCATCAACGTCTCGAATATCTAGTGATAGTGTCAACGATGATCTAGAGGTGCCACATGAACGCGGCCTTGCTAGTCGGAATCAACGCATATCCAACCTCCCCATTGAAGGGCTGCGTCAATGATGTATCTGACATGGCCCAGTTTTTGGCCGGCAAGATGAGGTTCGATCGAGATTCCATTCATCTCCTTACCGATGCGCGAGCCACGACGAAGACAATCAAGGACCGTCTGGAGCAACTGGTTGGAAAGGCGAAGGCGGGGGACCGAATTCTGTTCCACTACAGTGGCCACGGCGCACAGTACGCAGAACGAGACGCGTCGGGTGACGTTTCGTCGATTCATGACGTCATCTGCCCGGTTGACTTCGACTGGTCACCGGACAGAATGATAAAGGACACGGACTTCGCTTCGTTGTTCCGCAGCCTGCCCCTCGGAGTCGAATTCAACTGGATATCCGACTCATGCCACTCGGGCGACCTGGCGAGGGAGATTGAACTCGCTTTGAATTGGGCCTACCGAGTGCCGCGGCTATTTCCGACGCCGGCCGATATGCAATGGCGGATCGAGACGGCCAAGAGCAAGGACATTACGCCATTGGGCTTCGGCGCGCCAACCGAGCACTTGAACGGGGCTTTGTTGGCCGGTTGCGCATCCAATCAAACATCGGCAGACGCGGTCTTTTCCAGCCGCTATAACGGAGCGTTCACATTTGTCCTTATAAAGCTACTTGATTCGGGCAGTACCAAGAGTCCGCTGAATTTGCTCATTAAGACCGCTGCGTCGCAGCTCTCAGAGCTGCATTTCTCCCAAGTCCCGCAGATACGCGGAAATCCCGCGGTTGCGGAGAGAGCGTTCTTAGGAACCGAGTGAAAGTCCGCGAAACCGGTCCATTGACTGCCGATTGACAAACACACGCCCTTCCGTCGTTAAGGGACGGCAGCTCGCTCCATGCTACCGTACCTGAACCAGGAACAACGGGAGGATATCTGAATTCATTGTGGTTTCACTTTGCCGGCAGCTTCTCTGCGTCGCCATCGAGCGCGAACAACGATCCTTACGCCATTTCATAAAACTCCAGAGCGCCCGGCGGCTTTACATCGACCTGTTCGCCTGAACCCCGCCGGCCGGCAGCAGCAGCCCGAAAGGTTTGGGAAGGGTTGCCAAAAAATTCAATAAGTCAGGTGCATGAGCAATCTGCCCGCTGCTTCGCTAGCCGAGTATTTGAATTTCGATTGCGTCAACCGGGCTTAAGCGCCTAGACTTTCTGCGCAGCCCGAACAATACAAACAAAGGAGGGACTTTATGACGCGCACCTCTTCGGCGCCGCGGTCGGAAAATGAATTTGGTTTTGATGTCCTTCCGCGAGGCTCGCACAACTATAAGTTCCGCAGCAACTTCAAGTTCGCAGTCGCAATCGTCTTTTTGTGGCTTTCAATTACGAGCACAGGAAGCCTTGCGGATGAGAGGAAGCCGCCCCTTACGAACGCCGACGTGCTGAGCCTCGTGAAGGCTGGACTTCCGCAAGACACGATAATTCTCACTATTCGTTCAAGTCCCTCTGCCTTCGACACGTCGCCGAGAGCGCTCATCGGGCTAAAGAAAGCCGGAGTTCCAGCATCGGTGATCGACGCCGTCCTTCAAGCGTCGTCCTCAACAAGACCGGGCGATGCGCCCGCGCCGACCGCGCCGCCCTCGGCACCAGCCTCGCCTCAAGAGCAGGCAGCCGGCGTGATCGCCAGCTTCTGGGGAACTAAGCAAACGAAGATCGACGTGGATAAGGTGTTCCTTATCGACGGGAACAAGCGCATCGAAATGAAATATTCGCGGCCTGGGACGCGATCGAGATGGGTTTTCGTCGTCCAGCGATTCGCTGTGCTAAACGGCCCGACTTCGCATCTGAGGACATCGAACCATTCACCCGAGTTCGAAATGATACTTCCAGATAACATTGAGCCATCCAGCATTGTCACATTAGGATTGCTCGCGACGCGGCCAAACGGCAGCCGGGAGATCATGATCTCGAGCGCGTATATCTCCGCCACCGAAGGGCTGCCGGCGGACCGGAACATACCTCTTACGTACGACAGGGCAGCGGATCAGAGAGGCGCGCCGGAGGGCTATGAAATCTATCGAATCAAACCGGTGAACGTCCTTCAACCTGGCGAATACGCGTTCATTGTCAACCGCCCGGGCTTGGGCGGCATGGGCGGGTACGGTCCGGCGAGCGTCGAGTACAACTTCTATGAATTGGGAGTGGATTAGGAGGCCCGCCTTCCTCAACTTCCTACCTGCGTTTTGAAGGTCATTAGGATGGCGCTTCTGCGGATGCAGTCTGGGCTCAAAGGACTTGCGAGAACAGGCGCAGTCGGGATCGTTGCAGTGATCGCCAACGCGGCACACCTACTGGCCGCCGGGTTGATTGTAATGGGTCTGTTTCCTGCCGCCTCGTTCGGGCAGGACCTCGTTCCGCAGTCCATCACCGTGAGCCCAGATCCCGTAAGTTCTCACGGCACGGTGACGGTGACGTGGAACCTGGTCAACCAGGGAAGCGCGACGGCGAATTCCTCGACAACCGTCGTTCGAATTGAGAGTACGAGTTCGTGTCCCATTACGTCACAAAATGGTGTCGGGACGCCGTCTCTCTCCGTCGGGCAATGGGTTTCGCAATCGACGACCATGATTGCGCCGGCCTCGGGAACCTACTACGTCTGCGTAATCGCGGACGATTACAGTACCTCGGGGCAAATCTCCGCTCAGGCAGCCAACGATATCCAAGTCGTGGGTCCCTTTACGGTACAAGCGCCGGCGACGTCCGTTCCAGATCTGATTCCACAGTCGATAAGCGTGAGCCCAAACCCTGTCACGCCATACGGAAACCTGAGCGTGGCTTGGAACTTAGTCAACCAGGGAAGTGGAGCGGCAAGTTCTTCGACAACAGTCGTCCGCATCGAGAGTTCGGACTCGTGCCCCATCACGTCGCAAAACACTGTGGGCGCGCCATCGATGGGAGCCGGCCAATCGGTTTCGCAATCTATCACCATGATGGCACCTGGCTCTGGAACGTATTACGTCTGCGTCATCGCCGACGACTACGGTACGTCCGGGCAGACGTCCACCACGGCTGGCAACGATATCCAAGTCGCGGGTCCCTTCACTGTGCAGACCCCGATCGCCGCGGTGCCGGATTTGATTCCGAAATCCATCAGCTTGACCCCAGATCCAGTCGCGCCAAATGGAAGCGTGACGGTGAGTTGGAACCTGCTTAACCAGGGAAGTGGGACAGCCAGCCCTTCGACAACCGTCGTCCGCATTGAGAGTTCCAACTCCTGCGCGATCGCCTCGCAAAGCGGCGTGAGAGCACCATCACTGACTGCAGGCCAATCGGTTTCGCAGTCGATCACCATGATTGCGCCTGGGGCGGGCACCTACTACGTCTGCGTCATCGCCGATGACTTTGGGACGTCCGGGCAGGTCTCCACGCAGACCGCGAACGATATCCAGATCGTGGGCCCCTTCACCGTACAGGCCCAAGTAGCGTCCGCACCGGACTTGATTCCACAGTCCATAAGTGTGAGTCCAGATCCCGTTGCGCCGAACGGCATGGTCACGGTGAGTTGGAGTCTCGTAAACCAAGGGAGCGGGACCGCGAGTTCTTCCACAACCGCTGTCCGCATTGAGACTTCAAGCACGTGCTCAATTACATCGCAAAGCACTATGGGAGCGCCCGCGGTGGGAGCTGGTCAATCGGTTTCGCAATCGACCACCACGATTGCTCCTGGCTCGGGGACCTACTATGTGTGCGTCATCGCAGATGACTATGGCACCTCGGGCCAAAACTCTGCCGCGACTGCGAACGACATCCAGATCGCAGGGCCCTTTACTGTGCAGACCCCGGTCGCCACGGCTCCGGACTTAATCCCGCAATCCATCAACGTGACTCCAGACCCAGTCGCGCCCAATGGGAGCGTGACGGTGAGCTGGAACCTGGCCAACCAGGGAAGCGGTACGGCCCGCGCTTCAACTACAGTCGTCCGCATAGAGACTTCGAACTCGTGCCCGCTGGCGCTTACGTCACAAACCTCCGTGGCGGCGCCGCAATTGGGACCCGCCCAATCGTTGTCGGAGTCGACAATCATGAGTGCGCCCGCATCTGGAACCTACTATGTCTGCGTGATTGCCGACGACTATGGTACTTCCGGGCAGAGTTCGACTGTGGCCGCGAACGACATCCAGGTTGCAGGCCCCTTCACGGTACAGGCCCGAGTCGCTGTGGCGCCTGACCTCCTCCCGCAGTCCATTAGCGTAAGCTCGGATCCTGTGGCGCCGAACGGAAGCGTGGCAATAAGTTGGAACCTCGTGAACCAAGGCAGCGGCACCGCAAGCCCCTCAACAACCGCTGTCCGTATCGAGAGCTCGAATTCGTGTGCCCCAAGCTCGCAAGTGTCCGTTGCTACGCCATCATTGGCGAGCGGCCAATCGGTATCGCAGTCGACGACGACAAATGCTCCAGCTTCTGGCACCTACTACGTCTGCGTCATCGCGGACGACTACGGCACGTCCGGTGAGACCTTCACGGCCGCGGCCAACGATCCCCAGGTCGCCGGGCCCTTCAGCGTCAACTTTGCTCCCGCGAGCGCTACTTCCAACACGAACTACACAGCCCTTTGGTGGAACCCAAGGGAGTCTGGGTGGGGGCTCAACGTCAATCAGCAGGGCGACATTATCTTCGCGACGCTATTCATCTACGGGCACAACGGGCAACCGATGTGGCTCGTCATGTCGAATGGAGCTCGTCAGGGGAGCGCGGACGTATTTTCCGGTGATCTGTATCTGACATCCGGGCCGCCTTTCAACTTGGAGCCTTATCCGGGCTTTTCCAGCGTGCGAACGACCCGCGTCGGAAGCATGAAGATTAGCTTCACCGGTCCGGACAACGGCAGCCTCGATTACACGATCAACGGGGAGGAGGAAACCAAGGCGATCCAGAAGCAGGTCTACGGCTCCGCTCCCACCGCGTGTCAATCTACCGATGGTGACCGATCTTCCTCGACCAACTATCAGGACCTCTGGTTCAATCCGGCAGAGCCGGGATGGGGTCTGAACATCACGCATCAGGACGAGGTCATTTTCGCAACGCTCTTTACATATGCGACGGACGGTACCGCCTTGTGGCTCGTAATGCCAAATGGCTCGCTCCAGTCCGATGGGGTTTATTCCGGGCCGCTTTACCAGACAAGCGGCTCTGCATTCGATGCTTCGGGCTGGAGCGGCGTCAGCAACACTCAAGTTGGGACAATGAGGCTGCGCTTTACCGACGGGGTCACCGGCACATTGAGCTATTCACTTAATGGAGCTTCGGTTACGAAGGCGATCACCCGACAGACGTTCTCGAATCCTATGCCGGTTTGCGCAACCGTCTCATCTCCGTTCCTGCAGTTCCCGCTCAAGTGCACGAACGCGAGCTGTAGTACTCCTTACATTGATGGTGCTTACAGCCAAATGAATATTGACGGCCGCCTAGGGTTCATTAGCTCGGTGTTGGATCATCACACGTCCGAGGTATACATTGCTGATGGTACAGTAGTTGCATTCACTGGCGAACATCGAGAAGGAGTGGTGAATCAGCAGATGCCCGGCTGTTCTTGTTACCTGAATACTTCCGTCGCACCAATACAGCTCCAAGGGCTCTACCGCGGCACAGCAGATTCGTCATACGGTTCGGGTCTCAACTATGACGGTCACCCTGGCTATGACATTTATGCAGAGGTCGGTACGCCCGTTTATAGTGCCGCGGACGGCACGGTGGTCAACTATCAAGGGCACCGATGTATTCCGAAGGGCATCCCTGCTGGTTGCGATGCATGGGGGTACATCGGGATTGATCATGGGAACGGCTACGTCACACAGTATGGTCATCTTAGTGCTCGCTACAAGCAGCCAGGAGATCAAGTGCATGCAGGGGAGCTAATAGGGCTTAGCGGTTACACCGCGCCGGCGGCCGAGGGATGGACGCCGAGCAGGGCTCACCTGCATTTCGAAGTGTTGAAGTCCGGGAACTGCAAGTTCGGCTATTGCGTAACCGATCCCTATGGGTGGGAGGGTCAAGGCGTGGACCCGCTTATCGAAGCGACGCAAATGCCAAGCGTGCGCTTGTGGAAATAGACAGTCGCGCTTGGCTGGAGGGGCGGACCTATCGGAATTGGAGAAGTGCGCGCGCTCTCGTCTCGCTTTACGGCCATAGAGGCGGCAAGGAGGGCAGGAATAGGTGATACGCTTGCGGCCTCGATCCACGAGGAGACCGCAATGCCCGCGATGTACGACGCCGCCGTGCCCACCATCACGCGCGCCCTCACGAACCTGATCCATGTGCTCGAGAAGGGCGCCGCGCACGCTGAGGCGAAGAAGATCGAGCCCTCGGTGCTGGTGAACGCGCGCCTCTACCCGGACATGTTCCCGCTCTCGAAGCAGGTGCAGATCGCATCCGACGTCTCCAAGATCGGCACCGCGCGCCTCGCGCAGGCCGAGCCGCCGAAATACGACGACGACGAGAAGACGTTCGCGGAGCTGATCGAGCGCGTGAAGAAGACCATCGCCTTCCTCGGGACGCTCAAGCCGGAGCAGTTCGAGGACGGCAGCCGCGCGGTGACCTTCCCCACGCAAACCGACCCGAGGACGTGGCCGGGCTCGCGCTACCTCTTCCAGCGCGTGCTGCCCAACGTCTTCTTCCACTGCGCGACGGCATACGACATCCTGCGCCACAACGGAGTGGAGATCGGCAAGGCGGACTTCCTGGGACCGCTCGACTAGAGAATCCGCAGCGTCTTCGTCGCCGGATCGACCTCGACTTCGGCGCCTGAGGGGACGAGCGCCGTCACGTCGGCATCGAAGCCCGCCATCATCGGGATGTCGGCGAGCGCCGCCCCTTGCACGAGGATCGGGTTCACCGTGTTGAAGACGATGGCGAGCGGCACCTTGTCGCGCGAGCGCATCTCGGCGAGCATCCACGCGCTCGCCACGCCGCCCTTCGACGTGTCGAGCACGAGGATCTTGCCGACGTACGATTGGCCGGCGAGCTTGTGCGCGGGACGCGAGAAGATGCCGGCGATGCGGTCGAGGTCGTAGCGCGCGGAGAAGCCGTCCCTCGCGACCAGCGCCTCGCCGCGGACTTTCGGCCCCATCGCGTGGCGTGCCACCAGCACCTTTTCGCCCGTGGGCCCCGCCTTCGCACGGCGATGGACGGTGATCGTCTTCGGGCTCACGCGAGCCTCCCGCTCTCGGCCGCCGCGACGCACTCTTCCATCGAGGCGAGCATCGGCACGTAGCCGTAGCCGCCGAGGATGTTCACCATCTTCGCGCTGTTGGTGGCGAGGCGCTTCCACCCGTTCGCCTCGGCGATCTCGCGCGCATACGACTGGTAGAAGCACATGCCGGAGAAGACCGTACCGCCCGCGGCCTCGATGCGCTGCGTGTAGCCGAAGCGATCGGAATCGGGCTTCACCTGCGGGCTCGTCACGGCGAGGAGCGGGAGCTTGAATTTCCGGCCGTCGCACAACGCGGCGAGCGCGCGCAGCTCGTAGATGCTGAGCTGCGGCGCCGAGAACACGACCACGTCGACCTTCCTGTCCGAGGCATACGACGCCTGCAGCGCCTTCACCTCCTTGCGGCCCACGGCGTGCCTGCGCATGCGCTTCCCGGCGACGTCGGCGAGCCGCGCGGCCTCCGGCGTGATGCCCACCATGTGGAAGAGCGCCACCGAGCCGAAGCTCGCCATCGCCGCGCCGAAGTGCTTGAGCTCGTCGGAGGTCGGCGCGCGGCCGATCCCTTCGATCACGGGCACGTTCCAGTAGTCCCCCGCGAGCCGGCCGATCACGCCGCCGAGCGCGCCCCAGTCGTTGAGCGACTCGGGCGTGTAGGTGGTGCGCACGTGAAGCGTTCCGCGCCGCCGCTCGTCGAGATGGAAGCCGTAGCGCGGCGTTCGGCCGGTGAGCCCCGCGGAGAGCGCCGAGGGTCCGCCCTCGAAGTTCGAGCGCGCGCCGCAGACCGAATTGCAGTAGATGACGACGCCGGTGTCGCCCATCGCCACGTGCTCGCCGCGCGTGGGCGCCTGGATCGTCTGGTAATTGATGCAGGTGTCGGTCATGGAGACGCCGAGCTTCACGAACGCGGCGATGGCGCGCTTCTCGAGGTCCACCATCCAGTCGGCTTGTCCGAGCTCCCTCGACTTCGCGAAGTCGGTGCCGCGCGGATCGGTGATGGTGGGGATGCGCACGGTGCGTTCGCCTGTGGAGTGCGCGGCGAGCCTCTCGAGCCAGCGCACGTTGTGCTCGCCCAGGCTCTCCGTGTCGGCCATGATGTGGGCCTGGGTCACCGGCACGAACTCCTTCGCGCCGAAGAACGTACCCACCTTCACCTGGTGCCGGATCGCCGCCTGCGGCACCGGGCCCATCTCGCCCGCCAGCATCGCCTTCTCTTCGCGATCGAGTCTCATCGATCCCTCAGTCCACCTTGGCGCCGGACTCGCGCACCGCCTTCTGCCAGTGCGCTACCTCCTTGCGCTGGAATTCCGGCAGCGGGACGCCCTCGGTATTCGTCTGCACGCCGATGGCGCCGAGCTCGTCGTGGAAATGCGGCGACTTCACGATCCTGTCGATCTCCCTGCGCAGCCGCGCGGTGACGGCCTTCGGCAAGTTCGCCGGACCGAAGATCGCCCACCACGCGCGCGACTCGACGCCCTTCACACCCGACTCCGCGAACGTCGGCACTTGCGGCAGCACCGGCGAGCGCGACGTTCCGCTCACGGCGAGCGCGCGCAGCGTTCCCGCCTTGATGTGCGCGATCTGCGACTGGAGCGGGTCGAACATCGACGGGATCTGGAAGCCGAGGAGATCGTTGATCGCCGGCGCGCTGCCCTTGTAGGGCACGTGCTGCAGCTTCACGTGCGCCGCGGTCGCGAACATCTCGGCGGTGAGGTGCCCCGGCGTGCCGGCGCCCGCCGAGCCGAAAGCGACCGCGCCGGGCTTCGTGCGCGCCGCGGCGATGTAGTCGGCGAGCGTCTTGTACGGCGCCTTGGGATTCACCACCAGCACCACCGGCGAGCTCGCGATGAGCGCCACCGGCGTGAAGTCCTTCACCACGTCGTATGGAAGCTTCGAATAGAGCGCGCCGTTGATCGCGTTCGTGCCCACGGTGCCCATGAGGAGCGTGTAGCCGTCGGGCGAGGACTTCGCGACGAGGTCCGCGCCGATGGAGCCGCCCGCCCCGCCGCGGTTCTCCACCACGACCGATTCGCCGAGGGCCTTGCCGAGCTCCTGCGCGAGGGGACGCGCCACGATGTCCGTGGGGCCGCCGGCGGGGAAGGGCACGATCAGCTTGATCGGATGGTCGGGATAGGCGGCGAAGGCCCCGAGCGTGGCGAGCGACAGCGCGGCGGCGAGGACGAGTCTCACGAATCTCATTTTCTTTTCCCTCTCTGGCGTTTCGACTGGGATGGTTGCTCGATGCGCTTGATGGAGGAGGCGATCTGCAGCGGTCCCGCCACCTCCATCTGGAAGGCGAAGAGCTCGGCCGGCACCGAGAAGCGCGTCGTCTCGACCGCGAGTCCCTGCCGGTCGTAGGACGTACGCTCCATCTCGAGGATCGTCGCGGTGCGCCCGACGTTGAGGAGCTTCGTGATGTCGGGCGCGCAGCGCGCGGCGCGCACCTGCACCGAGGCGCGCACGACCTCGCGCCCGATCACCTCGCGCACGATCGAATAAACCGGCAGGCGCTCCACGTCCTCGCGCGTCACCCGTCTTCCGGCGCCGGGAATGGAGGCGTCGGCGACCGCGAGCGCGAGCTCCCCCACCTGCCACAGCCGGCGGAAGCAGTAGATGTCCTGCTCGAGCCGCTTCAGCTCCGGCACCGAGGCCGACGAGCGCCGGCACTCGAAGCGCACGACGGTGGAAACCGGGTGGTGGCCCTGCATCACGAGGTTGTCGTAGAAGCCGCGCAGCGCGGTGAGCTCCTGGTTCACGACCGCGCCCGCCACGAAGACGCCCTTGCCCTGCCGGCTGATCACGAGGCCGGCATCGGCGAGCTTGCGCAGCGCCTGCCGTACCGTGACCCGCGAGACGCCGAAGCGCCCGACCAGCTCCGCCTCCGAGGGCAGCTTCGCGAACGGCGCCAGGCGCCTCGAGCGGATGCCGCGCGCGAGCTCCTCGGCGATGCGCTCGTAGAGGATCGGGGAGGAACGCGTGCGAACCGGGGCCATGGCGCGGGAGTGTGCGCCGCGGCATTAAGACAAGTCAATACAAGTTCGGGCCGGCGCCTACCCGTCGCTCAGCTCGTTCAGCCGGACGGAGGCCGCCTGCAGGAAGGTGAACATGAGGCGCAGCTGCGGGGAATCGACCTCCGGCAGCTTGCCGAGCTCGTTCGCGTCGAGTTGGGTGACGAACTCGTCGACCAGCGCGAGCACTTCGCGGTTCGTCCCCGCGTCGCCGAGCGCGGACAACCACGTCGCGGCCGCGAAGCGGCCGGCGTCGTTGGAAGTTGCGCGTTTCAGCGAGTCGTCCAAATGAGCACACCCGGAGCCTCGATGCACTCCGCATGAGGCCGCTAGCGTGCGCCGCGGATCCTTTTGCCCTTTGTTGAAGCTTGCTGCCGCCAGGGGAGAGCGTCTGCCAGCGGAGCCACGGCGGGCCTGTCGGCGTGCTCCTACGCGGGTTCCCGATCGCCGCTGCAATCCGCCATCTTCAGGCGAATGCGGCCGGGATCACGCGGCGGGTGCTCCGGGCGGCGGCTCGGCGCCGGGTGCCGACGGCCGGAACGCCGCCGCGAAGATCATGCCGAGGCCCGCGGCAAGCGCGACGAGCCGCACGAGGCCCCCCACGAAAGGCACGCGCACGAGCAGCGCCAACGCGAGCATCGCGAGCACTGCGGCGCCCACGCGCCATGCGGTGCGCGCGGCGGTCTCGGGATTCACGCGGTCGAGCAGCATTCCCCCGACGACCACCGCGACCCACGCGTACGCGACGAGCAGCAGGCCCGCATAGCCGATCAGCGCGAGCAGCGCGATCGGGATGCCGATGATGGTGAGGACGAGCAGCACGGCCGCGACCGGGATCGAGGCGAGCGCGACCAGCCCGAGGAGCGGCGTGATCCACGGCCGTTCGGCGAGCTCGTGGGCCATGCGGCGTGAAACGTCGGGCAGCGCCGCGGCGATGAGCGCGGCGAGCAGCATGAGGCCCGCGGTCCAGATCCATCCATGACCGAAGCGCCAGCCCATGCCGTGCTCGCGCTCGCGCCAGCGGTGCGGCTGCGTGTGCGTGATGCCGCCGATCACCTGCGCCGCCGGATCGCGGCGCAGCTCGCCGCCGCGGAACGAGAGCCGACCCTGGATGCGGGCGGCGGGTCCCAGCTCGAGCGAACCCGCGGCGATGGAAACGTTGCCCGCCACCGGTCCGTCGATCTCGACGCGGCCGGCCGCGACGCGCACATCGCCCTGGATCGGCCCGTCGAGCGTGACCTGGCCCGCGGCGAGCGAAAGGTCGCCGTCGATCGCGCCGGTCGAGCCCAGGTGCACGTCGCCCGCCGCCGCGGACACGTCGCCGCTCACGCGCGCGTCGATGGCGACAGTGCCCGCGAGCGCGTGGAGCGAGCCTTCGAGGGGCTGCGCGATCGCGACGTCGCCGCCGATGCGGATCGTCGGGCCGGGGATGGTTTCGGCAACGGCGGTGCCGGCGAGCGCGAGGCAGGCGAGCAGCAGGGCGATCCGATGCGTCATGGCGGGCTCCCCGGAACGATTTCCGCGATCTTCCCCTTCGCCGCACGCGTTGACGACCCTCGTGCGACGAAATGCAGCGATCGGGGGACGAAACGCTGCCTCAGGCCGGGTCCGGGATCTCGGGCTCCACGAGCAGCTTCAGCAGCTCGAGCGATTCGCCCCAGCCGAGGTAGCACGCCTCCGCGGGGATCGCGTCGGGCACCCCTTCCTGCGTGACCTGCAGCTCGGCGCCCACCACGACTTTCCGGATCTCGATCGTCACCGTCATCGTGCCGGGCGGGCCGGCGTCGAACACGTCGGTGTGGCGGATGCGCCGGCCCGGCACGAGCTCGAGGTACTCGCCGCCGAACGCGTGGCTCGAGCCGGTCGAGAAATTCGTGAACGACATCTTGTAGCGGCCGCCGACCCGCGCATCCATCGAGTGGACCTTCGCGGTGAAGCCGTGCGGCGGCAGCCACTTCACGAGCGCCTCGGGGTCGAGGAACGCCTTGTAGAGGCGCTCGGGCGTGGTCTTGAGGACGCGGTGCAGGCGGATGGTGCTCGGCATGGGTCTTCTCCTCTCCATGATCGCCGCGAAGGCGCGCTCGTTGCCGCCTTCCGAAAGCTTCTCCCGGTAATAGTCGATCTCCGCCTGGGTGCGGCAGATCACCTGCATCGAGACCGCGAGCCGGCCGCGCGCTCAGGCCGGCGCCGCCTCCTTCACCTTGCCGAGCTTCGCGATCACGCCCTTCATCTCCTTCTCGTCGAACGCGCGCAGCATCTGGGTGCGCACGTTGCCGGATTGCCCGATCGCGAGCGTGAGCGCGGTGATGGAGGCCTCGTCGGGCGACTCGAAGATCGCGACCACGTCGTACTCGCCCAGCGTCCAGTAGATGTCCTTCATGGTGACGCCGAACTTGCGCGCCATCTCGCGCACCGCCTCGGCGCGCCGGGTGGTCTCGCGGACGTTGCGGATGCCCTGCTCGGTGAAGTTGTTGAGCACGATGTAAGTCGCCATGGCCGTTCCTCCTGTGCAGTTGCGGGGTGGACTACGGATGCCGGCCCTGTGCGGCGGCCGGCCCGGAAGCGGCGGTCTCGTCGATCCTCCGGCCGGGCGGCCCGGATGTCAAACCCCTGCGCCGTTCGGAGCAGTGCCGGCCGCCGGATCGCGAAAAACCAAGCGCCGCCGCGCGAGTCTCCTCCTGTGGGTCATACCAGGAGAGACCTCATGAATCGATCCATCCTTGTGGCATGCGTATGCGCCGCCGCGCTCGCCGGATGCGGCCGGACCATCGTTCGAGAAGAGCGCGTCGTCGAGCAACCGATCCCCGCGCCGAGCGCCACCGTGGTCGCGCCTCCCGCCGTCGCGCTCGCAACGCCCGCGGCGTGCGGGCTCTCGGGCAACCTCTACGCGAGCGGCACGTTGTCCTGCCAGGGCACCTACGAGTATCGCTGCAACAACGGCGTGTGGGAACGCATCGAGGGAAGCTCCTGCTGAGCAGGTCCCGGCTCCCGGAGACGGCCGGCGCGAGCCGGCCGTTTTTTCATACGCCCGACTTCGCGAGCACGACGATCGACACGCCGCGCGCGCGGCCCGCCGCGCCCGTGTTGCGGTACGAATGCGGCACGTTGCCCGGGAAGCCGAGCACGTCGCCCGCGCCGAGCTCGTAGCGCTCGCCCGCGACGAAGATCGTCACCGTGCCCTCGATGCACGAGAAGTACTCGCGCGTGCCGGGAAGGTGAGGCGTCCCGGCCATCACGGCGCCGGGCGCGAATTCCATCAGCTCCATCACTTCCTCGGGCACCGGCTCGGGGACGAGGTCGCGCGTCGTGACGCCGCGGCCGCGCGAGTGCGAGCCGAGGTCGGCGGCGGCCCAGCGCCGCACCTTCGCGCGCGGCGAGCCGGTGAGCTCGTCGATCGAGGTCTCGAGCGCGCGCGCCACCTTCACCAATACCGTGAGCGAGGGATTGCCGTCGCCCGATTCGAGGTTCGCGATGGTCGAGCGCGGCACGCCGGCCGCCTTCGCGAGCGCATCCTGCGTGAGGTGCCGCACCTGCCGCAGCGCCATGAGGTTCCGCGCGAGGTGGCGCGAGACGAGGTCCGGTTTGTCCATCGCATCGACCTTCCGCCAAAAGGTTGGACGGCGCGCTCGAATTCGACCACGCGGCGCCGCATGCTTCCCTCATCGCGGATTCCCGCTCCCCGACTGAAGCAACCGGCGGCAGGGTGCGCGGGAACGACGCAATTCG
This sequence comes from Usitatibacter sp., assembly GCA_035605915.1. Taxonomy (GTDB): domain Bacteria; phylum Pseudomonadota; class Gammaproteobacteria; order Burkholderiales; family Usitatibacteraceae; genus Usitatibacter. The sequence goes on from DATNGJ010000016.1 coordinate 45,988, forward strand.
GGAGAAGCGGCATGAAACGATCGACGAATGATACCGGCCTTCGCCGCGTGCGGATCGCCATCACCGGCGGCACCTCGGGCCTGGGCCTCGCGCTCGCGCGCGAGTGGCATCGGCGCGGCGCAGCGGTGGCGTTCCTCGCGCGCCATCGCGAGGACGTGGAGCGGGTCGCGGCGCAGCTGCTCGGGGCGGCGGGCATCGTGGGCGACATCTCGGCCAAGGAACAGGTGCATCCCATCGCGCTGCAGATCCTGGGACGCCTCGGCGGCCTCGACGTGCTCGTGAACAACGCCTCGAGCCTCGGGCCGGTGCCGCTGCGGCCGCTCGCGGATACCGAGTGCGAGGATCTCGAGGTCGCGCTCGCGACCAACCTGCTCGGTCCGTTCCGCCTCACGAAGGCGCTGCTCGGCGCGCTGCGCGCCTCGGCCGCGGAAGAACGCGGCGGCGTGGTGATGAACATCTCGAGCGACGCGGCGCTCACGCCGTATCCCGGCTGGGGCGCGTACGGCGCATCGAAGGCCGCGCTCGCGCATCTCTCGGCGATCTGGAACCTCGAGCTGGAGGGCGAGGGCGTGCGCATCCTCGTGCACGATCCCGGCGACATGGATACGCCGCTCCACCGGCTCGCGCTGCCCGGCGCCGATGCATCCACGCTGCTCAAGCCCGAGGCCTCGGCGCGCGAGGTCACGCATGCGATCCTGCAAGCGATGCCCCCGCGTTTCGCGCGGGAGGAGGCTGCGTGATGATCGCCGCGGCGCGCCCGATCCAGCGGCCGCCCGATGCGAGGCTCCTCGCGATCGACGCGGACGGAACGCTCCGCCATGCGCCGCGCGCCGAATGGCCGCGGCTCCTCGAGCGCGACGACCTGGTCGTCGCGAACGATGCGGCGACGCTGCCGGCGAGCCTCGCCGGAGTGCACGTGCGAACCGGCGCGGTCATCGAGGCGCGCCTCGCGCAACGCGCCTCGCTCGACCCGCACGATGTCCTCGAGTGGGTGGCGGTCGTGTTCGGCGCGGGCGATCACCGCACGCGCACCGAGGATCGTCCGGCGCCGCCCGAGCTTCGCGCGGGCGATGCGTTGCGGCTCGGACCCTTGCGCGCCGTCGTCCTGCGCACGCTGGGCCATCCACGGCTCGTCGCGCTGCGGTTCGAGGCGACCATCGACGACATCTGGGCCGGGCTCGCGAGCCATGGCCGGCCGATCCAGTACGCGCACCTGCAGCCGGCGCTCGCGTTATGGGACGTGTGGACGCCCATCGCGGGCTTCCCGGCGGCGTTCGAGGCGCCCTCGGCCGGCTTCGCGCTCGACTGGCGGGCGCTCGCCGATTTGCGCGAACGGGGCGTCGCCTTCGCCACCGTCACGCACGCGGCCGGCATCTCGTCCACGGGCGATGCGCGGCTCGACCGGCGCCTCCCGCTCGACGAGCCTTATCGCATTCCGGCAACGACCGCGCGCGCGATCGCGCGGGCGCACGAGCGCGGCGGCCGCGTGATCGCGATCGGGACCACCGTCGTGCGCGCGCTGGAGTCGGCCGCGGCGCGCGACGGGCGCGTTCGCGCGGGCGAGGCCATCGCGACGATGCGCGTCGGGGCCCATACGCCGCTGCGCATCGTCGATGCGATCCTTTCGGGCACGCACGAGCCGGGCACCAGCCACTACGAGCTGCTGCGAGCGTTCGCGGACGACGCGACGTTGCGGCGCGCCGACGCCGAGCTGGAAGGACAGGCCTACCGGACGCACGAGTTCGGCGACTCGGTCTTCGTGGAGCGCGCAACGTGCCGCGCGCGCGATTTATTCCGCGGCCCCGGTGCGCTGATGGGGCCAGTCCGATTTCAAAACCGCTGCGGGGCCGCCATTGTCCATGCTCGTTCACGCCATTTCGCGTGAGATCAAGGAGCGATGATGCGTATCCGAACGGCGACACATTGGATGGCAGCGACTGCATTGGCCTTCGCGGGAACCACCGCGTTCGCGGATCACGGCGGCGGCGGTCACGGCGGGGGAGGGCACGCCGCGATGGGCGGCACCGCGATGGGCGGCACCATGAGCCCGGGAGCGGGCAGCCTCGACGCGGGACCGGGCAATGCCGGCGCGCGCACCATGAATCCCGGCATGGAAGAGCGCAACGAGCACGCGAACGAGGCGCTCGAGGAGCGCAACGAGCACGCGAACGCCGCCGCCAATCCGGACCTGCGTCGCGACGATCGGCAGCTGCGCCGCGAGGATCCGCGCGAGGAAGTGAACCAGGACCGCAAGGACCGCGACGAAGACGGGGACCACGACTGACGATCGCAGGGCAGGGCCGCGGTGCGGTGAGCGCTCATCGCACCGCGCGACCTCTCGACGCGGGAGGCACGGCCTCAGGGGATGAGATCCGGCTCCTCGAGCGGCGGCGTGAGGTCCTTCAGCGGCGGCAACCGCTTGCCGCCGTCCACCACGAAGCAGCGCTCCTGGAATTCGCGGACCAGCAGCACGAAGCGGTCGGGCTCGGTGTTCAGCGACGATCGCAGCACCGCGAGGATCTCGCGATAGAGCGCCTTCGCCCGCCGCTCCTCCTCGCCGCGGCCCGGGCGCAGGTCGACGGTGACGATCGCCGTGCGCTCGCCGGGTGCCGTGACCATCGGGTGGATCGCGACGTAGATGTGGTCCTTCGCCCAGGTGCGCGCGACCGCCGCCTCGATGCTGCGCTTCACCGCGAGAAGCACCTCGCGCGGGTGCTCGTCGGGCACGTCCACTCGAACGATCGGCATGGTTTCCTCCGGATTCAGGCGGTCTCGGCCGAGAGCCCCGCGGCGCTCGGCGCGGGCTTCATGCGGATCAGCGTGAAGATCGCGAGCACCTCGCAGGCCACCACGAGCATCGAGACCGGCCATGTGCCGAGCTTCGCGAGCGTGGCGGCGGCGAAGAGCGGCACGAACCCGCCGATGATGGTCGCGAGCTGGCTGCCGAGCGAGATGCCGGTGTAGCGCAGGTTCGTCGGGAAGTATTCGGCGAAGAGCGCGGGAAGCACGCCCCACGCGAGCCACTGCGGCGCGCCGAACATGAACATCGCGAGCCAGACCCAGCCCACGTCGCCGCGGCCCGCGACCCAGAAGAACGGGAACGCGGCGAGCGCAAGCGCGACCACGGCGGCGAGGTACGGGGCGCGCCGCCCGATGCGGTCGGAGATCGCGCCGCCGCCGAGCGTCGCCGCGAGGAGCAGCACGTTGTTGAGCACCACGCCGAGCAGCACCTCGGTGCGGTTGAAGTGCAGGACCGCGGTCGAGTAGTAGATGAGGAACACCCACACCGTGTAGAACGGCACCGTGATGCCGCCGAGGTAGAGCGCCGTCGTGCACGCGATCTCGCGCGGGTAGTCGCGCAGCAGCGCGACGATCGGCATGCGGATCACGTTGCCCGACTGCTGCATCCTGCGGAAGGCGGGCGTTTCCTCGACCTTGAGCCGGATGTAGAGCCCGATCGCGAGCAGCACGATGCTGCAGAGGAACGGGATGCGCCAGCCCCAGGCGACGAACGCACGCTGGTCGAGGAAGGCGGAGCTTCCCATCAGGATCGCCGTGGCGAGCGCGAGCCCGATGCCGGCGCCGAGCTGGACGAGGCTCCCGTAGAAGCCCTGCCTGCGGGCGGGCGAGTGCTCGATCGCGAGGAGCACCGCGCCGCCCCATTCGCCGCCGAGGCCGATGCCCTGCAGGAATCGCAGCAGCGTGAGGAGCACCGGCGCCGCGATGCCGATCGAGGCGAAGCCCGGCAGCACGCCGATCAGGAAAGACGAGCCGCCCATCACCGAGATGGTGATCACGAGCATGCGCTTCCTGCCGAGGCGGTCGCCGAAATGGCCGAAGAGGACGCCGCCCAGCGGCCGCGCGACGAAGCCCACGGCGAGCGTGCCGAAGGAGGCGAGCGTGGCGGCGAGCGCGGAGTAGGTCGGGAAGAAGAGCTTGCCGAAGACCAGCGCCGCGGTGAATCCGTAGAGGAAGAAGTCGTACCACTCGAGGATCGTCCCGAGCATGCTGGCGATCGCCACCTTGCGGACGACGCCTTCGTCCTGCGATTCGCGCGCGTGCATGGGTCGCCTCCTCCTCCCGCCGACGTGGCGGATGCGGCCCAAGCTACGCCTTCGCTGGCATAAATCCAATACTCGATTTCAATGACGGCGATAACGGGCGCTTATGCCACCGCGCGAAGCCTTCCACTGGCGCGGCCCTTCGCGCGCCCGCGCGGATGCGCGGCCGCCGCGGCGCGCACGATCGCGACGAAGGCGGCCGCCGCGGGCGAGAGGCTGCGCGCCGAATCCCACGCGAGCGCGATCGTGCGCCGTGGGACCGGATTCCGGAGGCGCCGCCAGCGCACGCCCGCGTTCTTCCGGCCCGATGCCATGGCGGGCATGAGTCCCACGCCGAGGCCCGCCGAGACCATCTCGCACACCGCTTCGACCTGGCTCGTCTCGAGGCGGACGCGCGGGACGAATCCGGCGTCGGAGAACGCCTGCGAGATGGTGCGGCTCATCCCGCAGGTGGGCTTGGGCAGGATGAACGCTTCGCCGGCGGCCTCCCGCAGCGCGATCGCGGGCGCGAGCGCGCCCCCGCTCGCCGCGAGCCGATGACCCGCGGGCACCACCAGCAGCTGCTCGTCGACGAAGAGCCTTTCGGTGCGCGTATCCGGCGCACCGCGCTCGTGCGATTCGGAGAGCTGCACGATGCCCACGTCGCAAACCGCGCGCGCGAAGTCCTCGGGCGTGCAGCCGGCGTGCTCCTGGATGTGGACGTCGATGTCCGGATACTGCGCGCGGTACTGCGAGATGATGGGCGGAAGCCAGTAGGTCGCGACGGTCGGCAGGCACATCACCGAGATGGAGCCCTGACGGACGCTCTGCAGGTCGGAGATGCGCTGCTTGCTTTCCTCGACCAGCTTCAACACCTGTTCGGCGTACTCGAGGAACGCCGTGCCCGCGAGCGTGAGCTCCACGCCGCGCCGGCGCCGCTCGAACACGGGAAGGCCCAGCTCCTCCTCGAGCTTGCGGATCTGCTGCGAGAGCGCGGGCTGGGCGACGAAGCAGGCTTCCGCCGCGCGCGTGAAGCTGCGGCTGCGCGCCACGGCGACGAAGTAGCCGAGCTGCTGGAGGTTCACGATAGCCTCTCCTTATGAGAAGGACCGCGGGATAGGAGCAACTTATGCCTCGCGCCGGCGCCCTGTCAACGCACCGGTCGACGGAACGCGGCGCCGTCGGCCCGATTCGCCGTTCGGGGCGCCCGTTGCGCGTTTCGTCCCATCGCCGCTTCGGCCGGCCGGGAATCCGGGCACCATCGCAGCACCGGCCGCCGGATTTCGGGCGATTGTCGAAAAGCCGGCCGCTGGTTCGACTGGAATGCATGACCACCGCATGGAGATCCGCATGAGCGAGTACGTTCTTCTGTATCGCAGCACGCCCGAGGCCCACGAAGCGGCCATGGGCACGCCCGAGGCGCGCGAGCGGTCGATGGCGAAATGGCGCGCCTGGGCCGCGGACATGACGGCCAAGGGACAGCTGAGGAACCTGGGGCTCCCGCTGCAGCGCACCGGCAAGGTCGTGCGGGGCCGGACGAAGGACGTGACCGACGGCCCCTATGTCGAGTCGAAGGAGGTGGTCGGCGGCTTCTCGATCATCGAGGCGCAGGATGCCGCGGAAGCCGCGCGCATCGCTTCCGGATGCCCGATGCTCGAGGGCGGCGGATCGGTCGAGGTGCGTCCGGTGCTGAAGCTCGACCTATGAGCGCGCCGGGCGCCGGCCACGGGAACCTACGCCGCCGCGGCGAGCTTGCGGCGGGCGGCCCGCTTCGGCGACGGGGGCCAGGCACGCATCGCCGTCTCGACCATCGTGAGGAGCGACTTGCGCGTGGCGCCTTCGCGCGCGCAGAGCGACATGCCCATGATCACCGCGGCGTAGAACTCGGTGAGCGCGGAGATCTCGGTCGCGGCCGGGAGGTCGCCTTCCTTCACGCCGAGCTGGATGCGCTCGCGCAGCCGCGCCCTCGCGTTGGCGCGCTCGTCGGCGAGCATTCGCTGCAGCCGCGCGCTGGAGGTGGACGAGGTGACCATCGCCATCACGGCGAGGCAGCCGGCCGGGTGGCTGCGGTCCGTGAAGAGCGTGGCGAGCTCCGTGAGGAGCCGCGCCACCGCGGCGCGCGCCGTGGGCTCGCCCGCATAGGGGCACGATTGCCGCACGTTCTCGTGGTAGCGGTGCACCGCCTCGATGAAGAGGTTCTCCTTGTCGCCGAACGCGGCGTAGAGGCTGGGCGGGTTGATGCCCATCGCCCTGGTGAGGTCGGCGAGCGAGGCGGCTTCGTAGCCCTTGCTCCAGAACACCTCCATCGCGCGTGCGAGCGCCTGGTCGCGATCGAACTCGCGCGGGCGCCCGCGCGGGCGGCGCAGCGTTGCGGCGGGCGGAACGGCGGTTTTCATAGCGTTCGATATTAAATGACTTGACAGCCCTCGCGCAAGGGAACGATCATGCGAGCTTCTGTAGCAGATGATACAGATTCTTCGGCCGCCGGCGAGCGATTGGCGGCTTCTGCAAGCGATGTGGCGCCTTTCGCTAGTGATCCGGCGCGGCGGCGCCGGTACTCTGGCCCCACATCGAACGAATCGTCCGCAAACCCGGAACAACCGCAACAGGAGCAATGCATGGAATCGCCCGTTCCCGCGATGCACGCGCGCCTCTATCCCTCGATGTGGGGGTCGCTCGAGCGCTGCGGCCTCGCCGCCGCCGAGATCGCGCGCCGCGCGCGCCTGCCGCTGCCCGTCCCCGGACAGGCCATGACGCTCACGATGGAGCAGGCGTTCGCGTTCTGGGGCGCGGTGCGGGAGCTCTCCGGCAATCCCGCCATCGGCCTCGAGGTCGCGCGCAACATCGACCTCGCCGACGCGCCGCCGATGATCCTCGCTCCCTTCCACGCGCGCGACTGGCGCGACGCGCTGCACCGCATCGCGCGCTACAAGCAGATGTGCTCGCCGGAACGCGTGCGCGTCCGCGAGGAAGGCGAGGAGTGCATCGTCGAGGTGGAGTTCGCGCGGCCGCACGCCGAGCGCTCGACGGTGGTCGACCTCATGTTCGGCGCGATGATGGAGCTCGGCCGGCGCGGCACGCGCGAGAGGCTCTGCGCGCGCCGGTTGGAGCTGGAGCGTCCGGCCGCCGACGTCGCCGCGCACGAGGCGTATTTCGGCTGCGCCGTGCGCTTCGGAGCGCCGCGCGACCGGCTGGTCCTGCACCGCGCGGACCTCGAGCGTCCCTTCGCCTCGTACAACCAGGAGCTGCTCGAGATGCTCTCCCCGGCGCTCGAGCGCGCGCTCGCCGACCACCAGTCGCGCAGCACGCTCTCCGGGCAGGTGAAGTGGCTCATGAAGCGCCACCTCGCGACCCGCCGACCCGACATGCGCGCCATCGCGAAGGAGCTCGCGCTCTCGGAGCGCACGCTGCAGCGGCGCCTCGCCGAGGAGGGCACGCGCTTCCAGGACGTCCTCACGCAGGCGCGCCGCGAGCTCGCGCGCGAGTACCTCGCGAACGGCGAGCTGGAGATGGCGGACGTCGCCTTCCTGCTCGGCTTCGACGACCAGAACTCGTTCTTCCGCGCCTTCCGGCAATGGGAGGGCGAGACGCCGGCGCGATGGCGGGCGATCCGCCATGGCGTGCCGCGCGCGGGCGCGCGCCCGGTGGCCGCCGCGGCGCACTGACCTTCCGATAGCGAACGATCGAATGGGCGCAGGCCCGGGCGATCGCGACGATTCATTGTGTAGCGAACGATAAGGAAAAGCCAAACATGAGCACCCGAGTCCTGCAGCGCCGCAAGGTCCTCCTTGCCACCGGCGGTACCGTCCTCCTCGCCGCCATCGCCTGGGGCGTGAGCGGCCTGCACCGGTCGAACGCGAGCGACAAGCCGGCCGCCGGCGCGCCGCCCGCGATTCCGGTCACGGTCGCCGCGGTCGAGCGCCGCGAGGTGCGTCCCTACGACGAGTTCTCCGGCCGGCTCGAAGCCGTGGATCGCGTGCAGGTGCGCCCGCGCGTGGCCGGCGCCATCCAGTCGGTCCACTTCACCGAGGGGGCATTGGTGCACGCGGGCGACCTGCTCGTCACGATCGACCCGGCGCCCTACGCGGCGGAGGTCGAGCGCGCGCGCGCGCAGCTCGCCGCGGCCCAGGCCCGCCTCGACAACGCGACCACCGAGCACGAGCGCGCAAAGCGCCTGTGGGACGAGCGCGCGATCGCGCAGCGCGAGCTCGACGAGCGCGTGAACGCGCGCCGCGCCGCGCAGGCCGACCTGCGCGCCGCCGAAGCCGCGCTCACGCTCGCGAGGCTGAACCTCGGCTACACGCAGGTGCGTGCGCCCGTGGCGGGCCGCGTCGGACGGCTCGAGGTGACGGTGGGCAACCTCGTGAGCGCGGGCGCCGATGCGCCGGTCCTCACCACGCTGGTGAGCGTGAGCCCGATCTACGCGAGCTTCGACGCGGACGAGGGCGTGGTCGAGCGCGCGCTCGCCGAGGTGCCGAGCGGCGGCGCCCGTGCCGCGCTCGACCGCATTCCCGTGCGCATCGCGACCGACGAGGACAAGACGCTCGCCGGGCGCCTGCAGCTCATCGACAACCAGGTGAACGCGAAGAGCGGCACGGTGCGGCTGCGCGCCGTGTTCGACAACCGCGACGGACGGCTCCTTCCGGGGCAGTTCGTGCGCGTGCGCCTCGGCCACGCGAAGCCGGAGAGCGCCGTGCTGGTGAGCGAGAGCGCGCTCGGGACCGACCAGGACAAGCGCTTCGTGCTGGTGGTGGGCGCGGACAACAAGGTCGCCTATCGCCCGGTCACGCTCGGGCCCAACGTCGACGGGCTGCGCATCGTCACCGCGGGCCTGCAACCGGGCGAGCGCATCGTCGTGAACGGCCTGCAGCGCGTGCGGCCCGGCGCGATCGTCGCCCCGCAGGAGGCGAAGCCTTCCTCCAGGACCGCAATGCGGTGACGGCGGAGACGAACCATCGCCCCTGCTTGAGGAGTTGAGCGGCAACCGGTTGTCCGCTCCAACGATCGCCCCGCTGCTGGAGACATTTTATGAGTTTCTCGAAATTTTTCATCGACCGTCCCATCTTCGCCGGCGTCCTCTCGACGCTCATCTTCCTCGCCGGCGCCATCGCGATGCGGCTGCTGCCGATCTCGGAGTATCCGGACGTGGTGCCGCCGTCGGTGGTGGTGCGCGCCGCCTATCCGGGCGCGAACCCGAAGGTGATCGCCGAGACCGTCGCGACGCCGCTCGAGGAGCAGATCAACGGCGTCGAGAACATGCTCTACATGTCGAGCCAGGCGACCACCGACGGAGCGCTCACGCTCACGGTCACGTTCAAGCTCGGCACCGATCCGGACAAGGCGCAGCAGCTGGTGCAGAACCGCGTCGCGCAGGCGGAGCCGCGGCTGCCCGAGGAGGTGCGCCGCCTCGGCATCACGACCGCGAAGGCGTCTTCCGACCTCACCATGGTCGTGCACCTGGTCTCGCCCGACGAGCGCTACGGCATCAACTACCTGCGCAACTACGGCGTCCTCAACGTGAAGGACCGGCTGCAGCGCGTGCCCGGCGTGGGGGAGGTGGCGATCTTCGGCGCGGGCGACTACTCGATGCGCGTGTGGCTCGACCCGGGCAAGGTGGCCGAGCGCGGCCTCTCCGCGAGCGACGTGGTGCGCGCGATCCAGGAGCAGAACGTGCAGGCGGCGGCGGGCGTGGTCGGCGCGTCGCCCACGCTGCAAGGGGTGCAGGTGCAGCTTCCCGTGAACGCGCGCGGCCGGCTCGCCACCGCCGAGGAGTTCGGCGACATCGTGGTGAAGACCGACCCGGGCGGCGCCGTCACGCGCCTGCGCGACCTCGGCCGCATCGAGCTCGGCGCCGCGGACTACTCGCTGCGCTCGCTCCTCGACAACAAGCCGGCCGTCGCGATCGGCATCTTCGCCATGCCCGGCTCGAACGCGATCGAGATCTCGAACCAGGTGCGCGCCGCGATGGCCGACCTCAAGGCGTCGATGCCCGAGGGCGTCGACTACCAGATCGTCTACGACCCGACGCAGTTCGTGCGCGCCTCCATCGAGTCGGTGGTGCACACGCTGCTCGAGGCCGTGCTGCTGGTGGTGCTGGTGGTGATCCTCTTCCTGCAGACCTGGCGCGCGTCCGTGATCCCGCTGGTCGCGGTGCCGGTCTCGATCGTGGGCACCTTCTCGGTGCTCTACCTGCTCGGCTTCTCGATCAACGCGCTCACCTTGTTCGGGCTCGTGCTCGCGATCGGGATCGTGGTGGACGACGCGATCGTGGTGGTGGAGAACGTCGAGCGCAACATCGAGGCGGGCCTCACGCCGCGCGAAGCCACGTACCGCGCGATGCGCGAGGTCTCCGGGCCCATCATCGCGATCGCGCTGGTGCTGGTGGCGGTGTTCGTGCCGCTCGCCTTCATCAGCGGGCTCTCGGGCCAGTTCTACCGCCAGTTCGCGGTGACGATCGCGATCTCGACCGTGATCTCGGCGGTGAACTCGCTCACGCTTTCGCCGGCGCTCGCCGCGCTCCTCCTGCGCGGCCGCGGCGCGCCGAGGGACGCGCTCACGCGCGCCATGGACGCGACGCTCGGCCGCTTCTTCGGCGCGTTCAACCGCTTCTTCCGCCGCGGCATCCTCGCCTACACCGGCGGCGTACGCGGCGCGCTCGGCCGCAAGGCCGTGATGCTCGCGGTGTACGGCGCGCTCGCGGCCTCCACCGCGGGGCTCTTCGAGGCCGTACCGCACGGCTTCGTGCCGAGCCAGGACAAGCAGTACCTGATCGGCTTCGCGCAGCTCCCGGACGGGGCCACGCTGGATCGCACCGAGGAGGTGATCCGCCGCATGGGCGAGATCGCGATGAAGCATCCGGGCGTCGAGCACGCGGTCGCCTTCCCCGGCCTTTCCATCAACGGCTTCACCAACAGCTCCAACGCGGGGATCGTGTTCGTCACGCTGAAGCCCTTCGACGAGCGGCGCGGCGCGCAGCTTTCGGGCGGCGCGATCGCGATGGACCTCAATCGCCAGTTCGCCGGCATCCAGGACGCGTTCATCGCGATCTTCCCGCCGCCGCCCGTGATGGGCCTCGGCACGACGGGCGGCTTCAAGCTCGAGGTGGAGGACCGCGCCTCCATCGGCTACCAGGCGCTCGACCAGGTGATGAAGGAGTTCATGGGCCGCGCGTACCAGTCGCCGGAGCTTGCCGGGCTCTTCTCGAGCTACCAGGTGAACGTGCCGCAGCTCTACGTCGACATCGACCGCACCAAGGCGCGCCAGCTCGGCGTCCCGCTCACCGAGATCTTCGACACGATGCAGGTGTACCTCGGCAGCCTCTACGTGAACGACTTCAACCGCTTCGGCCGCACCTACTCCGTGCGCGTGCAGGCCGACGCGCCGTTCCGCGCGCATCCCGAGGACATCGGCCAGCTCAAGGTGCGCAACAACGCGGGCGACATGATCCCGCTCTCGGCGCTGGTCGACGTGAAGCCCGCGGCGGGGCCCGAGCGCGCGATGCGCTACAACGGCTTCCTCGCCGCGGACGTGAACGGCGGCCCCGCGCCCGGCTACTCCTCGGGCGAGGCGCAGGACGCGATCGCGAAGATCGCGGCGCAGACGCTGCCCCGCGGCGTCACCTTCGAGTGGACCGACCTCACGTACCAGCAGATCCTCGCCGGCAACTCCGCGATCTGGGTGTTCCCGCTCTCGGTGCTGCTCGTGTTCCTGGTGCTCGCCGCGCTCTACGAGAGCCTGGTGCTGCCGCTCTCGATCCTGCTCATCGTGCCGATGGCGCTCTGCGCGGCGCTCGCGGGCGTGTGGCTCACGCACGGCGACAACAACATCTTCACGCAGATCGGCTTCATCGTGCTGGTGGGGCTCTCGGCGAAGAACGCGATCCTCATCGTGGAATTCGCGCGCGAGCTGGAGTTCGCCGGCAAGACGCCGTTCGAGGCGGCGGTCGAGGCCGCGCGCCTGCGGCTGCGCCCGATCCTCATGACGTCGATGGCGTTCGTGATGGGCACCGTGCCGCTGGTGTACTCGTTCGGCGCCGGCGCCGAGATGCGCCGCGCGATGGGCGTCGCGGTCTTCTCCGGGATGATCGGGGTGACCGCGATCGGGCTTTTCCTCACGCCGGTGTTCTACGTGGCGCTGCGCGCGCTCACGGGCAACCGGCCCCTCAAATCCCATGGCGAGGTCCCGCACGCCGAAGCCTTCGCCGGATCCTCGGATTGATCGAAATGTATACCCAACGTCATTCCCGCGAAGGCGGGAACCCCGTTCGTCATTCCCGCGACGGCGGGAATCCACTCCTTCGACGCCTGCCCATTGCCGCGGTGGCGGCAATGGCGATCCTCGCCGGATGCGCGACGCCGCCGCCCATCGACCCGGCTGCGCTGCCGGTCACGCCGGCGGCGTTCAAGGAAGCCGGGCCGAATTTCAAGATCGTCACCGCCGCGCCGCCAGACCGCACGTGGTGGACGGTCTTCCGCGATCCCGTGCTCGACGACCTCGTGGCGCGCGCGGATCGCGGCAACTCCTCGATCCGGATCGCGGCCGCGCGGCTCGTGCAAGCGCGCGCGCTGCTGCGGCAGGCCGATGCCGATCGCGTTCCGCAGGTCGGCGCCGCGGCCTCCGTCGCGCGCGGCGATGGCTTCACCGTGACCAGTCTTCCGGCGGGACATCCGCTCACGCTGTACTCGCTCGGCGCCAACGCCTCGTGGGAAGCGGACCTCTTCGGGAAGCTCAGCCGTGCGGCCGAAGCCGCCGACCTCGATGCGCAGGCCTCGCAGGCGCTCCTCGCCAACACGCGGCTCGTGATCGAGGCGGACGTCGCCCAGTCGTACCTGCAGCTACGCGCGCTCGACCAGGAGCGCACGATCGTGCGCAAGACCGTCGGCGCCTACCGCAGCACGCTCGACCTCACGGAGCGACGTTACCGCGCGGGCGATGTCGCGGAGCTCGACGTCGCGCGCGCGTCCACGCAGGTGGCCGCTACCGAGGCCGACGCGCTCGCGCTCGACCGGCAACGCGCGCAGCTCGAGCACGCGATCGCGGTGCTGGTGGGCGAGGCGCCTTCGGATTTCTCGATCGAGGAGGCGCCGTGGTCGGCGTCGCTTCCGGTGATTCCCGCCGGGGTGCCGGCCGAGGTGCTCGCGCGGCGCCCGGACGTCGCCGCGGCACAGGCGACGATGCTCGCCGCGCAGCAGCGGGTCGGCGTCGCGAAGGCCGCGTGGTTTCCCGACATCGTGCTGACCGCCGCCGGCGGCGTCGCCTCGCCGCAGCTCTCCGATCTGCTCAAGTACTCGGCGCGCGCATGGAGCCTGGGCGCGCTCGCCTCGCTGCCGATCTTCGACGGCGGGCGGCGCGAGGCGGGCGTGCGCTTCGCGAGCGGCGCGATGGATGCGTCGATCGCGCAGTACCGCGAGCAGGTGCTGGTCGCCTTGCGCGACGTCGAGGACCAGCTCGCCGCGCTGCGGCTCCTCGAGCGCCAGGGCGAGGCGGAGCAGCGCGCGGTGGACGCGGCCGCGCGCGCGACCGCGCTCTCGGAGCGGCGCTGGCGCGAGGGCCTCGTGAGCCAGCTCGAGCTCCTGGACGCGCAGAGGAGCGAGCTCGCCGACCGGCGCGCGGCGGTCGAGGTGCGGAACGCGCAGTACCAGGCGACCATCGGATTGGTACGCGCGTTGGGCGGCGGATGGAGGGAACGATCGTGAGCGGAAAGTCGTCGAATGATGGCGTCGGCGGGCCGCTGCTCGGCATGGCGATCGCGATCGTCGCCCTGATGATCCTGGTGTTCGCGTGAGGCGCCGATTGGGAAAAGTCAGTGCCGGTGCTTGCGCGAGACCTTGCGCGCGCGCGGCTGCGCCGCGGCGGTCTCCTCGCCTTCGCGGCCCTGCAGCTTGGGCGTGATGTTGTCGGCGATCCACTTCGGGTCCCACCACTCGACCGGAAGCACCGCGACGCCGTCGAGGTAGACGCCGAAGTGCAGGTGGTCGCCGCCCGCGAAGCCGGTCTCGCCGGTCTTGCCGATGACCTGGTTCTTCTCGATGCGCTCGCCGGGCTTCACGTCGACCTGGCTGCAGTGGCCGTAGAGCGTGTAGAGCCCGAGGCCGTGGTCGATGATGATGGCGTTGCCGTAGAGGCCGAGGAAGCCGGTGAAGGCGACCACGCCGCTGTTGGCCGCCTCGATCGGATAGTGCTTGGTGACCGAGAGGTCGTAGCCGAGGTGGAAGGCGGTGTCGATCGGCTCGCCCTTGTACGTGTACGTGCGCTGGTCGGCGAAGTTCGCCTCCACCTTGGAGTTGCTGAGCTGGTGGAACGCGCCGTCCCAGAGGATCTTCGGCGTCGCTTTCGAGGTGACCTCGGCGATCTTGTCCTCGTTCTGCTTGCGCACGTCGTGGTCGACCGCGACGAAGATCTCCTTCACCGAGCCGTTGCGCTTCGAGAGGTCGGTGAGGAGCGGCACCACCTTCTCCTGGAAGAAGCGGTCGGAAACCTCGATCGTGCTCTTCTTGTACCGCACGTTCTTGAGCTCGTAGGGCAGGCGCATCTGCTGCGTATTGCCGGCCTGGTCGGTCGCGACGATCGTCGCGCGCTCGGTGGGCTGCACGTCGTAGGCGTGCGCGAAGAGCGCGAAGTACTCGTCCGGGTGGCCCTGCACCACGCCGCGCAAGCCCGGGAACCAGTGGCTGCCGACCTGGATGCCGGTCCTCACCGTGTCCGCCGACGCCTTGTACACGATCGCGCCCACGCCGCCGAAATTGATGTAGCGGTCGTCCGCGACCAGCTCGAGGGTGGGCGGCGTCACGTCGATCGCGATCTTCTTCTCGAGCGCGGCGTCGTTGCCCTTGAACCAGTGCCAGAGCGAGGCGTCGCGCGCGCTCACGCGCAGCACCGCCGGCCCTTCCTGGATGCCGGGCACCTTCGCGAGCGCGACCGTGATCTTCTTGTCGGCGACGGGATTCGCGTACTGCTCCGAAGCGAGTGTCTGCTCGCGGCCGCCTTGCGAGAGGGTCGCCGTCACCGAGCGCAGGCCCGTTCCCGCGTCGCTCACGTCGATCTCGAGCGGGGCCTCGCCGAGCACCTCGGACTGCGTGGAGAGCGCGATCCGCGGCGGGTCCGACTCGAAGCGCGGCTTGAACCAGATCGCGGCGGCGAGGCCGGCGGCAATCAGGATCACGAGGACGACGAGGAAAACGGTGGCGGCACCGCCGCGCTGCGGTCTCGGGGATTCGAAGGTGGTCATCTTGCGGGCGAAGGAGGAAATCGGGCGTCGCCGCGAGAGGCGGCCGACACGCAATTCTACCCGGTGGCGCCCCTCCCGAACCTGTCATCGAACCCACGAAGTCTCAGTCGACGCGTGCCGAGGCGAATTCGGAGAGCACCAGCCCGCTCGCCACGGGCGCGGGCGAGGAGGGCGCGACTGACGAGATTCGAAGGCTACACGCGCCGGTTCATCGACCGCAGCCGGTCGGCCATCACCTTCATGATGTGCAGCGCGAACTCCGGCCGCTGCTGCACGAGGAAGAGGAAGCGCCGCTCCGGAATCACCGCGAGCTTGCACGGCCCCTTGGCCGTCGCGCTCGCGGTGCGCGGCGCCTGGTCGATGAGCGCCATCTCGCCGAAAGGCTCGCCGGGCCCGAGCGTCTCCAGCACCCTCGAGTCGATCGTGAGCTCGACCTGGCCTTCGAGCACCACGTACATCTCGGCGCCCATGTCCCACGCGCGGAAGATCACCTCGCCGTCGCCGTACTCGCGCGGCTCGGCCTCGTTCACCAGCAGGTCGAACCTCTCCCCCATGCTGCGGCCCTCCCTCGGGGGAGATATACACCACTCGCCGGATCAGTGCACGACGCGGCTCGCGAGCGCCTTCGCTTCCCGCGCCGTCGCCATGCGCAGGTGCGGCTGCAGGCCCTGGCGCAGCCGGCGCCGCGCGAGGAGCGTGCGCAGTTCCTCGTCGGAGAGCTGCGTCGCGGCGAGCCGGCGCACTTCGCCGCCTTCCAGCGCGGCGATCGGCAGCCCATCCTCGAGCAGCAGCCGATGGGTGTGCAGCGCCGGGACGCGCGACCCGGGCGTGAGGATGCCGACGAGATTCAAGGGATCGGCCGCCCCGATCACGACGTGCTCGCCGATCTTCTCCATCCTGCGCACCGCACGCAACCGGCCCACCGCATCGGCCGCGGCGAACTGCTCGCCGCCGAAGCCCGCGACGAAGCGGCCGCCGCGGATCGCGCCGCGCGCTTCGAGCGTGCGGTAGGCGCGCACGAGGTCGCGCCACGGCGGCAGGTTGGATTCGCGTTGCAGGAGCGAGCGGAAGACGACGCCGTAGCGCTTGAGGAGGACGAGGGCGATGGATTCGGCCGGGATTCCCGCCTCCGCGGGAATGACGCTGGCCGGGATTCCCGCCTCCGCGGGAATGACGCTGGCTGGCGGAGGGATGAGCAGCGACCAGCGGCCCGCGGCTTGCACGAGGGTGCGGCGCTTGTCCTGGCGCGCGAGGAGCGCGCGCAGGCCGGCGAAGCCGTCGGCGGTGGCGAGGCCCGCTCCGGCGAGCTCGGCGAGCGCGCGCTCCACCAGCGCAGGAAGGAGCCCCGAGGCGGAGACGATCTCGTGGAAGAACGAGGCGCCGCGCTTCGCGAGCACGTCCTGCACGGCGGCGGCTTCGGAGGTGAGCGCGGGTTCATCGGACGCTCGTGCCGGGGCTCTCCCGAGGGAGCCGGAGCCATTCGCGCGCAGCACGAGGGCGATCGGCGAGGTCTTGAGCGGTGCCTTGCCGCCGCCGCTCAGGCGGCCCCATGCGACGCGGCCGCTGTAGCAAAGCTGGTCGAGCTGCTCCGCGCCGTAGTCGGCGACGCGCGCGGGAAGGACGTCGTGCTCCCACGCGACCGCCGGAAGCTCGAAGCCTTCGAGCTGTTCCACCACCGCAAGCAGACCCTCGCTGCCGCGCACCTGGTCCTCGCCGGCGACGTGCTGCCAGTGCGCGAGGAAGCGCAGGAAGTCGCCCGCGGCGACCGGCTCGATCTCGGCGCGCAGCCGCGAGATCGTGTAGCGGTGGATGCGCGCGAGGAGCCGGCGGTCGCACCATTCGATTTCGGGAAGGCCGGGCGTGAAACGCCCGCGCAGGATGCGGCCCTGCGATTCGAGCGCGAGCAGCATCGTGTCCAGGCCCACGGCCGATTCCCGCGCGACCCTGCCCTCGAAGGCCTCGGTCGCGGATCGGAATGACGAAACCGTCACCGGTCCCAGCACTTCCAGCCGGCTCGCGACCAGCTCGACCGGTTGGTCGTTCACGCGCTCGTGCGCGAGCCAGGCGTCGCCTTTCTTCACGGCACGCGGCCCGAGCTCTTCGAGGAGGGCCTTCCAGCCTTGCGCGAGCTCGGATTCGCGGACGTAACCGGCGACCATGAGCGCGTCGTACATCTCGTCGGGCGTCGCCGCGATGGGCCACGCCTCCTCGCGCACACGCTCGATCGCGGCCGGGTCGAGCGCGCCGAGGTCTTCCGCGCTGCGCACCTCGCTCACGCGCCGCGTGTAGACCGCGCGCGTGCGGCGCTCCTCGAGCGGCGCATCGTCGAGGAACGTGTAGACCGCGGAATTGAGCAGCTCGTGGGAAAGGACCGAGGGCTCGGGCAGGTCGCGCGCGACGGTGCGGATCTCGCCGGCGTAGAGCCGCTCGAGCACGCGCTCGAGCCCGCTCGCGTCGACCGCTTCCTCGAGCGCGTCGTGCAGCGCCTGGCTCACCAGCGGATGGTCGGGCACCTCGCGTGCGCCCGGCAGGTTGTCCTGGCAGGCGACCGCGTCGGGGAAGACCGCCTGCAGCACGTCCTCGCTGTACATGCGCTGCAGCTGGTTGGGCACGCGCGCGCCGCCGCGGTTGCGCGGCACGGCGAGGGCGAGCGTGGAGCTCCAGCGCCAGCGCGTCTCGAAGATGGGCGACTGCAGGATCGCCTGCGTGAGCGTCTCGCGCACGCTGTTCGGGTGGAGGTAGCGGAACACCTCCTCGAGCGGGAACGAGTGCACCTCCGAGAGCGAGAGGATGAGGCCTTCCTCGGTCGCGGCGGCCTGCAGCTCGAAGTTGAAGCCCTGGCAGAACTTCTTGCGCAGCGCGAGCCCCCACGCGCGCAGGATGCGGCTGCCGAAGGGCGCGTGCAGCACGAGCTGCATGCCGCCCGACTCGTCGAAGAAGCGCTCGAGGGCGATGACCTCCTGGGTCGGGACGACGCCGAGCGCCCGCTTCGCCTGGTCGAAGTACGCGGCGATCTGCGCGGCGGCCGAGCGGGACAGGAGGTAATCGCGCTCGAGGAGCTCGAGCGGGTTTGCCGCCGCGTCCACGGCGGCGCGAAGGCGCGTCACGGCATCGCTCATCTCGGTGGAGCGTGCCGGCGCTTCCCCGAGCCAGAACGGCATCGACGGCGGCTGCCCCTTGGCATCGGCCACGCGCACGACGCCATTGCCGATCTTCACGATCTTCCACGAGGCGTTGCCGAGCTGGAACACGTCGCCCGGCAGCGATTCGACGGCGAAATCCTCGTTCACGCTGCCCACCACATGACCCTCGGGCTCGAGCAGCACCTTGTAGTCGAACACCTCGGGGATCGCGCCGCCGTTCACGATGGCGTTCATGCGCGCGCCCTTGCGGGCGCGCAGCTTGCGGTCGAGGCTGTCGTAGTGGAGCAGCGCGGCGCGCCGGCCGCGGCGCGTCGCGAAGCCGCGCGCGAGCATTTCGACCACCTCGCGATATCTGGCGCGCTCGAGATCGCGATAGGGGTATGCGCGGCGCACCAGCTCGAAGAGCTCCTCTTCGCCCCATTCCTCCTCGGCGGAGACCTCCGCCACCACTTGCTGCGCGAGCACGTCGAGCGGCGCATCGGGGACCTCGATGCGGTCGAGCTCGCCGTCGGCGACGGCACGCAGCATCGCCGCACATTCGACCAGATCGTCGCGGGTGAGCGGGAAGATGCGGCCCTTGGGAATGCCGTGGATCGAGTGGCCCGAGCGGCCCACGCGCTGCAGGAAGGTCGCGATGCGGTGCGGCGAGGAGATCTGGCACACCAGGTCGACGTGGCCGATGTCGATGCCGAGCTCCAGCGAGGCGGTCGCGACCAGCACCCGGAGCTTGCCTTCGCGGAGCCGATGCTCGGCGTCGAGGCGGGTCTCCTTGGAGAGGCTGCCGTGGTGTGCCGCGACGCTCTGCGCTCCCAGCCGTTCGGAGAGCTGGTGCGCCATGCGCTCGGCGAGGCGCCGCGTGTTCACGGTGATGAGCGTCGTGCGATGCGACTCGACCAGCTGCACCAGGCGATCGTAGACCTCCTTCCATACCTCGTGCGACATCACCGCCTCGAGCGGCGAGCCGGGCACTTCGACGGCGAGGTCCATGGCGCGCTTGTGGCCGCGATCGACGATGGCGCACGGCTCCCGCGTGAGGAAGCGCGCCACCTCGTCGATCGGCTTCTGCGTCGCCGAGAGCCCGATGCGCTGGAGCTTCCTGCCGCAGGCGTGGTCGAGGCGCTCCAGGGTGAGCGCGAGGTGCGCCCCGCGGCGCGACTGCAGCACGGCGTGGATCTCGTCCATGATCACCACGCGAGCGGTGCGCAGCATGTTGCGCGAGCGCTCCGCGGTGAGGAGAAGGTAGAGCGACTCCGGCGTCGTCACCAGGATGTGCGGCGGCGTGCGCAGCATCGCGGCACGCTCGTTCTGCGGCGTATCGCCGCTGCGCACCGCCGCGGTGATGCGCGCGCCGTGGTGGCCCATCGACTCGGCGAGCGCGCGGATCTCGCGCCGCGGCTCGGCGAGGTTCTTGTGGATGTCGGCGGAAAGCGCCTTGAGCGGCGAGACGTAGACGACGCGCACCTCGTCGGGCAAGCCGCCGTTGTCGTTCGCCTCGCGGAACAACTGGTCGATCGCGGTGAGGAAGGCGGCGAGCGTCTTCCCGGAACCGGTCGGCGCCGCGATCAACGTGTGCTCGCCTCGCCGGATGGCCTGCCAGCCTTCGGCTTGCGCCGCGGTGGGCTCGCCGAAGCGGCCCTCCCACCAGCGGCGGAGGACAGGATGGAAGTCGGCGGGCAGCATGGGACGACGCTCGAGAGGCTTCATATGCGGGCCAGGCGCCCGAGGAACAAGTGTACGCGCCGGACAGGCTGCTCCGGTGAGCCTGTCCATGTGCGCCCCGCTCCTTCGGTGGCCCGCCCCGGCGGTGCCCCCTGTCCACGCGCGACCCTTCGCTGCGTTGTTGGACTTCGTCCATGAAATTTGTTGGACAAAGTCCATGAATCGGCCGGGGCGGTACCAGGGCATCGACGAGCGCGCGGGGAAAATCGTTCGGTTCGACCGTTTCCATGCGGCGCGCCTTCGCGAAGGCATCAAGGCCGCCACGACAGAAGCGCTGCCTCGCGCACGGCTGAGCCACGCGGCTGCCCTCCCGGATCGACCCGGCGGCTACTTGAGGACCAGCCGATCCTCGCGCACGTAGCCCTCGAACGTCCCGCGGCGTGACTTCACGCGCCACCATTCGCCGCCCGTCGGTTGCGCGAAGACGAGGTCGCCGGGATCGATGTGCGCGACGACTTGCGCATGCAGGGTGGGGCGCGCGCGCACGTTCGTCTTTCCATGCGCCACCACGCGGATTGTTTTCCAGCCGTCCTTCGCGCTCGCGAGAGGACCGGGACGGCGGTCCGGCGCGGCCTTCGCGGTCGCGAGCAGCGCCGTCTCTCCGCACGCCGCGAACACGGGCTGCAGCTCCTTCGCGCCCGGCATGATCTCGAACAGGATCGGCGTCGTGCGCCGGCCCCAGCCTTGCGGCAGCACGACTTCCTCCGCGATGCCGATCGACGCGCATGCGCGCAGCGCTCGCGGCGCGAGGCCCCGCGTGAGCGCGTCCCCGATGCCGTTGAATTCCCAGTGCGTACCGATCGCCGCCTGCTCGCTGCCCGCGCCCCTCGGCCGCTCGCACACGAGCCGGGGCATCGACGCCGCCTTGAGGCCCGCGGGATCGTCGGGCGCGACCTGGTTGGTGAGCTCGACCGCCATCGTGCGCGCTTGCGGCTCGCACGAGATGTAAGCGTTCGAATAGACGCGATGCGTCCCGATGGTGGTGGCGATCGGGAGCTTCAGGTGCGCGAAGCGAACCGCGCCGAGCACCGGGTGGTTGCCGTCGCGCACGTCCCACAGGAGCTGGGAGTGCGCGGGCGTGCAGGCGAGGGCGGCGGCGATCGAAGCGCTGGCGGCGAGGGCGCGCATCGCTCGATCATACCCGCGCGCCCCGCGCCGCTCGCCGTGCTCAGCTCATGCCGACGCGCGCGAGCAGGTAGTTGTCGACGCGCCACACGCCGTCGACGCTCCGCGCGAGCGTGGACGCACGCTCGATCTGCCCGGTGGTCGTGACGCGGCCGGTGAGCGACACCGTGTGGCGATACGCTTCGACGCCCACCTTGCCGGCGAGGGCGCGGTCGTTCGCGAGGCGATCCATCACGGCGTTCCTCAGCAGCTCGTCCTCGCTCAGGCGCGGCGCGTTGATCTCGACGCGCGGCTCTTCGTACGGCGCGGGCGCGGGAGCGGCCACGGGAGCCGGAGCGACGGCCGGAGCGGCGATGCTTTGCGTCGCGTTGGTGGAGGCGGCCGGTTGCTCGTTCGGCGCCGGCGCGACCCAGTTGTCGCTCGCGGCCGGTGCGGCGTACGGATGCGTCTCGCTCGACTGCAGGGTGTAGCCGGTCGCGGCGAGCGCGGCGGTGGTCGCGAGGAGCAGCGGGATCGCGATGTGGAGTCGGGCCTTCATGGTTTGCCTCCTTTGGGATGGGTGGATGCCATGCCATTAGGAAGCGCCGCGGCGGTGCGAGTTCGGGAGCGCCATGAGCCGGCCGAATCACGCGTGCGCGGGAACCCGGAAGCGTCGCCATTCGGCGACGTGCCTCAAAGGCGCCAGAGACGATAGCCGCGCCTCTCGACCTGCAACGGGTCGAGCACGGATTTCACGTCGACGATGCACGCGCCCGGCTTCGCCTTCGCGAGGAGCGCCTCGAGCGGCATCGAGGCGAGCTCGCGGTGCGCGACGGCGAGCACCAGCACGTCGGCGGCGGGAATCTCGTCCCAGGCGCGCAACGCGATGCCGTATTCGCGCAGGGCATCGTGCGGGCTCGCGCGCGGATCGTGCACCAGCACCTCGATGCCGTAGCTCTCGAGCTCGCGCACGACGTCGATCACCTTGCTGTTGCGGATGTCCGCGCAGTTCTCCTTGAAGGTGAGCCCGAGCACCGCGGCCCGCGCGCCGCGCATGGCGCCGCCCGTGGCGATCATGGCCTTCACGGCCTGCTCCGCGACGTACTTGCCCATTCCGTCGTTGATGCGCCGCCCGGAGAGGATCACCTCCGGATGGTGGCCGACCTTTTCCGCCGCGTAGGTGAGGTAGTAGGGGTCCACGCCGATGCAGTGGCCGCCGACCAGGCCGGGGCGGAAATCGAGGAAGTTCCACTTGGTGCGGGCGGCGGCGAGCACCTGCGCCGTGTCGATGCCCATGCGGTGGAAGATCAGCGCGAGCTCGTTCATGAGCGCGATGTTGAGGTCGCGCTGCGTGTTCTCGATCACCTTCGCGGCCTCGGCGACGCGGATGCTCGGCGCAACGTGCACGCCCGCCGGCACCACGCTCGAATAGAGCGCCGCGAGCGTGGCGAGCGTCTCCGGCGTATCGCCCGCGACGATCTTCGTCACGCGCGCGAGGCCGTGCTCGCGGTCGCCCGGATTGATGCGTTCGGGCGAGTACCCGACGAAGAAATCGCGCTTCCACTTGCGGCCCGATGCGCGCTCGAGCGCGGGGATGCACACCGCTTCCGTGGCGCCCGGATAGACGGTCGATTCGAAGACCACGATCGCGCCGTGCTTCATGTGCGCCCCCACGGTGCGGCACGCGCAGAGCAGGGGCTCGAAGTCGGGAAGGTGCGCGTCGTCCACGGGTGTGGGCACCGCCACGATGACCACGTCGGCGGCGGCGAGCACGCTCGCATCCGTCGCGAGCTGCAGGCGGTGCGCGGCGCGCAGCTCGGCTTCGTCCAGCTCTCCGGACGGGTCGTGGTGGCGCCGGTAGGCGGCGATCTTCTCCTCGGAGAGGTCGACGCCGAGCGTGGGGTAGCGGCTTCCGAACTGCACCGCGAGCTGCAGCCCGACGTAGCCGAGGCCGACCACGCCGATGGAGAACGGCTCCGCGGCGGCTGGAGCCGGGGCGGGAACGGCCGCGTCGAGCCCGGGGGCGGGCGTGTCGACGGTCATCGCGAGCCTCCGTGGGGGCGTTCGGAGGAAGGAACCGGAACTATATGCCGCCGGCGGCCGGCTTCGCCATGCGTTTTTTTGTTATCAAATGTATTCATGGCGCGATACATGCTGGCGCCTCGCGTATCATCCAATCCCCACGAGCCCATTCGCCCCCGATGGCCTCCGCTTCCGACTCCCTGCGTTCCTTGCGCGCGCCATTCCATGACCTGTGGGATGCGCTCATCCTCGTGCTCATCACCGGCGGATTGCTGCTCCTCCTGTGGCTTTCCGTCGCCACGCCGCTCATGGATCCGCTCACCAGTGCGATGCGCGGCGGCCGCTGGGGCACCGTGCTGGTGCGGCCCACCATCGCCTGGATCGCGATGGGCACGCTGCTCCTCGTCGTGCGCACGGTGATGTGGATGCGCTACCGCCCGTGGGCCGCGGCCGAGGAGGCGGACGCCCCCAGCCTCACCGTGGTGATCCCCGCGTACAACGAGGGGCGCATGGTCGAGAAGTCGATCGAGTCCGTCGCCGCCGCGCGCTATCCGCGCGAGCGACTCGAGATCGTCGCGATCGACGACGGCAGCACCGACGACACCTGGAAATACATCGAGCGGGCCGCCGCGCGCCATCCGGGGCTGGTGACGGCGGTGCGCATGCCGCGCAACGGCGGCAAGCGCACGGCGCTCGCGGCCGGCTGCCGCGCGGCGCGCGGCGAGGTGCTGGTCACCATCGATTCGGACAGCGTCATCGAGCCGCAGAGCCTGCTCGCGATCGCCGGCCCTTTCCTCGACCCGCGCATCGGCGCGGTCGCGGGAAAGGTCGCCGTCTACAACCGCGCGGGAAACGTGCTCGCCCGCATGCTGCACGTGCGCTTCATCCTGTCCTTCGATTTCCTGAGGAGCGCCCAATCCACCTTCCGCACGGTGTACTGCTGCCCCGGTGCCTTGAGCGCCTATCGCACCGCGGTGTTCCGCCAGGTGCTGGAGCGCTGGGAGCGTCAACGCTTCCTCGGGGTGCCATGCACGTACGGCGAGGATCGCGCGCTCACCAACCTCTTCTTCGAGCGCGGCTACGACGCGGTGTACCAGCGCACGGCGGTGGTCCACACCGTGGTGCCGGAGACGTACTCCAAGCTCTGCAAGATGTACCTGCGCTGGAACCGCAGCTACGTGCGCGAGGAGCTGCGCTTCGCGCGCATCGTGTGGAAGCGGCCGGCGGGGCTGGGCTTCATGGCGCTCATCGACACGAGCATCACCAACCTGCGCTATCCCGTGGCGTACGCCTCGATCGCCTTCTGGCTTTCCCAGGCGCTGCACGACCCGGCGACCCTCGTGCGCATGCTGGTCGCGATCGGCATGGTCTCCACCTTCTACATGCTCTATTACCTGAAGAGCGAGCGCTCCTGGGATTTCCTCTACGGGATCCTCTACGGCTACTTCTCGTTCTTCGCGCTGAGCTGGATCTTCCCCTACGCGGTCGTCACGGTGCGCGCGCGCGGCTGGCTCACGCGCTGAGGGCGACGGAGTATCGTGGCGGCGTGAACCGAGGCGACGACGGCTCCTGGCCCGCCCTCCCGCTCGCGGCATGGCGGGATACCTGCGCGACGCTGCACATGTGGACGCAGGTCGTGGGGAAGCTCACGCTTTCCACCACGCCGCTCGCCAACCACTGGTGGAACGTCGCGTTCCATTACACCGCGCGCGGACTCGCCACGCAGCCGATGCGCTGCGGCGGGCGCGACCTGGTCGCGCATTTCGACTTCGTCTCGCACCAGCTCGAGCTCAACGCATCGGACGGTCGGGAGGAGATCGTGCGGCTCGAGCCGATGACGGTCGCGCAGTTCCATGCGAAGGTGATGGCGGCGCTCGAGCGCCTCGGCTGCCCGATCCGCATCTGGACGATGCCGGTCGAGGTGCCCGAGCCGATCCGCTTCGAGGCGGATGCGCGCCACCATTCGTACGATCGCGAGCGCGCCTCCGCGTTCTGGCGCGCGCTGCAATCCATGCGGCCGGTGTTCGAGCGCTTCCGCTGCGAGTTCGTCGGCAAGGCGAGCCCGCTGCATTTCTTCTGGGGCACGTTCGACCTCGCGCTCACGCGCTTCTCGGGGCGACGGGCGGCCGAGCGTCCGGGCGCGGACGCGGTGACGCGCGAAGCGTATTCGCACGAAGCGATCAGCCACGGCTTCTGGCCGGGCGGAGGTGGCGTCGAGGAAGCGATGTTCTATGCGTACGCCGCACCCGAGCCGGCGGGCTTCGCGGCGGCGCGCGTGCATCCGAAGGAAGCGCGCTACGACGCGG
The DNA here is from genome assembly GCA_035605915.1 of Usitatibacter sp. Lineage (GTDB taxonomy): Bacteria > Pseudomonadota > Gammaproteobacteria > Burkholderiales > Usitatibacteraceae > Usitatibacter. The sequence goes on from DATNGJ010000016.1 coordinate 71,549, forward strand.
GCCTGCGTGAATTCCTGCTGCCCTACGAAGCGGTGAGGGCCGCCCCGGATCCGGAAGCGGCCCTGCACGAATTCCTCCAGGGCACCTACGAGGCGGGTGCGCGCCTCGCGCAATGGCCGCGCGAGGACCTGGAGAGGATCACTTCGCGATCCTGATCATCCTCACCTCTCCCTTCACCAGGTCCGGCACGTAGATCGTGTCGTGCATCATGCAAAGGTCCGCCGGTCCCTTGAAGCCCTTCCCGAGCACCTGCACCTCGCGCTTCGGCCCGTAGCGGAACACCTCGCCGCTGTCCCAGTCAGTGACGAGGAGCGTGCCGTCGTCGAGTTGCTGCAGGCCGTCGAGGCGGCCGATGGGAACGGAGAGGCTGCGAATCGCCCCATCGGCGGACATCGAGTAGATGCCCTGGTGCTTCTGCGCCGACTCGAAGCCGACCATGAGGAGGCTCCCATCCTTCGCGGGCCACAGCCCGTTCGGAAAGACGTCCTTCTTCGACCAGACCGCTTCGGTCCTCGGCTGCACGGAGGGATCGAGGAAGTCCGCCGGCTCGATCCGGAACAGCTGGTCGCTGCGGTTGTCGCTCACGTACACGGCGCCGTTCCAGATCGTCACGTCGTTCGCGAACTGGAGGCCGGGAATCGCCAGGCGCCGCCCCTTGCGCGTCGCGGTGTCGAAGATCCACAGCGAATCGATGTCGGTCACCCACAGGCGCGTGCCGGCGATCCAGATGCCCTTCGGCTTGTTCATCGTGACGTCGAAGTAGCGCTTCTCGATCACGTGGCCGTCGAGACCGACCTGGCTGATGTAGCCGAGGCCGTCCTTCGCCGGCGGGTTGGGCTTCTCGCCGCCGAACTGGCTCACGTAGAGCACGTCGTGCGCCGTATCGCAGCCGACCGATTCCGGCCAGCCGAAGCCGGGCGCGGTCGCGTCCGAAACGACATTCAGCGGGCGCGAGTCGTCCTGGTTCACCGCCGGGGCGGCGCACCCGCCCAGCGCGAGCGCGACGAGAGCCGCGCAAATCCCCCTCGAACGCATTTTTTTCCTCCTTGGTCGCGGTCGCCCGGTCTTCGCCCGGGCTGGAGGAAATTAAACCGCTCGAGGGGATTCGTCTACCCCGCGACCGAGAGGCGATCCTCCACGTCCACCACGTGCTCGACGTCGGTGCCGCGGGCGACGTCGAGCGCGCGCTGCCGTTCCGCGTCGCTCCTCACCGTGCCGCTCAGCGCGACGTGGCCGTCGAGCGTGCGCACGACGATGTCGCGCGAGTCCAGGCCGTTGGTGGAGCGCAGCGCGTTCTCGATGTCGCGCGTGGTCTGGTCGTCGATCGTCGCCATGAGGTTGCCGCGGTTGCCCTGCGCGGCCTGGGTGGTCGAGCCGTAGCCGTGCGTGGGCGTGGACTCGTCGTAGCCGGTGAAGCGGCGGCCGGTGCCGGTGTCCTGCGAGGCGCAGCCGGCCGCCGCGAGGGCGAGCAGCGCGCCCGCGGCGAGGGCGGGAATGGCCTTGCGTTCGAGCATTGGAATTCTCCTTGTGGATCATGTGGGGCCGACGTCCGGCCCAACGTTGGAGTGCCGCCGCCGCTGCGTGTTCGGCGGCCGCATGCGCCGAACGGGTCTCCCTCTCCCCGGGACCGCCTGCAGGGGCCGCTGGGTTGACAAGCGCGGCGCATGCCGCCATGATTTGAACGACTGGTTAAACCACCTGTTCAAATGCCTTCGTTCGACGACCGCGGCCCTTCCGATCCCGCGCGCCTGCGCCTCATGGCCGACGGCGAGCTGGGCGACACCAAGGGGAAGATCCTCGAGGCGGCGTTCCGGCGCCTCGCCGCCGAGGGATACGCGGCGTTGAGCCTGCGCGAGATCGCCAGGGACGCGGGCGTGAACCACGCGCTCATCAACTACCACTTCCGCAGCAAGGAGCAGCTCGTGATCGCCGTGCTGGACGAGGCGAACCGCCAGCTCCTGCAGCGCCAGAAGCGCATGTACCGCGCGCCCGGCGATTTCGCGGCGAAGTGGGCCGAGGCGCGCCGCTTCTATCGCGCGGACCTCGCCTCGGGCTTCGTGCGCGTGCAGGCGGAGCTCTGGGCGGCGAGCCTCTCCAATCCCGGGCTGCGCGAGAAGGTCATGCCGCGCATCCTCGCCTGGAAGAAGGTCGTCCACGTAGGCGTGAAGGACGCGCTCGCGACGCTCGCGTCGTGCGGCGTGGAGCTGCCGCCGGGGTTCACCGCGGAAGTGATCTCCTGCTGGATCTCGGAATTCTGGCTCGGCATGGAGTTCGCCGATCTCCTCGGCGCGCGCGAGGACCAGGTCGCGCATCGCGCCGCGCTCGACGCGATGCAGAAGCTCCTCGAGCGCCTCGATGCGCTCGCCGCGAAGCGCGAGCGGCCGCGCGCGCGCCGCAAGGCCGCGACGAAGAAGCGGAGGGCGGCGTGACGCCGGTCCTTCCCGCGAGCTTCCACACTGTCGTGGGAGAGCTGCCCGAGCCGGGACGGCTGCACGAGCCCGGCTCGCCGATCTTCGAGACGGTGCTGCCCGCCTCCGAGGGCTTCGTCGAGCGCGACGGCGTGCGGCTCTGGTACGCGACATGGGGCGAGGCGGGACCGTGGATCGCCTTCGCGCCGATCTACCAGATCGTGCACAGCCAGATGCTCAAGGCGACGGTTCCGTACCTGTCGCGCCATTTCCGCGTGCTCACCATGGACGCGCGCGGCAACGGCCGCTCCGATCGCCCGCTGCACGAGGGGGCGTACAGCTTCGAGCATTACTATCGCGACTTCCTCGCGGTGCTCGAGGCGGCGGGCGTGGACCGCTTCGCGGTGGTCGGCATCTCGGCCACGGCGATGACGGCGCTGCGCATCGCCGCCGAGGAGCCCCGGCGCGTGACCCACGCGATCGTCGCGGGCGGCTTCGCCGACATGCGCATCTCGGGCGAGAAGATGGCCGGGCACGTGCGCCGCGACCTGGCGCAGATGCGCGAGGACTGGCCCGCGCACGTGCACGATTTCTTCTCCACGATCTTCTCCGAGCCGCATTCCACCAAGCAGTTCGAGGACGGCGTGCGCTATGCGTGGGCGACGAGCGGCGAGGTGCTCGCGCGCGCCCGCGAGGGCTGGACCGGAAACCATGTGACCGACCTCGCGCCACGCATCACCTGCCCCACGCTCGTGATCCACGGCGACGACGACCGCCGCGTGCCGCACGCGCGCGGCGAGGCGATCCACCAGCTCGTCCCCGGCTCGCGGATGCTCACCATCGAAGGCGGCGGCCACGTCACGGCCGCGCGCGATCCGGTCGCCTTCAACCATGCGCTGCGCGACTTCGTCGCCGGGACGCCGCGGACGACCCGCTGGACGCGTGCCATGAGCCGCAAGCGGCGCGCGCTCTTCATCTCGAGCCCGATCGGCCTCGGCCACGTGCAGCGCGACGTCGCGATCGCGCGCGAGCTGCGCAAGCTCGAGCCGGACCTCGCGATCGACTGGTTCACGGTGGATCCGGCCGCGGCCTACCTCGAGCGCGAAGGCGAGCACGTCCACCCGATCACGCGCCGGCTCGCGAACGAGAGCCGGCATTTCGAGCGCGTGGCGGGCGAGCACGACCTGCACGCGTTCTTCGCGTTGCGCACCATGGACGAGATCATGGTCGCGAACTTCATGACCTTCTCCGACCTTATGGACGAGGCGCGCTACGACCTCGTGATCGGCGACGAGTCGTGGGAGGTCGACTACTATTACCACGAGAATCCGGAGCTCAAGCGCCAGCCCTTCGCGTTCCTCACCGATTTCGTCGGCTGCCTTCCGGTGCACGGCGACGAGCGCGAGGCGTTCCTGTGCGCCGACCGCAACGCCGAGGACATCGAGCACGTCGAGCGCTTCCCCTACGTGCGCGACGCGGCGATCTTCGTGGGCAACCGCGACGACGTCACCGACGATCCGTTCGGCCCGGGGCTGCCGCGCATCCGCGAATGGACCGACCGCAATTTCTCCTACGCGGGTTACGCGCTGCCGTTCGATCCGAAGGAGTTCGCCGACGTGGCCAGGCTGCGCGCGCGCCACGGCTACGGAGCGCGCGAGAAGATCGCCATCGCCGCGGTGGGGGGCACCGGCGTGGGCCGCGCGCTGCTCGAACGGATCGCCGAGGCTTTCCCGCACATGAAGCGCGAGGTGCCGCAGCTGCGCCTCATCCTGGTCGCGGGCCCGCGCATCGCGCCCGATTCCTTCCCGCGCATGGAGGGCCTCGAGGTGCGAAGCTACGTGCACAACCTCTTCGAGCACCTCGCCTGCTGCGACCTCGCGCTCGTGCAGGGCGGGCTCAGCACCTGCATGGAGCTCGTCGCGACGCGCCGCCCGTTCCTGAGCTTCCCGCTGCGCGGCCACTTCGAGCAGTGCGTGCACGTGAGGAAGCGCCTCGCGAACTACGGCGCCGACAACTCCATCGCCTACTCGGGCCTCGACGCGCGCTCGCTCGCGCAGGCCGCGCTCGCGGCGATGCACGCGCCGGTGGACTACCGGCCGGTGGAGACGGACGGGGCCGCGCGCGCCGCGCGCCGCATCGCGGAGGTGCTCGACAACCGTTGGTGGGTGCGCCGATAGGGCGCGCAAGGGCCCGCCCAGGGGGCGGGATTTCGGTACGCGACGCAACAAGGAGGTGACATGGGTTCGGTGTTCTCGCTCTTGTACGGCATCGTCGTCTACGCGTTCTTCGTGGGCACGTTCCTCTACGCGATCGGCTTCGTCGGCAACCTCGGCGTGCCGAAGTCGATCGACACCGGAGCGACGGCGCCTCTTCCGGTGGCGTTGGCGATCGACCTCGTCCTGCTCGGGCTCTTCGCCGTGCAGCACAGCGTGATGGCGCGCCGCTCCTTCAAGCGCTGGTGGACGCGCATCGTGCCGGAGCACCTGGAGCGCAGCACGTTCTGCCTCGCCGCGACGGCCGCGCTCGCGTTGCTGCTCTGGCAATGGCGGCCGATCGCGCAGCCCGTGGTGTGGGACGTCACGAATCCGGCCGCGGCCCTCGTGCTGCGCGTGGTGTTCTTCCTCGGCTGGGCGGTGCTCTTCGTCGCGACCTTCCTCATCAACCACTTCGAGCTCTTCGGGCTGCGCCAGGTGTGGGCGCACGCGCGCGGCTCGGAGATCCCGGCGCCGCAGTTCCGCACGCCGCTCCTCTACCGCTACGTGCGGCACCCCATCTACCTCGGGTTCGTGCTCGCGTTCTGGTCGGCGCCGGTGATGAGCGCCGGCCACCTGCTCTTCTCGATCGCCTGCACCGGCTACATCCTGGTCGGCATCTGGTTCGAGGAGCGCGACCTCATCGCGCAGTTCGGCGATCGCTACCGGCACTATCGCAAGCAGGTCGGAATGCTCATCCCGATGCGGCGCGAGGGCGCATAATCCGGTCCCGAAAAGGGGTCGGATCCCTTTTCCGCGATGGGTTCGCGCCCGCGAACGATCGGAAAACGGGATCCGACCCCTTTTGGGAGTTGAGGCTTTTTCGGTTTACTCCCGGTCGAAGATGAGGCAAGTGGTCGTGGCGTGCGCGTAGAGCTTCCCGTCCGGGCTCACGAGGCGCGCTTCCGCGGTGCCGACGGTCCTTCCCGCATGCAGCAGCTTGCCTTCCGCGCGCACCAGCGGCACCGCTTCGGTGAGCGGGCGCACCAGGTTCACCTTGAACTCCATCGTGGTGTAGGCCTTTCCCGCGGCGAGCGAGGTCTGCACCGCGCAGCCGAGCGCCGAATCGAGCAGCGTCGCGGACCAGCCGCCGTGCACGGTGCCGAGCGGGTTGTAGTGCTTGAGCTGCGGCCGGCCCTGGAAGACCGCGAGCCCCGGCTCCGCGCGGATCAGCACGAAGTCGAGCGTCTCGGACATCGGCGGGCGCGGGATCTCGCCGGCGAGCATCGCGCGCAGGATCTCGAGGCCGGTGCGTCCCGAGAGCTGCTCCGGCCGCGCGAAACCGGTGCCGCGTGCGATGCGCGAACGCACCGCCTCCTCTTCCGAGAGCCAGCGGATCGCGGTGTCCTCGGCGTTCATGCGGAAGCGGGCTGCGCGGCGGGCGCGACGCGCGCCTCCCGGATCGGCAGGTTCACCAGCGCGGCCGTCGCGGCGAGCGCCATGTCCGCGTACCACATCCACTGGTAGTTGCCGGTCTTCGCGAGCGCGAGGCCGCCGAGGTACGCGCCGAAGAACCCGCCCACCTGGTGCGAGAGGAGCGCCAGGCCGAAGAGCGTCGCGAGGTAGCGCACGCCGAAGAGCTTGCCCACGATGGTCGCGGTCGGCGGCACGGTCGCGAGCCACGTGAGGCCGAGCCCGATCGCAAAGGCGTAGAAAGTCCACTCGGTCTTCGGCGCCGCGACGTAGCACCCGATGAGCGCCGCGCGCGAGCCGTACATGAGCGCGAGGATGTGCTTGCTGCGATAGCGCGCGGTGCCCGCCCCGGCGAGGAGGCTCCCCGCGATGTTCGACAGGCCGATGAGGGCGAGCGAGACGCTCGCGACCGATGCCGGCAGCCCGCAAAGGCTCACCTCGCCGGGCAGGTGCGTCACGAGGAACGCGATGTGGAAGCCGCAGGTGAAGAAGCCCGCGTGGAGCAGCAGGTAGCTGCGGTCCTTCATCGCGTCCTGCACCGCGCGCCATGGTTGCGCGGGCGCGAGCGCCGCGGCTCCCTGCGCCACCGCGGCGGGCGCATCGACGACGCGCACCAGCGGAAGGGATGCGAGCGTGATCCCGGCGAGCGACCACATCGCTCCCATCCAGCCGATGCCCTGGATCAGCGCCTGCGTGATCGGCGCGAACACGAACTGCCCGAACGAGGCGCCGGCGTTGATCACGCCCGAGGACTTGCCGCGGCTCTCGCTCGCCAGGTGCTTCGATGCGGCGCCGATCAGCACGGAGAAGCTCCCCGCGCCCGCGCCGATGGCGGCGAGGACGCCGAGCGCGAACACGAGCCCGAGCCCGCTCTTCATGAAGGGGACGAGCGCCATGCCGATCGCGAGCACGACGAGGCCGCCGGCGAGCACCTTGCCCGGGCCGTGGCGGTCGGCGATGCCGCCGGCGAAGGGCTGCGCGACGCCCCACATGAGCTGCGCCACAGCAAACGCGAAGCTGATGGTGGTGATGCCGAGCCCCGTCGCCGTGTTGAGCGGCGAGACGAAGAGCCCCAGCGATTGCCGCGCGCCCATCGTCACCATGAGGATCGCGGCCGCCGCGAAGGTGACCGTTGCCGCCCGCCTGCCCATGCGCGCCCTTTCGCCGGATCGAGGGTTGAATTATAGGATGACCGTCATTTAACATGTCAACCGAGGAGGACGACATCATGAAGGTCACCCGCGAGCAGGCCGCGGAGAACCATGACCGGATCGTGGAGACCGCCGCGCGGCTCTTCCGCGAGCACGGCTTCGAGGGAGTGGGCGTCGCGGAGCTGATGAAGGCGGCGGGGCTCACGCACGGCGGCTTCTACGGCCACTTCGAGTCGAAGGAAGATTTGGTGCAAAGAGCCTGCGAGCGCGTGCTCGAGCGCTCCACCGAGCGATGGCGCGATCGCGTCGAGGGCTCGCGCGGCCGCCCGCTCCACGCGCTCGCGAAGGGCTACCTCACCGAGCGCCATCGCGACGATCCGGGCAACGGCTGCCTCCTCGCATCGCTCGGCGCGGATGCCGCGCGCCACGGTCCCGGCGTGCGCCGCGCGATCACGCGCTGGCTCGATTCGGCGTTCGACTTCCTCACCGCCCACGTGCCCGGCCGCACGCGCGCCGCTCGCCGCGCGAAGGCGGTCGCGACGCTTTCCAGCTGGGTCGGCGCGATGGTGCTCGCGCGTGCGGTGGACGACGCGGCGCTCTCGCGCGAGATCCTCGCCGCCGCGCTTTCGCAGACGGGCAGGGATTGACCGGCGCGCGTCCCGCGCGGATGTCGCCGCGCGACGTCGGCCTCGCGCTCCTGGTGGTGGCGGTCTGGGGCACCAACTTCGTGGTGATCAAGTGGGGACTGCGCGCGATCCCGCCGTTCCTGTTCGCGCTGCTGCGCTTCCTCTTCTCCGCCTTTCCGTTCGTGTTCTTCCTCGCGCGGCCGGCGACGCCGTGGCGCTGGCTCGTGCTCTACGGCCTCTTCCTCGGCGCCGGGCAGTTCGGGCTGCTCTACTTCGCGCTGCGCGCCGACATCTCGCCGGGCTTGGCCTCGCTCGTGATCCAGGCGCAGGTGTTCTTCACCATCGGGCTCTCGGCGTGGATCTTCGGCGAGCGCGTGACGGCGGTGGCCCTCACGGGCTCGGCGGTCGCGGTCGCGGGGCTCGCACTCATCGCCTCGCATCTGGACGGCTCCTCGACACCGCTCGGCATCGCGATCGTGCTCTGCGCCGCGCTCTGCTGGGGCGTCGCGAACGTGATCGCGAAGAAGGCGGCGGCGCAGTCGCGCGGGTCGTTCTCGATGCTTTCCTTCGTCGCGTGGGCGAGCATCTTCGCCGTGCCGCCGCTCCTCGCGCTCACGCTCGCGATCGAAGGAAGCGCGGCGTGGGGCGCGCTTCGCGCGGCCGGTGGCGCGGCGTGGGCGGCCGCCGCCTGGCAGGTGGTCGGCAACACGCTCTTCGGCTTCGCGGCATGGAGCTTCCTCCTCGCGCGCTACGATGCCGCCGTGGTCTCGCCGTGGGCGCTCCTCATTCCGGTGTTCGGGATGGGCGCGTCGGCCGCCTTCCTCGGCGAGTCGCTTCCGGCCTGGAAGCTCGGCGGCGGCGTGCTCGTGCTCGCCGGCATCGCGACCATCGTCCTGCTCGGCATGCCGCGGCCGAAGGTAAGATGAGCGCTTCGCGCAAGTCGCCGCGCCGCCATGCCCGCCATCGCTGATTCGCGTCCCACGCCCGAGGAGGTCCGCAAGCACATGGGCATCGCCTCCGCGGCCGGCGTGCGCGGGCAGCGCGATGCCGTGGGTTACGCGACGACGCCGGGCGCGATGGCGAGCGTCTGGGAGCTTTCCGGCACCGCGCCGCGTCCCGAGTCGTTCGGCGAGCGCGCGCAACCGGGCGCGATCGCGGTGCTCGGCCCGCACGACGACTACATCTATGCGGCGCGCGTCTATCGCGCCGTCTTCCCGCTCGTGACCGCGAAGACGGTGATCGTGATCGGCGTCTTCCATCGCTACCGCAAGTTCGGCGAGCGCGACCGGCTGGTGTTCGACGACCATCGCGCGTGGCGCTCGCCCGACGGCGAGATCGCGGTGTCGGGGCTGCGCGACGAGCTGGTGGAAGCGCTCCCCGCGGACATGGCGGTGAAGGACGGCGCCGCCCACGACAGCGAGCACAGCATCGAGGGCATCGCCTACTTCCTGAAGCACGCGCGGAGCGACCGCGAGATCGTGCCGATCCTCGTGCCGGCCGCGTCGTTCGACCGCTTCGCGCGGATCGCCGCGCACCTCGCCGACGCGCTGCTGGGCTCGCTGCGCCGGCGCGCGTGGAAGCTCGGCGAGGACGTCGCGATCGTGATCTCCACCGACGGCACGCACTACGGCGACGACTTCCGCTACTCGCCCCATGGCGCGGGCGGCGTCGAGGCGCTCGAGCGCGTGCGCGAGCACGACCGAAGATTGGTGCGCGAGACGCTCGCCGGTCCCCTCGAGGCGGAATCGGCGCGCGCGTTCTATTCGACGGTCGTGGATCCGGAGAACCCCGACCAGTACCGGGTGACCTGGTGTGGCCGGTTCTCCGTGACGTTCGGGATGCTGTTCCTCGAGAGCCTCGCTCGCAAGGCCGGCATCGGAAAGCTCACCGGCGTGCCGCTCGCGTTGGGCGTGAGCGTCGACACGCCCGAGCTCGCGATCCGCGACCAAGGCATGGGCCCGACCGCACCCGCGAACCTCTACCACTTCGTCACGCATCCGGCGCTCGCCTGGCGCTGAGGACGATGCTCGCGGCAACCGATCTGTGGAAGTCCTATGGCGACAAGACCGCCGTCGCGGGCGTCTCCTTCGAGGCGAACGCGGGCGAGATCCTCGGGCTCCTCGGCCCCAACGGCGCGGGCAAGTCGACGACCGTGTCGATGCTGTGCGGCCTCCTCGCGCCCGACCGCGGCGAGGTGACGATCGCCGGCGAAGCGGTCGGCCCGGATGCGCACGCGGCGAAGCGACGCATCGGCCTCGTTCCGCAGGAGATCGCGCTCTTCGAGGACCTTCCCGCGACGGCGAACCTGGAGCTCTTCGGTGCGCTCTACGGCGTCGCGGCTGAGGCGTTGCGCGAACGCGCGCGCGAGGCGCTCGCGCTCGTCGGCCTCGCCGATCGCGCCCGCGACAAGCCCGCGAGCTTCAGCGGCGGCATGAAGCGCCGCTTGAACCTCGCGTGCGCGCTGGTTCACGATCCCGACGTGCTGCTCCTCGACGAACCCACGGTCGGCGTCGATCCGCAGAGCCGCAACGCGATCTTCGGGAACCTCGAGACGCTGCGCGCCGCCGGCAAGGCGCTCGTCTACACCACGCACTACATGGAGGAGGCCGAGCGCCTCTGCGACCGCATCGTGATCATGGACCACGGCCGGGTGATCGCGAGCGGCGACCGCGCGGCGCTGCGCGCCATGGTGCCCGCCGCGGGCACGCGCTGGGTCGAGCTCGAGGGCGAAATCGACGACGCCCTGCTGGCGCAGCTCGCCGCGCGCGGCCTCGCCGTGCGCTCGCCCGGCGCCACGCTCGAGGACGTCTTCCTCCACCTTACCGGCCGCGCGCTCAGGGACTGACCATGAAAGCCTTCGCCGCCCTCGTCCGCAAGGATGTCGTCCTCTACTTCTCCAACCGGCGAGCGCTGCTGGTGACGCTCGCCGCGCCGATCCTCATCGCCGCGTTCTTCGGCTCCGTGCTGGGCGGCGCGCCACGCAAGCCCACGCGCATCCCGGTCGTGGTGGTGGATCTCGACGCGAGCCCGGTCTCGAAGGCCATCGTCGCCGGGATGAAGTCCGACGCATCGTTCGAGCTGCGCGAGGCGAGCGAGGTCGACGCGGTGCGCATGGTGCGCGAAGGCCAGGTGCGCGCCGCCGCCGTGATCCCCGCCGGCTTCGGCCGCGCGGCGCCGCGCGCGCTCTTCCGGCCGGATGCGAAGAAGCCGGAGATCGTCGTGCACTACGACCCGTCGCAGGCGTTCACGCTGCCGCTCGTGCGCGGCCTGCTCGCCGAGCACGTGATGGGCGGCGTCAGCCAAGCGGTGTTCGGCGCTTCGGGCGCGGCGCCGGCATTCTCCGAGCTGCGCGGTGACGTCGAGGCGAGCAACGCACTGGACGCCGGGCTCAAGCGCGACCTGCTCTCGATCTTCGATGGTGTC